>NZ_VXCV01000011.1:0-172620 GCF_052850635.1 Pseudomonas sp. 1176_21
GGCGCCTGAACTGCCCCTTCGCTGGCAAGCCAGCTCCCACAGGTGCTACACGGGCCTAAAGGTCACCACCTTCCCCTGTAGGAGCGGGCTTGGCCCGCGAAGAGGCCCTCACAGACGACACAAAAAGCCTTATTGCCCCAACCACTGCGGCGTATTGAAGTTGCTCAGGCGCCGGTCCTCCTCTGCACACTCCACCGCCTGCAACGGATGCTCCAGCAACGCCCGCAACAGGCTGCGCTCACCGGCCTGCCATGCCGCCTGCAAGCTCGCCTGCTGGCGCACCGGGATCACGCAGAACATCGGCTGCCACTGCTGGCCCTGGCGCACCATCGCCGCGCAGTCCCCGGTCACCGCCACGCTCAGCAACTGCTCGAGCAACCCGCGCTCGATCAGCGGTGCATCACACGCCAGCACCACCAGCCAGGCATGCCGCGCCACCGCAAGCCCGGCCAGCACCCCGGCCAGCGGCCCGGGAAACCCAGGCTCGGCATCGCCCACCAACTGGTCGGCAAACGCCCGATAGGCGTGCTGGTTGCGATTGCAGGAAAGGATCAGGTCATCGCTTAGGTCACGTACCACGGCGTGCACGTGCGCGATCAGCGGGCGGCCCTGCCAGGACAGCAGGCCCTTGTCCTGCCCGCCCATGCGCTGGCCACGGCCGCCGGCCAGCAAAAGAATGGAGCAGGGGGGAAGTACGGCGGCGGTCATTGCAAGGTTCCAGTCCAGAAGCGGGCTAGCACCATCCCATGACCGCCGCGCGGCTGTCCATCAGCTTTGTTCGACCACCGCAGGGTCGGCCTGGGCGTCACGCCGGCGCCAGCCGGTCACGCGCATCACCACCACGAAGAACACCGGCACGAACACGATCGCCAGCGTGGCGCTGAGCATGCCGCCGATCACCCCGGTGCCGATGGCCTGCTGACTCGCCGAGCTGGCGCCGGTGGCAATCGCCAGCGGCACCACGCCCAGGATGAACGCCAGCGAGGTCATCACGATGGGCCGCAGGCGCAGGCGCGCGGCCTGTACGGTGGCCTCGACCAGGTCATGCCCTTCGTCCACCAGGCTCTTGGCGAACTCGATGATCAGGATCGCGTTCTTCGCCGACAGGCCGATCAGGGTGATCAGGCCGACCTTGAAGAACACATCGTTGGGCATGTCGCGCAGGGTCACCGCCAGCACCGCACCGAGCACGCCCAGCGGCACCACCAGCAGCACCGAGGTGGGGATCGACCAGCTTTCGTACAGTGCCGCCAGGCACAGGAACACCACCAGCAGCGACAGCGCCATCAGCATCGGTGCCTGCGCCCCGGACAACTGCTCCTGCAGCGACAGCCCGGTCCATTCCAGGCCAAAGCCCAGCGGCAGGGCATCGACCAGGCGCTGCACCTCAGCCATCGCCGCGCCCGAGCTGTAGCCCGGTGCCGGCTCGCCCGACACGGCAATGGCCGGGTAGCCGTTGTAGCGGGTCAGTTGCACCGGCCCCGATACCCACTGCGCCTGGGCGAAGGCCGACAACGGCACCATCTTGCCGCTGGTGTTGCGCACGTGGATCTTGAGCAGGTCCTCGACCTGGCTGCGCTGGTCGCCCTCGGCCTGCACCACCACCCGCTGCATGCGGCCCTGGTTGGGGAAGTCGTTGACGTAGGTCGAGCCGATGGCCGTGTTGAGCACCGTGCCGATGTCGTCGAACGACACGCCCAGCGCGTTGGCCTGCTTGCGGTCGATCAGCAACTGCACCTGCGGGCTTTCGGCCAGGGCGCTCTCGCGCACGTTGGCCAGCACCGGGCTTTTCGCGGCCTCGGCCAGCAACTGGTCACGCGCCGCCATAAGCCCGGCATGGCCCACGCCGGCACGGTCCTGCAGGCGGAACTCGAAACCGGTCGAGGTGCCCAGGCCATCCACCGAGGGCGGCAGCACCGCATAGGCCACCGCGTTCTTGAACTGGCTGAAGGCGATGTTGGCGCGCTCGGCGATGGCCTCGGCGCTGTCCTTGGCGGTGCGCTCGGACCAGTCCTTGAGCGTGGTGAACACCAGCGCCGCGTTCTGCCCGCTGCCCGAGAAACTGAAGCCCAGGATCACCGTGGTGTTGCCCACGCCAGGTTCGCCTGCGCTGTGCGCCTCGATCTGCTCGGCCACCTGCACGGTACGGTTGCGGCTGGCGCCGGGCGGCAGCTGCACGTCGGTGATGGTGTAGCCCTGGTCTTCGGTGGGCAGGAACGAGGAGGGCAGCTGGCTGAAGGTCCAGCCCAGCGCCACCAGCAGCAGGCCATACACCACCAGGTAGCGGCCGCTGCGCTGGATCGCGTGCATCACCCAGCGCTGGTAGCCGTTGCTCATGCCTTCGAACTTGCGGTTGAACCAGCCGAAGAAACCGCGCTTGACGTGGTGTTCGCCCTTGGCGATCGGCTTGAGCAGGGTGGCGCACAACGCCGGGGTCAGGCTCAGGGCAAGGAACGCCGAGAACAGGATCGATACCGCCATCGACGCCGAGAACTGCTGGTAGATCACCCCCACCGAGCCCTGCATGAACGCCATCGGCACGAACACCGCCACCAGCACCACGGTGATGCCGACGATGGCGCCGCTGATCTGCTGCATGGCCTTGCGCGTGGCTTGCTTGGGCGGCAGGCCTTCCTCGGCCATGATCCGCTCGACGTTCTCCACCACCACGATGGCGTCGTCCACCAGAATGCCGATGGCCAGCACCATGCCGAACAGGGTCAGCACGTTGATCGAGAAGCCCAGCGTCAGCATCACCGCGAAGGTGCCCATCAGTGCCACCGGCACCACCAGGGTCGGGATCAGCGTGTAGCGGATGTTCTGCAGGAACAGGAACATCACCAGGAACACCAGCACCATGGCCTCGATCAGGGTGTTGATCACCTGTTCGATGGACACCTTGACGAACGGCGAAGTGTCATACGGGATGTCGTACACCGCCCCGGGCGGGAAGTAGCGCGACAGCTCGTCCATCTTGGCCTTGACCAGGGTTGCGGTCTGCATGGCGTTGGCACCGGGCGCCAGCTGCACGCTGAAAGCGGTGGACGGCTTGCCGTTCAGGCGCGTGCCGTACTGGTACTCCTGGGCGCCGATCTCGACCCGCGCCACATCACCCACGGTGACCCGCGAGCCATCCGCATTGGCGCGCAGCACGATGTCGGCGAACTCCTGGGGCGTCGACAGCTGGCCCTTGATCAGCACGTTGGCAGTGATTTCCTGGGTCGGGCTGCCGGGCAGGTCGCCGATGCTGCCAGGGGCCACCTGGGCGTTCTGCGCGGCAATCGCAAGGTTCACATCCTCGGGGGTGAGGTTGAAGCCGATCAGCTTCTGCGGGTCGAGCCAGATACGCATGGCGCGTTCCGAGCCATACAGCTGCGCCTTGCCCACGCCCGGTACGCGGCGCACCTCGTTCATCACGTTGCGCGCCAGAAAGTCGCTCAGCGCGGTTTCGTCTAGGCGGTCATCGTCGGCGGTCAGGGTCACCAGCATCAGGAACCCGGTGGAGATCTTCTCCACCTGCAGGCCCTGCTGGGTCACCGCCCGCGGCAGGCGCGACTCGACGATCTTCAGGCGGTTCTGCACATCGACCTGGGCCAGTTCCGGGTTGGTGCCCGGCTGGAAGGTCGCCGTTACCGTGGCGCTGCCCAGGCTGCTGGTGGACTGGAAGTACAGCAGGTGATCGGCGCCGTTGAGCTCCTGCTCGATCAGGCTGACCACGCTCTCGTCCATGGTCTGCGCCGAGGCACCGGGGTATACCGCGTACACCTCGATCTGTGGCGGCGCCACGTTGGGGTACTGGGCCACCGGCAACTGCGGGATGGCCAGCGCACCGCCGAGCAGGATGAACAGCGCGACCACCCAGGCGAACACCGGGCGGTCAATAAAGAACTGCGGCATGGATCAGGGCCTCACTGGGCGGTGGTCTGGGCGATGGGGGCAGCCGTGTCGGTGGCGGGGGTCACGCTCACCTGGTCACCCACCTTCACGTGCTGCAGGCCTTCGGTGACGATGCGATCGCCTGGGGCCAGGCCCTCGGTGACGATCCAGCGGTCCTGCTGCACGCTGCCCAGCACCACGGCGCGCTCGCTCACGCGCTGCTCGGCGTCCACCAGCAGCACCCGCGGCAGGCCCGCGCTGTCACGCAGGATGGCCTGCTGCGGCACGCTGATGCCCTTGGGCTGCACCGCCTGTTCCAGGCGCACGCGGATGAAGCTGCCGGGCAGCAGGTCCAGGTCGGGGTTGGGGAACTCGCTGCGCAGGGTGATCTGGCCGGTGCTCGGGTCCACGCTGATGTCGGAGAACAGCAGCTTGCCCGCCAGCGGGTAAGGCGTGCCGTCATCCTGGATCAGCGTGGCGCGGGCCTGGTCCTGGCCCACCTGCTTGAGCTCGCCGGCACGCAGGGCACGGCGCAGGGCGTTGATCTCGCGGGTCGACTGGGTCAGGTCGGCATGGATCGGGTCGAGCTGCTGAATGATCGCCAGCGGGGTCGATTCGTTCTGCCCCACCAGCGCGCCCTCGGTCACCAGGGCACGGCCCACGCGCCCGGAAATCGGCGCGGTCACGGTGGCATAGCCCAGGTTCAGGCGCGCACGCTCGAGCGCGGCCTTGGCCGCTGCCACTTCGGCGTCGGCCTGCATGGCGGCGGCGCGGGCGTTGTCGTGCTCCTGGCGGCTGATCGCGTCGATCGAAATCAGCTCGGCGTAGCGCTGGTCCTGCAGGCGCGCCTGAAAGCGCGTGGCCTCGGCCTTGGCCAGGTTGGCGCGGGCGCTGTCGTAGTCGGCCTTGAACGGTGCCGGGTCGATGCGAAACAGCACGTCGCCCTGTTTCACGTCGCTGCCCTCACGGTACACCCGCTTGAGCACCACCCCTGCCACCCGCGCGCGCACCTCGGCGATGCGTGGCGCCAGGATGCGCCCCGACAGCTCGGTGCTGATGGCCAGGGGTTGCTCGCGCACGGTTTCGACGCTGACGGCGGGCTTGGGGGCTTGTTCTTCGGCGGGCGGCTTGCTGTCGCAGCCGGCCAGGGCCAGGCTCAGCAGCAACAGGGGCGCCAGGGTACGCAGACGGACGGGGCTTGAACTGGGCATGCGGATCTTCCATAAATGACCCGGCAATGCTAAGGCAGCCGCGCTACAGGCAGTTGTTAAGCTATGTAGGGCGAGTGTGAAAAAGTGTGAAGAATTTCGCGACCTGCGAATAAGCGCTATATCCTGCCTGACTTTCCCGGCCTTTCAAACTACCCATGCCCACTATCCTTCTGGTCGAAGACGACTGCGCCCTGAGCGAACTGATCGCCAGCTACCTGCAACGCAATGGTTTCAGCGTCAGCGTGATTGCGCGGGGGGACCACGTGCTGGAAGAGGCGCGGCGCAGCAAACCCGACCTGGTGATCCTGGACCTGATGCTGCCGGGCCTGGACGGCCTGCAGGTGTGCCGGCAACTGCGCGCCGAATCGCTGCTGCTGCCGATCCTCATGCTCACCGCCCGCGACGACAGCCACGACCAGGTGCTGGGCCTGGAGATGGGCGCCGACGACTACGTCAGCAAGCCGTGCGAGCCGCGCGTGCTGCTGGCGCGGGTGCGGACCCTGCTGCGGCGCAGCAGCATCAACGAGCCGCATCTCGAGAGCGACCTGATCGTGATCGGCGGGCTGCGCATCGACCTGGCCGAACGCACCGTGCTGTGGCGCGACCAGACGGTGGAGTTGTCCAGCGGCGAGTTCAACCTGCTGGTGGTGCTGGCGCGCAATGCCGGCAGCGTGCTCAGCCGCGACTGCATCCTGCAGCAGTTGCGCGGCATCGAGTTCAACGGCACCGACCGCTCGGTGGACGTGGCCATCTCCAAGCTGCGGCGCAAGTTCGACGACAGCGCCGGCGAGGCGCGCAAGATCAAGACGGTGTGGGGCAAGGGCTACCTGTTCAGCCGAGTCGAGTGGGAATTCTGAGGAGCGGCCACGGCCATGCTGAAAATTCTGGTACGCCTGTATCTGGTGACCATCGTCGCGTATGCCGGGTCGATCTTCCTGATCCCCGAACTGATCCTGCATGTGTTCCATGACCGCTACATCGCCTACAACCAGGACCAGGCGCGGGGCGTGCAGCGCCTGATCGTCAACCAGTTCCACCTCAAGCACCGCGACAGCTGGCCCCAGGTGGCCGAGGCGCTGAACACCGATTTCGCCCCCCTCAGCATCGAGCTGCGCCGGCGCGCCGACCTGGACCTGAACGCCGAGGAGCAGGCGCACCTGCAGGCCGGCCAGTACGTGGTGCGCCTGGGGGAGTGGGGCTATTACGAAACCGCCCTGGCGCCGCTGGACAGCGAGTGGATGGTGGTGCTGCGCAACCCGCCGGACCCGGCGGACATCTACCTGCTGTCGTGGGGCATCACCGTGCTGATCGGTGCGGCGCTGCTGGGCTGCCTGCTGTTCTGGGTGCGCCCGCACTGGCGTGACCTGCAGCGGCTCAAGGCCACGGCGCAGCGCCTGGGCGAAGGCAACCTGGCGGAGCGCACGCTGATCTCGCCACGCTCGAACATCGGCGCGCTGGCCAAGGTGTTCGATACCATGGCGGCGGATATCGAATGCCTGCTGACCCAGCAGCGCGAGTTGCTCAATGCGGTGTCGCATGAGCTGCGCACGCCGCTGACCCGCCTGGATTTCGGCCTGGTGCTGCTGTACGACGAAATGCCCCCGGCCAGTCGCAAGCGCCTGCTGGAATTGGTGGGGCACGTGCGCGAGCTGGATGCGCTGGTGCTTGAGCTGCTGTCGTACAACCGCTTGCAGAATGGCCAGGGTGGCGAGCGGGTGGAGGTGGCGCTGCCCGAGTTCGTCGACAGCATCCTGGGCAGCTATGCCGAAGAGCTGGATGGGCGCGGGGTGAGCCTGGAGGTGCGTGCCGAGCCGGATCTGCCGCGCTTTGTGCTGGACCCGCGGTTGACGGCGCGGGCGGTGCAGAACCTGATCCGCAACGCCATGCGTTATTGCGGGCAGCGCATCCTGCTGCGCCTGAGCGTGGATGCCAAGGGCGCGTGCGTGCTGACCGTCGAGGATGACGGCATTGGCATTCCGCAGGAGGAGCGCGAGCGCATCTTCCAGCCGTTCTACCGCCTGGATCGCAGTCGGGACCGTGCCACGGGCGGGTTTGGCCTGGGGTTGGCGATCAGCCGTCGGGTGATCGAGGGGCAGGGTGGCACCCTGACGGTGGGGCAGTCGGCGTTGGGGGGGGCACAGTTTCGCATCTGCTTGCCGCGGGGGCGGTAGGGGCGACAAGTCTGATGTCAGGTGGATTCACTGCAATCGGGTGTCGAACACACCGAGGCTGGCAATACCGCCCCGTGTAGGAGCCGGCCTTGCCGGCGAAGCGCCGCGCTTGCGGCGCTCGATCCTGAGAGCGCTGCAAGGGCATCGGTTGGCACTAGTCGTCCACCGCCATTGCTGGCTGGTTTTCTCGCTCACCCCTTCAATCATCAGCCTTGAAATTCATTCGGGCTGGAAGGTGCCTGTCTTGAATCCACCGGTGCTCCCAAAACCGAGCGCCGCCCGCGCGGCGCTTCGCCGGCAACGCCGGCTCCTACATTGGCTGCAACGAACCATGGCCTGCAGGAATGCAACTGCGCCGATCACGGCCCCGGCCGCTGCGGCCGCACCGACACCCCGAACGCATTGCCCATGCGCTGCCCCGTGGCCGACTGGTTGAACAACCCCAGCTGGTTCGGCGCGCGCCGGCTCACATCCACCTCCATCGCCTTGCGGTTGGCCTGCGCCGCGCGCTGCCCGTTGCCGTTCTGCAACTGGCGCGTCAGGCAGTCGTACGCCAGCGCCCGCGCCTGGCCCACCTGCACGTCGATGCAACCCTCGTCCTGTCCCGCCTGCACCACGCCACTCGACAGGCCACTCAGCAGACCGGCAACCAGCCACAACCCCGCGATTCGACAGCCCATGTCCATGCCCTCCCTGAAGCGGTTTCCCCCAGTCTAGCCCCAGGCGACTTCCCACATCGTTAAGGTTTTTTGCCTACCGCTGTCACATCAGATTCATACACAGGCCCCACGATGGCGACTTTCGGGGGAGACACCGGTTTGCGCCACTGCCTTGCCAGAATCGCCGTGCTGCTGTTGGCCGTGCTGGCGATGCCGGTGCACGGCGCAGGCCCGATCCGTTTCGACATACCGGCCCAGCCACTGGACGAGGCGCTGCACGCCTTCGGCCAGCAGAGCGGCATGGCGGTGCTGGTGGACCGGGAGCTGACCGCACGCCAGCGCTCGATGCCGCTGAACGGCGCGTTCAGCGCCCGCGACGGCCTGCGCAGGCTGCTCGAAGGCACCGGGCTGATGGCCCGCTACAGCGGCGCCGAGGCCTTCACCGTGCAGCGCGTGGCACTGCCGGCAGCCGCGCCGAACCCGCGTGCCACAGGCGGGGCCGGCGCGGCCGGCAATTATGCGCGCACGCTGCAACGCGCCGTGGAACAGGCGCTGTGTGCCAGCGCGCTGGCACGCCCAGGCCATTACCGGGCCGCAGTGCAGGTATGGATCGACGCCCGCGGGGTGCTGGCCCAGAGCCGCCTGCTGGCCTCCACCGGCGATCACCGGCGTGACAGCGCGCTGGTCGAAAGCCTGCGCGCCCTGCGCCTGGAGCGGCCACCGCCCTCGGCGCTGGCGCAACCGGTGACGCTGCTGCTGTTGCCCGATACACGCATGGACTGCCCTTAATCGCATGGAGGCTAGGCAGTATGAATACACCTCTGGTCACGTTGTTCCTGACCTCTTACGACGAGTTCAAGGTGCGCCTCAAACGCCGCCTGGGTTCGGACGACCTGGCCTGCGACGTGCTCCAGGAAACCTACCTGCGGGTCGACCGCATGCAGGCCACCCACGCGCTGCACAAGCCCAATGCCTACCTGTACCGCATGGCCCTGAACATCGCCGCCGACCGGCGCCAGGCCGACGCCCGGCTGCTCACCGGCGCCGAGGTCGAAGACCTGCTGCAGGTGGCCGAAGACCAGGACCCGGCGCGCATCGTCGGCGGCCAGCAGGAAATCCAGTGCCTGCTCGGCGCACTCTACGAACTGCCGGCACGGCGCCGGCGCATCTTCATCGCCGCGCGCCTGGAGGAAGCCTCGCACCTGGAAATCGCCCAGCGCTTCGGCATCTCCACGCGCATGGTCGAGAAGGAGCTCAAGGCCGCACTGGGTTACTGCGCCACGCGGCTGGAAAGAAAAGTGTTCCAGCGGTTCGGTCCCGGTGCGGGAAAACCGTCTTGAACAATACACAGCGCCATTTTGATGCAGGCCCCTCAGACCATGACACCCCAGACTTCGGCTGAACCCAGCCTGCACAGCCAGGCCCAGGACTGGTTGCTGCTGCTTACCTCCGGGCGCGCCACCGTCGCCGACGCACGCGCCCTGCGCCAGTGGTGCGCACAGAGCCCGGCGCACGCCCAGGCCTTCGAGCAGGCCCGCCAGCTGTGGCAGCAGCTGGAGCCGGCGGCGCGCCAGGCCGAGCGCGTGGTGCCCCTGCGTACCCTGGGGCGCCGCGCGTTCCTGGGTGGCGCGCTGGCGGCCTCGGCAGCCTTCGTGCTGCTGCGCAGCAACCTGGTGGACGGGCTCGGCACGCCAGCGGCAGACTTTCACACCGGCGTTGGCGAGCAGCGTCGCATCGACCTGACCCAGGGCATCGCGCTGGAGCTCAACACCCAGACCCGCATCAACCGCAGCGGCGAAGCGATCGCCCTGCTCGAAGGCGAGGTCGAGGTGCTGGCCCAGGCCCCGGTGCAGGTGCAGGCCGGGCAGGCCTGGGTGTCGGCCCAGGCCGGGCGCTTCAATGTGCGCCACACCGATTCGGCCGTGTGCGTCACCTGCCTGCAGGGCCAGGTGCAGATTCTCTGGCAGGGCCGCAGCTTGCCCGTGCCCGCCGGCCAGCAGCTGCGTTACGACGCCCGCAGCGCCGGCAGCGCGCAGCCGTTCGATGCCGAACAGGTAATGGCCTGGCGCGAGCAGCGGCTGGTGTTCCATGACGCGCCGCTGAGCCAGGTGATCGACGAAATCAACCGCTACCGCCCCGGCATGCTGGTGCTGCTCAACCCCAGCCTGGGACGACGCAAGGTGCAGGCGCGCTTCAGCCTGGCGCAACTGCCAGGGGTGGCGCAGCTGATCCGCGACGCCTACGGCGCACGCTGCACCGAACTGCCCGGTGGCGTGGTGCTGCTCAGTTGAGCGGCCCCAGTACCTGGCGGTAACGCTGCGGGCCCTGCGCGCTCTGGCGCAGCAGTTCGATCTCGAGCCCCGGCGGATTGTCCCGGGCCTCGCCGGTCAGGTGCCGCCAGCCCTTGCCCGGCTCCCACACCCGCAGGTTGAATTCAGCCACATCCTCCAGTACCGCCACCCGGCCGGCAGGCGCCGGTAGCGGGAAGCGATCGCGTGCCGGCGCCGCGGCGCGGTACAGCGTGCCACCCTGCAACCACCAGCGCACGCGCATCAGGCCGTCGTCGGCGGCGCTGCTGCGAATCAGCTCCAGGCGCGCCGGGCGCCCGTCGCTGGCCTGCACCCGCACCGCAGGCAGCGGTTTTTCGCTGGGCGGGTCCATGCCCGCCAGCACCGGCTCGACCAGTTCGCTGCTGGCACGCAACGCCAGGTCGCGCTCCAGCTGGTTGAACACCCGCAGCAGGGCGCGGGCCTGTTCGGTGCTGTCCTTGACGTGGCGGTCGGCGCGGCTGACGCTGTCCAGCCCGCGCCAGGCCACCAGGCTGACGATGGCCATCAACAGGATCGCCACCATCACCTCGATCAGGGTGAACCCGCCTTGCGGGTGGCGCCTCATGGCTGGTGCACCTCGACGCGGCCGGCGGCATCGCGGCGCACCTCGATCTGCTGCTGGCCGCTGACCAGGCGCAGGGTCAGCGGCTCGCCGATCCATTCCGGGTCGATGCGCACGGCCCGCTGCGGGGTGCGCTGCACCGTCACCGGCGCGGCCTGCCAGGGGCGCGGGCGCAGCAGCGGGTCGCCGTCCAGCGCCGCGCCGGCCCGCACAAAACGGTAGCCGTCGCGGTCGGCCTGCCAGAGCAGGGCGCGGCCATCGGCCTGCACCTCGCTCTGGGCCACCAGCAGCAATTGCGCCAGGCGCTCGGCGTCTTCGCGCAGCGCCCTGGCCGGGTCGGGGCGGATGTTCAGGCTGATGGCGGCGCTGGCGATGCCGACGATCACCAGCACCACCATCAGTTCGATCAGGGTAAAGCCCTGTTGTGGATGGCTGCGTTGCATGGGGCGATGCCTCCTTGGCTGGTGACAGCGTGCACGGCGAAGATGATCGTCGTGTGAAACAAAAGCGTGAGAATCGGCGCGTATGCTCGGGCCAGGAACCACACGGAGACCGTTCCCCATGGCACTAGCATTCAAACCCGTGGCTGCCCCGCAACTGGTCCAGGGCGCGGCGCTGCTCGCGGCGCTGGCCGGGCTCGCGACCTGGGGCACGTTGCTCTGGACGCCCACCCCCCAACCAGTGCCGGCTGCCATGGAGCAGACCCTATCGGCACCCCCGGCCGCCGCCGGGCAGTGGTTTGCCAACCTGCCGGCGCAGGTCGACATCAGCCTCAGCGGGCTGCTGGCCGGCAGTGCCGGTGCGGTGGCCATCGTCTCGCTCAACGGCGGCGCGCCACAGGCCGTGCGGGTGGGCGAGCAACTGGCGCAGGGGGTGCAACTGGTGGCCATAGAAGCCGATGCGCTGGTGATCGAGCGCGCCGGGGAGCGCAGCCGCATCGGCATCGCGCGACTGCCCGAAGGCCCCGCGCTGCCGCGCCTCATTCGCCCCTAGGCGCCTGGCCCAGCCAGCTCTCCAGGCGCGCCAGCGGCGGGCCTTCACGGTCACGCTCGAACACCTCCAGGCGCACCTGCAGCAGCCCACCGGGGCGGCTGTCGACCTGCTGCTCGCAGCGCAGGCGCAGGCGCCCCTGGTCGCACGCCAAGCGGCGCAGGCCCGGGGTTGCCTGGCCTTCCAGGCGCAGTTCGGCAAGGCGCGCCTGGGCCGAGAGCAGGGCCAGCGACTTGTCGCGCAGCAGGCCATTGCCCTGGGTCATCAGCCCGGCCGCGCGCACTGCAGCGGCCATCGCCACGGCCACGATGGCCAGCGCCACCAGCACTTCGATCAGGGTAAAACCGGCCTGTTGCGGGCGGCGTCTGCGCATGGGCATCTCGGTGTGGGCAAAGCTGCATCCTAGGGGGTCTGTCTGACCGATTGGCGACCGGAACTCCCGAGGATTTTCAATACCACTGACATATGCCCTTGCCACAATCGGCCCCCGAATCCCGCCAAGGAATGCCGAGATGTCGCTTACCTGCCCACGCCGTTCTGCCCCCCGTCGCCAACGCGGCTTCACCCTGATCGAGATCATGGTGGTGGTGGTCATCCTCGGGATCCTGGCAGCGATGGTGGTGCCCAAGGTGCTCGACCGCCCCGACCAGGCGCGTGCCACCGCCGCCCGCCAGGACATCGCCGGGCTGATGCAGGCGCTCAAGCTCTACCGCCTGGACAACGGCAGCTACCCCAGCGCCGCCCAGGGCCTCAAGGTACTGGTGGAAAAACCCGCCTCGGCCAAGCCCGGCACCTGGCGCGCCTACCTGGAGCGCCTGCCCAACGACCCCTGGGGCCGCCCCTACCACTACCTCAACCCCGGTGCCAACGGCGAGATCGACGTGTTCTCGCTGGGCGCCGATGGCGAGCCTGACGGCGAGGGCGTGAACGCCGATATCGGCTCCTGGCAGCTGTAGGCGCCGTGATGAGACCGTCCGCGCAGCAACGCGGAATGGCGATCATCAGTGCCTTGCTGATAGCCGCCGTGGTGGCGGTGATCGCAGCGGGCATGATCAGCCGCCAGAGCGTATTCACCCGTGAGCTGGAAAGCCTGCAGCAGCGTGCCCAGGGGCTGGGCGTGCTGCAGGCGGGCCTGGCCTGGAGCCGTGAGGTACTGGCCGAGCAGCGCCGCGTCGACCCGCTGGTACGCCTCGACCAGGGCTGGGCGCGCCCCATCGCCGGCCTGCCGGTGGGCGAGCACGGCGCGGTGTTTCAGGGCCGGCTGGAAGACGAGCAGGGCAAGTTCAACCTGCGCAACCTGGTGGTCGAAGAGCAACCCGACGCGCAGGCCCTGGCCACCTTCGAGCGCCTGTGTGCACTGATCGGCCTGGCCGCGCCGGTGGCGCAGGCGATCGCGGCGCGGGTGATCGACGGCTACCCGCGCCGGCAGGCGCCCGTGGCCGAGGCGGTGCACGGCTTCGACAGTGGCCGCGCAACCTCGCCGGGTGCCGCTTCGCGCCCGGTGCCGGCACGCCGGCCGATGCTGCGCAGCCTCGACCAGCTGGCCGTGCCGGGGCTGGATGCCGAAGGGCTGGCGCGCCTGCGCCGAGTGGCCACGGTGCTGCCGGCCAACACCTGGATCAATGGCAACACCGCGTCCGCCGAGGTGCTGGCGGCGCAGGTGCCGGGCTTGAGCGTAGACAAGGCGCGCCAGCTGATCGCCGAGCGCGACGGCGGGCGCTGGTTCGTCAACCGCGGGGATTTCGTCAACCGCCTGCAGATGCCCCACGTGGTGCTCGAAAGCGTGCCGGTGGGCATTACCAGCGACTGGTTCCGCCTGCACGGCGTGGCCCGTAGCGGCTCGCGCGAGGTGCGCCTGGAGGCGCTGCTGCTGCGCGGGCAGGCGCCCCTGGCACAGGTTGTCTGGGCACGGGTGGGCGCATGAAGGCACAACTGCACATGGCATTGCCGCGGCTCGCGGCGCTTGAGGGCGGGGCGCGGGTCGGCTATCGGCAACTGGACCGCCAGGGCCGGACCGAGGCCGAGGGCGAGGCGGCGCAGGCGCAGCTCAAGAGCCTGGCGCGCGGCCGCGAGGTGCTGGCGTGGCTGCACCCGGACGACAGCCTGTGCACCGAGCTGGTACTGCCGCCGTTGCCGGCGGCGCGCCTGGGGGCGGCGGTGCAGTGCGCGGCGCAGGGCCTGATACTGGGCGATGTGCGCGCCGTGCATATCGCCCACGGGCCACGGGCAGCGGACGGGAAGGTGGCGGTGGCATGGCTGGGGCAGGCGGCATTGCAGGGCCTGGCGCAGTGGCTGTCGAATGCCGGCCTCAAACCCCGGGGCCTGTACCCGACCCCGGCAAGGGCCGGCGCATGCCCGGTGGCGAGCCTGCACAGCGGCCTGCGCGCCCCTGGCGCCGCACAGCACGGCTGGCCACGGGCACTCGCCCTGTGCGCCAGCGCCGCCATGATCTGGACCCTGGGCCTGAACCTCTACGCCGCGCGGCTGGCCGACACCGGCCAGCAACTGCGCCAGCACATGCACCAGCAGGTACGCGCTGCCTACCCGCAGTTGCAGGTGATCCTCAACCCGCTGCAACAGGTACGCCAGCAGCTCGCCGCCGGCGACAATGGCGCGGTCGCACCCTTCAACCACCTGCTGCAGGCCGCCGGCAGCGCCATGCCGTTTCTGGCCGGCGCAGTCGAGCAACTGACCTACCACGACGGCGTGCTCGACCTGCAGCCACTGCCCGGCGCCGCACGGCCCCCGGCCGACAACGCCTGGCAAACACAGCTGGCGGCACAGGGCATCGAGGCCAGCAGCAGCGACCACGGCTGGACCCTGCGCCCGGCGACCGCCACGGGCGAGGAGGTGGCCAATGTTGAGTAAGGCACGGCACCCCCTGCGCCGCCTGCGCCCCTGGTGGCACGGCCTGAGTGCGCGCGAGCGCCGCGCCGTGGCCCTGACCGCACTGCTGCTGGGCACCACGCTGTGGTGGCTGGTGCTGGTGCAGCCGGCACTGGCGCGCATCGCCCACTGGGAGGCCGAAACGCCCAGGCTGCGCAGCCAGGCGCAAACCCTCGACGGCCTGCTTGCCCACGCCCCCTCACTGCCGGGCGCCGCGCAACAGGCGCCGGCCCTGCGCCAGAGCCTGGAGCACGCCGGGCTCAGCGGCCATTACCAGCTTCAGGCGGTGGAGGGCGGCTGGCAGCTCGATCTTGTCCAGGCCCCCGCCGAGGCCGCCACCGCCTGGCTGCTGCAGGCCCCCGCACAACTGGGCCTGACGGTGGTGCACAGCCGCCTGCAACGCGACCCGCTGGCCGACCCCTCGGCCACGGCGTCGTTCTCCGGAATCGTTCGCTTGGACCAGGCGCAAGGCGCTAAGGAATCGTCATGATGTGCACCCAACTGCCGCGCCGACTGGCCGGCCTGGCTCCCCTGGTACTGGCACTGGCCCTGGCCGGTTGCAGCCAGCAGCCTGCGCAGCCACTGGCCAGCAGCGAGCTGGGCCGACCGCTGGCCAACGTGCAGCCCGGGCCGACCAGCCTGGAACGCCACGGCCTGCAGGCGCGGGTCGAGCCACAGCGCCCGGCCCCGCGTGCCCCTGCCCACCGCGCCAGGCCCCACAGCGATGGCAGCGCCAGTGCCGCACCGGGCAACCCGCTGGGTGACCAGCCGGTGCAGCTGAACTTCGTCGACGCCGACATCCAGGCCGTGGTGCGCGCCCTGTCGCGGGCCACCGGGCGCCAGTTTCTGGTCGACCCGCGGGTCAAGGGCCAGCTGACCCTGGTGTCCGAAGGCGAGGTGCCGGCCACACGTGCCTACGCCATGCTGCTGGCGGCCCTGCGCATGCAGGGCATCAGCGTGGTCGACGTGGGTGGCGTCAGCCAGGTGGTGCCCGAGGCCGACGCCAAGCTGCTGGGCGGGCCGATCAACAGCAAGGATGCCGGCACCGGCATGCTCACCCGCACCTTCCGCCTGCAATACGAGAACGCGGTCAACGTGATCCCGGTGCTGCGCCCCATCGTGTCGCCCAACAACCCGATCAACGCCTACCCCGGCAACAACACCGTGGTGGTCACCGACTATGCCGAGAACCTCGAGCGTGTGGCCCGGCTGCTCGACAGCATCGACATCCCCAGCGCCATCGACACCGACGTGGTGGCGATCCAGAACGGCATCGCCAGCGACATCGCGGCCATGGTCTCGGAGCTGCTCGAAACCCAGGGCAACGACCCCACCCAGAAGATCAGCGTGATCGGCGACCCGCGCTCCAACAGCGTGGTGATCCGCGCAGGCAGCCCCGAGCGCACGCAACTGGCCCGCGACCTGATCTACAAGCTCGACAACGCACAGAACAACCCCAGCAACCTGCACGTGGTGTACCTGCGCAACGCCCAGGCCGGCAAGCTGGCCCAGGCCCTGCGCGGGCTGCTCACCGGCGAGAGCGACAGCAGCAGCGGTGACGACGCCCGCGCCAGGCTCAGCGGCGGTGGCCTGCTGGCAGGCAAGCAGAACGGCAGCGGCGCGGCGGCGAACACCGCGCAGACCACCAGCGCCACCCCGCCAGCCGCCACCTACGGGGCCAGCCTCGGCCAGGCCGGCAACGCCTATGGCAACGGTTCGCAGGGCAGCGAGCAGAACACCGCGTTTTCCGCCGGCGGGGTGACCATCCAGGCCGACGCCACCACCAACACCCTGCTGATTTCGGCACCCGACCCGCTGTACCGCAACCTGCGCGAGGTGATCGACCTGCTCGACCAGCGCCGCGCCCAGGTGGTGATCGAAAGCCTGATCGTCGAGGTCAGCGAAGACGACGCCAACGAATTCGGCATCCAGTGGCAGGCCGGCAACCTGGGCAAGAACGGCGTGTTCGGCGGCGCCAACCTGGGCGGTGCCGGGTTCAATCGCGGTGCCAGGAACAGCATTGACGCGCTGCCCCCCGGCCTGAGCGTGGGCGTGGTGGACGGCACGGTGAACATCCCCGGCATCGGCGAGGTGCTCGACCTCAAGGTGCTGGCCCGCGCCCTGACCAGCAAGGGCGGCAGCAACGTGCTGTCCACGCCCAACCTGCTGACCCTGGACAACGAGGCGGCGAGCATCTTCGTCGGCCAGACCATCCCCTTTGTCAGCGGCCAGTACGTCACCGATGGCGGCGGCACCAGCAACAACCCGTTCCAGACCATCCAGCGCGAAGAGGTGGGGCTCAAGCTCAACGTGCGCCCGCAGATCTCCGAAGGCGGCACGGTCAAGCTCGACATCTACCAGGAGGTCAGCAGCGTCGACGAACGCGCCTCCAGTGCCGCCGGCACGGTCACCAACAAGCGCGCCATCGACACCAGCATCCTGCTCGACGACGGCCAGATCATGGTGCTCGGCGGCCTGCTGCAGGACGGCTACACCCAGGCCAACGACGGCATTCCGTTTCTTTCCAGCCTGCCGGGGGTGGGCGTGCTGTTTCGCAACGAGCGCCGCGCCACCAGCAAGACCAACCTGATGGTGTTCCTGCGCCCCTACATCATTCGCGATGCCGAGGTGGGGCGCAGCATCACCCTCAACCGCTACGATTTCATCCGCCGTGCCCAGGGCGGGCTCAAGCCGGCCCATTCCTGGGCGCTGCCGGACGCGCAGATGCCGCTGCTGCCCAGCGCCGAGCAGGGCGTACCGCGCGCGGGCGCGGCCTTCGGCACCCCGCGTGCGGCGATCCGCGCCGTGCCGCTGGATGAAGTCGGGGTCGCCCGGTGAGCCGCCTGCCTTACGCCTGGGCCAAGGCCCAGCGCGTGGTGCTGCTGGCCGGCGAGCACGCCGCGCCGCTGCGCCTGTGCCCCTCGACCCCGGCCTGGGCGCTGGGCGAGGTGCGCCGCCAGTTCGGCGAGCAGGCCGCCGAGCAGGTCAGCGAAGACGAGCTCGACCGCCTGCTGACCAGCGCCTACAGCGACAACGGCGGCGCCGCAGCGGCGGTCGGCGCGGCCGAGAACGACGTCGACCTCGACCGCCTGATGCAGGACATGCCCGAGATCACCGACCTGCTCGACACCCAGGACGGCGCGCCGGTGATCCGCATGATCAACGCGCTGCTGACCCAGGCTGCCGGCGACGAGGCAAGCGACATCCACATCGAACCCTTCGAGACCCACTCGGTGGTGCGCTACCGGGTCGACGGCACCCTGCGCGACGTGGTCTCGCCGCGCAAGGCGCTGCACGCGGCGCTGGTGTCGCGGATCAAGATCATGGCGCAGCTGGACATCGCCGAAAAGCGCCTGCCCCAGGACGGGCGCATCGCCCTGCGCGTGGCTGGCCGGCCCATCGATATCCGTGTGTCCACCGTGCCCACCGGGCATGGCGAGCGGGTGGTGATGCGCCTGCTGGACAAGCAGGCCGGGCGTCTGCAACTGGAAACCCTGGGCATGGCCCCGGCGCTGCTGGCCCGCCTGGACGTGCTGATTCGCCAGCCCCACGGCATCGTGCTGGTCACCGGGCCCACCGGCAGCGGCAAGACCACCAGCCTGTACGCGGCGCTGGCGCGGCTCGATGCCAGCGTCAGCAACATCCTCACCGTCGAGGACCCGGTGGAATACGACCTGCCGGGCATCAGCCAGATCCAGGTGAATGCGCGCATCGACATGACCTTTGCGGTGGCCCTGCGCGCGATCCTGCGCCAGGACCCGGACATCATCATGATCGGCGAGATCCGCGACCTGGAGACCGCGCAGATCGCGGTGCAGGCCTCGCTCACCGGGCACCTGGTGCTGGCCACGCTGCACACCAACGACGCGGTGTCGGCGGTCAACCGCCTGCTCGACATGGGCGTGGAACCCTTTCTGCTGGCCTCGGCGCTGCTCGGCGTGCTGGCCCAGCGCCTGGTACGGCGGCTGTGCCCGCACTGCCGTCAGCCCGACCCGAATGCCCCCGGCCAGTTTCGCCCCCATGGCTGCGCCAGCTGCAACCACACCGGCTACAGCGGGCGTACCGGGATCCACGAGCTGTTCTGCATCGATGACCCGATTCGCGGCCTGATCCACCAGGGCGCCGACGAACAGGCCCTGCGCGCCGCAGCGCGCCAGGCCGGCATGCTGAGCATGCGCGAGGACGGCCAGCGCTGGGTCGACAGCGGCAGTACCGCCGTGGAAGAAATCCTGCGTGTGACCCGGGACGCCTGATGAGCCGATACCGTTATGAAGCCGCCGATGCCCAGGGGCGCATCAGCCGTGGCCAGCTGGAGGCCGACAGCCCGGCGGCGGTGATCGGGCAATTGCGCGGGCTGGGCCTGAGCGCCTTGCAGGTCGAGCCGGAGCCTGCCGCCAGTGTCGGCGGCGGGTTGTTCGCCAGCAAGCTGTCGGATGCGGACCTGGCCTGGACCACGCGCCAGCTGGCCAGCTTGCTGGCCGCCGGGCTGCCGCTGGAGGGCGCCCTGAGCGCGACCCTGGAGCAGGCCGAACGCAAGCACATCGCCCAGGTGCTGGGCGCGGTGCGCGGCGACGTGCGCAGCGGCATGCGCCTGGCCGACGCGCTGGCGGCGCGCCCGCGGGACTTTCCCGAGATCTACCGCGCACTGATCGCGGCGGGGGAGGAGTCCGGCGACCTGGCCCAGCTGATGGAGCGCCTGGCCGACTACATCGAAGACCGCAACACCCTGCGCGGCAAGATCCTCACCGCGTTCATCTACCCCGGCGTGGTCGGGCTGGTGTCGGTCGGCATCGTGATCTTTCTGCTCAGCTACGTGGTGCCGCAGGTGGTCAGCGCCTTCACCCAGGCGCGCCAGGACCTGCCGGGGCTGACCCTGGCGATGCTCAACGCCAGCGACTTCATCCGGGCCTGGGGCTGGCTGTGTTTCATCGTGCTGGTGGCCGGAGCATGGGGCTGGCGTGTGTACCTGCGCGGCGCGTCGGCACGCCTGGCCTGGCACAGCCGGGTGCTGCGCCTGCCGTTGCTGGGGCGCTTCGTGCTGGGCCTGAACACCGCGCGCTTCGCCTCGACCCTGGCGATTCTGGGCAGTGCCGGGGTGCCGTTGCTGCGGGCCCTGGAGGCGGCGCGCCAGACCCTGGCCAACGACCGCCTCGACCAGTGCGTGAGCGAGGCCACGGCGCGGGTGCGCGAAGGCGTGGGGCTGGCGTCGGCGCTGGCGGTGGAGAAGGTGTTCCCGCCCTTGCTGATCCACCTGATCGCCAGCGGCGAGAAGACCGGCAACCTGCCGCCGATGCTCGACCGCGCGGCGCAGAGCCTGGCCAAGGACATCGAGCGCCGAGCGATGGGCATGACCGCATTGCTGGAGCCGCTGATGATCGTGGTGATGGGTGCGGTGGTGCTGCTGATCGTGATGGCGGTGCTGCTGCCGATCATCGAGATCAACCAGCTGGTGCAGTGATTTTTTTTGGGGGGGGTGGGCAACACCCGAGTGGGTTGCCGGGGAATCCGGGACCTCGAGGGGCCGCCCCATCGGTGGTGAAGCCATCGCGGGTCAAGCCCGCTCCCACACTGACCTGTGTGGGAGCGGGCTTGACCCGCGATGAGGCCACCCGAAACACCCGAGAAATTACCCGCCAAGCTCCCGATGTTTTTTCCTCTGACTGTCACCGCGCACTGCCAACCTAAGCCTCGTGGATCGGCCAGCAAGCCCTCTGGATCAAGGCGCTGCGCCACGCCACCGTGACATGCAAGCGCGACTCACCTCAACGTACGAACACGACGAAAGGAGCTTCTTCATGTTTAAGCGCACTATGATCGCAGCCTCGCTGGCTGTTGCCGCACTGGCTTCGGCTCAATCGATGGCAGCGGTTGTCGGTGGCGGTGCCACCCTGCCACAAGGCCTGTACACCACCCCAGGCGTACTGGGCGCCGGTTTCGACACCTACACCGGTGTTGGCAGCGGTAAAGGCAAGTCGGCTTTCCTGTTCAACCGTGCCGCCGATATCAACAAGCCCGCCGGTGTGACCGTCGATTTCGCAGGCAGCGACTCGATCCTTTCCGATGCGGAAATCAACACCTACAACCTGGACCACAACAGCGCCGGCAACGACGTCGCCAACAAGTGGGGCCCGCTGATCCAGGTTCCGTCGGCAGCCACCTCGGTCACCATCCCGTACAACCTCAAGCTGGCCAACGGCACTGCCGTCAACGACCTGAACCTGACCAGCGCCCAGCTGTGCGGGATCTTCTCGGGTTCGATCAGCAACTGGAACCAGATCGACGCCAGCTACCCGAACAAGGCCATCAAGGTGTTCTACCGCAGCGGCAGCAGCGGCACCTCCGAGATCTTCACCCGTCACCTGAACAGCCAGTGCCCGACCCAGTTCGGCGTCAGCAGCACCTTCACCACCGCTCAGGTCGGTGCAGAGCCTGCCACGTTCCAGGGTGTTGCCCTGAGCGGCGATATCGTGACCTCGGTGTACGGCACCGAAGACGCCATCGGCTATGTAGGCCCTGAAGACGTGGATGCCACCAACAACGCCAAGGTCGCCCGCGTCAACAACCTGCTGCCAACCGTCGGCAACGTGCAGACTGCACTGGCCAACGCCGCGCCGCCGGCCACCGCCGCCGCACGCGCGATTCCGCAGAACTGGGCCCCGGTGCTGGCCAACCCGGCCACCGGCTACTCCATCGTTGCCTACACCAACCTGATCTTCGGTCAGTGCTACAAGGACGCCGCAGACGGCACCGCCGTCGTCGCCTTCCTGAACCGTCATTACGGTGCCACCACCAACAACGATGCGGCCATCATCGCGCAGAAGCTGATCCCGTTGAGCCCAGCCTGGAAAAACGCCGTTCGCCTGCAGTTCGCCAACCAGTCCGGCGCACTGGGCGTGAACAACCTCAGCGTGTGCAACACCCAGGGCCGCCCGGCCTAAGCCGCGTCGACGCCTGTCGCTGTACCCCGTCGGTAACGGCTCGCGCCGTTACCGGCTTTTGCGTTTCAGAACGCCACCGATCACATGAACTTTGCGTGACAAAGGTTCGGTCTGCCGCCCGTGCAACCGCCTATGTCATAGGTCACCGGCCGCACCGGCGTGTGGCATCCCATTACCGCGATGGACCAGAAAAGGATTGATTGCAATGCGCCTTGGCACTGCTGCTTCGCCCTCCCACCGTACCCACCGTCAGGCCGATATGCCCCTGCTGCGGCTCAAGCCGCTGGCCCAGGTGATTGCGCTGCTGGCCCTGGCCGGCAGCGTGCAGGCGGCGCCTGCGGCGTTCAGTTCGGCCTGGTTCGCGGCCAAGGGCAGCGCGCCGCAGGCCGGCGGTACGGGCGGGCAGGGCGGTGCGGTGCAGTTGCCGGGGCTGCCACCGCCGCTGGCCCAGCAGCAGCGTGCCAATGCCCAGTTGCAGCGTTCGCTGCAAAACCTCAACAACACCGTGGCCGCCATCGCCGCGCAACAGGCTGCCCAGGCGGCCGGCCGCGCCGCCGCGCTGGCGGCGCCCTCGAGCATCCACAACGGCCTGGGCGGCAATGGCCTGAACCCGCTGCTCGATGCCAATGGCAAGCCGTTGTTCACCAACGCCGAGGCTCCGGTACAGACGCAGAAGGGCGGCACCACCCAGGTGACGATCAAGCAGACCGCCGACAAGGCGATTCTCAACTGGGAAACCTTCAACGTCGGCCGCGACACCCAGCTGACCTTCCAGCAGGACGCCAACTGGGCACTGCTCAACCGCGTCGGCAACAGCGTCGCGCCCAGCCAGATCCAGGGCACGATCAAGGCCGACGGTACGCTGATGATCGTCAACCGCAACGGCATCGTGTTCAGCGGCAGCAGCCAGATCAACGTGCGCAACCTGACGGCGGCCGCCGCCACCATCAGCGACCAGCAGTTCACCGAGCGCGGCCTGTACGTGGACAGCCTGGGCAGCCAGCCGACCTTCACCGATGCCGCCGGCAAGGTCATGGTCGAGCGCGGCGCGCTGATCCAGACCCACGCCCCGGCCAGCTCCACCCAGGGCGGTGGCTACACCCTGCTGCTGGGCCACGAGGTGGAGAACGCCGGCCAGTTGATCAACGCCAAGGGCCAGGCGACCCTGGCGGCGGGCGATACCTTCTACATCCGCAAGGGCGTCGGCACGGCGGGCAACCCGTACTCCACCACCCGCGGCAACGAGGTGGCCACCACGCTGAAGGCCGGCAGCACGGCCGGCACGGTGAGCAACAGCGGGCTGATCCAGGCCAGCCAGGGCGACATCACCCTGACCGGGCATCAGGTGCGCCAGCAGGGCGTGGCCGTGGCCACCAGCTCGATCGACAACCGCGGCACCATCCACCTGCTCAACGCGGCCAGCGACCGCACCGGCAACGTGACCCTGGCCGCCGGCAGCACCACTGCCATCGTCATCGACGCCAACCCCGGCAGCGCACTGGACAGCCAGCGCGAGGCGGTGCGCAAGGACCTGGGCGGGCAGGTCAACCAGCGTAACGGCGCGTTCGACAACCTCAGCGCGGTGGCCGATGACCGCAGCCTGTCGCGGGTCGAGATCGTCAGTGGCGGCACGGTGGACTTCCAGGGCGGCTCGCTGACCCTGGCCACCGGCGGCCAGGTGGCGGTGAGTGCCGGCCAGCGCAGCCTGCTGCGCGACGGCGCGGTGCTGGACGTGGCGGGCGCTGTCGGGGTCAAGCTGGCCATGGACAGCAACAGCATCAAGGTCAACATCCAGGGCAACGAGCAGCGCGACGCGGCGGGCAACCGCGACAGCGGCGCGCTCAACAGCACCGATGTGTGGGTCGACATCCGCGAGCTGGTGCACGTGGCCGCCGGCACCAACGGCTACGAGGGCGAGCGCTGGTACACCGCCGGCGGCCTGCTGGAAGTGGGCGGCTACCTCGGCACGCGCAGCCACGGGCTGGGCGAGTGGCTGGCCCAGGGCGGCACGGTGAGCTTCACCGGGGGCGACCTGGTGACCCAGGCCGGCTCGCTGGTCAACCTCTCGGGCGGCACGCTGGACGTGGCCACCGGCTACCTCAAGCAGACCTGGCTCAAGGGCGCCGACGGGCGCCTGTACAACCTCTCGCGTGCCCCTGGCGATGTGCTGTACCAGGGCGTGTACAAGGGCTACGAGCAGCACAGCGCACGCTGGGGCCAGACCCGCTACTTCTACAGCCCGCTGATCGCCCCGCGCGAGCGCCTGGAGAACGGCTACACCGTTGGCCGCGATGCCGGGCGGCTGGTGGTCGGCACCGCCAATGCGCAGCTGGGCGGTGAGATCCTGGGCGAAACCTTCAAGGGCGACCACCAGCTGCAGGCCCCCCAGGCCGGCCTCGACGGCTACCGGCAAAGCCAGCTGAGCCAGGCCCGCGGCGCGCAGCTGATCGTTGGCGACTACCGGCCCACCGCCACGGGCAGCGTGCTCAACGCCGGCGCGGGCAACCTGCACCAGGTGGTGATCGGCTCGCAGGTGCAGGGCGGCTCACTGACCCTCGACGCCCCGGTCGAGGCCGAGCGCGAAGGCGTCCTGCGCCTGGAGGCCGAGCGCCTGCGCGAGCTTGGCGGCCTGCACGTGGCCGCGTATGAGGGCATCCGCCTGGAGCAGGCGCTGAACCTGGCCGACGGCGCCGGCCTGAGCCTGCTGGCGCCACAGGTGCAGATAAACGCCGACCTGGTCAGCCACGGCGGCGACCTGCTGCTGGGCAACCTGCAACGCGGCTCGGACAGCCTGCGGGTCGGCAATGCCGGCCTGGCCGCGCGTATCGAGGTGGCCGACGGGGTTCGCGTGGAGGCCAGCGGCCGGCGCCAGGACGGCGTCAATGCCCAGCCCGCCGACCTGTCGGCCTGGCTGGACGGCGGTTCGCTGGCCCTGCGTGGCACCGGCGACATTCGCCTGGGCCAGGGCAGTGTGCTGAGTGTGGAAAGCGGCGCGGCGCGCACCCCCGACGGCAGCTGGCGCGGGGGTGCCGGTGGCGACCTGAGCCTGGCCAGCCTGACCTCGGGCGGGGCCGGTGGGCAGTTGCTGCTGGGCGGCGAGCTGCGCGGGTACGGCACCACGGGTGCCGGCACGCTGGCCCTGCGCGGCGACAACGTGAGCATCGGCGCCGACACCCCGGCGGCCAGCCTGAACCTGGGTAGCGATTTCTTCGCCAAGGGCTTTGCCCGCTACGAGGTGGTGGGCAACCAGCGCCTGGAGGTGGCGGCCGACAGCCAGGTGCAGGTGACGCGGCCGGTGTATCGCCTGCGTGGCGATGCCCGTTCGGCGGCCGAGGCGCTGGAGCTGTGGACGCCACCGCAGTACCTGGAGAACGCCGCCAAGGGCGTCCTGACCCAGCGCGCCGGTGCCAGCCTGCTGCTGCAGGCGGGCAGCGAGTTGGACCAGTTGGCCCAGCAGGTGGCGTCACGCTGGCTGCAGGTAGCCAGCGGCAGCCGTATCCAGGTCGATGACGGGCAGTCCATCACGTTGCGCAGCCCCGGTGGCCTGCAGGTTGACGGCAGCCTGGTGGCACACGGCGGGCAGATCACCCTGGCTGACACTGTTGTGCAGGAGGCCTTGA
This sequence comes from Pseudomonas sp. 1176_21, assembly GCF_052850635.1. NCBI lineage: Bacteria > Pseudomonadati > Pseudomonadota > Gammaproteobacteria > Pseudomonadales > Pseudomonadaceae > Pseudomonas > Pseudomonas sp. 1176_21. The sequence goes on from NZ_VXCV01000011.1 coordinate 25,244, forward strand.
CCAGTGCGGTGCGGTTCGAGCCACATCAACGGGCGATCCGGGTCGGCGCCGGGGCGCTGCTCGACGTATCGGCCCGTGCCGTCACCGCCGTGGACGCGCGTGGCGAGCGCTATGGCGAACTGCGCCAGGGCGGCAGTATCGTCATCGGCAGCACCTTCGACCCCAACCTGGGTGGCGCGCTGGCCCCCGACCTGTTCGTGGTGGTCGAGCGCGGCGCTGTACTGGATGCGTCCGGCAGCCAGATGAGCGTCGATGTACCCGGGGTTGGCGCGACTCGGCTGGCCAGCCAGGGCGGCAGCATCAGCCTGAGTTCGATCAATGGCCTGTACGTGGACGGCGAGTTGCGTGCAGCGGCGGGTGGCGCTGGCGTGGCGGGCGGCAGCCTGACCCTTGCGCTGGAGAGCGGTACCTACCCGATCACCCCGGCCTATGCCGAGGCCATCCGCCAGCGCGAGCTGCGTATCAGCCCGCGCGGGGAAGCCTTCGCCAACCAGGCCGGTAAGCTGGAACATGGCCATGGCCACCTCAGCGTGGCCCAGGTGGCGCAGGGCGGGTTCGATGCACTGACGCTGTTCAGCCGCGGCGTGATCAGCTTTACCGACGACGTGACGCTGCAACCGGCGCGCAGCCTGCACCTGTATGCCGGTGCACTGGGGCTGGCCGAAGGGGCTCGCGCCGATACCCGGGTGCGCCTGTCGGCTGCGCATGTGCGTCTGGCCGGGTACACCAGCCTGCCGCCGGCCGGGCCGGGCCTCACCAACAATCAGATCGGTATCGCGCTTTCGTCGCAAGCCGATCAGGCCAGGCTGCAGGTGGATGCGGCGCTGATCGACGTACGCAATACCCTGAAGTTCGGCACGGGGGTGAGTGAAGCGCTGAGCATCGATCGACGCGGCTTCCATCAGGTCAGCCTGAACAGCAGCGGCGATCTGCGCCTGCTCAAGACACTGGGCGGTAACGACACGCGGCTGGTGGCGCCGGGCACGCTGACCCTGAGCGCGGCGCAGATCTACCCTGGCACCAATGCCGTGGCAGTGATCAAGGCCGAGCATGTGAAGATTGCGCGCAGCAGCGCGGCCACGCCTGCCCAGCCCTATTCGCTGTTTGGCGCGCTGTCGATACAGGCCGACACCATCGACCAGCAGGGCGTGCTGCGCGCGCCCCTCGGCGCCCTGGTACTGGGCACCGCCAGCACCCGCGAAGTGACCCTGCGCCCTGGCAGCCTGACTTCGGTCAGTGCCGCCGGCCTGGTGATGCCTTATGGCGGCACGGTAGATGGCCTGGTGTACAACTTCGCCGGCCAGTCGCTGAACAGCACGGTGCTGGGGCAGAGCCTGCCCAACGGCTGGCTCAACGTGACCCTGGGCGGTGGCAGCATCGCGGTCCAACCCGGTGCGGTAATCGACCTGTCCGGCGGTGGCGATGTGCGCGGCGCCGGCTTCATCTCCGGGCGCGGCGGCTCCACCGATGCCCGCTATCACCCGCTGGTGCGCAACAACCCCGATGGCAGCTTCAGCCTGCCGGGCCTGGCGAACAACCCGGTGTACGCCATCGTGCCCGGTGTGCAGGCCAGCGTGGCGCCCGAAGCGGTGGCGGGCGAGCCATCGGGTTCGATGCCGTTGGTGGGCCAGCAGATCACCCTGGACGCCGGGATCCCAGGCCTGCCCGCCGGCACCTACACCTTGCTGCCGGCCAGTTATGCGCTGTTGCCGGGGGCCTACCGTGTCGAGGTCAACGGCCAGGCCAGCGTCGGCGCGTCGCAGGCAGGTGCCACGGCGCTGCGCAATGGCTCGTGGGGCCTGACCGGCAAGCGCTCGATCGCCGGCAGCGGGCTGGGCGATGCCCTGTCGCAGCACCTGATACTGACCGGTGCCGACACCTTGCGTCGGTACTCGCAGTACAACGAAACCAGTTTCAGCCAGTTCCTGCTCAACGATGCCGCACGCCTGGGTATCCCGCGTGCCGCGCTGCCCATCGATGCCAAGGGCCTGACCCTGGACCTGGGCCATAACGACACCACGCGGCCCGGCTTCAGCATGCAGGGCGTGCTGTTGAACAAACCGGCGGACAAGGGCCACGGCAGCATCGCCACGGTGCTGTTCGGCGACACCCTGGTGATCCACGGCGACAACGCGCCCGCCACACCGGGTGCCGGCGAAACCGCCATTGCCGCGTCGCAGCTCAACGCCCTGGGTGCCAGCAGCCTGCGCATCGGCCACGCCGGGCAGCGGGTGTACGGGCAGGGTGGCAACCAGCTGCTGTTCGGTGATGCCAGGGGCACCAGCATCGTGCTCAAGGGTGGCGCGCACCTGAAGGCCGCCGAAGTGCTGATGGTTACCGGGCGCATCGCCGGCGCCATCAACATAGAGCAAGGCGCGAGCATCGATACGCTCGGGCAGGGCGCACCCGCCTACGACAGCCGCGACGGCTACCTCTACAACCCGCACAACAGCAGCCTGCTGATCGTGTCCAATGGCTGGGTCGACGTGCTGGCGCCGCAAGCGCCCAGCGGGACGATCACCGGGCCGGGCAGCATCCTGATCGGCGGCTGCCTGACGCGGTGCAGCGGCCAGACCGAGCTGTATTCCGAAGGCACCATTGCCGCCGCCACCAACAACCGCTTCAGCCTCGACGACCAGGTGCGCTTCGGCACCCGCAACCTGACCCTGGCGGTGGGCGCGATCAACGTCGGCAGTGCGCAAAGCCTGGCCGCTGCCGCTGCGGCGGGCTACCTGCCCAGCGGCCTGACCCTCAACCAGCAGGTGCTCGACCGCCTGCTGCAGGGCGATACCCGCCGTGGCGCGCCAGCCCTGGAAACCTTGACGCTGACCGTGCAGGACAGCCTCAACTTCTTCGGCACCACCGCGCTCGACACCCTCGACCCGGCGACCGGCAAGTCGCGCCTGAGCAACCTGGTGCTGGGCACCCCGGCGATCTACGGGCATGGCGCGGCCACTGACGTGGCCAGCATTCGTACCGGCAACCTGATCTGGAGTGGCGCCACCCAGGCCGCGCCGGCCCTGCTCGGCAACGGTGCCGGCACCGGCAGCGGGCGGCTGCAGATCGAAGCCCGGCGCATCGAACTGGGGTATGGCCCGCAGGCGCAGAGCAGCAGCCAGCCGGCGTTCGAGCGCCTGGCGCTGGGCTTCAGCGACGTGGCGCTGCTGGCCAGCGAACGCCTGACTGCCAACCACCGCGGCAGCCTGTCGGTGTATCAGTCACGCGGCGAGTATGTGACCGGCGAAGGCTACCGCTACAGCGGCGGCAACCTGCTGGTGCGCACCCCGCTGGTGACCGGTGAAGCCGGCTCGGTCAACCAGGTGCGCGTCGGCGGTGCCCTGCAGATGCTCGCGGGGGCGGCGCCGAGCACCGCCGACGCGCAGCTCAAGGCCGGGGCGCTGGGCGCCGAATGGTCGTTCAGCGCGCAGCGCATCGACCTCGACACCCGCGTGGCACTGCCCAGCGGCAAGCTGACCCTCGACAGCCAGGGCGACCTGCGCCTGGGCCAGGCGGCGCAACTGGACCTGGCCGGGCGCAAGGTCAGCCTCAACGACCTGGACAAGTACAGCTGGGGCGGCGACGTGATCCTGCGCAGCCAGCACGGCAACATCCACCAGGCGGCCGGCTCGAGCATCGACCTGCACGCCGAACACAACCAGGCCGGCAGCCTGGAGGTGGTGGCGCTGGACGCCAGTGCCGGCCAGGTCGACCTGCAAGGCCGCCTCCTGGGCGCAAGCTCCGGCCACTACGATGCCGGGGGCACCCAGGTGCCCTACGCGGGTGCGGGTTTCACCCTGCGTGCCCAGGGGCTGGCCGGTGACCTGAGCAGTGCCTTCGCCACGCTCAACCAGCGCCTGAACAACGGCGGCGTGCATGGCAGCCGGCGCTTCCAGTTCAAGCAGGGCGACCTGCAGATCGGCAACGGGGTGCGCGCCAACCAGGTGCAGGTGTCGCTGGACAACGGCCATCTGCGTGTCAACGGCCTGATCGATGCCAGCGGCGAGCGTGTCGGCAGCATTCGCCTGGCCGCCGGCAATGGCCTGACCCTGGCCCAGGGCGCGGTGCTCGATGCACATGGCAGCGTGCTGCGCGTGGACAGCTACGGCAAGATCATCGACAGCCCCAACCGGGCCACGGTGGAGCTGAATGCCGGTGCCGGGAAACTGACCCTGGCGCGTGGCGTGCGTATCGACCTGCGCCATGGCACCGACGCACCCCGCGGCGGCGCCGCCGGCCAGCACGATGGCCGCGAGCGCGGCACCCTGGCGCTGTATGCGCCGCGGCTGCGGGCCGACGACCCGACCCATGGCGACATCGCCATCGACGCCTCGCAGGCGCTGTCGATTCTTGGTGCGCAGCGCATCGACCTGTTCGCCATGGCGCGCGATCATGCGGCCCCGCAGGGCGTCGACCCGCATGTCAGCGGCAAGCCCTATGTCCAGATCGACCAGGCCTACCTCGACGCACGCCACGCGCAAAGCGTGCAGTTCATCGACAGCGCCCTGGCCAACACGGCGCTGGTCAACGGCAAGCTCGCCGGCCTGGTCAAGGGTTACGCCCAGCAGTTCCACCTGCGCCCGGGGCTTGAAGTGATCACCGACGGCGACCTGGTGGTCAGCGGCGACCTCGACCTGTCGCGCTACCGCTATGCCAGCCTCAACCCCAACGTGCACAAGACCGGCGCGGTGTACGGCTCGGGCGAGGCCGGCAGCCTGAGCCTGCGTGCCGGTGGCGACGTGGAGGTGCTGGGCAGCATCAACGACGGCTTCGCGCCGCCACCCGAGACCCAGGACGACGGCGGCTGGGTGCTGCTGGAAGGGCGCCTGGCCTATGGCGCCCAGGTGGTGGTGCCCAACGGCGGGGTCGAGCTGCACGAGGGCACCGGTTTTCTGGCCGGCCAGGTGCTCAACTACGACCTGCCGATACAGGCGCGCGTGCTGGCCTCGGGCGCTGTGCTGCCAGTGCGTGCAACCCTTTCGGCCGCGATCGAGCTGCCGGCTGGCACCGTGCTCTCGGCGGCGCTCTACAACGCCGACGGCAGCCAGGCACTGGCGGCGGGCACCCGCCTGGAGGCCCCGCTGCGCCTGGAAGCGGGCATGCAACTGGGCGCCGGCACGCGGCTGGTGGTCAACACGCCCGTCACGGCCATGACCTGGCCAAAAGGCGTGGCACTGCCGTCCGATCCGGGCCACCTGCTGAACGGTGGCGCCGATGACCTGGTGCTGCTGGCGGGCAATCTGGTGCTGCAACGCGGCGCGATCATTCCGCCGCGCACCGATGTCAAGCTGGGGGGCGTGGGCTCGGTGGCGCTGCGCAGCGAGGGCAAGGGCACCAACTGGGCGGTCGCCAGCATGCTGCCGGCCGGTTCGCAGTCGTGGAACCTGCGCGTGGTGGCCGGTGCCGATACCACGGCGGCCGACCCGCGCCTGGCCGACCCGAACGCCAGCGGGCGCCTGCGCCTGGCCGACCACCACGTGGGCATGCTGGCGGTAGGCGCCAGTGCCGGCTGGGTGTGGACCCAGGAAGGCATCGACGGGTTTGGTGTGGACGCCAAGCCCGGCGACCCGATCGACTTCGATGCCATCGGCTACCCCACGCTGTGCGACGAGTTCCCCACCTGGTGCGCCCGGGCACCGGCTGCCGGGGGCGGCCTGGTGTGGACCCAGGAAGGCATCGACGGCTTTGGCGTGGACGCCAGGCCCGGTGACCTGATCGATTTCGACGCCATCGGCTACCCCACGCTGTGCGACGAGTTCCCCACCTGGTGCGCCCGGGCACCGGCCGCCGGCGGTGGCCTGGCCTGGACCCAGGAAGGCATCGACGGGTTTGGCGCAGATGCCAGGCCGGGCGATCTGATCGACTTCGATGCGATTGGCTACCCCACCCTGTGCGATGAGTTCCCCACCTGGTGCGTGATGACCGCGCCGGGCAACACCGAGCACGACACGGTGCCCGGCGGCGCCTCGCGTTACAGCGTGCTGCGTACCGGTACCGGTGACCTGGACCTGATCGCCGCCGGCAACCTGGAGATGACCACGCTGTTCGGCGTGTACACCGCCGGTACGGCGACCCCGGTGCCCGCCGCCTATCAACTGGCACGCGGGCAGGCCAATGACGGGCAGGTGCTGCCGGAGTTTCTCGGCGGCTACGAGGCGCTGGTCGATGGCGGCGCGCAGAGCCTGTACCAGGCCTGGTACCCGGAGCAGGGCGGCAACCTGCTGTTGACGGTGGGGGGCAACCTGACGGGCAACTCCCTCAGCCGCGAATATGGCAGCCTGACCCGCCTGGCCTACCAGTTGCCCACTGCACAGGTCGGCAACTGGCTGTGGCGCCAGGGCAGTGGCAACGCGCTGGCGGCAGACGAGCAGATACCCACGGCCTGGTGGATCAACTTCGGCACCTATGTGCGCTACCAGCGCAACAGTGTGGTGGCCGGCTTCACCGGCTTCGGCACCCTGGGCGGGGGCAACCTCGATGTCACGGTGGGCGGGCAGGCCGGCACCCTCGATGTGATCGGCAATACCGCTGACCAGTACCGCACGCAGTGGGACGACAGCGCACGTACTCAGGCCCTGCAGCTGGCGGTGGGTAGCACCGGCCGCGTGGGCCGCGATGGCAGCCTGACGCTGGGCGGTGGCGGCGACCTGAACCTGAAGGTCGGCGGCGCCGTCAACCCGACCCAGGCGGCCCTGGGGCGTGGCGACAACGCCGATGTACTGGGCGTGGCCTCCCATGACCTGCAGGGTACCCTGGTCAACCTGCGCGGCAACCTGCAGGTGTCGGCAGCGGCCGTGGGCGGTATCGACCGTGCCTACGGCGCGCTCGGGATACAGCAGGACAGCCACGAAACCCGCGCCTACGACCCGTTCCAGGCCACCCTGGCCAGCGCCAAAGGCGGCCTGGTGGTGGTGCCCGGCGACGCCACGGTGCAACTGAGCACCCGGGGCGACCTGGTGCTGGGGGCGGCGGCCGACCCGGGCCGTGTGCCCACGCTCAACACCACGCCGTTCGGCACGGCGGCGGGGGGCGGCAACAGCTGGTTCAGCCTGTGGACGGCCAACACTGCCATCGACCTGTTCTCGGCGGGCGGTGACCTGACCCCCAGCACCCAGCTGATCGAATTGACCCAGCCGGTCAGCGGTGATGCGCTGTCCGGCCTGGATACCTCGCCCACCGACGGGCGCTTTGTCTACCCGTCGATCCTGCGTGCGGTGGCGGCCTCCGGCAACCTGTACTACGGGAACTCCGCGCAGTACCGGGAGAAGAACCGGCTGCAGGGCGCGAGTGGCTACTCATTGCTGCTGGCACCTTCGGCCAATGCCCAATTGCAGCTGGTGGCGCAGGGTTCGATCTACGCCGGTGGCTATGCGATCAACCAGTCCGGCGCCGCACCGTCGGCCCTGGCCACGCCGTTCAACCCGGGTTTCATCGGCAGCTACAACGGCCACAGCGTCAGCAACCAGAGGCCAGACGGGATTGCGGCAGACCTGGAAGCGGGTCGCTTCCCGCTGTTCGCCTTTGGCAGCACCAGCACCGCCAATGCCTACGGGCAGTTGCAGCCGGCGCGCATCTACGCCGTGAGCGGCGACCTGGTGGGGGTGCGCTCGGGCGAGGTCCTGAACTTCGGCAATGCGCGCAATGGGGCCGTCTGGTACGAGGGCGCCGCACCGGTGTGGATGATGGCGGGGCGCGACATCGTGTACAGCGGTACCGGCCTTGGCGAGACCACCTACGTGCCGGCGATGATGTCGGACATCGTCGGTGCGCTGGCGCTGTCCAGCGGCAACCTGTTCGTGCACAACCACGCCACCGATCATTCGCAGGTGGTGGCTGGGCGCGACATCCTGTTCAGTGGCCTGAACGTGGCCGGCCCCGGCACGCTCACCGTCAGTGCCGGGCGTGACCTGCGCCAGGAGGACCGCGCGGCCATCACCAGCCTGGGCGCCATCGTCACCGGCGACAACCGCCCCGGCGCAAGCCTGGTGTTGCAGGCCGGTGTGGGCGCCCAGGGGCCAGGGTATGCGCGCTTTGCCGAGCTGTACCTGAACCCGGCCAACCTTGCCGACAGCAACCAGAGCCTGGCGGCGCAGCCGGGCAAGGTGGCCAAGACCTACGCCGAGGAGTTGCGTCAATGGCTGGCCGAGCGCTACGCCTTCGAGGGCGATGCGGCCCAGGCGCGGGCGCGGTTCGCCAGCCTGCCGGCGACCGAGCAGGCGGTGTTTGCGCGCCAGGTGTACTTTGCCGAGCTGCGTGCCGGCGGCCTGGAGTACAACACCGTGGGTGGGCCGCGCCAGGGCAGCTACCTGCGCGGGCGCAATGCGATCGCGGCGCTGTTCCCCGAGCAGGACGTGGCCGGCAACCCGATCCGCTACGACGGCGACATCCTGATGTTCGGCGGGGCCGGGGTACGTACCCAGGTGGGGGGCGCGATCCAGATGCTCACCCCCGGTGGCCAGCAGGTGTTCGGCGTGGAGGGCGAGGCGCCGCCGGCCGGCGCCGGGGTGATCACCCAGGGCAACGGCGATATCCAGCTGTACGCGCGCGGCAGCATCCTGCTGGGGCAGAGCCGCATCATGACCACCTTTGGCGGGTCGATTCTGGGCTGGTCGGCCGAGGGCGACATCAACGCCGGGCGTGGTTCCAAGACCACGGTGGTCTACACCCCGCCGCGCCGGCTGTACGACACCTGGGGCAACAGCAGCCTGTCGCCCACGGTGCCGAGTACCGGTGCGGGTATCGCCACCCTGGCGCCGGTGGTGGAAGTGCCGCCAGGGGACATCGACCTGATTGCGCCGCTGGGCACCATCGATGCGGGGGAGGCGGGCATCCGGGTGTCGGGCAACGTCAACATTGCCGCGTTGCAGGTGGTGAACGCGGCCAACATCCAGGTGCAGGGTGATGCCAAGGGCATGCCGGTGGTGGCGGCGGTGAACACCGGCGCGATCTCGTCGGCGAGTGCGGCGGCGTCGTCGGCGACCCAGGCCGCCGAAGATGCGGTGCGCCAGCAGCAGGCCGCGGCCCGCCAGCGTCAGCCGTCGGTGATCACCGTGCAGGTGCTGGGGTTTGGTACCGAGCGCCTGGTGCCGGGCAAGGAGGGCGCGAGCCTGGGGCCGCAGTACAACCCGCAGAGCCCGGTGCAGGTGCTGGGGGCCGGGGCGCTGGATGAGCAGGCGCGGGGGCGGTTGACGGAGGAGGAGCGGGGGAATCTGGTGCTGTAGGGTTGCCAGGTTCGGTTCGGGGCGGGTGGGCCGGTCGTTGCTACCCGCTTACCGCCCCAGGTGCCCCAGCGGCAGCGCCCCCTGCGGCTTGATCGTCTTGATTGCGAAGTTGCTGCGGATATCCCGGATCCCCGGCAGCTTGAGCAGCGTGTCGGTCAGGAACCGCTCATAGCCGCGCAGATCCGGCGCCACCACATGCAACAGGAAATCCGACTCGCCCGACACCAGAAAGGCGCTGACCACCTCGGGCAGGGCCAGCACGGCCAGGCGGAAGTTTTCCGCTTCGACCTCATGGTGCCGCTCGACCTTCACCCCCACGAACACCGTCAACCCCAGGCCGACTGCCTCGGCTTCGAGGCTGGCATGGTAGCCGCGGATCACCCCGGCTTCTTCCAGCAGCCTCACCCGTCGCAGGCACGGCGAAGCCGACAGCCCGATCTCTTCAGCCAGTTGCACGTTGGTGAGGCGCCCGTCGCGCTGCAGTGCGCCAAGGATGCGTTGGTCGTAACCGTCCAGCTTGGGGTAGGTTGGGTCGTGGTTTGGCATAAGTGGCCTGTGGCTAGGTATCGAATTGGTACATCCTGCCAATAATAGCCCCGTTGCGGGCGCATAACGCAAGCACCTGCCTCGACCTTCCGGCATAGAATTTTCACTCTGTTGCCCCAGCCTGAGGTCGTTGAAATGGACGAAAAACTGCTCTACCTGACTGCCCTGACGATGATCTACCTGATGCCGGGCCCGGACATGATCCTGCTGCTGCAGACCGGTGCGCGCCAGGGGCGGCGGGCGGCGCTGGCGACCGTGCTGGGGCTGGCGGTTGCCCGGGCGTGCCACGTGACCCTGGCCGCCATCGGGCTGGCGACGCTGTTCAAGGTACTGCCCTGGACGTTCGAGGTGGTCAAGTACACCGGGGCGGCCTACTTGCTGTGGCTGGGGGTGAAGATGTTCAGGCCCGTGGCGGGTGCAGTGCAGGGTCCGGGGGGTGCAGCGGTACGTGGCACGTGGAGGGCGGCGATAGCGCAGGGCTTTCTGACCAACCTGCTCAACCCCAAGGCCTTGCTGTTCTGCTCGGTGCTGTTGCCGCAGTTCATCCACCCCGCACAGGGGGCGGTGGGTGAGCAGTTCGCGCTGCTGGGGCTGGTGCTGGTGGTGATGGGGATGATGTTCGATGGGGTGTATGCACTGGCCGGCGGGTGGGTCGGGCGCCAACTGGAGCAGCGCGCGCTGGCGCAGAAGGTTCAGCAGTGGGTGTTTGGTGGGCTGCTGGTGGGGTTTGCGGTTCGGTTGGTCTGGGTGCAGCAGGGGTGAGGGGCGGGCGGTTGGGGCGGGCCCGGCAGGCGCCAGTCGATGAAGTAGTTGTGGCGCTCTTCAAACCGAGCGCCGCGCAGGCGGCGCACGACCCTGAGGGCGCTGGATAGCCCAGGCCCTGCATCTCTCTTCATGAAGCTTTGGTGACAAAAGTTCGGTAGCAAAGCGCCACCCCCGTCATGGGTATGTGCAGTCACTGCGCAGCCGCACAGGGACGAAGGGAGTGGAGCGATGGGAACCATGGAACGCTACGCAAAAGTCGGAATGCAGGAACTCGATCAACGCCTGGCGAAGATCGTCGAAGCCGCGCGCAAGCAACCGGTGTCGGTGTACCGCTACGGCGCACCCTGGGTGTGGATCGTGTCCCAGGACGACTGGCAAAGCGCGCTCAAGGAAGTCTCCAGCTGCATCCCGCCAGGCCATTCGCTGGTGATGCTCAAGCCCAGGGTCGAGGAACTGCTGGCCGCCCACGCGCAGGAGCTGGCCGACCTGGCCCGGCGCAACGCGATGAGCATCGCCCCGCACACCCTGATGCACCTGCTGCTGTTGCAGCTGCTGTATTCGGTCCCCAGCGAAAAACAACTCTACGAACAGCTCAACTACAACCTGCTGTTCCGCTGGTTCGTGGGCCTGGAACTCAAGTCGCGGGTGTGGAGCTTCAACCTGTTCAGCCACGACCTCAACGCACTGCTGGCCTGCCAGCAGGCCACGCGCCTGCTGCAGTCGATCGTCAACGAGGTGTGCAACGCGGGCCTGGCGCAGATGCCCGAGTTCAGCCTCAACCTGGCCCAGCTGCACAGCTGGCTGGCCCGCCACGCCGGTCACGGCGGCGCAGACAACCATTCATAAGACACGGCCCTGGGCCAGACGGATTTCCTTGAACGAGGGGGCGGTGTGGAGCATTTGTTTTTCAACGGGTGGCGAGCCGGCGCAGTGATGCTGCTGGCCCTGGGAACCCACCACGCAAGCGCCGAACAGGCCGAGCGTCGCGTCGATATCAACGAGTACGTGGTGCGCGGCAACACGGTGCTCGATGCCCGCGCCATCGAGGAGGCGGTGTACCCCTACCTCGGCCCGCAGAAGACCCTGGTGGATCTGGAAGGCGCCCGTGAGGCCCTGCAGAAACGCTATCAGGCGCTGGGCTATCAGTCGGTGTTCGTCGAGCTGCCCGAGCAGCAGGTCGAAGGCGGCGTGGTGTACCTGCAGGTCAGCGAAACCAGGGTCGGCCGGGTACGAGTGGTCGGCGCCAGGCATTACTCGCCCGTGGAGATCCGCGAGCAGGTGCCGGCCCTGAGCGAGGGCCAGGTGCCGGACTTTGCCAAGGTCCAGGGCGAACTGGCCGCACTCAACCGCGGCCCCGGGCGCCAGGTGATGCCACTGGTGCGCGAAGGCCAGCGCCCCGGCACCCTGGACGTCGACCTGCAGGTCGAAGACAAGCAGCCCTGGCACGCCAGCATCGGCCTGAACAACGACTACAGCGCCGACACCAGAAAGCTGCGCAGCGTGGCCACCGTGGGCTACAACAACCTCTGGCAACTGGGTCACAGCGTGTCGCTGACCTGGTTCACCGCCCCCCAGGACACCGACAACGCGCAGGTGTGGTCCGGTTCATACAGCGCGCCCCTGAACCCGCGCTGGACCCTGCAGGCCAGCGGCTACAAGTCCGACAGCAGCGTGGCCACCGTGGGCGGCAGCAACGTGCTGGGCAAGGGCCATTCCTACGGGCTGTCGGCGATCTACTCACTGGTGCCGGACGGCAACTGGGCCAACTCGTTTTCCGTGGGCATCGACTTCAAGGACTTCGACGAGCAGGTCGAACTGGGCGGCGAGCGCGATACCGTGCCGCTCAAGTACGCACCGATCACCCTGGCCTACAACGGCTTTCGCTACACCGAAGCCTCGCAGCTGGGGCTGGGCCTGAGCCTGGTGGCCGGCACACGCCGGCTGTTCGGCTACGGCAGCGACGACGAGGCCTTCGACTACAAGCGCTACCGCGCCGACTCCAGTTTCGCCGCGCTCAAGGGCGATGCGAACTACACGTTCACGTTTGCCGGCGACTGGCAGAGCGCAACCAAGCTGGGCTTTCAACTGGCCTCCGGGGCCCTGGTGTCCAACGAGCAGTTCGCTGCCGGCGGCGCCACCTCGGTGCGCGGCTACCTGGCCGCCGAACGCACCGGCGACGATGGCCTGCTGTTCTCCCAGGAACTGCGCACGCCCTCGCTGGGCCGCTACGTGGGCAGCTACATCAGCGACTGGCGCTTCTATGTGTTCGCCGAAGGCGCGCAGCTGTCGCTGCAGGACCCGCTGCCCGAGCAGGACGACCACTTCAGCCTGGCCAGCGTCGGCCTGGGCACCCGCGCCACCCTCAACGACTGGCTGTCCGGCAGCCTGGACTGGGGCCTGCCGCTCAAGGACGGCGCGAACACCGAGAAAAACCACTCGCGTCTGCACTTCAGCGTACAGGCAACCTTCTGACCCCATCGGCATCGACCCTGGAGACATTCCATGCAACGCCTCATCTTGACCCTGCTCATTTGCCTGGGCTTTGCCCTGCCGGGCAGCGCCAGTGCCTGGTGGCAGGACGACTGGCAGTTCCGCAAGCAGATTTCCGTCGACACCACGCCCCAGGGCGCGGCGCTGCCCCAGTCGCTGGGCCGCACGGCACTGCTGGTACGCCTGCACACCGGCAATTTCAGCTTTGACGGGGTCAATGAAAACGGCGCGGACATCCGCTTCGTGGCCAGCGACGACAAGACCGTGCTCAACCACCAGATCGAAAGCTTCGACCCGCTGATGGGCATGGCGCTGATCTGGGTCGACGTGCCGGACGTGCAGGGCGGCCAGCGCCAGGACCTGTGGATGTACTACGGCAACCCCAAGGCGCAGCCGGCCAATGCGCAACCGGCCTTCGATGCCGACTACACCCTGCTGATGCACTTCGACGGCGCCGCACCGCGTGACGCCAGCCCCTACGGCAACCAGGCCCAGGGCAGTGCGGCGAGCATCGAGGGCATCATCGGTCGCGCCATCCAGTTCAACGGCCAGCCGCTGCTGCTGGCACCCAGCCCGTCGCTGCAACTGCCGGCTGGCGCCGCCTTCACCTTCAGCGCCTGGGTACGCCAGGACCAACTGCTGGGCGATCAGTTGCTGCTGGCCCGTCATGAAGGCGAAAACCGTTTGCTGCTGGGTGTGAGCCAGGGCCTGCCGTTCGTCGAGGTCAACGGCCTGCGCAGCGCCGCCGGCCAGGTGCTCGATGCCGGCCAGTGGCAACACCTGGCGCTGGTGGGCGAGGGCGGTACGCTCAGCCTGCTGGTGGACGGGCGCCAGGTCGCCAGCCTGACCGCGGCGGTGCCGGCGTTCAATTCGACCCTGGCCATCGGCGCCGACCTGCCGCCGGCCGAGGGTCAGCCGGCCGGCGCCTATGTGCCGTTCGTGGGGGCGATTGACGAGCTGCGCCTGTCGCGCATCGCCCGCGCCGTGCCGGTGCTGCAGGCCGACGCGCTGGCCCAGGGCGCCGAGTCGCGCCTGGTGGTGTACGGGGTGGATGAAGAGCAGTCCGGTTTTGGTTTCGGCAGCCTGGGCTTTCTGCTCAAGGCGGTGCCGCTGGACGCCTGGATCATCATCGCGGTGCTGGTGCTGATGATGGTGCAGTCGTGGGTGATCATGCTGCGCAAGAATCGCACCCTCAACCACGTCAGCCAGGCCAACCGGCTGTTTCGCGAGCAGTTCGCCAACATCGGCACGCGCCTGGAGATGTTCGCCGACGACACCACCCTGGGCGAGCGCCTGACGCATTCGTCGCTGTGGCGCCTGTACCTGGTGGCGGTCAAGGAGATCCGTACCCGCCGCGCCCAGGGCTTCGACACCTCGGCGGTGTCGGCGGCCACCATCGAGGCCATTCGCTGTTCGATGGACGGGGTGCGCACCCGCGAGAACCAGGCGCTGGGCTCGAAGCTGTCGAGCCTGTCCAACGCGATTGCCGGCGGCCCTTACATCGGCCTGCTGGGCACCGTGCTGGGGATCATGGTGGTGTTCCTGGGCACCGCGATGGCCGGTGACGTGAACATCAACGCCATCGCCCCCGGCATGGCCGCGGCGTTGCTGGCCACCGCCATGGGCCTGTTCGTCGCGATCCCCGCGCTGTTTGGCTACAACCGCCTGATCACCCGCAACAAGGAGGTCAGCGCCGACATGCGCGTGTTCGTCGACGAGTTCATCACGCGCCTGGCCGAGCTGCATGGCGAAGGCCAAGCCGGCGAGGCCAGCCACCGGCGTGCTGCCCACGCTGCCCACCCGTCCGTACCGGCCTGAGGAGAGCGCCATGGCAGCCATGAATGCTTCCCACGACGATGACGACGACGCGGCTGTCGACAGCATCAACGTCACCCCGCTGGTGGATGTGCTGATGGTGGTGCTGGTGATGTTCATCCTCACCGCCACCGCGCAGGTGTCGGGCATCCAGATCCAGCTGCCCAAGGCCAGTGCCTCGGTGTCGCTGTCCCAGCCCAAGACCAAGGCGATCTCGGTCAACGATGCCGGGCAGGTGTTTCTCGACGCCTACCCGGTGACCCTGGCCGAACTGGAAGAGCGCCTGCGCAGCGAGAAGGCGCGCAGCCCGGACTTCCCGATCATCGTGCGCGGCGACGCGGCGGTGCAGTACCAGAAGGTGGTCGAGGTGCTCGACCTGTTGCGTCGGCTGGAGCTGGCCCAGGTCGGGCTGGTGACCGGCAAGCCGAACCAGGGTTGAGGATGCCCATGAACCAGAAGTTCGATAGCCGGCGCCTGCTCAAGTGGGGCGTCGTGGCACTGGTGGGCGCGGGCCTGGCCTGGTTGCTGTGGCAGTGGGCCAACGACATGAGCGGGGTGCGCCGCGAGGCACCGAAGATCCCCGCGATCATTCCGCTGCCGCCCCCCCCACCGCCGCCGCCCCCCGAGCCCCCCAAGGAACCGGAGCCGCCCGTGGAAGAGAAGATTGTCGAGCCGCAGCCGGTGCCCGAGGCCGAGGAGGTCAAGCCGGCCGAGGAGGCGCCGCCGAGCCCGGCCGATGACATGGCCAACCCGATGCAGATCGACGGCGATGCACAGGCGGGCGGGGACGCTTTCAACATCGGTGCCGGCAAGGGCGGCGGCATGGCCGGCGGCGGTGGCGGGCTGGGCAGCGGCAGCTACGGCCAGTTCCTGGCGTATGCCTTCCAGCGCCTGCTGCGCGACAACCCCGAGCTGCGCAACCTGACCTTCAACCTGCAGGGCGATGTTTGGCTCAGCGAAACCGGCGAGGTGACCCGCGTCGAGCTGGTGCGCTCCAGCGGCGATGCCGCGGTGGACGCCCAGGTGCTGGCCGCATTGCGCGCCGCCCCGGCCATGACCCAGCGCCCGCCGGCGAGCCTGACCCTGCCGGTGCGCATCGCCTTGCAGGGGCGCCGCGGATGAACCCGGCGCCCGATCCCTACGACGCACGACTTACCAACAGGAGCGGTAAATCCATGATGTGCTCAGTGAACCGATTGACCCTGGCAGTCGGCCTGGTGGTCGCCGCGGCGGTCGGTCCGGCCGTGGCGCAGATCCCGGCGCCGTCGCAGAACGCGACGATCAACCTGATCCGCCTGCTGGTGCAGCAGGGTGTGCTCAAGCAGGACCAGGCCCAGGCCCTGATCGACCAGGCCGAAAGCGAGGCGGTGCAGGCCCGCGCCAGCGTGGCGGCGGTGCCGGCGGCCAATGGCGAGGTGCGCGTGCAGTATGTGCCGGCCATCGTGCGCGACCAGATCCGCGACGAGGTCAAGGCCGAGGTGATGGCCCAGGCCAGGCAGGAGAACTGGGCCGCGCCCAACACCTTCCCCGACTGGGCCTCGCGCATCAGCTTCGATGGCGACGTGCGCCTGCGCGACGAGTCGCGCTACTTTTCGGGCAACAACAGCAACGAGATCATCGATTTCGCCAAGCTCAACGCCGACGGGCCCTACGACGTCAACCCCAACAACGGGCGCAACCTGCCGCCGCTGCTCAATACCCGCGAAGACCGCGAGAACCTGCTGCGCCTGCGCGCGCGCCTGGGCCTGAAGGCGGTGCTGTCGCCGAGCTGGACGGCGGGTATCCGCATCGGCACCGGCAGCGACAACGGCCCGGTGTCCACCACCCAGACCCTGGGCGGCGGCTTCGGCAAGAAGGACCTGTGGCTCGACCAGGGCTACCTGAGCTGGGTGGCCAGCGAGCGCGTGACCCTGACCGGCGGGCGTATCGCCAACCCGTTCATGTCCACCGACATGCTGTATTCCAACGACCTCAACTTCGACGGCGTGGCGGCCTTGTTCAACCAGCCGCTGAGCGACAGCCTGAGCCTGTTCGGGACCCTCGGCGCGTTCCCGGTGGAGTACAGCGCCGACACCGCCAGCAGCAACGGGCTGGACAAGGAAAGCAGCGACAACAAGTGGCTGTACGGCGCGCAGCTGGGCGCCAACTGGCAGATCAACGACAGCAACCGGCTCAAGGGCGCGCTGGCCTACTACCGCTTCGACGACATTGCCGGCGAGCGCTCCGGGGCATGCGAGCCGTGGAACGGCGACCCCGGCTGCGACAGTGACGGCAGCCGCCCGACCTTCATGCAGAAGGGCAACACGCTGTTCCTGCTGCGCGACATCACGCCCAACCCGGCCAACCCGGCCGCCACCCCGCAGCCGCAGTTCGTGGGGCTGGCATCGGAGTTCAACCTGCTGGACCTGAACGCGGTATGGGACACCGAGCTGCCGCACGACTTCAAGCTGCGCAGCCAGGCCAACTACATCCACAACCTGGCCTACGACGAAGGCGAGATGCGCAAGCGTTCGGCCGGCCAGTTGGCCAACAACCTCGACAGCGACGGCAATATCAAGAGCGGTGCCAATGCGTGGATGGTGCAGTTCACCCTGGGCAACGCGCTGGAGCTGAAAAAGCAGGGCGACTGGAACCTGTTCGCCGGCTACAAGCACATCCAGCCCGATGCCTTGCCCGACGGCTTCAACGATTCCTCGTTCCACCTGGGCGGCACCAACGCCAAGGGCTACATCCTCGGTGCCAACTACGGCCTGGACCAGAACGTGTACGCCACGGCGCGCTGGATGAGTACCGAGGCGGTCTACGGCGCGCCGTTCGATATCGATGTGCTACAACTTGAAGTCAACACGCGCTTCTAGCAGGCGCGCACAGGGAGAAAGAGCATGAACAAGCGAGCCTATCGGGCCTGTTGTTCGTACCTGCTGGTGGCGTTGGGCGTGAGCTGGGCGGGGGTGGCTGCGGCCGAAGGCATGGAAGAGCGCCTGCGCACCCAGCTGCGCAGTACCACCCAGCAGTTGCAGGCGCTGCAGAGCGAACAGGCGCAGGCTTCGGCGGCGCGCCAGAGCGCCGAGCAGCAACGCGATGCGGCCCAGGCCCAGGTGCAGCAACTGACCGCGCAACTGGCCCAGGCCCGTGGCCAGGCCGAGCAGCTGCTGGGCCAGCAGCAGGCCCTGCACGGCCAGGCGCAGGCGCTGGTGGCCAGCAGCAACGCGCAACTGGGCAAGTACAAGCAGGCCTACGACGAGCTGCTGGGCATGGCCAAGGCCAAGGAAGCCGAGCGTGCGCGCCTGGCCGCCAGCCTGGCCGAGCGCGAGCAGCAGGTGCTGGCGTGTTCGGCAAAGAATCAGCAGATGTACGGGGTCGCCAAGGGGATCCTTGCGGCCTACGAAAAGATCGATGTGGCGGATGTGATGAAGATGCGCCAACCCTTTGCCGGGGGCGCCCGGGTGAAGTTCGAGGAACTTGCCCAGGCCTACGGCGATCAGCTGTACCAGACCCAGTTCGATGCCGCGCAGGGCGGCAGCAAACCGCAAGTCAATTGACACAAGGAAGCGAAGCCATGAGCGACAACCAACTGATCGAAACCGTCAGCGCCGACTCTCTGACCACCCTGTTGCAGGATGCAGGTTGCCGAGTCAATCGCAGCGAGCAGAATGCCGTGGTGCAACTGCTCAGTGCCAGCCAGGGCGTGGGCTATGCGGTGCGCTTTGGCAACCGTGCCGAGCGCGAGGGCGAGTTTCTCGACTTCACCTACAGCTGCGCCCTGCGCATCCAGGGTGAACTGCCGGCCGGGCTGGCCGAACGCTGGAACGTGTCGCGCCGCTTCGCGCGGCTGTCGGTGCAGGGCGAGTTCCTGGTGATGGAGATGGACGTGATGGTGGCCGACGGCGTCAGCCACAAGCACCTGCTGGGCAGCCTGGTGCTGTGGGACCGCCTGCTGCAGGAGTTCATCGTGTACCTGCGCGACTACAGCCGCAACGTGGCCCAGGTGCAGGACGAGGCGGTGGCCGGGGCTGAAGCGGTGAGCGCTTCGTGACTCGACGTACGCTGTGGGCCGGCGCGGGCGCGCTGGCCGTTCTGGGCGTGGCAGTGGTGTTGGCACTGCGCACGGGGGATGACCCGGTGGCAGCCAGCGCGAAAGCGCCGGCGGTTGCCGCTGTGGCGAGCGATGCGGGGCCGGCGCTGGCGCGCCTGGGCGACCAGCAGGTCAGCGTCGAGGAGCTCAAGGCGCTGTTCGCCAAGCTGCCGGCGCCGGCGCGCGAGGAACTGAGCGGCAATCGCCAGGCCCTGGAGGGCTGGATTCGCTCGCGCCTGGCGGAAAAGGCGCTGTACCAGCAGGCCCAGGCCCAGGGCTGGTCGGAGCGTCCCGATGTGCAGGCGCAGACCCATGCGGTGGTGGAGCAGATCGTGCTGCGCGACTACCTGAACTCGGTCAGCCAGGTACCGGCCGACTACCCCAGCGAGGCTGAACTGCAGGCGGCCTACGAGAACGGCAAGGCCAGCCTGCAACTGCCCACGCGCTATCACCTGAGCCAGATCTTCCTGGCGGTGCCGGACGAGCAGTCGGTGGCACGCGTGCGCAAGCAGGCGCTGGCCCTGAGCAAGCAGGCCCAGGCTGCCAATGCCGACTTTGCCGCGCTGGCCAGGGCCAACTCGCAGGACCGCGAGAGTGCGCAGCGTGGCGGCGACAGTGGTTTGCAGCCGCTGAGCCAGTTGCTGCCGCAGGTGCGCGATGCGGTGCCGCAGCTCAAGGAAGGGGCGGTGAGCGAGCCGTTGCAGAGTGCGGCGGGCTTTCACATCGTCAAGCTCATCGAGGTGCAGCCGCCGCGTGTGGCCAGCCTGGACGAGGTGCGCGACAGCCTGCGTGACCTGTTGCGGGCCCAGCGCCAGGAACAGGTGGCCCGGGCCTACGTGGACGGCATGTTCAACAGCGCGACGCTGAGTATCGATGGCGCTGCGCTCAATCAGGTCATGGACGCCAGCCGCTAGGCGGCGTCGATCAAGGAAGAGCGGGCCCTGGCCGGGGCCCGGCAGGAGGCGAGGATGCCGATGTTCGATATGCCGCACTACGTGCCCGATTATCCGCCGGCCGAGCCGCTGGCCAAGGTGCGGGCCGGGCTGGGCTGGGTGCAGGACGAGCAGATGCTCAGCTGTTTTCTGGCCAGTGCGCGGTGCGGCTGCTTCATGCAGGCTGCGCGCAGCCTCAACCTCAAGTCCACCCTGTTGCGCAAGAAGCTGGCGCAGCTGGAAGCGCGGGTGGGGTATCCATTGTTCGTCAACCGCGGCCATGCCCTGGTGCTCAGCCGCGAGGGGCGCCAGTTGCAGGCGTTGCTGCAGTCGAGCCTGAGCAGCAAGCCACAGGCCATGACCGCGCTGGATGCGCCGGTGCTGGTGCGCCTGGCGGTGGCCGAACCGATCATGCAGGACATTCTGGCGCGCAACCTGGTGGCCTTCGTGCGCCAGAACGCCGGGATCCGCCTGGACGTCAGCGGCCTGGATGCACAGGGATTGGCGCAGGCCGATGTAGTGCTGTGGCTCGATGACGAGGCGGGCAGCGTGCCGCTGCCGGGGTTTGCCGGCGAGGCGCCGACGCGCCTGGCGCAGCTGGAGTATCACCCGCACATTGCCAAGCGCTATTCGCGCGAGAGCAACCGGCCGGTGTGCCGGGACGACCTGCGCGACTACATGCTGGTGCAGTGGCAGGGCGAGGCCCAGGTGGCGGCGCTGGCGCCGTGGAACCGCCTGTTGAGCGAGCGCGAGGCGGGGGTGACGCGGGTGCCGGGTTATGACCTGTTCAGCCAGTTGATCAAGTGCAGCGCGTGCATCGGCTTGCTGCCGCATTATGCGGCGCAGCTGGACCGTGGCCTGCTGGCATTGCCGGGGTTGCTGGAGGCGCCGATGCGCCGCACGGTGTGGCTGGCGGTGCATGAGCGTGCGGCGCAGGCGGCGTTGGTGCAGGTGCTGGTGACCATGATCCGGGCCGCGTTCGAGGAGCGTCGGGAGTGGTTCTGAAGGGGCGCGGTGCCCTGTAGGCGCCGGCTTTGCCGGCGAACCGGCGCCGCACCTCAGACGATAAAGCGCGTGACCAGCGTGGTCAGTTGCGTGGCCAACTGCGACAGCGCATGGCTGGCGACGCGGGTCTGCTCGGCGCCCGCCGCCGAGCGGCCCGACAATTCACGAATGTTCAGCAGGTTGCGATCCACCTCGCGGGCCACCTGGGCCTGCTCCTCTGCCGCGCTGGCAATCACCAGGTTGCGCTCGTTGATCTGGCCGATGGCCGTGTAGATGCCCTCCAGCACCTGGCCTGACGCCTGGGTGATGCCCAGCGTGGACTGCGCGCGGCCGGTACTGGCCTGCATCGAGTCCACCGCCGCCTGGGTGCCCTGTTGCACGCTGTTGATCATCTGCTCGATTTCCTGGGTCGATTGCTGCGTGCGGTAGGCCAGGGTCCTGACCTCATCGGCCACCACCGCAAACCCGCGCCCGGCCTCGCCGGCACGCGCCGCCTCGATGGCGGCATTGAGCGCCAGCAGGTTGGTCTGCTCCGACACCGAACGGATCACCTCCAGCACCGTGCCTATCTCGCGAATCTGCACCGCCAGCTGTTGCAGGCGCTCGCCACTGATCGCCACTTCGCGAGCCATGGCCTGGGTGCCGTCGATGTTGTCGGCGACCTGCTGGCGGCTCTGTTCGGCCAAGGCATTGGAGGCACTGGCCGCCTGGGAGGTGGACACCGCATTGCGCGCCACTTCCTCGACCGCCGTGGTCATCTCGGTAACCGCCGTGGCGGCCTGTTCCAGCTCCTGGTCCTGCTGGCGCAGGCTCTGGGTGCTCTGCTCGGTCACGCTGTCCAGGGCCTGGGCGGCGCTGGACAGCTGCGTGGCGCAGGCGGTGATCTGCCCCAGGGTATCGCGCTGGCTGTGCTGCATGCGCTCCAGTTCGGCGAACAGCTGGCCGATCTCGTTGTGGCTGCGCACCGTCACCGGCACGCTCAGGTCGCCCCCGGCAATGCGCTGAAAATGCACGCCGGCCTCGCGCAGCGGGCGCAGCACACGGGCGACGATAAAGGCCCAGCACACGGCGGCCAGCACCAGGGTCAACAGCCCCAGCAGCACGCTCAGCCACTGGGCCGTGGCCAGGCGCTGGTCGGACTCGGCCATGATCTGCCGGCTGCGCTCGGCCAGGGCTGCCACCAGTTGCTGGCGCAGCGCCTGCAGGGCACGCATGGCGTTGCCGGCATCCACGTTGACGGTGAAGTAGTCGTCCAGCGAGCCCTTGAGCGTGGCGGCGCGCTGCCCGGCCACGGCGTTGGCGTAGTCGGCGAAGGTGCGCTGCAGGTCCTGGGCCAGGGCCTTTTGCGCCGGCTCATGGGTGTTGGTGACGAAGGCGTCGACCAGCGCCTGGCTGTCGCCCAGCAGCTTTTGCGACATGGCCAGGCGCGCCTTGGCACTGTCGAGGTGGCCGCCTTGCTGCTCGATAAAGCCCGACGACACGTTGGCACTGGCGCGAATCGCCATCAGCAGCGCGTTGTTGAGGCGGTCGGACTGCTGGGCGGTCTGGTCCAGCTCGTTGATCTGCGCGTCGCTGCCCACCGCCGCCCGCCAGGCGCTGACGGTGGAAAACAGCAGGGTGGCGCTGAACAGCAGCAGCACCCAGAACATTCCGGTGCGGATCTTGAGGTCGGCAAGCATGCGGGCATTACTCCTGGCAGTAAAAAATACCCCCACTCTGTGCGGTGGGTAGGCTGCTATCGGAGGCGCGGCGCATGACTTTAGGGGGCGACGACGGGTTCTGTTCGATTACCGCACAGCCTTTGTTTCAGCGGCCCTCGTGCTGGCGGCGGTAGGCGCCGGGCTGCACGCCGATGGCCTTGCCGAACGCCCGGGTGAAGGCGGCGATGGACTGGTAGCCCACCGCTGCGCAGACCTGCTCGACGGTGTTGTTGGCCTTGAGCAACTGGCAGGCATGACGCATGCGCAGCGCCAGCAGCACCTGGCCCGGCGACTGGCCGGCCAGCTCGTTGAAACGCTTGAAGAAGGCCGAGCGCGACAGCCCTGTGCAGGCGGCCATGCTCTCCAGCGACCAGGGCTGTTCGGGGTGTTCGATCAACTGCTCCAGCAGCGGGGCGAACGCCGGGTGACGGGCCAGGGCGACCAGGCCGCCAAGGTCCTGGTTGTCGCTCACCTGCTGGCGCAGCACGTACAAGAACAGCAACTGGCTCAGGCGCTCCAGCAGGGTGGAGGAGGGTGCGGGGGTGCGTTGGCATTCCTCCAGAATCAGCTCGAACAGCGCCCGCGCCGCCTGCAGCGACGGGTCGCCGGTGCGCAGGATGATCCAGTCGGCCAGCGACTCGGCCATCAGCGACGACAGCCCCGGCTGGAAGTGAAAGAACCCGCACACCAGCCCCACGCCATCCGCCGCCTGGCTGTCGAGCGCCTGCATCGGGATGCGCGGCTGGCAGCGCGCGGTGTCGCTGTCGGCGCTGTCGGACAGGCGATAGGGCAGGTCGCGCAGCAGGAACACCGCCTCGCCGGCCTCCAGCCGCTGCGGCTCGGGCTGGCCGTCGATGTGCAGCCAGCAGTGGCCCTGCACCACCACGTGAAAGCTGGCCCGGGCCAGGCCCTGGGTGCTGGCGTGCCAGCCACCGCAGTAGCGCCCCACATGGAACAGGCTGGCGTCCAGTTCCAGACGCTCTAATAACCAATCGACCAAAACGCTGGAAGAAATCATCTAATGGAAACACTCTGGAGCAAGTAATCGCGACTGTAGAATATGGATCGGTTTTCTTATAACCAACAGACTTGGCGAACACCTTCAGTATGCAGGAGACCACGCCATGTCACGCATCACTCTACACACCGTGCAAAGCGCCCCGGAAGCCGCGCGCCCGTTCCTGGAGAACGCGCAGAAGAATTCCGGCTTCATTCCCAACCTGCTGGGCGTGCTGGCCAACGCGCCGGCCGCGCTGGAAACCTATGTGACGGTTTCGGCGCTCAATGGCAAGGCCGAGCTGAGCCTGGCCGAGCGCGAAGTGGTGCAGCTGATTGCCGCCACCCAGCACGGCTGCGACTTCTGCGTGGCCGGCCATACGGCGGTGGCGCTGAACAAGGCCAAGCTGCCCGAAGAAGTGGTGCAGGCCCTGCGTGCGCGCGGCGAGTTACCATCGCCCAGGCTCGAAACCCTGGCGAAGTTTGCCCGCGAAGTGATTGCCACCCGTGGCAATGTGAGCGATGCCACCTACGCTGAGTTTCGCGAGGCCGGTTACACCGAAGGCCATGCCCTGGAAGTTATCCTGGGGGTGAGCCTGGCCACGCTGTGCAATTTCGCCAACGTGTTTGCGCGCACGCCGCTCAATGACGAGCTGGCCAAGTACCGCTGGCAGGCCGTCGCTCAGTGAGCCCCGTGGCGCCAGTGTGTGGCTGGCGCCCTGTTCTAAGGAGGAAAGAACATGCTTGATCCCGTATTGCAGCACTGGCTGGAGGCCAATGCCGAGGCGCTCGACCAGGGCCGGTGCGACCCGCAGCAGGTGCTGGGGCAACTGGCCGCAGCCAAGGTGCTGGGTGTGGGTGTGGACCCGCGTCAGGGCGGCAGCGGCGCCAGTGTGGCCGACGCCGTGGAAACCGTGGCCAGCGTTGCCAGCTGTTCGCTGGCCGCCGCCTTCGTGTTCTGGGGCCAGCGGGCCTTTATCGAATACCTGCTGCACAGCCCCAACAGCGCCCTGCGCGAGCGCCTGCTGCCGTCGTTGCTCAGCGGTGAGCTGGCCGGTGCCACCGGGCTCTCCAACGCAATGAAGTTTCTGTCCGGCATCGAGTCGCTGCAGGTCAGCGCCACGGCGCGCGGCGAGCAGGGCTGGGCGCTCAACGGGCGCCTGCACTGGGTCACCAACCTGCGCAAGGGCGGCTTCGTGGTGGCCGCCGCCATCGACCGCGCCGAAGGCGGTGCACCGTTCGTGGTGGCGATCCCCGACGGCATCGCGGGGGTGCAGCGCTCCCCCGACCTGCAACTGATGGGCCTGCAGTCGAGCAATACCGCCGCGCTGGATTTCGATCAGGTGGCCCTGGGCCGCGACTGGCTGCTGCATGAGGATGCCCGGCAGTTCCTGCCGGCGGTGCGCCCGGCGTTCCTGGGCCTGCAGTGCGGCATGGCCATCGGCCTGGCGCGGCGCGCCTTGCAGGAAGCGCAGGGGCACCTGCAGGGGGTGCGTTCGGTGCTGGCTGAAACCCTCGAGGCGCAGCGCGAGCTGCTGGCCGATGTGGTGAGCGAGCTCAAGGCCGGCCTGCTCGACGGGCGCTTCCTGGGCAACCCGGCGTCGCTGTTCAAGGTACGCATCAGCCTGGCCGAGATCGTTGGCGAGGCGCTGCAACTGGAGCTGCAGGCCAGCGGTGGCAAGGCCTACCTGAGCGAGTACGGCGCAGGCTTTGCGCGGCGCTGGCGCGAGTCGGCGTTCGTGCCGATCGTGACCCCGAGCCTGGTGCAACTGCGCGCCGAGCTGCAACGCCAGGCACGCGCAGCATGAGCAAGGTGGTACTGCAGGCCCGCGGTATCAGCCTGGGCTACGCCCGCGAACAGGGCTGGCAAACCCTGCTCGAAGGCTTCGACCTGGACCTGGCGCCGGGCGAAGTGGTGTCGATCCTGGGCCCCAGCGGGGTGGGCAAGTCCAGCCTGCTGCGGGTACTGGCCGGCTTGCAGGCGGCGCGCGATGGTCGCGTGAGCCTGCTCGGCGAGCCGCTGGACGGCCCGCATCCACGGGTGGCGGTGGCGTTCCAGGACCCCAGCCTGCTGCCCTGGCTGAGCCTGGAAAGCAACGTCGCCTTCGGCCTGGATTTCGCTCGCCAGCCGCGTTTGGCCAAGGCTGAGCGCGAGGCGCGCATCGACCATGCGATTGCCGCCGTGGGCCTGCAGCATGCACGCCAGCATTACCCGGCGCAGTTGTCCGGCGGCATGGCCCAGCGCACCGCGCTGGCGCGCTGCCTGGCGCGCCAGCCCCATGTACTGCTGCTGGACGA
This sequence comes from Pseudomonas sp. 1176_21, assembly GCF_052850635.1. NCBI lineage: Bacteria > Pseudomonadati > Pseudomonadota > Gammaproteobacteria > Pseudomonadales > Pseudomonadaceae > Pseudomonas > Pseudomonas sp. 1176_21. The sequence continues at coordinate 51,084 of NZ_VXCV01000011.1, forward strand.
GCCCTTTGGCGCGCTGGACGAAGTGACCCGCGCCGACATGCAGCAACTGCTGCTGAGCGTGATCGCCGAACACGGCACCGCTGCGGTGCTGATCACCCACGATATCGACGAGGCCCTGCTGTTGTCCGACCGCATCCTGCTACTGGGCGACCACCCGGCGCGGACCCTCGGCCAATGGCCCATCGACCTGGCGCACCCGCGTGAGCAGCAGGTCGAGGCACTGGGCGCGTTGCGCATCGAGATTCTCAAGACCCTTCGGCGGGCGAGCCGCACCCACACTTACCCAACCGATTCTTTGCCTACGCCGTCGGAGACTGCCCATGTGCCTGGACGACTTCACCCACACTCGTCGTGATTTTCTCAAACTCAGCGCGGTGCTCAGTGCCGCCGGTGCGATGCCGCTGCTGAGCAGCCTGCAGGCGCGTGCCGCCGCCGAGCCGGATGCGCCGGTGCGCATCGGCTACCTGCCGATCACCGACGCCACGCCGCTGCTGGTGGCGCACAACAATGGCCTGTTCGAGGCCGAGGGCATCAAGGCCGAGCGCCCGGTGCTGCTGCGCAGTTGGGCGCAGGTGATCGAGGCGTTCATTTCCGGGCAGGTCAACGTGATCCACCTGCTGTCGCCGATGACCGTATGGGCGCGTTACGGCAGCAAGGTGCCGGCAAAGGTGGTGGCCTGGAACCACGTGGGCGGCTCGGGGCTGACCGTGGCCCCGGACATCACCGAGGTGAAGCAGCTGGGCGGCAAGACGGTGGCGATCCCGTTCTGGTACTCCATTCACAACGTGGTGGTGCAGCAACTGTTCCGTGATAACGGCTTGGAGCCGGTGTCGCGGGCGGCGGCGGCTGCGGTGGCGGCCAACGAGGTCAACCTGGTGGTGCTGCCGCCTTCGGACATGCCGCCGGCGTTGGCCAGCAAGCGCATTGCCGGCTACATCGTCGCCGAGCCGTTCAATGCCCTGGCCGAGGAACTCAAGGTCGGGCGCGTGCAGCGCTTTACCGGGGACGTGTGGCGCAACCATGCATGCTGCGTGGTGTTCATGCACGAGCACGACCTGAACAACCGCCCCGAGTGGTCGCAGAAGGTGGTCAACGCCATCGTCAAGGCCCAGCTGTGGACCCGCGACCACCGCGCCGAGGCGGCGCAGATTCTGTCCAAGAGCGGTGCCAACCGCTACACCCCGCATGCCCCCGAGGTGCTGGGCCGGGTGCTCACGCCGGCTGCCGACAGCCGCGAACAGTATGTGCAGAGCGGGGCGATCCGGCATGCGCAGTGGGACGAGCAGCGCATCGACTTCCAGCCGTACCCGTTCCCCAGCTACACCGAGGAACTGGTGCGCCGCCTCAAGGACACCCTGATCGAAGGCGACAAGGGCTTCCTGGCCGCACTGGACCCGCAACAGACCGCCCGCGACCTGGTGGATGACCGCTTCGTGCGCAACGCCATCGGTGCCGTCGGCGGGCTCAAGGCCTTCGGCTTGCCCGACAGCTTCGAGCGCAGCGAGGAGTTCGCGGTCTGATGGTCAAGCCAGTCAAACACGCGGCCCTGGGTATCGCCGGGCTGCTGGTGCTGTTGTTGCTGTGGTGGGGTGGGATCGTGCTGTTCGGCGGTGACGGGCTGGCCTTGCGGTTTGCGCCGCAGGCCACCTTTGCCAGCCTGCTGGAGCTTTTGGGGCATGCCGAGCTGTACGAGCATGTGGCGGTGAGCCTCAAGCGCATTCTGGTGGGGTTGGTGCTGGCGTTGCTGGTGGGCGTGCCGCTGGGTTTGCTGGTGGGCAGCTACCGGCGCCTGGACGCGGCGACCACCCCGGCGTTCCAGTTCCTGCGCATGATCTCGCCGCTGTCGTGGATGCCGGTGGTGGTGATGCTGATGGGGGTGGGTGATGCGCCGATCTACTTCCTGCTGGCGTTTGCCGCGTTGTGGCCGATCTTGCTCAACACGGCGGCGGGTGTGCGTCAGCTCGACCCGCGCTGGTTGCAGTTGAGCCGCAGCCTGAGCGCCACGCGCTGGGAGACCTTGCGCAAGGTGATCCTGCCGGGGGTGGTGGGGCATGTGCTGACCGGCGTGCGGCTGGCCATCGGCATAGTGTGGATCGTGCTGGTGCCGTGCGAGATGCTCGGGGTGAGTGCGGGGCTGGGGTATTTCATTCTGGATACCCGCGACCGGCTGGCGTACTCGGAGCTGATGGCGATGGTGCTGGTGATCGGGGTGCTGGGCTTCATGCTGGATGCACTGGCGCGAGGGCTGCATCGGCGCTGGGTGCATGGGTGAGGGGCTGATCCCTTCGCCGGCAAGGCCGGCTCCTGCATTGGCTCCAGGTCGTGGGGGCAGCCCGGCACCTCACACCGAACACGCCCGCCGATACTCCCCCGGCGTCACGCCGTACGCCTGCTTGAATTGCCGGTTCAGATGACTCTGGTCCGAATACCCCAGCGCAAACGCAACGTTGAACGGCAGGCAATCAGCCTTGAGCAGTTCCCGCGCACGGCTCAGCCGGCGCTGCTTGAGCCAGGCATGCGGCGGCAGGCCGGTAGCCTGGCGAAACACCCGGGCAAAATGAAACGGCGACAAGCCCACCGCAACCGCCAACTCCTCCAGCGACGGCGGGTAGGCCAGCCGGCTTTCCATCAGCTCCTTGGCCCTGGCCACCGACTGCGGCTCCTGCCCCGGTGCCCGCGCCTCGCGCGCCCCGGCATGACGCTGCACCAGCAGCAACACCGCCTCGCGCCAGGCGGTCTGCTGCTCCAGCGCACTGGCGCCATGCTCGGCCAGGCTGTGCAAGCCACTGAAGGCACGCGCCAGCTGCGGGTCGTGCAGCACGCTGGCCTTGAAGATGGGCAGGCCGCCGCGCTTGAGCTCCAGCTCGTCCAGCACCGAGGTGATGCGCTCCTGCTCGGGGTAGTAGCCACGGTAGCGCCAGCCGTGGGCATGCGCCTTGGCACCGGTGTGCAGCTCGTCCGGGTTGATCAGCACCATGCTGCCCTCGGGCGCCAGGTGCTCGCTGCCACGGTGCCAGAAGCGCTGTGCACCGGACTCGATGATGGTGATCACGTAGCCTTCGTGCACATGCGGGGCGAAGCGCTGCTGCACGTAGCGCGCATGCAGCATCTCGATGTCGCCCAGCGCCTGGGCCTGCCACAGGCGGGTCTGTTCACGCAGCACGGTTTTCATGGGGCGCCGTTCAACCACCAGCGCAGCACGAAGAACAACCCCATGCTCAGCAACATGCTGAGCAGCACGCTGCGGGTCCACAGCACCAGCACGACGGCCACGATCGCGCCCAGCAGGTAGGGGTTGGCCAGGCTCAGGTCGAGCTGGTGGTCAGGCATGAACACGATCGGCCCGCAGATGGCGGTGAGCATGCCCGGCACGGCAAACCCCAGGAACTGCCGCGCATTGGAACTCAGGCGCAACGGCAGGCGGGGTTCGAGAAAGGCGTAGCGGTTGAGAAACACCAGCAGGCCCATGGCAACGATCAGCAGCATGATCATGTGCGTGCTCCGGTCAGTTTCTGGCAGATGAAGCCTGCGCTCATGCCCAGCAGCCCGGCCAGCACCAGCGCGGTTTCCCAGTGCCAGTAGCTGAACAGCACCGAGCTGAACAGGGCCACCGCCACGCACACCACGGTGGCCAGGTTGCGTACCAGCGGCGCGATCAGCGCCACGAAGGTGGCGACGATGGAGAAGTCCAGGCCCAGCTGGTCCAGGTGCGGGATGTTGCGCCCCAGCACGATGCCGGCCAGGGTGAACAGGTTCCAGGCAATGTAGAAGGTCAGGCCCACACCCAGCGCGTACCAGCGGTTGAACTGCTGGCGGTCGTACTGGCTGGTGAGGGCGAAGAATTCGTCGGTCAGCAGAAAGCCCAGGCCCAGCCGCCAGCGCAGCGGCAGGTCGGCGATCACCGGGCGCATCGACAGGCCGTACAGCAGGTGCTGGGAGGTCAGCAGCAGGGTGGTGAGCAGGATCGAGAACAGGTTGGCGCCGCCCTTGAGCATGCCGATGGCCACCAGTTGCGCGGCGCCGGCGAACACGATGGCCGACAGGCCCTGGCCTTCGAGCGGGGTGAGGTTGGCCTCGATGGCCATGGAACCGGCCAGCAGCCCCCAGGGGGCCACCGCCAGCGACAGCGGCAGGCAGGCGATCGAGCCTTGGATGTAGGCAGTGCGGGCAACGGCAGAACGGGACATGACAACACACGCTTGGGGTCGGTTGCACAGGATGCCAGAGCCGTGGGCGCTTGCCTTGTACGATCTTGCGGTGCCCGCGTACTTCAGCGCTGGCTGGTGAGGCGTCGCTGCGCCGGCAGGCAGCCATTGATGTCGACGGCCTTCTGGTAGTAGGTCAGGCGCTGGCCCGGGTCGATGGTGCCTAGCAGGCGGTAGACCTCGGCCTGGAAGTCACGCTGGCGCCCCCACTGCATGTTCAGCCCCTGGGGCTGCTGGCGATTGCATTCCAGGCGCACCGCCGGCTGCGGGTAATAGGGGGCGTACAGGGTGTTGTTCAGCGGTATGCGTTCCAGCGCCTGGCGGTAGTCGGCGCTGTCGCTGAAGGCCGGGCACCAGGTGGTGATGCCCAGGGCGGCCGGGGCGAAGCCCTGGCGAATGCTGGCTTCGAGCAGCGGGCAGGCGGACCTGGCGATGTCGTTCTGCGGCAGGTAGGTGATGTAGAACAGCGCCAGGCGGTACTGCGCCACCGGGTGGTCGAGTTCGGCCGCCTTGCGCAGCAGCGCCACCGCCGGTTCCAGGATGCGCCCCAGCGCCTCGACCTCGCCGATCAGCTCCTGGTCGCCGGGCTCGGGGGTCAGTGGCAGGGCACGGCTGCGTGCATCGGCCTGCTCCAGAAACGGCAGGGCCTGGCGGTACAGCAGGTCGGCGTGGGGGTCGATGCGCACCTCATCGGCCAGGGCCAGGGCGGGCAGCAGACAGAGCAGGCTGATGTAGCGACAGGCAGAAAACACGTTAACGTTCCATCCGCGAAAAAAGGGCAGCGCTGGTCATGTCGGTATCCGGCTATCCATGGTTGGGTGGGGCTCCTGGGTCGGCATTCTAGCGGTTGGCGGCACCGGGGCAAACAGCCGTTGCTCCATGAAGTCGATGAACACCCGCAGCTTGGGCGACATCTGTCGCCCCGATGGCCACAACAGGTACAGACAACCGCCGTGGTCCAGGTGTTCATCCAGTACCGTCACCAGTTCGCCGCGTTCCAGTTGCTGGGTGATGGTGAAGTCCGGCAGGCAGGCGATACCGTGGCCGCGCATGGCAAAGCAGATGCGTGTTTCCAGGTGGTTACACACCATCGACACCGGCACCTCGTGGTCGGCGCCGTTGTCGGCGCGGCGCAGTGGCCAGCGCTGGAGTTTGCCGGTGGTCAGGAAGCGGTAGTGCAGCCCGGCGTGACGGGCCAGATCGCGGGGATGGCGCGGTGTGCCGTGCTCGGCGAAGTAGGCCGGCGAGCCCACCAGCACATGCCGGAAGTCGCCCAGGCGGCGGGCATTGAGACGCGAATCGGAGGGTTCGCCGGCCCGCAGTACCACGTCGAAACCTTCGCCGACGATATCCACCATGCGGTCGCTGAAGTCCAGGTCCAGTTCGATCTGCGGGTACTGCCCGATGAAGTCGCTGAGCAGCGGCACGATCATGCTGCTGACCTGGGGCAGGCTCACCCGCAGCTTGCCGCGCGGGGCCTGGCTGGCCTGGGACAGCTCGGCTTCGGTGGCTTCGATTTCGGCCAGGATGCGCCGGCTGCGCTCCAGAAACAGCGCGCCCTCGGCAGTGAGGGTGATGCTGCGGGTGCTGCGGTGGAACAGGCGTACCGCCAGCCGGCTCTCCAGCCGCGCCACGCGCTTGCCCACCGCCGAGGCGCTGACCCCCAGGGCCTTGCCGGCGGCCACGAAACTGCGGGTTTCGGCCACTTTCACAAACACCACGAAGCCGCTGAGGCTGTCCATGGTCGTTCTCCGATTGCGGACAGGTGTGTCCGGATTGTGCGGAATTCTACCCATCTTTTTCCGCAGTGGCGGGAAGGATTACCGTGCAGTCACTTTTTTATTTCAGGAGTTTGCACCATGTCCCAGAGCAGTTGCCCGGCCCAGGCCGCAGCAGGGGTGGAGGCCGAACCGGCGTTCCCGTTGTCCGGCCTGCTGGCGTTGTCGATGGCCGGCTTCATCGCGATTCTCACCGAGACCCTGCCGGCCGGCCTGCTGGGGCACATCGCCAGCGGCCTGCAGGTCAGCGAGGCGATGGCCGGGCAACTGGTCACGGCCTATGCGCTGGGCTCGCTGCTGGCGGCGATCCCGCTGGTGACCCTGACCCAGGGCTGGCGCCGACGCAGGGTGCTGATGCTGGCGGTGCTCGGCTTCGGGGTGTTCAACACGGTGACGGCGGTGTCCGAGCACTACACCCTGACCCTGGTGGCGCGCTTCATGTGCGGGGTGGCGGCCGGCCTGGCGTGGGGCGTGATCGCCGGGTACGCACGGCGCATGGTCAGCGTGAGCCAGCAGGGCCGGGCGATGGCGGTGGCCATGATCGGCGCGCCCCTGGCGCTGTCGCTGGGGGTGCCGGCGGGCACCTGGCTGGGCGACCTGCTGGGCTGGCGCAGCACCTTCGTGCTGGTGTCGCTGGCGACCCTGGTGCTGATGGGCTGGGTGCTGCTCAGCGTGCCGGACTTCGACGGCCTGCCGGCCGGCAGGCGTGCCGCCATCGGCCAGGTGCTGGCCACCCCCGGGGTGAGCGCGGTGCTGGCGGTGATCTTCACCTGGGTGCTGGCGCACAACGTGCTGTACACCTACATCGTGCCGTTTCTGCAGGCGGGCGGCATGGCCGGCAGCACCGGCCCGGTACTGCTGCTGTTCGGCTGCGCCGCGCTGGTGGGGATTGGCGTGGTGGGCGTGCTGATCGACCGCCACCTGCGCCGGCTGGTGCTGGGCAGCCTGGTCGGTTTCGGCGTGGCGTCGGTGCTGCTGGGCCTGGCTACCGGTGCGCCGCTGCTGGTGTACTTCAGTGTGGCGCTGTGGGGCCTGAGCTTCGGCGGCGCCGGCACCCTGCTGCAGACCGCCAGTGCCGATGCGGCGGGCGAGGGCGCGGACGTGGCGCAGTCGATGATCGTCACAGTGTGGAACTTGGCCATCGCCGTGGCCGGGCTGGTGGGCGGCGTGCTGCTGAGCCACTGGGGCGTGCAGAGTTTCCCGTGGCTGCTGCTGGCGCTGGTGGGGCTGGCGTTGACCCTGACCCTGCGTTCGCACCGGCACGGTTTTCCGCTGGGGCGGCGCAATGCCGGGTAAGCCCGGCACTATCAGGTAGAATCGGCGCATTGACAGGGGTACGAGGTTGCAGCGGTGGAGGTTCAACAGGGCTTTGTCCTGACCCGGCACTGGCGGGATACGCCAGAGGGCACATGCGTGGAGTTCTGGCTGGCGACCGACCAGGGCCCGCGCCAGTTGCGCCTGCCCGTGCAGACGTCGGTGGCGTTCGTCGCCGCCACCCAGCGTGCCCATGTCGAGGCGGTGCTGCGCACCGAACGCGACGTCGAGCTGCGCGAGCTGGCGCTGTGCGACTTCCGCCACCGACCGGTGCTGGGCCTGTACTGCCGCCAGCATCGCCAACTGATGCAGCTGGAAAAACGCCTGCGCGCCGCGGGCGTCGACCTGCTGGAAGCCGACATCCGCCCGCCCGAGCGCTACCTGATGGAGCGCTTCATCACTGCCCCGGTGACGTTCAGCGGCCGCCCCGATGCCGACGGCCTGCTGCTCGACGCCCAGCTCAAGCCGGCCGCGGACTACCGGCCGAACCTGCGCCTGGTGTCGCTGGACATCGAGACCACCGAGCGCGGCGAGCTGTACTCGATTGCCCTGGAAGGTTGTGGCCAGCGCCAGGTGTACATGCTCGGCCCGGCCAACGGCGACGCCAGTGGCGTGGACTTCGACCTGGAGTACTGCGCCAGCCGTGCCCAGCTGCTGGAGCGCCTGAACGACTGGATGGCCCGGCACGACCCCGACGCGATCATCGGCTGGAACCTGGTGCAGTTCGACCTGCGCGTGCTGCACGCCCATGCCCAGCAGTTGCAGGTGCCGCTGCGCCTGGGGCGCGGCGGCGAGGTGATGGAATGGCGCGAGCACGGCAGCCGCACGCACTTTTTTGCCGCCGCTGCAGGGCGCCTGATCATCGACGGCATCGAGGCGCTGCGGTCGGCGACCTGGAGCTTCCCCTCGTTCAGCCTGGAGAACGTCGCCCAGACCCTGCTCGGCGAAGGCAAGGCCATCGATACGCCGTACCAGCGCATGGACGAAATCAACCGCATGTTCGCCGAGGACAAGCCGGCCCTGGCGCGCTACAACCTCAAGGACTGCGAGCTGGTCACGCGCATCTTCGCCAGGACCGAGCTGCTGACCTTTCTGCTCGAACGCGCCACGGTCACCGGCCTGCCGGCCGACCGCAGCGGCGGTTCGGTGGCGGCGTTCTGTCACCTGTACATACCGCTGATGCACCGCCAGGGCTTTGTCGCCCCAAGCCTGGGCGGGCGCCCGGACGAGGCCAGCCCCGGCGGCTTCGTGATGGATTCGCGCCCCGGCCTGTACGAGTCGGTGCTGGTGCTGGACTACAAGAGCCTGTACCCGTCGATCATCCGCACCTTCCTGATCGACCCCATCGGCCTGGTCGAGGGCCTGCGCGAGCCGGATGACGAACACTCGGTGCCGGGTTTTCGCGGCGCACGCTTCTCGCGCACACGGCATTGCCTGCCGGCCATCGTCGAGCGCGTGTGGCAGGGCCGCGAGCAGGCCAAGCGCGAACACAATGCGCCGCTGTCGCAGGCGCTGAAGATCATCATGAACGCCTTCTACGGGGTGCTTGGTTCCAGTGGCTGCCGCTTTTTCGACCCGCGCCTGGCGTCGTCGATCACAATGCGCGGGCACGCGATCATGCGCCGCACCCGCGAGCTGATCGAGGCCCAGGGCTACACGGTGATCTACGGCGATACCGACTCGACCTTCGTGTGGCTCAAGCGGGCCCATGACGAGGCGCAGGCCGGGGAGATCGGGCGTGCCCTGGTGCAGCAGGTCAACCAGTGGTGGCGCGAGCACCTGCGCGATGAGTACGGCCTGGACAGTGCGCTGGAGCTGCAGTACGAAACCCACTACAAGCGCTTTCTGATGCCCACCATCCGCGGTGCCGAGGAGGGCAGCAAGAAGCGCTATGCGGGCCTGGTGCACCGCGAGGGCGGGCCCGACGAGATGGTCTACAAGGGCCTGGAGGCCGTGCGTACCGACTGGTCGCCGCTGGCCCAGCACTTTCAGCAGGAGCTGTACCAGCGCATTTTCGAGCGCAGGCCGCACCAGGCCTATGTGAAGGACTACGTGCAGCGCACCCTGGCCGGCGAGCTGGACGATCAGCTGGTCTACCGCAAGCGCCTGCGCCGGCCCCTGGACGACTACCAGCGCAACGTGCCGCCGCATGTGCGGGCGGCACGCATGGCCGACGAGTTCAACGACAGCCAGGGGCGGCCACGCCAGTACCAGAATGGCGGGTGGATCAGCTACGTGATGACCCTGGCCGGGCCCGAGCCTTTGGAAAACCGGCGCAACGGCATCGACTACGAGCATTACCTGACCCGGCAACTGCAGCCGGTGGCCGATGCGATACTGCCGTTTGTGAGGGATGACTTCAGCACCCTGATCGATCGGCAGATGGGGTTGTTCTAACGGGGATGTTGCGCCCCTGCACACCACCATTGAGCGAACCTGCAGGAGCCGGCCTGGCCGGCGGAGGGGCCAGTAGCCCGACACATCCCTGACCTTCAGCTATCCTCTGCACATGCACAGCTACCTTGAAACCGAAAGTTACTTTTGTAAACGTCCACACATGCGGGCAGTCGTTTAGGCTCGCTCGGATCTTTCGCTTTGATCTGTAGTCTTTGGTGCATGGAAACAAGAAGGAGATGCACATGCTTGTTCGGTCACTGACCTTCGCCACCCTGCTGGCAGTCGCCAGCCCGCTGCTCGCCGACGACGCGCCCCTGGCCGTTGACCTGGGCAAGTCCAGACCCCTGATCGTGATTGCCCCCAGCACCGCCGACCCGACCTTGCGCACCTTGAACGAGGCCCTCAAGGACCCGGCGACCAAGAGCAAGTTCGAGGAGCGCAACCTGGTGCTCTACAGCGTGGCGGGCATGGTCGGCAAGCGTGACGACAAGAACCTCGAGCAGCAGACCACCATGGCGCTTATTCGCGAACTCAGCCTGGGCGCGCGCAAGGGCACCCAGGTGGTACTGGTGGGCAAGGACGGCGAGAAGCACATCATCGAGCATGACGGCACGGTGGAGCCGGAGCAGATCTTCGCGGCGGTCGACCAGTTGCCGGCCAGCGAAAAGGCCATTGTGGCGCCGACGGTCGCAGCGCCCGCCGCCGAGCCTGCGCCAGAGGGCAAGCCGGGCAAGCATGCCAAACCGGCCAAGCCCGCCAAGCCGGCTGCGCCGCCCAAGCCGCTGGAAGACTGAGACACCCCTTCGCCGGCAAGGCCGGCGCCTACAGGTTCAGCGCTACGCCTGTAGGCGTCGGCCTTGCCGGCCAGGCACTTCAGTCGCCCAGCCGCTTTTCCATGAACACCCGCCGAAACCCCGCCTGCACGGCCCTGTGGGTTTCGCGATAACCCAGCCGCTCATACAGCCCCAGGTTTTCGCTCATCGCTTCATTGGTGTACAACCGCACCACCTCCAGCCCCAACTGCCGGGCACGCGCTTCGGCATGCGCCATCAGTTGTCGCCCCAGCCCGCGGCCCTGAGCGGCCGGGCTTACCGCGACATTGTCGAGCAACAGGCCATCGGCCTGGGCGATCAGCACCAGCACACCGAGCACCTGACCCTGCTCTTCGAATACCTCGACCCGACCCTGGGCGATCAGCGCGGCGTAATCCTCCAGCATCGGCCCCGGTTTGGCACCGATGCGTGGAATGTACAGCGCATAGGCAGCCTCGATCAGTGCCTGTACAGGTGCAACGTCGTGGGCGGTGGCGGGGCGGATCATCGGCAGGCTCCTGGTGGGTGGCAGCAAGCGCCTACCTTAAATCAAGGCGTTGTCGCAGGGCAGCATTTTGCCGGTGAACAGGCCCTGATGCCTGGCACACAACCCACTGCTGCCTCACTGTTGCCTGGCCAGCAGTACGCTCGCTGTTTATCCATAAAACTCATATAAATCAAGTACATGTCTCATTGGCACGCCGCTTGCGATAGTCCGCTTACCCTGACTCATCGGAACCCCCGCCATGCCTGCCCCTACCGCCTATCTACCCCTTGCCCTGGCCATTGCCGCCACGTTGCACGGCGCCGCCGCCCTGGCCGCCGCACCGCCCGCCGACGCCTTGCCCACCGTCACCGTGACCGCGCAGAAGCGCGAAGAATCGGTACAGGACGTACCCTCGGCGATCTCGGTGGTCGGTGACCGCCAGATCGACCGCAGCGGCGGCGGCTTCAGTGCCGGCAAGGCCCTGCAGAACGTGCCCAACGCCATCGCCCCCGAGTTCGCCGGGCACCAGCGCCCGCGCTGGTACATCCGCGGCATGGGCTCGGGCGACATGGCCTCGACCACCGTGTACCCGGTGGGCATCTATACCGATGACGTGTACATCGACCCGCACGTGGCCACCGGCTTCCCGCTCTACGACATGGAGCGCGTCGAGGTGCTGCGCGGCCCGCAAGGCACGCTGTGGGGCAAGAACACCACCGGTGGCGCGATCAACTTCGTGTCGCGCAAGCCAAGCTTCGAAGACGGCGCCAACGGCTACTTCAAGCTCGACCTGGGCAACTACAATTCGCGCCTGTACGAAGGTGCCTACGGCGATACCCTGGTCAAGGACCGCCTGGCCGCGCGGGTGGCTTTCATCGACCAGAGCAGCGACGGCCAGCTCAAGAACGAGGTCGATGGCCACACTGCCGGCGACATCCACGACCAGGCCCTGCGCCTGCAACTGCTGGCCCAGGTCAACGACGACCTGCAGGCCACCCTGCAGCTGCACGCCCGTGACTACAAGGGGCAAGGTATCGTGGCCCGCGCCTGGGGTGCCGGGCCGGGCGGCAGCACGCTGTTCGGGCCTGCGCCCAAGCCTGCCTCCGACAAGGTCGCCTTCACCGGCAAGGCCGATGACCGCATCGAGCACAACGGCCTGCAACTGGCGCTCAAGTGGGACCTGGGCGAGCTGCAGCTGGACTCGATCACCGCCTTCGACGACGTGCACGAAAAGGCCCAGAGCCCGAACATGAGCATCTACGAGTTCGGCCGTGGCTATAACGACGACCGCTGGAAGCAGGTGTCGCAGGAGCTGCGCCTGTCGTCGGCGAAGAACCAGCCGGTGAGCTGGATCGTCGGCACCCACCTGTTCCACGAACAGCTCGACAGCCACAACAGCAACGCGCTGTTCCCCGAAGCCTACAACCAGGCCTTCGGCGTGGCCGACTTCGGGCGTACCGACATCGACCAGAAGACCGACAGCTTCGCGCTGTTCGGCAGCAGCACCTGGCAGGCCACCGACGACCTGAGCTTCACCGCCGGCCTGCGCTGGACCCGCGAAACCAAGGACATCGACCTGCGCCGGGTGGCCGCGCCGGACGCTGCCAGTGTCGACTTCAGCAACCGCAACGACTGGTGGAAGCATTACAGCGGGCCGCTGGTGACCACGGTGGTGCAGGACGAGAAACGCACCTGGAACAAGCTGACCTACGATTTCACCCCCGAATACCAGCTCAACGACAACGCGCGGGTGTACTTGCGTTATGCCAAGGGCTTTCGTTCCGGCGGCTTCAGCGGCGGGGCGCAGGTGCAGGCCGAGGCCTCGGTGGTGGCGCCGGAGAACGTCGACGCCTACGAACTGGGGGTCAAGAGCGAGTGGTTCGACGAGCGCCTGATCGCCAATGCCAACGTGTTCTACTACGACTATTCGGACATCCAGGTGAACGCGGTGTCGGTGCGCAACGGGCAGGTGGTGTCGCTGCTGACCAACAGCGGCCAGGGCGTGATACGCGGTGCCGAGTTCGAGTTGCAGGCGCTGCCCTTGGCCAACCTGGAACTGCATGGCTCGCTGGGGCTGCTGCATACCGAGTTGCAGGACTTCGAATCGGGGGGTGTGGACTACTCGGGCAACCGCATTGCACGTTCGCCGTCGCGCACGCTGGCGGTGGGGGGCAGTTATCGCATTGCGCTGGAGAACGGCGACGACATCACCCTGGGCACCGACTGGCGCTACCAGAGCCGGATCTTCTTTCTGCCCACCGCGCAGGCCGACCACAGCGTGTCGCAGGGTGGCTACACATTGGGCAATGCCAGCGCCACGTACCATGTGGGCGGGCAATATGACCTGGACTTCACCGCCTACGTGAACAACCTCACCGACAAGCAGTACAAGACCGACAGTGTGCCGCTGCCGTTCGATGTGGCGTGGGATGCGCGGGGGGATCGCAGGACGTTCGGGGTGAGTGCCACGACGCGGTTCTGAGGTCGCTCTTGCGGGCCTTATCGCGGGTCAAGCCCGCTCCCACAGGTACAGCGCCGTTCTCGAAACCAGCGCCGTACCTGTGGGAGCGGGCTTGACCCGCGAAGTTTTTCAGGCCGGCAACTGCCCCAGCAGGTACACCCGTAGCCGCTCGATGCTCTTGCGCCACGCATTGCCTACCGGCCACACCAGGTAGTAGGCATCCCCCGTTGCCACCGCCTGCTCGAACTGAGGTCGGGCTTGACCCGCGAAGTTTTTCAGGCCGGCAACTGCCCCAGCAGGTACACCCGTAGCCGCTCGATGCTCTCGCGCCACGCACTGCCCACCGGCCACACCAGGTAGTAGGCATCCCCCGTTGCCACCGCCTGTTCGAACGGCAACGCCAGCCGCCCGGCGCGGACATCGTCGCTCACCAGCGCCAGGTCGCCGATCGACACGCCATGCCCGGCCATGGCCGCCGCAATCCCTTGCTCCAGCGTATCGAACAGCGTGCCGCGCTGCAGGTCGACCTGCTCGAGCAGGCCCGCCCCGCGCAGCCAGCGCTGCCAGTCCCGCCGGTCATTGGACGGGTGCAGCAACGCCACCCCGGCCAGCCGCTGCGCATCCCACACGCCATCCCCCAGCAACCCCGGCGCACAGATCGGGATCAATCGCTCATCGAACAGCTTGCACACCTCGACCTGCCCACCGAACTGCCCATTGCCCAGCAGCACCGCGCAGTCGTAGGGCTCGCTGGCAAAATCCACGCTGTCGACGTCCATCCAAACGCTTGCCAACTGCACGGTGTCGGCCTGGGGGTAACGCTGGATGCAGCCCAGCAGCCAGCGCATGGTCAGGGTGGAGGGCGCCTTCAGGCGCAGGTGGCGCGAAGCGCTGCGAAACGGCTGGCAGGCCTGTTCGATCAGGGCAAAGCCCGCCCCCAGTTGCTCGGCCAGGCGCCGCCCGGCGTCGGTGAGGCGCAGGCGCGGGCCGTGGCGCTCGAACAGGCGGCAACCGAACTGGGCTTCCAGGGTGCGGATATGGCGGCTGATGGCGCTCTGGGTCAGCGCCAGCTCTTCCCCGGCGCGGGTGAACGAACAGGTGCGCGCCGCCACTTCAAAGGCGCGCAGTGCATACAACGGGGGCAGACGTTCAACCATGCCAGGGGCAGCCCATGATGAGTATTTGTCGTAGTAGGGCAGAGCATTTTGCGTTTTTCAAGGGCGATGCAGCTGCGCACACTCTGCACCTGACCTGTATTGACGACAAAGGAGCCTCTTTTGAACACCACGCTGCTGTTGGCCTACCTGGGCACTGTACTCATTCTGATCGCCACCCCTGGGCCGGTGGTGGTGCTGGTGGTCGGCACCAGCGGGCGTTCGGGCACCGGGGCGGCCATACGCACGGCGCTGGGGGCCAATGCCGCCTCCCTGGTGCTGGTGGCCGCCGCTGCGCTGATCCTGGCCGGCAGCCTGGCACTCAGCCCGGTGGTTCTCAATGCGGTGGCGCTGGTGGGGTGCGTGTTCATGGCCTGGCTGGGGCTGGGGGCGCTGCGTGCGCCAGCCGTGGAGGATGCGCCGCCGCCCAGGGCAAGTGGCTGGTGGCACGGCTTTGCGGTGGGTATCGCCAACCCCAAGGACATTCTGTTCTTCGTGGCGTTCTTCCCGCAGTTCATCCACGTCACGGCCTCGTTCGGCACCAGCATCGGGGTGCTGGCGGCGTTGTGGCTGGTGGTCGACCTGGGGGTGCTGGCGCTGTACATCGCGCTGATGCGCGGCGCCCTGGCGCAGCGGCACCGGGCGCTGGTGGCCCGGCTGTCGGGGCTGGTGCTGTTGCTGGTGGCGGTGGCCGGCGCTGTGTATTCGGCGCGGGCGCTGCTGGCCGCCTAGAGGGTGACCACGGCCTTGTCGCTGCCCTGGGCCTGTTGCAACAGCAGGCTCAGCTGCGCCACCTGACGCTGCAACTGGTCGCGTTCTTCCTTGAGGCGGCGCAGTTCGTCGCGGCGCACGCTCACGTAAAGGGTCTGGGGTGGGCTCGCTGACATCAAGGTTCCCATTGCACACCTCGCAATTGGTTTGGTACATGGTTTGAGCGTAGACGCTCGATCGGCCGCGATTCTGAATTCTTTTTCCTGTCATGGGAACTTTTTTGTTTATCGCTGTCGTGCCGTTGGTCGATGAAACCAACCCGGGGCTGCCTGGACTAACCTTGAAGGCCTGAGCAGGCTTTCTACACTTTTACGGAGCATCGGCACATGCAACTGGGAATCGTGGGGCTGGGCCGCATGGGCGGCAATATTGCAAGGCGCCTGATGCGCGAGGGGCACCACACCGTGGTGCATGACCGCAACGCGCCCGCCATCGATACGCTGGTGGCCGAGGGCGCCACAGGCGCCGCCGACCTGGCCGCACTGGTGCAGCAACTGGACGCGCCGCGCGCGGTCTGGGTGATGCTGCCGGCGGGCGAGGCCACCGAGCAGACCATCGCGCAACTGGCCGACCTGCTGGAAGCGGACGATGTGATCATCGACGGCGGCAATACCTTCTACAAGGACGACATCCGCCGCGCCCAGCACCTGGCCGAGCGCCAGTTGCACTACGTGGACGTCGGCACCTCCGGTGGCGTGTGGGGCCTTGAGCGCGGCTACTGCATGATGATCGGCGGCGAGCAGGCGATTTTCGAACGCCTCGAGCCGCTGTTCGCCACCCTGGCACCGGGTGAGGGCGACATTCCACGTACCCGTGGCCGAACCGGCCCCAGCGAGCGCGCCGAAAAGGGCTATATCCATGCCGGGCCACCCGGCGCCGGGCATTTCGTCAAGATGATCCACAACGGCATCGAGTACGGCCTGATGCAGGCCTATGCCGAGGGCTTCGACATTCTCAAGACCAAGGCCAGCGAGAGCCTGCCGGCCGACCAGCGCTTCGACCTCAACCTGCCCGAAATCGCCGAGGTGTGGCGCCGCGGCAGCGTGGTCACCTCGTGGCTGCTGGACCTGACCGCCGATGCACTGGTGGCCGACCCGCAGCTGGGCAGCTACAGCGGCTCGGTGTCCGACAGCGGCGAAGGGCGCTGGACCATCGATGCGGCGGTGGAGCAGGCGGTGCCGGTACCGGTGTTGTCCAGCGCACTGTTCGCGCGCTTTCGTTCACGCCAGCAGCAGGGCACCTACGGTGACAAGCTGCTGTCGGCGATGCGCTTCGGTTTTGGTGGCCATGTCGAGAAGCCCGAATGAGTGAACACGACGTCGAAGCGGCACCAGCCTGTACCCTGTTCCTGTTTGGCGCCAATGGCGACCTGGTCAAACGCCTGCTGATGCCGGCGCTGTACAACCTGCACCGCGACGGCCTGCTGGACAAAGGCATGCGCATCGTCGGGGTCGACCACAACCCGGCCACCGACGGCGAATTCGCCGAGCGCCTGGAAACCTTCATGCGTGAACGCGACCAGGGCGAGGGCGCCACCCGGTGCCTGGACGACAAGCTGTGGAAGCGCCTGGCCAAGGGCATCGGCTACCTCACCGGCGACTTCATGGAGCCCTCCACCTACCAGGCCATCGCCGAGCGCATCGACAAGGGGCGCACCGGCAACGCGATCTTCTACCTGGCCACCTCGCCGCGTTTTTTCAGCGGCGTGGTGCAGCAACTGGGGGCGGCCGGGCTGCTGGACGAGGCCAACGGCTTTCGTCGGGTGGTGGTGGAGAAGCCCTTCGGTTCGGACCTGGCCAGCGCCGAGGCGCTGAACGCCTGCCTGCTCAAGGTGATGAGCGAAAAGCAGATCTACCGCATCGACCACTACCTGGGCAAGGAGACGGTACAGAACATCCTGGTCAGCCGTTTTTCCAACGGCCTGTTCGAGGCGTTCTGGAACAACCACTACATCGATCACGTGCAGATCACCGCTGCCGAGACGGTGGGCGTGGAAACCCGTGGCGCCTTCTACGACACCACCGGGGCACTGCGCGACATGGTGCCCAACCACCTGTTCCAGCTGCTGGCGATGGTGGCGATGGAGCCGCCCGCCGCCTTTGGCGCGGACGCGGTGCGCAGTGAAAAGGCCAAGGTGATCGGTGCGATTCGCCCGTGGTCCAAGGCCATGGCCCTGAAGAACTCGGTGCGCGGGCAGTACACCGCCGGCAAGCAGGGGCGCAAGAAACTGGCCGGCTACCGCGAAGAGCCCCGGGTCGACCCCGACAGCCAGACCGAAACCTACGTGGCGCTCAAGGTGATGATCGACAACTGGCGCTGGGTGGGCGTGCCGTTCTACCTGCGCACCGGCAAGCGCATGAGCGTGCGTGACACCGAGATCGCCATCTGCTTCAAGCCGGCGCCCTATGCGCAGTTTCGCGACAGCGATGCCGAGCGGCCCAAGCCCAACTACCTGAAGATCCAGATCCAGCCCAACGAGGGCATGTGGTTCGACCTGCAGGCCAAGCGCCCGGGGCCGACCCTGGCCATGGAGAACGTCGAGCTGGGTTTTGCCTACAAGGACTTCTTCAAGATGCAGCCCTCCACGGGCTACGAAACCCTGATCTACGACTGCCTGACGGGCGACCAGACGCTGTTCCAGCGTGCCGACAACATCGAGAACGGCTGGCGTGCGGTGCAGCCGTTCCTGGACGCCTGGGCGCAGGGCGGCGAGGTGCAGCCGTATGCGGCCGGGGAAGACGGGCCGCAGGCGGCCGACGAACTGCTGGCCCGCGATCGGCGGGTCTGGCACAGCATTGGTTGACGGGAGGTTCATGACGGGCGCCATCGAAGACTACGCACTACTGGGCAATTGCCGCAGCGCAGCACTGGTGGGCCGTGACGGCTCGCTGGACTGGCTGTGCTTTCCACGCTTCGACTCGCCGGCCTGCTTTGCCGCGCTGCTGGGCGACGAAGAAAACGGGCGCTGGCAGATCGCGCCGCGTGAAGCGCCGCTGGAGGTAACCCGCGAGTACCAGCAGGACACCCTGATCCTGCACACCACCTTCGTCACTGCCAGCGGCCGTGCGCGCCTGATCGACTGCATGCCGCTGGACGATGCGCACCACAGCGTGCTGCGCATCGTCGAGGGGCTGGAGGGCGAGGTGGCCTTCGACATGGACCTGGTGATGCGCTTCGACTATGGCAGCAGCGTGCCCTGGGTCGAGAAGCTCGACCCGCTGACCCTGACCGCCGTGGCCGGGCCGGACCGCCTGACCCTGCGCAGCACGGTAAGCACCCACGCACGCGATCACCATACCGGCAGCCGCTTCAGCGTGAAGGCCGGGCAGCGCCACACCTTCAGCCTGAGCCACCAGCCATCGCACCTGCCGTTGCAGCCGGCCTTCGAGCCGGAGCAGGCGCTGCTGGACACCGCACACAAGTGGCGCGAGTTTGCTGCGCGCTGCCCGCAGGTGGGCGAGCACACGGCGCGGGTCAAGCGCTCGCTGATCACCCTCAAGGCGCTGACCTATGCACCCACCGGCGGCATCGTGGCCGCGGCCACCACCTCGCTGCCGGAGCACCTGGGTGGCGAGCGCAATTGGGATTACCGCTACTGCTGGCTGCGCGATGCCACCATGACCTTGCTGGCGTTCATGAACCTGGGCTACTTCGAGGAGGCCCAGGCCTGGCGCGAATGGCTGCTGCGCTCGGTGGCGGGCAACCCCGAGCAGATGCAGATCATGTACGGCCTGGCCGGCGAGCGCCGGCTGCCGGAGTACGAGCTGCCCTGGCTGGCCGGCTATGCCGGTTCGCAGCCGGTGCGGGTGGGCAATGCCGCGGCGGTGCAGCACCAGCTGGACATCTATGGCGAGGTGGCCGATGCGCTGTGTCAGGCCATGCGCGGCGGCCTGCCGCGCTTGCCGCGCAGTGCGGCGATCGGGCGGGTGATCATGCCGTACCTGGAGACCATCTGGCGCCAGCCCGACGAGGGCATCTGGGAGGTGCGCGGGCCGCAGCAGCATTTCACCCACTCCAAGGTGATGGCCTGGGTGGCGTTCGATCGGGCGGCCAGCCTGAGCGAGCCGACCGAGGAGGGCAAGGCCCAGGCTGCGCACTACCGCGAGGTGGCCGCGCAGATCCATCGCCAGGTGTGCGAGCAGGGCGTCGATGCGCAGTTGGGCTGTTTTGTGCAGGCCTATGGCTCGCAGGAGATGGACGCGAGCCTGCTGCAGATTGCCCTGACCGGTTTTCTGCCAGCCGACGACCCGAGGTTTCTGGCAACCCTGGCGCAGATCGAGAAGCGCCTGCTGCATGACGGGCTGGTGCGCCGCTACGACAGCGACAGCGGCTGCGATGGGCTGGCGCCGGGGGAGGGTACGTTTCTGGTGTGCTCGTTCTGGCTGGCGGACGTGTACGTGCTGCTGGGGCGTCAGCAAGAGGCCCAGGCGTTGTTCGAGCGCCTGTGCGGGCTGTGCAACGATGTGGGGCTGCTGGCCGAGCAGTACGACCCGCAAGGTGGCCGCATGCTGGGCAATTTCCCGCAGGCCTTCAGCCATATCGGCATCATCAACACGGCGCTGAACCTGCACCGGGCGCAGTGTCCGGTGCGCGACAGGGCCCGCTGCGGGTGACTGCGGCGGCCGCTTCGCCGGCAAGGCCGGCTCCTGCAGTGCAGGAGCAACAGCCCAGCCTTTGGCACAAGCGCCGCCTACGGTCTGCGATATAGTCCAGCCACCTCATCCCGCGTCAGCCCAAGGAGTGCCACGTGACCGACTACACCGCGTTCAAGGTCGAACTGTCGAACAGCATCGCCCACGTCCAGATCAACCGCCCGGAAAAGATCAACGCCATGAATGCCGCGTTCTGGAGCGAGATCGTCGAGATCTTCCAGTGGATCGACGAGACCGACGCGGTGCGCGTGGTGGTGATCAGCGGCGCCGGCAAGCATTTTTCTTCCGGCATAGACCTGATGCTGCTGGCCTCGGTGGCCAACGAAATGGGCAAGGACGTAGGCCGCAACGCGCGCCTGCTGCGGCGCAAGATCCTGCAGATGCAGGCCTCGTTCAACGCCGTGGATACCTGCCGCAAGCCGGTCCTGGCAGCCATCCAGGGCTACTGCCTGGGCGGCGCGATCGACCTGATCGCCGCCTGCGACATGCGCTACGCGGCTGCCGATGCGCAGTTCTCGATCAAGGAAATCGACATGGGCATGGCCGCCGACGTCGGCACCCTGCAGCGCCTGCCACGCATCATCGGCGACGGCATGCTGCGCGAGCTGGCCTACACCGGGCGCACTGTCGGTGCCGACGAGGCGCGCCAGATCGGCCTGGTCAACCGCACCTTCGACGATCAGGCGAGCCTGCTGGACGGGGTCTTTGCGATTGCCGCCGAGATCGCGGGCAAATCCCCGATTGCCGTGGCCGGCACCAAGGAGATGCTCAGCTACATGCGCGATCACCGCATCGACGACGGGCTGGAATACATTGCCACCTGGAACGCTGCCATGTTGCAATCCACCGACCTGCGGGTGGCGATGGCCGCCAGCATGAGCAAACAGAAACCGCAGTTCGACGACTGAGCCCGGTCGCGAACCCTCAAGGAACGCAACATGTCAGCGCGCTGGACCACTGCAGTACTGGACCCCAACACCCCCGGCGGCCTGGCCGTCGCCCACTGTGCCGAGGGCTTTCTGGTGGACGCCAACGGCGCGCTGTTCCCGCGGGACTGGCTCAGGCGCCAGGACCTGGACGTGGTGTGCGAGCACGGCATCGGCCACTTCGACGGCCAGCCGGTGTTTCTGCTCGAACTGCGCTCGGCACAGGCGCCCCAGGGCTGCAGCTGGCGCGGCCTGCGCCAGTTCATGCTGGAAGGCGATTCCGATACCTACACCCTCCTTGGTTATGCCGCGCAGATCGCCACCTGGGCCCGAGAGCACCGCTTTTGCGGCAGTTGCGGGCAGGCGATGGTGCAGATCCAGTGGGAGCGCGCGATGTACTGCGCCGGCTGCGAGCTGCGCAGCTACCCGCGCATTTCGCCGAGCATGATCGTGCTGATCACCCGTGGCGACGAGATACTGCTGGCGCGCTCGCCACGCTTCGTGACCGGCGTGTACAGCACCCTGGCCGGGTTTGCCGAGCCGGGCGAGTCGGCCGAGGACTGCCTGGTGCGTGAGGTGCGTGAAGAGGTGGCGCTGGAGGTGAAGAACCTCCAGTACGTGGGCAGCCAGTGCTGGCCGTTCCCGCATTCGATGATGCTGGGCTTTCATGCCGAATACGCCGGCGGCGAGATCGTGATGCAGGCCGACGAGATCGAGGATGCCCAGTGGTTCAGCGTGCATGCGCTGCCGCCGTTGCCGGCGGGCCGCTCGATTGCGCGTTACCTGATCGACCTGTACGTGGCGCGCCGCCTAGGCCTGGCCGAACCAGTGCTGCCACGCTAGGCGCACGGTCAGGGCTAGCACCACGGTGATGAACACCGGGCGGATGAACTTGCTGCCGCCGCTGATGGCGGTGCGTGCGCCGAAGAACGCGCCGACCATCAGCGACGAGCCCATGGCCAGGCCCACCGCCCAGTCTACCTGGCCGGAGAAGATGAACACCGACAGTGCTGCGGCGTTGCTCACGAAGTTCATGCTGCGCGCCACGCCGCTGGCCTTGACCAGGTCGATGGGGTACAGCAGCAGGGTGCTGACGGTCCAGAACGCGCCGGTGCCCGGGCCGGCCACGCCGTCATAGAAACCCAGGGTCAGGCCCTGGGGCAGTTGCCACTTCTTCTTGATCGGCGCATCGGCGTCCAGCGGCGCCTTTGGCGTGCCGCCGAACAGCAGGTAAACGCCGCAGGCGAACACCACCACCGGGAGCATCTTGTTCAGCCATTCGGCCGGCAGGTAGTGGGCAACGATGGCGCCGATGAAGGCCCCTACCAGGGTGCCGACCAGGGCGTGTCGCCACTGCGCGGGGTGGAACAGCTTGCGCCGGTAGTAGGTGAAGCCGGCGGTGGCCGAGCCGAAGGTGGAGCTGAGCTTGTTGGTGCCCAGCACCAGGTGCGGCGGCATGCCGGCGGTGAGCAGAGCGGGGGTGGTGAGCAGGCCGCCGCCGCCTGCGATGGCGTCGATGAACCCGGCCACGAAGGCCACGGCGGCAAGAATGGCTAGGGTGGTGAGATCTACGCTGAGTTCGAAGGGCATGGTGTTGGGCTTATTCGACTGGGGCGCAGAACGGTAAAGCTGCGCCTGAGGGGCGCTATGGTAAAGGAGATGGTGCGTGCCTGTCAGGGCCCTATCGCGGGTCAAGCCCGCTCCCACAGAAATAGCGGTGATCCTTGTGGGAGCGGGCTTGACCCGCTTTGCGGTATCAGGACAGGAACCCCCCATCCACATTCAACGCCGTACCGGTGGTGTAGCTGGACGCATCGCTGGCCAGGTACAGCACCGCGCCCGCCATCTCCTTCGGATCGGCCACGCGCTTGAGCGGGATCTGCTGCAGCGCCGTGTTCAGGATCGCTTCGTTCTTGACCAGCGCCGAGGCGAACCTGGTGTCGGTCAGCCCCGGCAGCAGCGCATTGCAGCGGATGCCAAAGGGGGCGCATTCCTTGGCGAACACCTTGGTCATGTTGATCACCGCCGCCTTGGTCACCGAGTAGATCCCCTGGAACACCCCCGGCGATACGCCATTGATCGATGCCACGTTGATGATGCTGCCGCCGCCGTTTTCGCGCATCAGCTTGCCGGCCTCGACCGACATGAAGAAGTAGCCGCGGATGTTCACGTCGACGGTCTTCTGGAAGGCGCTCAGGTCGGTGTCCAGCACGTTGCAGAACTGCGGGTTGGTGGCGGCGTTGTTGACCAGGATGTCCAGGCGCCCGAACTGCTCGCGAATGCCGGCGAACACCGCGCCGATCTGTTCCATCTCGCCAATGTGGCAGGCCACCGCCGTGGCCTTGCCGCCGGCGGCGATGATCGCGTCGGCCACGTGCTGGCAGCCGTCGAGCTTGCGGCTGGACACGATCACGTGGGCACCCTGCTGGGCCAGCAGGTGGGCAATCGCCTCGCCGATGCCGCGGCTGGCGCCGGACACGAAGGCGATCTTGCCGTCGAGGTCGAACAACTGGGTCTTGGACATGGGGCGGGTTCCTTGTAGTTGTAGGGCGTCAGAGCGTGGATTTGCCGATGACCTGCAGGCTCATGTGCTCCAGCAGCTTGTTCATGTGCACGAACTGGGCGAAGCGCTTGTCCTGGGTCTGGCCATGGAAGAAGCGGTAGTAGATCTGCTGCACGATGCCGGCCAGGCGGAACAGGCCGTAGGTGTAGTAGAAGTCGAAGTTGTCGATCTGCAGCCCGGCACGTTCGGCGTAGTAGTCGACGAACTGGCGCCGGGTGAGCATGCCCGGTGCGTTGCTCGGCTGGCGACGCATCAGCTGCACGGGCGCAGGGTCGCCGGCTTCGATCCAGTAGGCCAGGGTATTGCCAAGGTCCATCAGCGGGTCGCCGAGGGTGGTCATTTCCCAGTCCAGCACGCCGATGATGCGCATGGGGTTGTCGGCGTCGAGGATCACGTTGTCGAAGCGGTAGTCGTTGTGCACGATGGCGGGGCGTGGGTGGTCGGCCGGCATCTTCTCGCGCAGCCAGGCGATCACCGCTTCCCAGCGCGGTGCATCCGGGGTCAGGGCCTTTTCATAACGTGCGCTCCAGCCTTCGATCTGGCGCTGCACATAGCCTTCGGGCTTGCCCAGGTCGGCCAGGCCGCAGGCGGTGTAGTCCACCTGGTGCAGCTCGACCAGGCGGTCGATGAAGCTCTTGCACAGGGCTTCGGTGCGCTGGCTGTCCAGGCCCAGCTCGGGGGGCAGGTCCGAGCGCAGGATGATGCCCTTGACCCGGTCCATCACGTAGAACTCGCCGCCGATCAGCGATTCGTCGGTGCAGTGCACGTAGGCCTTGGGGCAATAGGGGAAGCCGCTGTTGAGCTGGTTGAGGATGCGAAACTCGCGGCCCATGTCGTGGGCCGACTTGGCCTTTTGCCCGAACGGCGGGCGGCGCAGCACGAACTCGCGGTCCGGGTAGCTGAGCAGGTAGGTGAGGTTGGACGCGCCACCGGGGAACTGGCTGATCACCGGCGTGCCGCTCAGGCCCGGAATGCTGGCCTTGAGATAAGGGTCGATGAGGGCGGCATCGAGTTCTTCGCCGGGGCGAACCTGGGTCGACTGGTCGGTGAGCGTCATGCTTTTCCCTTATTCTGAAAGTCGCTGATTATTGTTTAATCTAATTCTCGTGGATAAACCGAACAAGTGTTTGACTGTGTTATAGGCCAGCGTGTTGCACCACGATCACCACCCCTGATGCCGGGCGAAAAAAAACCGAAGCACAAGGCTTCGGTTCTGGTCGGCATCAGCGCAAGGCTCAGGCCGGGAACAGCTCGCTGAGTTTCATCGACAGCATCATGTCGCCTTCGACGCGCAGCTTGCCGCCCATGAAGGCCTGCATGCCGTCGGTTTCGCCGCTGACGATGCCCTTGAGGGTTTCGCTGTCCAGCACCAGGGTGCAGTTGGCGTCAGGGTTTTCGCCTTCCTGCAGGTCGCAGGTGCCGTCCTTGACGATCAGCGAGAAGTGCTTGTCTTCGTCGGTGATGTTGAAGCCGAACACCAGGTCCAGGCCGGCAGCGGCGGCAGGGTTGAACTTCTCTTGCATGGCTTGAACGGCTTTAGCTACGTCGGTCATGGTGTATTCCTTATTAAGTGATGTAAGCGACCCTGGGGCCGCAACAGGCCGGTGCTCATCGGTAGGTGATGAGCGCCGGCACCCTCAGCAACTGCACGTGGGCCTGGTTGTTGAAGGAAGCCAGCGCCACCTCGCGGCCACGAAACTTCAGCTGGCTGAGCGAGGTGTTGACGATCTGCCAGTTCAGCGCGAACGCCTGGCTGGGGGTGATGCCGGTGATCAGGTGGAGCAGGGCGGTGATGGTTCCGCCGGAGGTGAAGATGGCAATGTTGTCGCCTTGCCCGGCCTCGCGCAGCAGGCGTTGCAGGCCGTCGTGCACCTGCTCGACGAAGCCCTGCCAGCTTTGCAGGCCGTCGACATCGTGCTCGCCGCCGTGCCAGCGCTGCACCAGCAGGGCGAACAGGCGCTGGAACTCGCTGCGGTTGTCGCGGGCATTGCGCAGGATGTGCAGCGCC
Source organism: Pseudomonas sp. 1176_21 (assembly GCF_052850635.1). NCBI lineage: Bacteria > Pseudomonadati > Pseudomonadota > Gammaproteobacteria > Pseudomonadales > Pseudomonadaceae > Pseudomonas > Pseudomonas sp. 1176_21. Next base: position 76,612 of record NZ_VXCV01000011.1, read on the forward strand.
TCGGGCTCGTCCGGTAGCAGGCCGGGCAGCAGCGCGCGGATGACGGCGTCGGCGTCGAATTCGTTGAAGGCAGGGTCGGTTTCCAGGCTGGGTACCGCGCTGCCGGCAGCCTGCAGGCGGGCCAGGGCCAGGCGGGCGGTGTGCTGCTGGCGGCGCAGGTCGCCGGCCACGCAGCGATCCAGGCGCAGGCCCAGCTGGGCGAGGTGATCGCCCAGTGCTTCGCTCTGGGCAATGCCGGTCGGCGACAACACGTCGTAGTCGTCGGCACCAAAGGAGGCCTGGCCATGTCGAATGAGGTAGATGCTGCCCACGTCGTATGCCTGGAGTGAAGGTTCTGGCGAGGGTAGGTGGCCGATGGCGGCCTGTCAACGAAAAAACATACAAGCGTTTGAAAAGGTCGTTTGAACTGCGTTTCGGGGCGTTGCCCACGCTGGTGGAGGCGTGGCCGCGCCGGTATGCTTGGGCCACGTTTGGCGCCGTACGGGCGCAGACATGTTAAGGAGCTACTGTGGATTTTCTTGCTGAATACGCCAGCTTTCTGGCCAAGACCGCGACCCTGGTGATCGCGCTCCTGGTGGTGTTGTCGGCCATTGCCGGGTTGCGCGGCAAGGGCCGGCGCAAGGCCGGGGGGCAGTTGCACGTGACTCGCCTCAACGATTTCTACAAGGACCTGCGCGAGCGCCTGGAGTCGGGTCTGCTCGACAAGGCCCAGCTCAAGGCCCTGCGCAAGCAGCAGGCCAAGCGCGACAAGCAGCAGAAGAAAAAGCCCGAGGACAAGCCGCGGGTGTTCGTGCTGGATTTCGACGGCGACATCAAGGCCTCGGCCACCGAGAGCCTGCGCAATGAAATCACCGCGCTGCTGACCCTCGCCACGCCCAAGGACGAAGTGGTACTGCGCCTTGAAAGCGGTGGCGGCATGGTGCACAGCTATGGCCTGGCGTCCTCGCAGCTGGCGCGTATCCGCCAGGCCGGCGTGCCGCTGACGGTGTGCATCGACAAGGTGGCGGCCAGCGGCGGCTACATGATGGCCTGCATCGGTGACAGGATCGTCAGTGCGCCCTTCGCCATTCTGGGCTCCATCGGGGTGGTGGCGCAGTTGCCCAACGTCAACCGCCTGCTGAAAAAGCACGATGTAGACTTCGAGGTGTTCACGGCGGGTGAGTACAAGCGCACCGTGACCGTGTTTGGCGAAAACACCGAGAAGGGCCGCGAGAAGTTCCAGGAAGACCTGGACGTGACACATCAGCTGTTCAAGGATTTCGTCTCGCGTTACCGCCCGCAGTTGCACATCGATGAGGTGGCCACCGGCGAGGTCTGGCTGGGTGTGGCGGCATTGAACAAGCAACTGGTGGACGAGCTGCGCACCAGTGACGAATACCTGAGCGAACGCGCTCGCGATTCGAACCTGTATCACCTGCATTTTGCCGAACGCAAGAGCCTGCAGGAGCGCGTTGGCCTGGCTGCCAGCGCCTCCATCGAGAACACCCTGGTGGGCTTGTGGAGCCGCCTGGGCCGCTGGCGCTGAGCAATATGTAGCACTTCACCTGCGTCATGATGGGGTCTGCTTGGGGTTCAATCTACCCCGAGGACCATCATGACCACTCCCATCGATTCCACCGACACCTATGTCACCCCGGGGCCGCATGGCCCCTTCATCCATCAGCGCATGCCTGACTGGCTCAAGCACTCCACCCCTGCAAGTTTCGCGGCCCTGAGCCGGCCCTGGGGCGCCGAACAGCACCAGGGCGCAGGGGATGCGCCGGCGCCCTGGTTCAGCAATGCCCGCGAGGAGCAGCGCCAGGCACTGCTCGCCTGCCAGCAGCGCGCCCGCGCCTGCGCCGACGCGTTGGCGCGTACCCTGCGCCCCCTCAAAGGCATCGTCGAGTTCGCCGAGCCGCTGCTCAAGGCCAGGCTCAAGCGCGACTTGCAGCGCGACGACGACGTCAACACCCACGAATTCGTGCACGTTACCCACGACACCGAACTGCTGGGTGCGCTGGTGCGCGTGGTGCCCAGGCGCCAGAGCCTGCTGCAGGCGGCGCTGCAGAACTTTGCCCGGGATGCCGAATTCGACGCCGGTACGGCCCTGGCGGCCAAGGGCGCATTTTCCATGGCTCTGGTACCTGGCAGCGAGCACGCGCCGCGCTATCGCTACGTTTACAGCAGCAAGCTGGCGGTGGCCCCGCGCGACTTTGCCCGTGTGTGCCATGAGCTGGACCTGGGCAAGCAGTACCAGGACCACCTGGCTGCAGTGTACGAGGCGCCGGCCACCCATGATCGGGTTCGCCGGCAGTCCATCGAGGCCTACAAGGCGCGCCTGCGCGTGCGCACCTGGATTGCGGCGATGAAGGGCGAGATTGGCGAGGCTGCCCGCAGCGCCTTGCTCGGCTGGCTCGATGGCACCGGTGCCGCCCAGTACAACGGCAAGCCCCTGGTGTTCAGCACCCTGGAAATGTTCGGCATTGGCTTGTCCGGTATCTGGGTGGCCAGTGCCGACCGCCTGCTCAGCGAGCAGACCGAGCCTGTGCTGGTGTATGTGCCTGGCGCGCCCCTGTACCCGCTCAAGGAATACCCGAGCATCGAGGCGTTCAAGCGCGACCTGCGCATCAACCTGATTTCGCCGGCCTATCAGCAGGCCATGCGCGCGTGTGTGGCCCGGGCCGATGAAGAGCGCTTCTTCGGGCTGCTGGAAAGCAATCTGTTTCACCTGGTCGATGGCCAGCACGGGCTGCTGGAGCGCCAGCCCAACCTGGAGGCGGACCTGTACCTGCGTGAACACCGTGTGGAAGATGACCTGTTCGAGTTGCAGCATCGACGCCTGATCGAGAAGGCCAAGGCTGATGCGCGGCACCTGGCCGTGCCCAGTGCCGACGCGGACGAAGCGGCCCGCGAGGCGCGCCTGGCGTACTGGGAAAGCATCGGTCTGAACGTGCTCAACAGCGCCGCCTTCTTCGTACCCGGGCTGGGGGAGGTGATGGCGGTGGTGGCGGCCGGCCAGTTGATCGGGGAGGTGGTCGAGGGCATCGAAGACTGGGAGGTGGGTGATCGCGAGCTGGCCATGGCGCACCTGCAGTCGGTGGCACTGAACATTGCATTCGCCGTGGGCCTGGGGCTTGCCCTCAAGCCGTTGGCCGTCGGGCCGGGCAGCGAGTTGCTGGAAGGCACAGTCCAGATCAGGCTGGCCAACGGGCAGTACCGGCTGTGGAAGCCGCAGCTGGAGCCCTATGCCGCGGATGTCGATCTGTCGGGGGTCGTGCCGGACCTTCAGGGGCGCTACAGCGTGGGCGACAAGACCTACATTCGTGTGCAGGGCCGCGCCTACGAGGTGGTCGGCACCGAAGCGGGCCAGTACCAGGTCCGCCATCCTCGCGATGACGCCTACCAGCCGCCGGTGGTGCACAACGGCGCCGGGGCCTGGCGCCTCGAGGCCGAAGACCCGCAGCAGTGGGAAGGCCTGACGTTGTGGCGGCGCCTGGGCCATCTGGTGGACGGCATGGGTGACGAGGACCTGCTGAACATGGCCGCCATCACCGGCATCGACGAGGCACGCCTGCGCCGCCTGCACAGCAACAACGAGCCTTTGCCGGCGTTGCTCGGCGACAGCCTGGTGCGCTGGCAGATGAGCCGCAGGGTGGCGGATGTGATTGCGGCCATGCGCGACGGGCAACCACTGGCCACCGAGCTCGATGCCTTGCCCCTGGCCTTGCTCACACGCATGCCGGGTTGGCCGGCCGGTGTGCTGGTGCGGGTGATGGAGGACGGGCAGCTGGTCAAGGAGTACGGTACGCCGCTGAGCGCCGACAACCGGACCCTGTCGATCACGCGCCAGGAACTGGTCGACGGTCGCTTCCTGACAACGCTGCTGCAGGGCTTGACCGAACAGGAAGAGAAGGCCCTGTTCGGCCCCTACCTGGCCAGGACCGAGGCTGGTCGCCTGACGCAATTGCGTGAAGCCTATGCCCGTTACGCCAGCGTCAACCGCAGCCAGGTGTTCGACAGCCTCTACCGCGCCGACCCGGTGCAGGAGGTGGCGGGCATGGCGGTGGTACGCAAGCAGTTTGCCGGGCTGGCGTGGCGGCAGGCCAGAGAGCTGCTCGAGAGTGCCAGCGTCAGCGAGCGAGCGCAGCTCACCGCCAACCCGCCGCGGGTGCCGTTGCGCCTGGCCGAACAGGCCCGCTGGCTGGTGGAGCAGGCGCGCGTGGTGCGTGCCCGTGAGGGCCTCTACCTGGGCTACACCGATCGCCTGGACTGCCTGAAGGTTGCCATGGACCAGTTGCAGGCCTTGCCGGGTTGGTCTGGCGATGTGCTGTTGCAGGTGCGTGAGGGCAGCCCGTGGGGCGATGAGCTCAAGGCGGTCGGGAGCAGCACGGCCACCGGCACCAAGCGTATTCTCGCGCGGCTGGACGAAGGCTATCAGGCTTATGACAGCGAGCATAACGCGCTGGGCGGGGTGGAGCCGTTGTGCGCCGCCATGCTGCATGCGCTGCCCGACAGCGAGCGCGTGCTGCTGGGCCTGAACATCAACCAGGCCGACGCGTTGCGCCTGATGTTGGCCGAGAATGCCGCCAAGGATACGGCTGCGGTGCGTAGCAGCATCGGCGTGCGTCCGCGCACGCGCTGGTTCAAGCCGCCAATGCGCATGCTCGATGGTCAGATCGGTTATCCGCTCAGTGGCCGGCGCCCGTTCGGCAGGCCGCAGACGCCGATGCAGAGGGTCCGGGCGCTGTACCCCGACCTGGCGGTGGACGAGGTGCAGGCCTTTTTGCAGGAGCTAGGCGAGGGGCTCAGTGAGGAGGAGCTGCTGGTCAAGCTTGAGGGGCGTCGCCAGGAACTGTTCAAGCTGATCGATGAGCTGACCGCCTGGCGCAACGATCAGTCCGTGAGTTTCGCCACCCGTCGCCACCGGGAGGTGGCGGCCGATCGCATCGAGCGTTGCTGGCGGCGCCAGACCAGCCCGGTGGTAACCTTTGAAGGGCGAACCGTCGGCTACACCCTCAACCTGTCGGAGACGCGCCTTGACGGTCTGCCGATTCTGAGTGCCGATTTCAGCCATGTGGCGTCGCTGTTCATGCGCGACATGCAGTTGAGTGAGTTGCCCGAGGCCTTTATCGAGCAGTTTGCCAATACGCGCTGGCTCAACCTTTCCAACAACCTGTTCAGCACCCTGCCTGCCGCGCTGGAAGCCATACCGCGCATCACCCGGCTGACGTTCAGCTACAACAGCCTGGTCATGGATGCTGCTGCCAATGCGGTGCTGGCCAAACTGGTTCGTCTGAGAATCCTCAACCTGGACCACAACCCCTTGATAACCGCGCCCGATGTTTCGACCCTGGCCGACCTGCGCGGGCTCAGGCTGCAGCACACGGGCATCAGTACCTGGCCGACCGGCCTGATGGACCTTGACATGCTCGAAGAGGTCGACCTGCGCGCCAACAACATTCAGGTGGTGCCGCAGGACGTGCTGGCGCCCGCAGCCGAGCGTGTCGATCGGGTGTTGAGGATCAATCGGGTCACCAGCCTGCACGGCAACCCGATCGATGCCGACAGCCAGGTCAGGCTGACGGTCTATCGTCAGCGCACGCGTATCAGCTTTGGCGTGACGCCGAACCTGCGCGTCCATTTTGCGCCCGAGCCGATGGCTGCCGGTGCCACGGCCTGGCTTGCCGGTGCAGATGCGGTGCAGGCGGCCGAACTGCAGGCGATGTGGGGTGCGCTCAAGGCCGAACCGGGCACCGGCGAACTGTTCCGGCTGTTCGATGACCTGGGGGAGACGTCCGATTTTCGCGAGACCTACGACGACCTCAAGCAGCGGGTGTGGGCGCTGATCAAGGCAGTGAGCGCCAACACGGCGCTGCGCGAGGAGGTACTGCAGACCCTGGACAGCGTGCGCAATTGTGGCGATGCGGTGATCCTGGTGTTCAGCCAGCTTGAGGTGCAGGTGCTGATCAACCACGCCCTGGCGCTGGGTAGCCAGCTGGGTGCCGAGTGGTCACTGATGAAGCTGGCGCGTGGGCTGTATCGTCTGGAGCAGGTCGAGCTGATTGCCCAACGGGTCATCGATGCACGTGTGCGTGCTGGCACGGTGGTGGACGAGGTCGAAGTGCGGCTGGCTTACCGTACCGCGCTGACCGAGCCGCTCGAGCTGCCGGGGCAGCCCAACACCATGCGCTACCGAGCCACTGCCCAGGTCACCGATGCCGATATCAAGGCTGCGCAGAAGGAGATCGAAGAGGGCGAGACGCCGGCAGTGCTCAAGGCTTCGATTGCCCAGCGCGACTTCTGGGTCAGCTACCTGAAGGTGCAGTATGCCGAGCGCTACCAGCGCATCGCCAAGCCGCTGCACGCCCGCATGGAGGCCTTGCAGGCAGATGCCGATGCCGGGCACATCACCGAAGCGGCGTACCTGCGCCAGAGCCACGTACTGCAAGCCAACCTGGCCAAGGAGGAGAAAAAGTTGCTGGAGACGCTGACGGCAGAAATCTGGAACAGCGTGCCTGACCAGGTCACCCGGTTGTAAATTCGACGCCACAAAAAAAGGCCCCGCAAGGGGCCTTTTTCATGGGGCGGTGTTCAGCGTCGACGGAACAGCGGCTGCGGCTCGTCGGTGGCGGCCTGGTAGGTCACCGAGAAGTCCTGCAGGCTCTGCAGCGCTTCGACCGGGTCCTTGTCGGCCCGCAGGGCGAAGGCGTCGAAACCGCAACGCTTCATGTAGAACAGCTGGTCGCGCAGCACGTCGCCGATGGCACGCAGCTCGCCGGTGAACTTGTAGCGGTCACGCAGCAGGCGCGCATTGGAGTAGTTGCGCCCGTCGGTGAAGGCCGGGAAGTTCAACGCGATGACCTGGAAGCTGGCCACGTCATCGCCGATTTCCTCGGCTTCCTCGTCGGCATCCAGCCACACGCCCAGGCCGCCGTCGCGGGCCTTGAGGGCATGGGCGTGCTCGCGCCACAGGTGCAGCGGCACGATGTAGTCGTCGCAGTTGGTCAGTTCGTCCAGGGTGACGTCCTTGGGCAGCAGGTGCCAGGTTTCGTCGACGATCTGGTTGCCCTTAATGATTCGCTGCATAGACGCGCTCCTTGAAAGGGTCGATGCCAATACGTTGGTAGGTGTCGATGAAGCGCTCGTCTTCAGTACGTTTCTCGACGTACACATCGATCAGCTTCTCGATCACGTCCGGCATGTCGTCCTGGGCGAACGAAGGGCCGAGGATCTTGCCCAGGCTGGCGTCGCGGCTGGCGCTGCCCCCCAGGGACACCTGGTAGAACTCCTCGCCCTTCTTGTCCACCCCGAGAATGCCGATATGGCCGACGTGGTGGTGGCCGCAGGCGTTCATGCAGCCGGAGATGTTCAGGTCCAGTTCGCCGATGTCGAACAGGTAGTCCAGGTCGTCGAAGCGGCGCTGGATGGATTCGGCGATCGGGATCGACTTGGCGTTGGCCAGCGAGCAGAAGTCGCCACCCGGGCAGCAGATGATGTCGGTCAGCAGGCCGATGTTCGGCGTGGCGAAGCCGTTTTCACGCAGCTCCAGCCACAGCGCGTGCAGCTGGCGCTGCTCGACGTCGGCCAGGATGATGTTCTGCTCGTGGGAGGTACGCAACTGGCCGAAGCTGTAGCGTTCGGCAAGGTCGGCCACCGCGTCCAGCTGCTTGTCGGTCAGGTCGCCCGGCGCCACGCCGGTCGGCTTGAGCGACAGGGTAACGGCCACATAGCCCGGCTTCTTGTGCGCCAGGGTATTGCGCGTGCGCCAGCGGGCGAAGCCCGGGTGCTGCTGGTCGAGCTCGGCCAGCTGGCTGTCGAGGTTGTCCAGCGCCAGGTAGTCGGGGTCGACGAAGTGCTTGGCCACGCGATGCACTTCGGCATCGGTCAGGGTGGTGCTGCCGCCGCGCAGGTGCTCCATTTCGGCGTCGACCTTCTGGGCGAACACCTCCGGCGTGAGGGCCTTGACCAGGATCTTGATGCGCGCCTTGTACTTGTTGTCACGGCGACCGTAACGGTTGTACACGCGCAGGATCGCGTCCAGGTAGCTGAGCAGGTCCTGCCAGGGCAGAAATTCGTTGATGAAGGCGCCCACCACCGGGGTACGGCCCAGGCCGCCGCCGACCAGCACGCGAAAGCCCAGTTCGCCGGCCGCGTTGTGCACCGGCTCCAGGCCGATGTCGTGCACTTCGATGGCCGCACGGTCGCTGGCCGAGCCATTGATGGCGATCTTGAACTTGCGCGGCAGGTACGCGAACTCGGGGTGGAAGGTGGTCCACTGACGCACGATTTCACACCATGGGCGCGGGTCGATCACTTCGTCCGCGGCAACGCCGGCGAACTGGTCGGTGGTGACGTTGCGCAGGCAGTTGCCGCTGGTCTGGATCGCGTGCATCTGCACCGTGGCCAGCTCGGCGAGGATCTCGGGGATGTCCTCCAGGGCAGGCCAGTTGTACTGCACGTTCTGCCGGGTACTGATGTGCGCGTAGCCTTTGTCGTAGTCGCGAGCGATTTTGGCCAGCATCCGGGTCTGGCGCGACGTCAGCTGGCCGTAGGGCACGGCTACCCGCAACATCGGGGCAAAACGTTGAATATAGAGGCCATTTTGCAGGCGCAGGGGGCGGAACTCTTCTTCGCTCAGCTCACCGGCCAGGTAGCGTCGGGTCTGGTCTCGGAACTGCTTGACGCGGTCCTCGATGATCCGCTGATCGTACTCGTCGTATACGTACATAGGGGTCCTGTTCTCAGGCTGCTTGCAGCTAATCGCGCGCACGGCCGCGCACTCCGGGGCGGAGCCGAGGCAAGATAGCAGTTTGCGTTTATGCGCAAAAGTGATGTTTTTGCATATGAAAAGAACTATATGGACTAAGTGAGACTGGCTAGCGTTTGGCTGTCACCTGAGCGTTGCCCGTGCCGTCGCGGTTATACTCGGCGCTTTGCGTTGCAGGAGCGTACTCGAATGCTCAAGGCCTTGTGCCTGTCGGTGTGGCTGGGCCTGTCGCTGGTGAGTGGCGCCCAGGCGGCCTCGGTGGTGTTTCTCAATCCGGGCAACGCCGACGAGACCTTCTGGGTCAGTTACTCGCGTTTCATGCAAGGCGCCGCGCAGAACCTGGGCATGTCCCTGCGTGTCGAGTACAGCGGGCGTGATCGCCAGCGTGTGTTGCATCAGGCGCGACAGGCGCTCCAGGGGCCGCAGCGGCCGGACTACCTGGTGCTGGTCAACGAGCAGTACGTGGCGCCGGAGATCATCCGCCTGTCGCGCGGCAGCGGGGTCAGGCTGTTTCTGGTCAACAACGGCCTGACGGTCGACCAGGCGCGCCAGGTGCACGAGTATCCGGACCGTTATCCGCCGGTCCTCGGCACCCTGACCGGCAACGACGAGGAGGCCGGCTACCGCATGCTCAAGACGCTGGTCGAGCAGTTGCCGCCCGCTGCCCTAGAGCAGGGCGTGGACCTGCTGGCGTTCTCTGGGTTGAAGCACACCCCGGCAGCGCAGTTGCGTGAGCAGGGCATGCACCGGGCGTTGGCCGAGTTGCCCGGCGTGCACCTGCGCCAGCTGGTGTATGGGGAATGGAGTCGCCAGCGCGCCTATGAGCAGGCGCAGTTGCTGGGTGCGCGTTATCCGCGTACGCAGCTGGTGTGGTCGGCCAATGACGAGATGGCGTTTGGCGCGATGCAGGCATTCGAGGAGGCCGGGCGGGTGCCGGGCCGGGATGTGCTGTTCAGTGCGGTGAACAGTTCGCCGCAGGCCCTGCAGGCGCGAATCGAGGGTCGATTGAGCGTGTTGATGGGCGGGCACTTTTCTCTGGGCGGGTGGGCCATGGTGCTGCTGCACGATGATGCGCAGGGCGTGCCGATCGGTCAGTTGCTCGCCCGGCCGCGGCCGGTGCCGGTGCTTCAGCTGATCGATGCGGTCAAGGCGCGGCGCTGGCTCACGCTTGAACAGCAGGGCGACTATGGGCTGGATCTCAAGGGGTTCAGCGCCGTTGGCAAGGCGCCAGGGTATCGATACCCGTTCCTGAAGGACGCGATGGACTACTAACCGACGAGCTGTACAAAAACCCTGCTTGAGCAAAGGGCATTGCTGGACTTAACTGCATCAGGTGCAGTGCATTCCCATAACCACAACAAGAGGCAATGCAATGGGAAATCCAAGCAAGGCAAGCAAGCCGGACAGCAGTGTCGATGCGTGGGCGATACTCTGCCTGATTGTGCTGGTGGTCGTGACGGCAGTTTACTGGGTCAGTCATCAATAGGCGACGCCGCAAGAGCGAATCAACCCGCTCTTGCGGACATGCCGGTACAGCACCACCCTCAAGCCTTCAGCAAAGCCTCCGGTGCCTCGGCAGGCACCGGTCGCCCGATGGCCTGCTCGACCCGGCGCGCCACCACCGGGTCATCGGCAAAGGGTATGAGGCTTGCCTGGTCATCCACCTGGTCGCTATGGCGCCTGAGGCAGGCGCTGGTGATCAGGTAGAAGAACACCAGTCCGGTCACGCAATACAACCCATATGCCCAGCCGTTCATTCGCTGCCCCTTACGCCATCTGCGCGTTGTCCAGTGCCAGTTTCGGGTCTGCCACGCGTACCGTGCGCCAGGTGTTCCAGGCCATCAGCAGCATCCCGCTCAGGAAGCACACGCCACCGACGAAGCGCACGATGAAGCCCGGGTGGCTGGCCATCAGTGCCTCCACGAACGAGTAGGTGAGGGTGCCGTCGTCGTTGATCGCGCGCCACATCAGGCCCTGGGTGATGCCGTTGACCCACATCGAGGCGATGTACAGCACGGTACCTATGGTGGCCAGCCAGAAGTGCAGGTTGATCAGCCCGATGCTGTACATCTTCTCGCGGCCGAACACCTTGGGAATCATGTGGTACAGCGCGCCGAAGGTGATCATCGCCACCCAGCCCAGCGCACCCGCATGCACGTGGCCGATGGTCCAGTCGGTGTAGTGCGACAGGGCGTTGACGGTCTTGATCGCCATCATCGGGCCTTCGAAGGTCGACATGCCGTAGAACGCCAGCGACAGCACCAGGAAACGCAGGATCGGGTCGCTGCGCAGCTTATGCCAGGCGCCCGAGAGGGTCATCATGCCGTTGATCATGCCGCCCCAGCTCGGGGCCAGCAGGATGATCGACATCGCCATGCCCAGCGACTGCGCCCAGTCGGGCAGGGCGGTGTAGTGCAGGTGGTGGGGGCCTGCCCAGATGTACAGGGTGATCAGCGCCCAGAAGTGCACGATCGACAGGCGGTAGGAATACACCGGCTTGCCGACCTGCTTGGGCACGAAGTAGTACATCATCCCCAGGAAGCCGGTGGTCAGGAAGAAGCCCACCGCGTTGTGGCCGTACCACCACTGCACCATCGCATCGGTGGCCCCCGCGTACACCGGGTAGGACTTGAACCAGCTGACCGGAATCGACAGGTGGTTGACCACGTGCAGCATCGCGATGACCACGATGAAGGCCCCGAAGAACCAGTTGCCGACATAGATGTGCGTGCCCTTGCGGCGCAGCAGGGTGCCGAAGAACACCACGCCATAGGCCACCCACACGATTGCCATCCACACCGCGCCGGTGAATTCGATCTCGGCGTATTCCTTGGTGGTGGTAAGGCCCAGGGGCAGGCTCAGCAGCATGATCACGATGGTCGCCTGCCAGCCCCAGAAGGTGAAGGCGGTCAGCCAGTCGCTGTAAAGGCGTACCTGGCAGGTGCGCTGCACCGCGTAGTAGCTGGCGGCAAATTGCGCGCTGCCGGCGAAACCGAAGATCACCAGGCTGGTGTGCAGGGGGCGCAGGCGGCCGAAGGTGGTCCAGGGCAGGTCCAGGTTGAGCTCCGGCCAGACCAGTTGCGAGGCGATCCATACGCCCATGGCCATGCCGACGATGCCCCACACCACCGTCATGACCACGAACTGCCGGACCACCTTGTAGTTGTAGGCCTGTGCCTGTTGATGAGTACTCATGGCTGTTTATCCGCGTTTCCTTCCTAGCCCACCCCCCGACGGGACGAGCACAGGCGCTGACTCTAGAAAGCCTGCCGCAGACAAAACAGACTCAGAAACAGGCCTTATATACGGATCAGATAAAAGCCCTGTATTCATTGGGCAAAAGCGCTACTGATCTGTAACAGGTGCGACATTTGAACGCTGTTATGCGGCCTAAATCGCCGTCAACGGGGTGACCATCGGCCGCAGCCAGGGTTCATTGGAATTATCTTGACATCACCGCGAAACGCAGTAGAGAATTTCACAAACTTTGCGCGCAAAGTTTTGCAGGCAGGGGCTTTCTGTCGTTGTTGCAGGCGTTGCGCGATCCGATACGACACTTAACGCGCCAGGGCTAACGGGACGACGCAGGTGCGCATCCCGCGCACGCATTCGGCACCGGAAAATATAATAACGAAGGGAGCAACAGATGAAGCTTTCCAAAGAATTGGTCCTCCAGGCAAAGGCGACATTCGGTACGCCTACCTACCTGTATGACGAGGCGGTGCTGCGCAGCAGTTTCAATGAACTGCGCGACGCCTTGCCCGACTGCGTGGATATCTTCTACGCGCTCAAGGTCAATCCGAATCTGTCGCTGGTGAAGCTGATCCGTTCGTACGGCGGCAACACCGAGGTCTGTTCGCTGGGCGAGCTGGAAATCGCCCTGAAGGCGGGCGTTGCACCCCAGGACATCATTTTCCTGGGCCCCTACAAGAAGCCCGAGGAACACCGCCGGGCGCTGGAAGTGGGGGTGTTCGCCATCGTCGTCGAATCCGAAACCGAACTGCGCGCGCTCTCTGCCCTGGCCGGCTCGCTCGGTTGTACCGCACCGGTGGCCATTCGCATCAATCCCAATTTCTCGGCCTCGGGCTCGCCCTGGAAGATGGGCGGGCGCCCGACCCACTTCGGTATCGAGGAAGACACCGCAGTGGCCAATTTCGGCCAGTACCTGGCGCTGCCCAACCTGCATATCAAGGGCATTCACGTCTACAACGGCACCAAGATCCTCGACGCCCAGTCGGTGTATGACAATGCCAGCTACATCCTCGACCTGTACCGCAACCTCACCCTTCGCTACGACCTGGACCTGAGCATGGTCGACGTCGGCGGCGGCCTGGGCATCAAGTACTACGAGAACGAAAAGGAACTCGACACCCGTCAGCTCAAGCAGCTGCTGGCGCCGCTGTTCGACAGTTTCCATCGTCAGTTCCCGCGTACCCGCATCATCGTCGAGTCCGGCCGTTTCGTGGCCGGCAAATGCGGCGCGCTGCTGGTCACCGTCGACAACATCAAGCACAACCACGGCAAGACCTTCGCCGTGACCGACGGCGGCACCAACTGCCACGGTGCCGCGGCAGGCAGCGGCCAGGTGCTCAAGCGCAACTTCCGCATCGTGCACGCCACCGGCAGCAATGGCGCACCGCTGCGCGAATACCATATCTCCGGCCCGCTGTGCAGCCCCGACGACCTGCTGGGGCGTGACGTGCGCATCGAGACCCTGAGCGAAGGCGACCTGCTGGCGGTGACGGCCTCCGGTGCCTATGGCCCCACGGCCTCGCCCACCCTGTTCCACAGCCATGGTCACCCGGCCGAGGTGATCGTCAGCCACGGCCGCCTGTTCCTGGCCAGGGCCCGTCAGACCGCACTGGAGATCCGCGACAGCCACGCCGACGTGGCGCTGGACGACATGCTCGCCGCCCCGGCCAGCGCACCTGTCGCCAGCAGCGCACCGGGCGTGACGGCCAGCGGCGCCACGCAGACGCAACTGATCGAGATCCTGCGGGTGGTGCTCAAGCTGCCAGCCAGTACCGAGGTGCGTGCCGACTCGCACCTGCGTGACCACCTGGGGCTCGACTCGCTCACCTCGATGGAGCTGCTGGTCAGCCTGGAGGACGAGATCGAAGGCTTCTTCGTCAACCCCGACACCATTGCCCCCGGGCACTTCAATACCGTGACGACGCTGGCGCAGTACATCGACGCCAACCGCCAGAACGCCCCCGAAACCGCCTCGCAAGGCCAGCCAGAGGTACATTATGAGCCGGTCTAGCGTGCTCCTGCAGCAGGTACTGGAGGCCAGCAACGGCCTGTACCCGCGCAAGGCGGCAGTCATCTATGCCGATGAAACCTACACCTATGCCGACCTCGACGATTCCAGTTCGCGGCTGGCCTCGGGCTTGCAGGCCTGTGGCCTGCAGCGTCAGGAACGGGTGGTGCTGTGCCTGGGCAACCGGGTAGAAACCATCTGTGCCTTCTGGGGTGTGCTCAAGGCCGGTGGCGTGGTGGTCAATGTCGGCCTGGAGACCCACGCCGAGGGCCTTGACTACATCGTGCGGGACGCCGAGGCCTCGGTGCTGATCACCACCTCGGAGAAGTTCGCCAGCCTGTCGGTGGACACCCCGAGCCTGCCGTACCTGCGCACCATCGTGCTGCTGGACGGCGAGGCCGACTCGGCGCTGACACGCACCTTCGAGGGTGTGCTGATGCAGGGCAACGGAGCTCCGGTGCCTTGCGGCACGCTGGACCTGGACCTGGCCGCGATCATCTATACCTCCGGGTCCACCGGCGAGCCCAAGGGCGTGATGCTGACCCATCGCAACATGCTCGCGGCGCTGTCGTCGCTGCACACCTACCTGGGCTACAACGACAGCGACCATGTCCTCTGCTCGTTGCCGCTGTCGTTCGACTATGGCCTGTACCAGATGATCATGGCGCTGAGCGCGGGCGCCACCCTGGTACTGGAAAAGGAATTCACCTGGCCGATCTTCCTGATCAAGAAGATCCGCCAGTACCAGATCACGGTCATCCCGTTCGTGCCCACCATGCTCATGCTGCTGCATGAGTACGCGAGCAAGCGCAACGCCAGTTTCGAGCACGTGCGCATGGTCACCAATACCGGCGCGGCGCTCAAGCCGCCGCACATTGCGCAGATGAAGGCGCTGTTTCCGCAGGCGCAGATCTTCTCCATGTACGGCCTGACCGAGTGCAAGCGCTGCACCTACCTGCCGCCAGAGGACATCGACAGCAAGCCGGGCAGCGTCGGCATCGCCATTCCCAACACCGAGTTGTGGCTGATCGACGAGCACGGCCAGCGCATCGACCAGGCCCACCAGGTGGGCCAGTTGGTTATTCGCGGCGCCACGGTCATGGCCGGCTACTGGCGCAACCCGCAGGCCACGGCGAAAAAGCTCAAGCCCGGCCCCTATCCCGGGGAGAGCGTGCTGCATACCGGCGACTACTGCCACCTGGACGAAGACGGCTACCTGTATTTCGAAGGCCGGATGGACCACGTGATCAAGTCCCGCGGCATGAAGGTCAGCCCGGCGGAAGTGGAAGACTTCTTCTATGCCATGGCAGGCATCGACGCGGCAGCGGTGGTCGGTGTCGAGGATGCTGCGGCCGGCGAAGGGCTGTGGGCTTTCGTGACCTTGAGCCAGGGCGTCACGCTCAGCGCCGAGCAGTTGCTCGAACGCTGCCGCGCCGGGCTCGAGCCGCACAAGGTGCCACTGGCAATCAGTATCGAGCTCACCTTGCCGCGCACCGCCAACGGCAAGTTCGACCTCAAGCAGTTGCAACACACGGCACGCTCGGCACAGCTGGCGGCCGCCGGCTGACAGGCGCTGCGGGTGTTGCCCGTTACCTCGAAACAGTGCTTACGCAGGGAGTATCTACATGCGTCTTGGCAATAAAGGCAGGGACCAGACCCTGGACGTCAACGGGCAGACGTTTGCCCTGCGGGTCTGGGGCGAGGAGGGGGCTCATCCGGTATTGGCCGTGCATGGCTGGCTGGACAACGCCGCCTCGTTCGAACAGGTGGCGCCGTACCTGAAGGATTGCTTCGTGGTGGCGCCGGACCTCGCCGGGCACGGACGCTCGGACCATCGGCGTGCCGACAGTGGCTACTATCTGTGGGAACATGCCGACGACATGAATACCCTGGTCGAGTGCATGGGCTGGAAGCGCTTTTCGGTGATCGGCCATTCCATGGGCAGCGGTATCGCGTCGATCCTGGGGGCGATGAACAAGTCCATCGACAGCATGATCTTCCTCGATGGCATGGGCGCTCCGTTCACCATCGCCGAAGAAGACACCGTGGAGCACCTGAAGAAGGCCCATCGCCTGATGCGCCTGGCCCTGCGCACCCGCCTGCATGGGTTCTCGGCCCCCGACAGCGTGCAGTTCAGCAGCGTCGAGGCGGCGGTCAACGAGCGGCGCAACAGTATCGACGGCCTGCTCTCGCCGGCCTCGGCACGCCTGCTGGCCATGCGCGACCTGCTCAGCGTGGGGGATGGCTACCGCTGGCGTCACGACCCGCGGCTGGTGCTGCCCGAACCGATGCAGCTGACCGAGCGTCAGGCCTGCGACTTCCTGCGCCAGATCAGTTGCCCGCTGCATGTGATGCTCGGGCGCCAGGGCCTGTTTGCCGGCCCGGAATTCGACAAGCGCAAAAAAGCGTTGCCCTGGGCCAGCCGTGTGCACTGGCATGATGGCGGGCACCATTTTCATCTCGAAGCGGCAAGTGACAGCCTGATCGCACAGATCAACACCGCCCTTGCGCAAAACGAGCAGGGCCCGGTGCGACGAATAGCCAATGAGTAACGGAGTAGGCGTGTGAAAGAGTTCTGGATTGCCCCGTCGATGCTGGCGGCCGATTTTGCCCGGTTGGGCGAGGAAGCCGAGCGGGTTCTGGCTGCCGGTGCCGACGTCATCCACATCGACGTGATGGACAACCACTACGTACCCAACCTGACCATGGGGCCGCAGTTCTGCAAGGCCCTGCGCAGCTACGGCATCACCGCGCCGCTGGATGTGCACCTGATGGTCACCCCCGTGGACCCGATGATCCAGGCATTTGCCGAGGCGGGTGCCGACTACATCTCGATTCACCCCGAGGCCACCGTTCACCTGGACCGCTCCCTGCAACTGATCAAGGATCTGGGGTGCAAGGCGGGCCTGGCCTTCAATCCGGCCACAGGGCTGGAGGAATGCAAGTATGTGTTCGACAAGCTCGACCTGTTGTTGCTGATGTCGGTCAACCCCGGCTTCGGCGGGCAGTCGTTCATCCCGGCGGTCTTGCCCAAGATCGAAGCAGCGCGCAAGCTGATCGATGCCAGTGGCCGTGACATCCGCCTGGAAGTGGATGGCGGGGTCAACCTTCACACCATCGGCCAGGTCGCTGCGGCCGGTGCCGACATGTTCGTGGCCGGTACGGCGATCTTTTCCCAGCCCGATTACCGCGCCACGCTCCACGCCTTGCGCAGCACGATTGCCGATGCCGCCCCGCGGCGCCAGTCATGAGCTGTGCAGTGAATTTCGCGAACCAGCATGAGTTACCCGTCCTTGCACAATAATACGTTTATCAAGGCCTTGCTGCGCCAACCCACGGCGCATACGCCTGTCTGGCTGATGCGCCAGGCCGGCCGCTACCTGCCCGAGCATCGTGCCCTGCGTGCCAGGGCCGGCTCGTACCTGGACCTGGTGAAGAACCCGGACCTGGCCACCGAGGCCAGCCTGCAACCGCTGCGCCGTTTCAGCCTGGACGCCGCCGTGGTGTTCGCCGACATGCTCAGCCTGCCCGACGCCATGGGGCTGGGCCTGTACTGCGTGAACGGCGATGGCCCGCGCTTTCGTCACCCCTTGCGTGACGAGGCGGCCATCGAGCGCCTGCGCGTACCCGAACCCGAGGCGCTGGAGCACACCTACCAGACCCTTGCCCAGGTGCGTCACGAACTGGAGGGCAAGGTGCCGGTGGTGGGCTTTGCCGCAAGCCCCTGGACCCTGGCCTGCTACATGGTCGAGGGTGGCCCGCCGGGCGACTGCCAGTTGATCAAGAAGATGCTCTACCGTCGCCCGGAACTGCTGCACCGGTTGCTCAAGGTGCTCGGTCACGCGGTGGCTGCCGACCTCAATGCACAGATCGAGTCCGGCGCCCAGGCGGTGATGCTGGTGGACAGCTTCGGCGGTGTGCTGGCCGACGCTGCCTATCGGCGTTTCTCCCTGTATTACCTGCGTGAAGTGCTGGCGCGCCTGCACAAGACCCAGCATGGCGTGCGCATTCCCTCCATCGTGCATACCCGTGGTGGCGCCCAGTGGCTCAGCCCGCTGGCCGACAGCGGCGCCGATGCGCTGGGCCTGGACTGGACGTGTGACCTGGCGCTGGCACGCCAGCTGGTGGGCAACTGCGTGGCGCTGCAGGGCAACCTCGACCCGGCCGTGCTGCTGGCAGACGAGGCGAGCATTCGCCGCGAGGTGCGACGCACCCTGCAGACGTTCGGACCACCGGCGGCCGGTTTCGGCCATGTGTTCAACCTGGGGCAGGGCATTTCGCCGGCCACTTCGCCAGAGGCGGTTGCAGTACTGGTCGACGCGGTGCATCACTACAGCCGCGTCGCGGGAGGTGTGCATGCTTGACCCGACGTTCGACTTCGACAAGATGCTGTGTTTCTCGCTGTATTCGACAGCCAACGCCATGGTTCGGGACTATGCCGAACCGCTCAAGCGACGTGGCGTCACCTACCCGCAACTGCTGGTGATGGCCGGGTTGTGGGGCAAGGATGATGTGTCGATCAGCGCCTTGAGCGAGCTCACCCTGTTCGACCTGGGCACGTTGACGCCAATCGTCAAGCGCCTGGCGGATGCGGGGTTCATCACCGTGTACCTGGACCCCAGCGACCGACGCCGACGCAACCTGCTGCTGACCGACAAGGGCCGTGAGCTCAAGGCCGAGGCGGCGCAGGTGTTCAGCAACATGGCGTGCAAGATCGACCTGGGCGAGGGCGAGGTGGAGCAGGTGCTCAACGTGTGCCACCGGATCCGTACCCGCCTGCGCTGACCCGCACCCATTCGCCAGCAAGGCCTGCTCCTGTAGGAGCCAGCCTTGCTGGCGAACAGCCACACCACCCACCACATTGGCACACCCGCCAACCTCCCTGGCAGCCAGCGAAACACCCCACCTTCAGCAGCGCCATACACTCTCCTGGGATGTTCCCAACCATAACAAAAGGAGTGTTCATGACTGCCGGCACCGTACCCCTGCTAGCCAGTGTCCAGCGTTTTCTCGGACGCCAACACGGCCTGTACATCAATGGCGGCTGGCGGCCGTCCACCTCCAGCCAGACCCTTACCGTCTTCAACCCGGCCAACGGCCAACCCATTGCCGTGACCCCCGATGCCAGCGCCGAGGATGTCGACCAGGCCGTGCAATCGGCGCATCGGGCGTTCGTCAGTGGCGTGTGGGCGCGCCGCGCCCCGGCCGAGCGCGAGCGTATCCTGCTGCGCTACGCCGACTTGCTCGAACAGCACGGTGAAGAGCTGGCCCAGCTCGAAACCCTGGAACAAGGCAAGTCGATCAACATCGCCCGCGCCTTCGAAGTCGGCAGTACCCTGAACTGGATGCGCTACACCGCCGGCCTCACCACCAAGATCTGCGGGCGCACCCTGGATGTGTCGATCCCGGTGCCTGAAGGCGCCCGCTACACCGCCTATACGCGCAAGGAGCCGGTCGGCGTGGTGGCTGGCATCGTGCCGTGGAACTTCCCGCTGATGATCGGCATGTGGAAGGTGATGCCCGCCCTGGCGGCCGGCTGCTCGATCGTCATCAAGCCCTCCGAGATCACCCCGTTGACCTTGATGCGCATGGCCGAGTTGGCCACCGAGGCCGGCATTCCGGACGGCGTGTTCAACCTGATCACCGGCAGCGGCAGCGTATGCGGCAGCGCCCTCACCAGCCACCCGCGGGTGGCGAAGATCAGCTTTACCGGCTCTACCGCCACCGGCAAGCACATTGCCCGTTCGGCGGTCGACCGCCTGACGCGCCTGTCACTGGAGCTGGGTGGCAAGAACCCGGCCATCGTGCTGGCCGACGCCGATCCGCAGCAGGTGATCGAAGGCCTGATGATGGGCAGCTTCCTCAACCAGGGGCAGGTGTGCGCCGCCAGTTCGCGTATCTATGTCGAGGCGCCGCTGTTCGACCGCCTGGCAGCGGACTTCGAGCAGGCGATCAAGGGGCTGAGCGTAGGCCCGGGCCTGGACCCCGGCGCGCAGATCAACGCCCTGGCTTCCGGCGCGCACCAGCAGTCGGTGCAGGCCTACCTGGCCGATGCCCGCGAGCAGGGCGCGCAGATCATCAGCGGTGCCAGCGCACCGGATGCCAATGGCTACTACGTCAGCCCGTCATTGATCCTCAACCCCGACGACAACCTGCGCCTGACCCGCAGCGAAGTGTTCGGCCCGGTGCTGAGCCTGACCCGCGTGGCCGATGTGGAAGAAGCGCTGGCCCGCGCCAACGACAGCGACTATGGCCTGACCGCCAGCCTGTGGACCACCAGCCTCAAGTCGGCCATGGACCTCACCCCGCGCATCGAGGCCGGCACCGTGTGGGTCAACAGCCACACCCTGATCGATGCCAACATGCCGTTTGGCGGCTTCAAGCAATCCGGTACCGGGCGTGATTTCGGCGCCGACTGGCTGGACGCCTTCACCGAGACCAAGTCGGTGTGCATCCGCCACTGAGGCGGCTGGCAGGCCGCAGGCGCTCAGCTGTAGCGCTTGCGGTACTCGCCGGGCGACACGCCGAAGCGCTGCTTGAACGCGGTGGTGAAGTAGCTGCTGTTGGAGAAGCCCCAGGTGTACCCCAGCGCCGACAGCTTGAGGGTCGACTGCGGGTTGCGCAGGGTTTCGGCGCAGATGTCCAGGCGCCGGTTCTTGATGTACTGCGCGATCACCAGGCCCTTCTTGGCGAACACCCGGTACAGCCCGCGCATCGACACGCCGATGTCGCGCGCGATCATCTCCGGGCACAGCGCCTCGTCGGCAATGTGCGTCTCGATCAGCGCCAGGCTTTTGCGAAAGATGCGTTCATGCGGGTCGGGGTTGCTGTCGCTGCCGCACAGTGCCGGGCGCATCAGGCTGATCAGCGCATCGATCACCGCTTCGCTTTCGGCCAGGCTCACCTCGTCCAGCTGGGTCGAGGACAACAGCATCTGCTGGGCGAGCAGGGCGACCGGCGAGCCGGCCGGGATCTTGCGCCCGATCTCCACCGGGGTGAAGCGCAGCAGCTGGTCGACCCGGTCGTGGGGCAGTATCAGCGAGATCTGCTGGGAGGCATCGCCAAAGGTGAAGTCGCTGGGGCGTGCGCTGTCGATCAGCAGGATGTCCCCCGGCATCAGCACTTCGCGGGCGTCGTCCTGGGCCATGTTGGCCATGCCCTTGAGCTGGAACACCGCAAAGTACTTGTGTTCGCTGCTGCGCTGCACCTCGCGCGGCGTGCGCAGCAGCCGCGCGTGAGAGCTGCTCACGTGACTGAAGCGCAGGGCGCCCAGCTGGCGGGGGCGAATCTCACCGCTGAACGCATCCCCCAGCGCGGCACCGTCGAACTCGCCGCAGGCATGGTTGATGTCGGCCAGCCATTGCTGGAAGTGCTGCTGGGCAGTAGCGGTATTCATGGGTCACACCTCACACCTGGCATTGTTGTTAGGGTGCATGTGATGGCTGGGGGCACGCGCTGCAGGTTAGCGCAGCCCGCCGAAGCGCCGGTAGAAGTTTTCGCTGGCATCGGGCAGCGGGCCGTCTGCGGTTTCCATCGCACTGCTCAGCCACTGTTCGGCCGGGGCACAGGTCAGTCGGTACAGGTTGCGGCACAGCTGGCGTGCGGCGCGGCCTTCCCAGTCGCCCGGCAGCAGTTCGTCGGGCAGGTGCGGGTCGCGCAGCAGCAGCTTGCGGTACTCGTGAATCAGCAACAGGCGCACCATGAAGCAGTCCATCGGCTGCAGGCTGTCCTGCTCGCGCAGCGCTTGCCACACCGGGCGAAACAGCTGGATGAACTCGCTGTACTGCGCCCCCAGCTCCTCGATACGCCAGCTTTCGCGCACCTGGGCACGCAAGGCGCGGGAGGCCATCACGTCCTGGCCGGTGGTCTCGAACAGGATGGTGTCTTCCAGCGCGTCCAGGTCCAGCAGGGTGGCGTTGATGTCGGTGCGGTCGGCCCGCGGGCTGGCCAGCACCACCGGCGAGATGGCGCCAAAGCCTTGCCATTCGAGCTCTTCGCGCACCTGCTTGCGCTTGTCGGCAGACAGCTGGGTGAGCATCGCCAGGTGCCAGGAGCCATCCCACTGCGGCACCACCGAGCTGTACACCCGCTTGAAGGCCTTGTCGAAACGCCGCCGCCCGGCACCGGTGAGGCTGTAGTAGCTGCGCCGGCCGACCTTTTCGGCGGTCAGCCAGCCTTCCTTGGTCAGGCGGAACATCGAGGTGCGGATCAGCCGCTCGTTGATGCCGAAGGGCTCGAGCAACTGGATCAGGCTGCCCAGCCACACGGTGCCGCCGTGGGGTTCGATGGCATCGCCATACAGGGTGACGATCAGCGAACTGGCACGGATCGGGATCTGTTCCTGGAAACGGGTGACGAGCTGATTGAGGGGCGCGAGCGACGACATGGAGGATCCGCTGGGTGAAACCCCGGAATATAACTGCCGTTTGTCCTTCAAGGCCAGCGTTGCCGCCGGCACTTCAGGCCGTGTGGTTTTTCGGGCGGAACGTACTGTCGCTGACACGTCTGCGGTCCTGTTCGGGTTGGCTCAAGGGGCTGCATTCCACCATCTGCTCCAGGCAGCGCCGGGTCAGTGCGTGGTACTCGCCCGTGCCGCCCTGCTTCCAGTGCACTTCAGCGTCGCTCAGGCTGCGTTTTACCTGGGCCGGCGAGCCCACCACCAGCGAGCGGGGCGGGCAGTCGAAGCCGGCCTTGACGAAGGCGGTGGCGCCGACGATCGAGCAGGCACCGATCACTGCGCCGTCCATGACCACCGCATTCATGCCCACCAGCGCATCGGCACCGATGCGGCAACCGTGCAGCACGGCGCCGTGGCCCACGTGCCCGTTGCGCTCGATCACCGTGTCGCTGTCGGGGAAGCCGTGCATCACGCAGGTGTCCTGCAGGTTGGCGCCCTGTTCGAGAATGATGCGTCCGAAATCGCCGCGCAGGCTGGCCAGCGGGCCTACATAGCAGTCGGGGCCGACGATCACGTCGCCAATCAGCACCGCCGAAGGGTGCACGTAGGCGCTGGGGTCGATGACCGGGGTGATTCCGCCAAGGCTGTAGCAGGTCATGTCGGTTTCCTGTGGACGGGGATGACAGCGAATATAACGTATTGTTACTTGTTTGCAATGCTTCGATGTATCGCTTCTTGGCGCTTTACTCGCTATAAGCGCAGTGTTTGCTGGGTTTGTTTGGCACGCATGGAAAACAAACAGACACAGACTAGTCACAGTAATGTTGATTTTGTGTATCGTATTGTGGCTATACTTTGCCGCAATCGGCCTCGACCCAACAATAACAGCCAGCCTCGACTGGCCCGTGCGGTGACCGTCATGCCTGACACCCTGTTGCTTGATAACTCCCACGCCGGCATCTGCCTGGTGACGCTGCACCGCCCCGAGGTGCTCAATGCCCTCAACACCCGCCTGCTCGGCGAGCTGGCAGCCGAACTCGAGCGCCTGGAGCGTGACGACAGCTGCCGCGCCGTGGTGCTCACCGGCAGCCGCAAGGCGTTTGCCGCCGGCGCCGACATCAACGAGATGGCCGAGCGCGATGCGGTGGGCATCCTCAACGACCCGCGTGTTGCCTGTTGGCAGCAGATCAGCCGCTTCAGCAAGCCCCTGGTGGCGGCCGTCAACGGCTTTGCCCTGGGCGGTGGCTGCGAGCTGGCGATGCACGCCGACATCATCGTGGCGGGCGTGGATGCGCGCTTCGGCCAGCCGGAAATCAACCTGGGCATCATGCCTGGCGCCGGCGGTACCCAGCGTCTGCTGCGCGCGGTGGGCAAGTCCATGGCCATGCAGATGGTGCTCACCGGCGAGCCCATCGATGCGCGCACCGCGCAACAGGCCGGCCTGGTCAGCGAAATCACCCAACCCGAATTCACCGTCGAGCGCGCCGTGCAGATCGCCCAGGCCATCGCGCGCAAGGCCCCGCTGGCCGTGCGCCTGGCCAAGGAATCGCTGCTCAAGGCCATGGATACCGACCTTGCCAGCGGCCTGCGTTTCGAGCGCCACGCCTTCACTGTGCTGGCCGCCACCGATGACCGGCGCGAGGGCATCAGTGCCTTTCGCGAAAAACGCGCACCGGTGTTCACCGGCCGCTGAGTGCGCCGGCCCCTTTTACTTCAACCTTGCGAGCGGTACTGGTCATGACCTTCGAGCACATTCTTTTCGACATAGACGACGGCGTGGCCTTTCTGCGCCTGAACCGTCCCGAGCAACTCAACAGCTTCAACGCGCAGATGCACGCCGAAGTGAAGGAGGCGCTCAAGCAGGTACGCGCCAATGCCCAGGTGCGTGTGCTGCTGCTTACCGGTGAAGGGCGCGGCTTCTGTGCCGGGCAGGACCTGTCCGACCGCAACGTCGCGCCCGGTGCGCAGATGCCCGACCTGGGCGAGTCCATCGAAAAATTCTACAACCCGCTGATTCGCGCCCTGCGCGATTTACCGCTGCCGGTGATCTGCGCGGTCAACGGCGTGGCCGCCGGCGCCGGGGCGAACATCCCGCTGGCCTGCGACCTGGTGCTGGCGGCGCGGTCGGCCAGCTTCATCCAGGCGTTCTGCAAACTCGGCCTGGTGCCCGACTCGGGCGGTACCTGGTTCCTGCCGCGGCTGGTCGGCGTGGCGCGGGCCAAGGCCCTGGCGCTGCTGGGCAACAAGCTGTCGGCCGAGCAGGCCGAGCAGTGGGGGCTGATCTACCGCTGCGTCGACGACGAGGCCCTGCGCGACGAGGCCCTGGGCCTGGCGCGACAGCTGGCGACACAGCCCACCTCGGGCCTGGCACTGATCAAGCGCGGGCTCAATGCCAGCCTGGACAACAGCCTTGACCAGCAACTGGACCTGGAGCGCGACCTGCAACGCCTGGCCGGGCGCAGCGAGGACTACCGCGAGGGCGTGGCCGCCTTCATGGCCAAGCGCGCCCCCGTGTTCAAGGGGTGCTGAGCATGAGCGCACTGGACACAAGCGTTGTGGTGGCGGTGATCGGTGCCGGGGCCATGGGCGCCGGCATTGCCCAGGTGGCGGCGCAGGCCGGGCATCCGGTGCTGCTGCACGACAGCCGCCCGGGGGCGGCGAGCGCGGCCATCGAGGGGCTGGGTGTGCAACTGGGCAAGCGGGTGGAGAAGGGCAAGCTCGACCCCGCGCAGCGCGAGGCCACTTTGGCGCGCCTGCACGCGGTGCAGGCGCTCGACGAGCTGGCGGATGCGGGGCTGGTGATCGAGGCCATCGTCGAGAACCTCGACGCCAAGCGTGAGCTGTTCGCTCGCCTGGAAGCAATCTGCACGGCCGACTGCGTGCTGGCCAGCAACACCTCGTCGCTGTCGATCACCCGCATCGCGGCCGGCCTGGCGCGGCCCGAGCGGTTCGTGGGCGTGCACTTCTTCAACCCTGCGCCGGTCATGGCGCTGGTCGAGATCGTCTCGGGGCTGGCCACGGCGCCGCAGGTAGCGGCCAGCCTGTATGCAACGGCCAGGGCCTGGGGCAAGGCGCCGGTGCATGCCAGCTCCAGCCCGGGCTTCATCGTCAACCGCGTGGCGCGCCCGTTCTATGCCGAAAGCCTGCGTCTGTTGCAGGAGGGTGCGGCCGAGTGCGCCACGCTGGATGCGCTGATGCGCGAGGCCGGCGGTTTTCGCATGGGCGCGTTCGAGCTGACCGACCTGATCGGGCATGACGTCAACTACGCGGTCACCTGTTCGGTGTTCGATGCCTATTACGGCGACATGCGCTTCCAGCCGTCGCTGATCCAGGCGGCGCTGGTGGATGCCGGCCGGCTGGGGCGCAAGAGTGGGCAGGGGTTCTATGACTATGGGCCCTCGGCCGCGCGCCCGGTGGTCAGCGAGCTGCGCAGTGGTTTGCGCATCGAGGCCTGCGAAGTCGAAGGCGACCTGGGCATTGCGCAGGGCTTGCTGGCGCGTATCGAGGCGCACGGCATCAAGGTGTCGCGGGCCCCATCGCGGGTCGAGCCCGCGCCCACCGGTCGTTGTGGAAGCGGGCTTGACCCGCGATGCGGGCACGCAGTCATACGCGTGGGCGACGCCGTGCTGGCCCTGACCGACGGTCGCCTGGCCAGCCAGCGCGCCCGCGACGAAGGCTTGCACAACCTCGTGCTGTTCGACCTGGCGCTGGACTACGCCACCGCCGGGCGCATCGGCATCAGCTGGTCCGCCGACACCACCCCCGCTGCCCGCGACCAGGCCGTGGCCTTGCTGCAGGCCGCGGGCCTGGTGGTCAGCCCGCTGGCCGACGTGCCGGGGCTGCTGGTGATGCGCACCGTGGCCATGCTTGCCAACGAAGCCGCCGACGCGGTGCTGCAGGGCGTGGCCACGGCGGCGGATGTCGACCTGGCCATGCGCAAGGGCGTGAACTACCCCCAAGGCCCGCTGGCCTGGGCAGACGCCATCGGCCCGACGCAGGTGCTGGCGGTACTCGACAATCTGCAGGCCGCCTACGGCGAAAGCCGCTACCGGCCATCACTGCTGCTGCGGCGCACGGTCGCCGAGGGGAGGGCATTGCATGACTGACCTGAACGCCACCGAGCTTGCCAGCCAATGTGCCCAGGCCATGCTCGCCCGTGACCGCGCCAGCCTCGCGCTGGGCATGCAACTGCTGAGCGTCGCGCCGGGCAGGGCGCGCCTGAGCATGCCGGTGCGCGCCGACATGATCCAGGGTCATGGCACCTGCCATGGCGGCTACATCTTCACCCTGGCCGACTCGGCGTTTGCCGTGGCCTGCAACACCTACAACCAGGTCACCATCGGCCTGGGCTGCAGCATCGACTACATCGCCCCGGCACTGATGGGCGACACGCTCAATGCAAGTTGCGTCGAGCAGAGCCGTGGCGGACGCACCGGCAACTACGACGTGCGTGTGGAAAACCAGAACGGGCAGCTGATCGCGCTGTTCCATGGCAAATCTTACAAGGTGCAAGGCACAGTGCTTGCCCAGGAGACCGCAGATGAATGACGCCCTTATCATCGACGCCGTGCGCACCCCCATCGGGCGCTATGCCGGCGCGCTGAGCACGGTACGTGCCGACGACCTGGGCGCGGTGCCGCTGCGTGCGCTGATGGCGCGCCACCCGCAGGTGGACTGGTCGCAGGTGGACGACGTGCTGTTCGGCTGCGCCAACCAGGCCGGCGAAGACAATCGCAACGTGGCGCGCATGTCGGCGCTGCTGGCCGGCCTGCCGATAGACGTGCCGGGCACCACGGTCAACCGCCTGTGCGGCTCGGGCATGGACGCCATCGGCCTGGGCGCACGCTCGATCCGCAGTGGCGAAGCCGGCCTGCTGCTGGTGGGCGGGGTGGAGTCGATGTCGCGCGCCCCGCTGGTGATGGGCAAGGCCGAACAGGCCTTCTCGCGCCAGGCGCAACTGTACGACACCACCATTGGCTGGCGCTTCGTCAACGCCGCGATGGAAAAGGCGTATGGTATCGACTCGATGCCGGAGACTGCCGAAAACGTCGCCGCACAGTTCGGCATTTCCCGTGCCGATCAGGACGCCTTCGCCCTGCGCAGCCAGCAACGTGCGGCGGCTGCCCAGGCCAGCGGGCGCCTGGCGCAGGAGATCGTGCCGGTGTCGATTGCCCAGCGCAAGGGCGAGCCCAGGCGCGTCGAGCACGACGAACACCCGCGTGGCGACACCACGCTGCAGATGCTGCAACGCCTGGGTACGCCGTTTCGCGAGGGCGGCAGTGTCACGGCGGGCAATGCCTCGGGGGTCAACGACGGTGCCTGTGCGCTGCTGCTGGCAAGCCCGGCGCAGGCTGCGCGCTTCGGGCTCAAGGCCCGTGGGCGGGTGGTGGCGATGGCCACGGCCGGCGTCGAGCCGCGCATCATGGGCATCGGCCCGGTGCCGGCCACGCGCAAGGTACTGGAACTGGCCAACCTGAACCTGGCCGACATGGATGTCATCGAGCTGAACGAAGCCTTCGCCGCGCAGGGCCTGGCGGTGCTGCGCGAGCTCGGGCTGGCTGACGACGACCCGCGGGTCAACCCCAATGGTGGCGCCATCGCCCTGGGGCATCCGCTGGGCATGAGCGGCGCTCGCCTGGTGACCACCGCACTGGTGGAACTGGAGCAACGCGGCGGGCGGTACGCGCTGTGCACGATGTGCATCGGCGTGGGGCAGGGTATCGCGATGATCATCGAGCGAACCTGAGCCGGCAACACAGCGGGAGCCGTGCAGCTCCCACACTCGGGCCCGTCAGGGGCTGAACCATAAAAAGAATCAGAGTGAACACATGAACATGGCCGCCTTGAACACTGCTGTACTCGACCCGCTGGAGACCGCCAGCATCGATGAACTGCGCCAGCACCAGCTTGACCGCCTGCGCTGGAGCCTGTCCCACGCCTACCAGAACGTGCCGCTGTACCGCCAGCGCTTCGACCAGTTGGGGGTGCACCCCGACGAGGTGCGTTCGCTGGACGACCTGGCCCGATTCCCGTTCACCACCAAGACCGACCTGCGCGACAACTACCCCTACGGCATGTTCGCCGTGCCCATGCATGACGTGGTGCGGGTGCACGCCTCCAGCGGCACCACCGGCAAGCCGACGGTGGTGGGCTACACGCAGAACGATATCGACACCTGGGCCAACGTGGTGGCGCGCTCGATCCGCGCCGCGGGCGGGCGCAAGGGCGACAAGGTGCATGTGTCGTACGGCTACGGGCTGTTCACTGGCGGGCTGGGCGCGCATTACGGCGCCGAACGCCTGGGCTGCACGGTGATCCCGATGTCGGGCGGGCAGACCGAGAAGCAGGTGCAGCTGATCAACGACTTCCAGCCGGACATCATCATGGTCACGCCCTCGTACATGCTCAACCTGGCCGACGAGATCGAGCGCCAGGGGCTGGACCCGCACAAGCTGGCGCTGCGCCTGGGGATCTTCGGTGCCGAGCCGTGGACCGACGAGCTGCGCCGCTCCATCGAGCAGCGCATGGGCATCACCGCGCTGGATATCTACGGGCTGTCGGAAATCATGGGCCCGGGCGTGGCCATGGAGTGCGCCGAGACCAAGGACGGGCCGACCCTCTGGGAAGACCACTTCTACCCCGAAATCATCGACCCGGTGACCGGTGCGGTGCTGCCCGACGGGCAGATGGGCGAGCTGGTGTTCACC
Source organism: Pseudomonas sp. 1176_21 (assembly GCF_052850635.1). Lineage (NCBI taxonomy): Bacteria > Pseudomonadati > Pseudomonadota > Gammaproteobacteria > Pseudomonadales > Pseudomonadaceae > Pseudomonas > Pseudomonas sp. 1176_21. Next base: position 105,723 of record NZ_VXCV01000011.1, read on the forward strand.
TCGCTGAGCAAGGAGGCGCTGCCGATGATCCGCTACCGCACCCGCGACCTGACGCGACTGTTGCCCGGCACCGCGCGGCCAATGCGGCGCATCGACAAGATCACCGGGCGCAGCGACGACATGCTGATCGTGCGCGGGGTCAACGTGTTCCCGACCCAGGTCGAGGAACAGGTTCTGAAAATAAAACAGTTTTCAGAGTGCTATGAGATTTATCTGTATCGTGATGGAAATCTCGACACGGTGGATGTGCACGTGGAGCTGCGTGCCGAATGCCAGCACTACGACGAGGCCCAGCGCAGGCTGCTGACCGCCGAGCTGGGCAAGCAGATCAAGACCTACATCGGCATCAGCACGCGCATCGTGCTGCAGCCGTTGGGCACGCTGAAACGTTCGGAAGGCAAGGCCTGTCATGTGTATGACAAGCGTCTGGCCAGCTGATAGCTGATGGCTGCCGAAGCCCCGACCTGGTCGGGGCTTTTTTTTGTTCTTGGATAAAGCGTGTTCCTGTGGGAGCGGGCTTGACCCGCGATGGAGCGCGTAGCGGTCCGCTTTCAGTGCAAAGCGATACAAAAAAACATTAGATACACTAAAAAGCTGTTTGATATTGAATTGTGTATCGCTTATAAATACTCCCATGCCCAACCAGCCTTGAGGCGGGAGCCCGAACATGTACGCACAGCTTGTCGAAACCGGCGTCAAACGCATCAAGTCCCTGGACGAGATGTCGCCCCAGGAACGTGCCTTCCAGGAAAAGATCGACGCCGAAATCAAGATCGAAGCCAAGAACTGGATGCCCGACGCCTATCGTCAGACCCTCATCCGCCAGATTTCCCAGCACGCCCACTCCGAGATCGTCGGCATGCTGCCCGAGGGCAACTGGGTCACCCGTGCCCCGACCCTCAAGCGCAAGCTGCAGCTGATGGCCAAGATCCAGGACGAAGCCGGCCACGGCCTGTACCTGTACAGCGCCATGGAAACCCTGGGCGCCGATCGCGACGAAGAGATCGCCAAGCTGCACAGCGGCAAGGCCAAGTACTCCAGCATCTTCAACTACCCGACCCTCAACTGGGCCGACATGGGCGCAGTGGGCTGGCTGGTGGATGGCGCGGCCATCGTCAACCAGGTGGTGCTGCAGCGCACCTCCTACGGCCCCTACGCACGGGCCATGGTGCGCATCTGCAAGGAAGAGAGCTTTCACCAGCGCCAGGGCTACGAGATTCTGCTGACCATGATGCGCCACGGCACCCAGGCCCAGAAGGACATGGTGCAGGACGCGATCAACCGCCTGTGGTGGCCGGCGCTGATGATGTTCGGCCCCAGCGACGACAACTCGCCCAACAGCGCGCAGTCGATGGCCTGGAAGATCAAGCGCCAGAGCAACGACGAACTGCGCCAGCGCTTCGTCGACCAGACCATCCCGCAGCTCGAACTGCTGGGCTGCACCGCCCCCGACCCCGACCTGAAGTGGAACGCCGAGCGCGGCCACTACGATTTCGGCGCCATCCAGTGGCAGGAATTCTTCGACGTGCTCAAGGGCAACGGCCCGTGCAACCAGGAACGCCTGGCCACCCGGCGCAATGCCATCGAAAGCGGCGCCTGGGTGCGTGAAGCCGCCGTCGCCTACGCCCGCAAACAACAGAACAAGAACGCCGCCTGAACCGGCGACTGATGGGAGATACACGATGTCTGTCTGGACCCTCTACGAAGTGTTCGTGCGCAGCAAGCACGGCCTGAACCACAAGCATGTGGGCAGCGTGCATGCCGCCGACGACGCCATGGCCATCGAGAACGCCCGCGAGCTGTACACCCGCCGCAGCGAAGGCGTAAGCCTGTGGGTGGTGCCCTCGGCGCTGATCGTGGCCTCCTCGCCGGACGAGAAGGACCCGCTGTTCGACCCGGCCGACGACAAGGTCTACCGGCACGCCAGCTTCTACGAGCTGCCCGACGAAGTCGGACACATGTGAGGTCGACCATGAACAGCACCCAAGACGATCTGATCCATTACCTGCTGCTGCTGGGCGACAGCGCCCTGATCCAGGGCCAGCGCCTGTGCGAGTGGTGCGGCAAGGCGCCGGCCATCGAGGAAGAGCTGGCGCTGATGAACGTCGGCCTGGACCTGGTGGGCCAGGCGCGCAACTGGCTGGACTACGCCGCCGAGCTGCTGGCCGACGGCCGCGATGCCGACGACCTGGCGTTTCGCCGCGACGAGCGCGCCTACCGCAACCTGCTGCTGGTGGAGCAGCCCAACGGCGATTTCGCCGTGACCATGGCCAAGCAGTTCCTGTTCGACGCCTGGCACCTGCAGGTGCTCAAGGGCCTGTGCGACTCCACCGACCTGCGCATCGCCGGCATCGCCGCCAAGGCGCTCAAGGAGGTTACCTACCACCTGCGTCGCTCCAGTGAATGGGTGCAGCGCCTGGGTGGCGGCACCGACGAAAGTCGCCGGCGCATGCTCGCGGCCATCACGCAGGTGTGGCGCTTCACCGTGGAGCTGGCCAGCGGCAGCGAGGCTGAAACCCGCCTGGCCGCAGCGGGCATCGGCGCCGACCCGGCGCAGGTCGGCGCGGCATGGCTGCACCAGGTCGAGGTCACCTTCGCCTCGGTCGAACTGCCGCTGCCGCCTGCGGCCAGCCACTTCTACCTCAGCGGACGTACCGGCATGCACACCGAGCACCTGGGCATCCTGCTGGCCGAAATGCAGTTTTTGCCACGGGCCTACCCCGATGCAACCTGGTGAGCTGATCGCCAGCGACCACGGTGCGCGGGCACTGCGGGCCGATGACCTGAGCCACGCCTGGACGGTGCTGGAGCAGGTGATGGACCCGGAAGTGCCGGTGGTCAGCGTGGTCGACCTCGGGATAGTGCGCGACCTGCACTGGCAGGCCGGCCACCTGCACCTTGTGGTCACGCCGACCTATTCGGGCTGCCCGGCCACCGAGGTGATCGAGGGCGATATCCGCCAGGCGCTGGAGCAGGCCGGGTTCGCCGCGCCGTGCCTGGAGCGGCGCCTGACGCCGGCCTGGAGCACCGACTGGATCACCGAGCAGGGGCGCGAGCGCCTGCGTGCCTATGGCATCGCGCCGCCCGTGGGCAGTGCCAGCAAGCGCAGCCTGCTGGGCGAAAGCCCGAAGGTGCTGTGCCCGGTGTGCGCCAGCAGCCACACCGAGCTGCTCAGCCAGTTCGGCTCCACGGCCTGCAAGGCCCTGTACCGGTGCCGCGAGTGCCTGGAACCTTTCGACTATTTCAAATGCATCTGAGCGCGCTGGCGCCGTGCAGCGGGAGAACAGCATGAGTCAATTTCACAGCCTGACCATCAAGGATGTGCGCGCCGAGACCCGCGATGCGGTGTCGATTGCCTTCGAGGTGCCGGCGCACCTGCAGGACGATTTCCGTTTCACCCAGGGCCAGTACCTGGTGATGCGCACGCAACTGGACGACGAGGAAGTGCGCCGTTCTTACTCGATCTGCAGCGGCGTGGAAGACGGCGAGCTGCGCGTGGCGATCAAGCGCGTGGCCGGCGGGCGCTTCTCGGCGTTTGCCAACGAGGTGCTCAAGGTCGGCCACCGCCTCGAAGTGATGCCGCCTTCGGGCAGCTTCCATGTGCCACTGGACCCGACCCGTCGCGGCAACTACCTGGCGGTGGCGGCGGGCAGCGGCATCACGCCGATCCTGTCGATCATCAAGACCACCCTGGAGCGCGAACCCGACAGTCGCTTCACCTTGCTCTACGGCAACCGCTCAAGCTCCGGCGCGCTGTTTCGCGACAAGCTCGAAGACCTGAAGAACCGCTACCTGCAACGCCTGAACCTGATCTTCGTGTTCAGCCGCGAGCAGCAGGACGTGGACCTGTACAACGGGCGCATCGACGCCGACAAGTGCGGTCAGCTGTTCTCGCGCTGGCTCGACCCCAGGGCGCTGGACGCCGCCTTCATCTGCGGCCCGCAGGCGATGACCGAGACCGTGCGCGACAGCCTCAAGGCCAATGGCATGGCGGGGGAGAAGATCCATTTCGAGCTGTTTGCAGCGGCGGGCGACGAACGCAAGCGTGAAGCCCGCGAGGCGGCGCGCCAGCTGGACGCCGCCGTCAGCCAGATCACCGTGATCAGCGACGGTCGGGCGCTGGCCTTCGACCTGCCGCGCAACACCGTCAGCGTGCTGGATGCCGGCAATGCCATCGGCGCCGAGCTGCCGTACTCGTGCAAGGCCGGGGTGTGCTCGACCTGCAAGTGCAAGGTCATCGAAGGGGAGGTGGAGATGGACAGCAACCACGCCCTGGAGGACTACGAAGTGGCGGCGGGGTATGTGCTGTCGTGCCAGACGTACCCGGTCAGCGACAGGGTGGTGCTGGACTTCGATCAGGTCTGATACCGCGTCGACTCAATCGCGGGTCAAGCCCGCTCCCACAGGTACAGCACCGGTCTTGAGGAGAGTGCAGACCCTGTGGGAGCGGGCTTGACCCGCGATGAGGCCCGCCTGAACACCGCAACACCTGTGTGCCCTGAAAACTAAAACAACAACACCAAGAGAGCGCCCCAATGACCCCCGAAGACATCGACAGCATCTGCAAGCACCCCGACTTCAAGCAACTGGTACGGCGCAAGCAGCGCCTGAACTGGTCGCTGACCCTGGCCATGCTGGTCATCTACTACGGCTTCGTGCTGCTGGTGGCGTTCTCCCCCAGCACCCTGGGGCAATCGCTCAGCGGCGGCGTGACCACCGTCGGCATGCTGGTCGGCGTGCTGGTGGTGCTGGTGTCCTTCGGCCTCACCGGGATCTACGTGTACCGCGCCAACAACGTGCTCGACCCGCTCAACGACAAGGTCCGCCAGGAGTGCGCGAAATGAACTGGACAGCCATCAGCATGTTCCTGCTGTTCGTCGTGTTCACCCTGGGCATCACCCGCTGGGCCGCACAGCGCACCCGTTCGGCCAGTGACTTCTACACCGCAGGCGGCGGCCTCACCGGCTTTCAGAACGGCCTGGCCATCGCCGGCGACATGATCAGCGCCGCCTCGTTCCTGGGCATTTCCGCGATGATGTTCCTCAACGGCTACGACGGCCTGCTGTACGCCCTGGGCGTGCTGGCCGGCTGGCCGATCATCCTGTTCCTGATTGCCGAGCGCCTGCGCAACCTGGGCAAGTACACCTTCGCCGACGTGGTGTCGTACCGCCTGGACCAGACCCCGGTACGCCTGACCTCGGCCCTGGGCACCCTGACCGTGGCACTGATGTACCTGGTGGCGCAGATGGTCGGCGCCGGCAAGCTGATCGAGCTGCTGTTCGGCATCAGCTACCTGTATGCGGTGATGCTGGTGGGCGTGCTGATGGTGTTCTACGTGACCTTCGGCGGCATGCTCGCCACCACCTGGGTACAGATCATCAAGGCCGTGCTGCTGCTCTCGGGCACCAGCTTCATGGCGTTCATGGTGCTCAAGCACTTTGGTTTCAGCACCGAGGCGATGTTCAGCGCCGCCACCGAGGTGCACGCCAAGGGCACCGCGATCATGGCCCCGGGCGGGCTGCTGTCCAACCCCATCGACGCGATTTCCCTGGGCCTGGGCATGATGTTCGGCACCGCCGGGCTGCCGCATATCCTGATGCGCTTCTTCACCGTGAGTGACGCCAAGCAAGCGCGCAAGAGCGTGTTCTACGCCACCGGTTTCATCGGCTACTTCTACCTGCTGCTGATCATGGTGGGCTTCGGCGCCATCGTGATGGTCGGCACCGACGCAAGCTACCGCGACGTCAACGGCGCGATCATCGGCGGCGGCAACATGATCGCCGTGCACCTGGCCCAGGCCGTGGGCGGCAACCTGTTCCTGGGCTTCATCTCGGCCGTGGCCTTCGCCACCATCCTGGCGGTGGTGGCCGGGCTGGCGTTGTCCGGCGCCTCGGCGGTGTCCCACGACCTGTACGCCTGCGTGATCCGCAAGGGCCAGGCCACCGAGAAGCAAGAGATGCGCGTGTCGCGCATCGCCACCCTGGCCATCGGCGTGCTGGCGATCATCCTGGGCCTGATGTTCGAGTCGCAGAACATCGCGTTCCTGTCCGGGCTGGTGCTGGCGATTGCCGCCTCGGTGAATTTCCCGGTGCTGTTCCTCTCGATGTACTGGAAGGGCCTGACCACCCGTGGCGCGGTGATCGGCAGCATGAGCGGGCTGGTCTCGGCCATCGTGCTGCTGGTGCTCAGCCCGGCGGTGTGGGTCAACGTGCTGCACAACGAAACGGCGCTGTTCCCCTACAGCAACCCGGCGCTGTTCTCCATGAGCCTGGCGTTCCTGGGCGCATGGGTGTTCTCGGTCACCGACACCTCGGAGCGGGCAGCGCAGGAACGCGGCCGCTACCTGGCGCAGTTCATCCGCTCGATGACCGGCATCGGTGCCGCAGGCGCAAGCAAACACTAATAAACCAAAACGATTGTCGGGTATAAAAATAATGAACCACATTCGCTTCATGCCGGCTTCGCTGCTGGCCGGCTTCGCCTTGCCCCTGGTTGCCGCGCCGGCCCTGGCCGACTTCATCGACGACAGCCATGCCAAGGTCGAGTTGCGCAACCACTACATCAACCGCGATTTTCGCCAGAGCAACGCGCCGCAATCCAAGGCCGAGGAGTGGGCCCAGGGTTTTACCGTGAAGTTCGAGTCCGGCTTCACCGATGGCCCGATCGGGGTAGGCGTCGACGCCATGGGGCAACTGGGCATCAAGCTTGACTCCAGCCGTGATCGGCGCGGCACCGGGCTGCTGCCGTTCGGGCCCGACAGCCTGGAACCGGCCGACGACTACAGCGAGCTGGGCCTGACCGCCAAGCTGCGCGCCTCAAAGAGCGTGCTGCGCCTGGGTACCTTGCAGCCGATCCTGCCGGTGGTGGTGTACAACGACACCCGCCTGCTGGCCGCCAGCTTTCAGGGCGGCCTGCTGACCAGCCAGGAGATCGACGGCCTGACGTTCAACGCCGGGCGGCTGACCAAGGCCAACCTGCGCGATTCCTCCAGCCGCGACGACATCGGCTACGGCGCGGCCAGCAGCGACCGCTTCGATTTTGGTGGCGGCACCTATGCCTTCACCCCGCAACTGAACCTGACCTACTACTACGCCAAGCTCGACCAGATCTACCGTCAGCAGTTCGTCGGCCTGGTGCACACCCAGCCGCTGGGCGAGGGCCTGAGCCTGCGCAGCGACCTGCGCTATTTCGACAGCCGTGGCGACGGCGCCGAGCGGGCAGGGCGCATCGACAACCGCAACTTCAACGGCATGTTCACCCTGGCCAGCGGCGCGCACAAGGTCAGTGCCACCTTCCAGCAGATGTCGGGCGACAGCGCCTTCCCGTTCCTCAACGGCGGCGACCCGTACACCGTCAACCTGGTGACCTACAACACCTACACCCGCGCCGGGCTCGACTCCTGGCAACTGCGCTACGACTACGACTTCGTCGCCCTGGGCATTCCGGGTCTGAGCTTCATGACCCGCTACACCGACGGGCGTCATGCCAGGACCGCGACCGTGGACAACGGCCGCGAGCGCGAACGCGACACCGACATCACCTACGTGGTGCAGAGCGGCCCGTTGAAAAACGTCAGCCTGCGCTGGCGCAACGTCACCTTCCGCTCAGGCAACGGCTTGACCAACAGCCTGGACGAGAACCGCCTGATCATCGGCTACACCCTGGCGCTGTGGTAAGCGCGCCCCTTAAAAGAACCGGAGGACACCTCATGTCTGTTGCCCCAACCTTGCAAAGCTTCATCGCCGGCCGCTGGCTCGGCCAGCATGGCGCGCAGCCGCTGCGCAGCGCCCTGGACGGGCACGTATTGGCGTACAGCCATGAAGAGCGGCCCGACTTTGCCGAAGCCATCGAGCATGCGCGCCGTGACGGCCTGCGCAGCCTGATGGCGATGGACTTCCAGCAGCGTGCCGCGCGGCTCAAGGCCCTGGCGCTGTACCTGGCCGAGCGCAAGGAACAGCTCTACGCACTGTCCCACCACAGCGGCGCAACCCGCGCCGACAGCTGGATCGACATCGAGGGCGGCAACGCCACGCTGTTCGCCTATGCCGGCATCGGCAGCCGCGAACTGCCCTCGGGCAACCTGCTGCACGAAGGCCCGGCCATCCCGCTGGGCAAGCAGGGCACCTTCGCCGGCAGCCACATCCTGGTGCCGCGTGCGGGGCTTGCGGTGCACATCAACGCGTTCAACTTCCCGATCTGGGGCATGCTCGAAAAGTTCGCGCCGACCTTTCTGGCCGGCATGCCGTGCATCGTCAAGCCGGCCACCTCCACCAGCTACCTTACCGAGGCGGTGGTGCGCCTGATGGATGAGTCCGGCCTGCTGCCGGCCGGCAGCCTGCAACTGGTGGTGGGCAGTACCGGCGACCTGCTCGACCGCCTGCAAGGCCAGGACGTGGTGACCTTCACCGGTTCTGCCGACACCGCGGCCAAGCTGCGTGTGACCCCGAACCTGATCCGCCACTCGGTGCCGTTCACCGCCGAGGCCGACTCGCTCAACTGCGCGATCCTGGGCCCGGACGTGAAGCCGGACGATGCCGAGTTCGACCTGTACATCAAGGAAGTGGTGCGCGAGATGACTACCAAGGCGGGGCAGAAGTGCACCGCCATCCGCCGCGCCATCGTGCCGGCCAAGCACCTGGACGCCGTGGCCACGCGCCTGCGCGAGCGCCTGAGCAAGGTGGTGGTGGGCGACCCGTCGGTGGAGGGCGTGCGCATGGGCGCGCTGGCTTCCCATGACCAGCAGCGCGACGTGGGCGAGCGGGTGCGCAGCCTGCTGCAGAGCTGCGACCAGCTGTTCGGTGCCAGCGATGGTTTCGAGCCACGGGGCGAGGGCGTGGGCGAAGGGGCGTTCTTTGCGCCGACCCTGCTGCAGGCACGCGACCCGCATGCCGACGGCGGTGCCCACGACATCGAGGCCTTCGGCCCGGTGAGCACGCTGATGGCCTACCACGACCTGGACGAAGCGCTGGCGCTGGCCGCGCGCGGCAAGGGCAGCCTGGTGGCCAGCCTGGTGACCGCCGACCGCGAGGTGGCAGCCAAGGCCATTCCGGTGGCTGCGGCCTGGCACGGTCGGTTGCTGATCCTCGACAGCGAGGCGGCGGCGGAGTCCACCGGGCACGGTTCGCCCTTGCCGCAACTCAAGCACGGCGGCCCTGGGCGTGCCGGTGGCGGCGAAGAGCTGGGCGGGCTGCGGGCGGTCAAGCACTACCTGCAGCGTGCGGCAGTGCAGGGTTCGCCGAGCATGCTGATGGCGGTGACCGGCGAGTATGTGCGCGGTGCCCAGGTGTTCGAGAGCGAGGTGCACCCGTTCCGTCGTCACTTCGAAGAGCTGCGCATCGGCGAGTCGCTGCTGACCCATCGACGTACCGTGACCGAAGCGGACCTGGTGAACTTCGGCTGCCTGTCGGGGGATCATTTCTACATGCACTTCGACGACATTGCGGCCAGGCAGTCGCAGTTCGGCAAGCGCATTGCGCATGGCTACTTCGTGCTGTCGGCGGCGGCGGGGCTGTTCGTGTCGCCGGGCGAGGGGCCGGTGCTGGCCAACTATGGCCTGGACACCCTGCGTTTCATCAGCCCGGTGGGCATTGGCGACACCATCCAGGCGCGCCTGACCTGCAAGCGCAAGATCGACCAGGGCAAATCCAGCCCGCTGGGCCAGCCGCAAGGGGTGGTGGCGTGGGATGTGGAAGTGACCAACCAGCTGGGTGAGCTGGTGGCCAGCTACGACATCCTGACGCTGGTGCTCAAGCGCCCGGTGTAACGCCGAGCGCTGCGCGCTCGATCGCGGGTCAAGCCCGCTCCCACAAGGATTATCGCCATCCCTGTGGGAGCGGGCTTGACCCGCGATGGGCTACGCAGCAGCCTCCGCAATATGGCACGCACACAAAAATACCTGGCACACACGCAAGCGCTTTACCCCCTCCGACTTTGCTCTAATCCCGTCATGGCCTGCCACGCCACTCATTGATCCACCCAGAACGGGATAACAATAAAAAATGAAACGCTTGATGCCGCTTGCCGTGCTCTACGTGTCAACGCTCGCCCACGCCGGCACGCCCGGCAACATCGACGCCAACCGACTGCTCAACGCCAACCAGGACGCCGCCAACTGGCTCGCCCACGGGCGTACCTACGACGAACAACGCTTCAGCCCGCTGACCCGCATCAACGACCAGAACGTCGCCGGGCTTGGCCTGGCCTGGACGCAGAAGCTCGACATCGATCGCGGTACCGAAGCCACCCCCATCGTGGTCGACGGCGTGATGTACACCACCGGTGCCTTCAGCATCGTGTATGCCTTCGACGCCGCCAGCGGCAAGCCGCTGTGGAAGTACGACCCCAAGATCCCCATGGAAAAACTCAGCCAGGGCTGTTGCGACGTGGTCAACCGCGGTGTGGCCGTGTGGCAGGGCAAGGTCTACGTGGGCAGCTTCGATGGGCGCCTGATCGCCCTCGATGCGGCCACCGGCAAGGAGGTGTGGAGCGTCGACACCGTTCTGGACCCCAACAAGAGCTACACCATCACCGGCGCCCCGCGCATCGTCAAAGGCAAGGTGCTGATCGGCAACGGCGGCGCCGAGTTCGGCGTGCGCGGCTATATCACCGCCTACGATGCCGATACCGGCAAGCAGGCCTGGCGCTTCTTCACCGTGCCCGGCGACCCGGCGCTGCCACCGGAAAACGAGGCCATGGCCAAGGCCATGAAAACCTGGAAGGGCAATGGCTGGGTCAAGTGGGGCGGTGGCGGCACCGTATGGGACTCGATGTCCTACGACCCCGAGCTGGACCTGCTGTACGTGGGCACCGGCAACGGCTCGCCGTGGAACTACCAGTTCCGCAGCCAGGGCGAGGGCGACAACCTGTACCTGTCGTCGATCGTCGCGCTGCGCCCGGAAACCGGCGAATACGTGTGGCACTTCCAGGTGACGCCCGGCGATCGCTGGGACTTCACCGCCACCCAGCAGATCGTGTTGGCCGACATCCAGATCGACGGCAAGACCCGCAAGGTGCTGATGCAGGCACCCAAGAACGGTTTCTTCTACGTGATCGACCGCACCAACGGCGAGTTCATCTCGGGCAACAACTTCGTGCAGGTGAACTGGGCCAGCGGCCTGGACCCCAAGACCGGGCGCCCCATCCTCACCGACCAGGCCGACTACGCCAAGGCGCCGAAGGTGATACAGCCAAGCTTCCTCGGCGGCCACAGCTGGCACCCGATGTCGTACAACCCCAACACCGGCTATGTGTACATCCCGGCCCAGGACACCGTGGCCGAACTCAAGGCCGCCGACAAGCCGCTGTTCCTGCCGACCAAGTCGGTGGTCAACTTCGGCCTGGACGTGCCCGACCTGCCGGAAGACCCGAAAGTGTTCAACCAGATCCGCAGCGCCTGGCGCGGCCACCTGATTGCCTGGGACCCGGTCAAACAGCAGGCCGCCTGGGCCCACGACTATGTCGAGTCCGGCAACGGCGGCACCCTCAGCACCGCCGGCAACCTGGTGTTCCAGGGCACCTCGGACGGCCGCGTCATGGCCTTCAGCGCCGACAAGGGCAAGCAGCTGTGGGAGCACCGCGCCAACTCCGGCGTGCTCGGCGGGCCGGTCACCTATGAGGTCAAGGGCGAGCAGTACGTGGCGTTCATGGCCGGCTGGGGCGGCATCATGCCGCTGATCGCAGGCGGCCTGACCGACAAGGGCAAGGTGCAACCCGAATCCCGCGTGCTGGTGTTCAAGCTTGGCGCCAAGGGCGAACTGCCGCCGCCGCGCAAGGCCCCGGTGCTGCCACCGCAGGTGCCCGCGCTGACCGCTTCGGCGGATGAAATCGCCCAGGGCCGCACCCTGTTCAACGGCATGTGCGGCGCCTGCCACGGCCTCAACGCCGCCAGCGGCGGGGTGATCCCCGACCTGCGCTACCTGAGCCCGGACAAGCACCAGGCCTTCGTCGGCATCGTCAGCGGTGCGTTCATGAGCAAGGGCATGCCGAGCTTTGCCGGGGTGCTGGACATGCCGCAGATGCAACTGATCCAGCAATACATCATCAAGCGCAGCCTTGACCTGCGCGCCGCCGCCGACGCCACTGCGGCGCAGTAAGCCACCCCTCGACCCCGCTCGCCAGGCGTGCGAGTGGGGCAGCCTCAACCCGTTCCAATAACAATTAACCGGTAGACAGGTGACTTCCATGAAAGCGCTTTTGCACAAAGGCGGCGCATTGCCGTGCTCGCTGTTCCTTGCCCTGTGCGCCAGCCCCGCGCTGGCCGATGTACGCCCCGACTCCGGCGACTATGCCGCGCTGCCACCGGGCACCGACCTGGCCTTGCTGTACCAGCAGAACCCGCGCATCGACCGCTCGTACATGGGCGGCAAGCGCGCCGCCGACAACCTCGACCTGGACCTGACCGTGGGCGTGCTGCGTCTGGTGCACTTCACCGAGTTCTTCAACACCGGCCTGATCTGGGACCCGCAGATCATCATCCCCTACGGCCATCAGGAAATCGGCGCCACCGGCCAGAAGAACAGCGGCCTGGGCGACATCACCTTCGGCGCCACGGTGTGGAGCCTGGCCGACATGGAGCGCAACCGCCACCTGGGCTGGTCGCTGTTCGTCACCGCGCCCACCGGCGCCGACAAGAACCAGGGCTTTGCCCTGAGCGGCAACCGCTGGGCGGCGGACTTCCAGGTGGGCTATGTGCACGGCTTCAACGAGCGCTGGACGTGGGACGTGATCGCCGAGACCGAGTTCTACCAGGAGCAGCGCGACACCGGTGCGCACCGTGACCCGCTGATCCAGCTGCACAACCACCTGCGCTACAACTTCACCCCGGCCACCTCGGTGGCGCTGTCGTACCGGCACAACTGGGGCTCGCGCGAGACGCTGGACGGGCAGACCCTGGAAACCAGCCACAACAACGGCACGGTCGGCCTGTCGGCGACCACCATGCTGGGCAAGCAGTGGCAGGTAATGGGGCAGTACTGGCGGGATGTGGACGTGCGCTCGGGGCCCATGACCGACCATTCGCTGCAGTTCAGGTTGGCGTATATCTACTGAGGCGAGCCTGACGCACACCGGGTGAGGGGCACCCGGTGTGGTCACACGCCATGGCCGGGCTTAGACTGCGTGGCTTGGGCCTGTCAGTCGCCACGCGCCGGGCCGGACACTTGAACTGTGACGTGAACATGAAGCTCAAACTGTGCCTGCTGCTGCTTGTCTGCCCACCGCTGTTGGCCCAGGAGTTCGCCTGCCAACTGGGTGGCAAGATCGTTCCCGTTGCCGAGTATCGGCAGCCGACCCCTGTCTTCACCCGGCTGAAAAATGACGGGCATCCGATGACGGCCTTCGGCTTTTCAATTGCGCACAGTCAGGTGCTGGGGGCCGACAAAGCCACGCGTGACTATTGCCAGTCGCTGATCGCAACAACGCGCACCGTGCTGTTGTCAGGTCAGTACCCGGCTGATCACTTTCACCCGGGCCAGACCCTGTCGCTCAAGCATGTGCATCGCGACCGCCATGTCTGGCCTTACTGGCCAGACTATTACTGGCTCGCAGATAGCCCCCGGGGCCGCTGACCGATTCTTCGCTGCCGTGTCGCCTGGCGTGATGGAGTTATTGGCCGACGTGGTCGCAGCCAGGGTCGTTCGAGGTTGGGTCGAGTGCGCCTGCGGTACGTCTCAGGCAGCGTTCAGTCGGGCGTTCAAGCGTGTTACGGGTAACACGCCTGGGTTGAGTCGCAGGTTGAGGCAGTCGGCTGCCATCTGAAACTGAGTGGGATGAGCGGGTGGGCCATCTTGGGCGGCCTTGGCACTATTTGAGACAAGGCCGAACGCGGTCGCTCGCACCTCTTTGATTTCGATAGGCCGCGTCTGCGGCCCGTGTGTTGCGTCATCAACTACTGACCGCTTTGGCCTCCATGCCATCAAGCACCGACTCGATCAATGCATTGCTCAATTCCAGCGAATGTTGCGAGGCCATCAGCAGGCTTTTGAACTGCTCATCGGCTCGTTCGCAGGCTTGTGCTGTGGTGTCCCTTGCACACTGGATCATGATCGACAGGTAGACCAGCGCATCTTCGAGCTTGATGTCTTCGCGCACGGAAAACAGGGGAGGGTGATCGCCGTGGCAACAGCCGAAGGAGGTGTAGGCGGGTTTGCGCGGGGTGTTGGGGAGTGGGGGATCAGGGACGATTTTTGTCATTGTGCAGCTCCTTGATTGGTGGAGCCGACCAGCATCGTGACCAAACGATGGGTGGCGGCTGTACGCAGGTTGGTCAACCGGGAATCAAGGAACCCGGCGCGCACGAATGCGCCCCACGCACAGCCGCCATAACACGAAACAGCAGACACAAAAAAGCGCCACTGATTCGGATGCGGCGCTTTGTGCGCCTTGATTTATCTCAGGTGACCAAACCTGGACGCTGGATTTACAGCGACTGAGCAAGGTTAACGGGGTTGGGGTGGGGATTCAAGTTTCTGGGAGAGGGAAGGAGGAGGCGTTACCGTCCGAGTGCTGATGCATTCATTTTGACGATGTGGCTTGCTTTTGAATTCAAAGGTTTGAGGCGCGCAGAGTGGCCTGCGCTTGAGGCTGACCAATACGTTGCAGTCTGTTGCGGCAGCTAGAGATTCTGGCCGTATGCGGTCTTGGGTGAAAGACCGCTAACAACCCACAGCAGCCATTCACGAAGGCCGCAATCGGCCAATGCCGCAGCAGTGGGCGCCGCAGCATGAGTGCGAAGACCTTTAATTACTCGACCTTTTTACCTGGCAATGGGGCCGTATGAATTTCGTCAAACATAGCGGTTGCCACTGAAGCAGCATAAACAATGTATTTCACATCACTTTCTTTGCTCTTGACTTCATAGATTTCACAAAGAAGACTTTTGTTGTTCTTGGGCAACACTGCAGGCGACCAGGATGAAGGGCTCTTGAAGTTATGCTCAGGGCCTTTGTACATTAAGGATTTTATGCCAACAACGGTGCGCTTGTATTTTTGTCTATCAGGTCTTTTGGAATTTTCATAGTCGCCTATAAATGATCCTAAAGAACCGGAGACAACATCTATGCACTCCTTGTCTAGCGCGGTCTCATAATCAGCAGCCGCGTAGGTTCCAACGCTGCCATGGTTGGAATAGAATTTTTGACGGGGCGTCAATTTCTCTTCTGGCTGCTTGGGTTTATATTCATCACCCTCGAAATGGTATTCGATGTACCCTCGCGAAATATCCACCCTGTTGTATGTTTTTCTCTTTTCTATCACGTCTTCAAAAGTGTACCAGCGATGCTCAATTAGTGTGTGCTCGACGTCTAGCCCGCTCGCCATCACTTTTAAAGAAAGCACGGAGCCGAACAGGATATATGCAATGTTGATACTTTTCATGAGCTCGCCCAGGGCATGGTTTTTTAAAGTTTACTTGATTCTAGCCAGTGCACGATAGAGTTGTAAATTTATCTAATAGCAAAATCAACACACTGGATCATGATCGACAGGTAGACCAGCGCATCTTCGATGCTTGATGTCTTGGCGCACGCAAAACCGGGGAGTGTGATTGCCGTGGCAACACACGGGGCAGCGCCTGTCGCTGGAGCATACCCCCCGGACAAGCCGTATGGCCTTACTGGCCGAACGCCTACCGGGTACCCGCCAGGCCTCGATGGCCAGTGGTGTGCGGGCCTTGCGCCACGGCGCGCAGGGTGTGCGCCAGCATGTCTTCAGCGCTGCGCTCACCGTCGACTCGCAGGACGGGCGCTATCTGCCTTGAAAGCCACGCCTCGTGCCGCACACGGCTTCGGCTGGAAAACGCCGGGTCGTCATACTGGGAAGCCCATTCGCGAAAGGCCAGGTGAATGGCATGCATGTCGCCACCGGGCGCGATGCGATTGCCAAAGCGCTGCTGTTCTCGTGCTGCCAGTCGTTCCAGGCGAACAGGTGTCGGCGTGATCACGAACACGATCAGGTCGACATGCGCGATCAGCGCATCACCCCAGCCATCGAACGAGCCGGTCAGTACCCAGCCCTGATCACCGAGTGCCTGTTCGATCAGGCAGACGCGTTCGGCGGGTGGTCGCTTGGTAGTGAAGGGCGGGTTGGTGGGCAGCCAGTAGAAGTCATCGACATCGACATGCCGCAGGTTCAGCGAGCAGGCCAGGTTGTGACCCAGGGTGGTCACGCCGGCACAGGAGGCGCCGGTTATGTAGATACGCATTGTTCTGTTCATGCGCCATCCTACCCCGGCGGTCTGTCAGGGCGAAGCGCTCCGGCGCGTCAGCCCGGGTGGCGTTGGTGCGGGTCACAACACGGCGCATCCCTGCGCCACTTCACATCAGAAACTGTACTTGGCCGTGAGCATCATGTTGCGCGGTGTGCCGTAGGTGTCGCCGCCGTAGCTGGTCGAGTTGGAGATGGACGAGTAGTACTTGCGGTCGAACACGTTGTTGGCGTTCAGCTGCAGGTCCAGGTTGCGGGTCAGCCGGTAGCCGGCCATCAGGTCGGTGACGGCGTAGCCACCCTGTTCCAGGCGATAGCTGCCACCGTTGGCCAACGCCACGTCGTTGTACAGGCGGCTCTGCCACGACACGTTGCCGCCCACGCGCAGTTTCTCCAGCGGGCCCTGGAAGCGGTAGGTGGTGGTCAGCTTGAACAGGTGCTCGGGCGTGTCGGTGTCAAAGCGCTGGTTGACGTTCTGCGGGTTGGCGGCGTCCTTGAGGGTATGCACGCGGGCATAGGTGTAGCCACCGCCCACCTGCCAGTTCTCGGTCAGCGCACCCTGCAGCTCGAAGTCGATGCCCTGGCTGCGGATCTCGCCCGAGGCCTCGTAGCATTCGGTCTGCGGGCAGTTCGGCACGAACACCTGCACCGCGCGGTTTTCCTGGTCGATGCGAAACAGCGCCAGGCTGGCGTTGAGCGCACCCTCGAAGTACTCGCCCTTGATGCCCACCTCGTAGTTCTTGCCCACGATCGGCTTGACCGGGGTGCCGGAGGTGCCCTTGCTGCTCTGCGGGGTGAAGATGTCGCTGTAGCTGACGTAGACCGAGTGATGCTCGTCCAGGTCGTAGATCAGCCCGGCATAGCGGGTGACGTTGCGGGTGACCTTGTAGTCGCCGTCGCCATCGCGGTTGTCGTAGTCATACCAGTCCAGGCGCCCGCCCAGGATCAGCTTGAGCGGGTCGGCCAGGCTCAGGCGGGTGGTCAGGTACACGCCGTCCTGGGTGGTCACTTCGCGGCTGTTGCCGGTGTGGGTGAAGTTCGGCTTGCCGGCATCGATCGGCCAGTTGGGGTCGTAGGGGGCATAGTTGTGGGTGGTCATGTCGTAGATGCGCTTGCTGGCACCCACCACCAGTTCATGGGTGCGCCCCAGCGCCTCGAAGGGCCCGCTGACAAAGGCATCCACGCCGGCCTGGTTTTCATCGTGGGCCGACTGGTACACGGTGCGTGCCAGCGTGTTGTTGACCCAGCGCGACTGGTACGAGCCGGAGAACAGCGCGTTCTGTTCGGAATAGTTGGCGTTGACCTGCAGCTTCCAGTCGTTGGCCAGGCGCTGGCGTACCTCGGCAAAGACGGTGTTGATCTCCTGGTCCTTGTTCTCCCAGGGGGTACCCGGGTTGTACGAGCGCGGCAGGTTCAGGTGATGGCCGTCCAGGCCGATCATCGAGGCGCCCCAGAAGTAGTTGGTCTTGTCCTTCTGGTTGGAGAAGCCGAGGGTCAGGGTGGTGTCGTCGCTCAGGTCCGCCTCGGTGATGGCGTAGAACAGGCCGTGGGTCTCGTCCACGCCATCGACGAAGCTGTTGCTGTCGCGGTAGGACGTCACCACCCGACCGCGCAGGGTGCCGCTGTCGTTGAGCGGGCTGGAGGCATCGACCTCGCCGCGGTAGTCGTCCCAGCTGCCGGCCGCACCGGTGAGGGTGACCTTCTGTTCGGCCAGCGGGCGCTTGCGCACCAGGTTGATGGCTGCCGAAGGGTTACCCGCACCGGTCACCAGCCCGGTGGCGCCGCGCACCACCTCCACCCGGTCGAACATCGCCAGGTTCGGCTGGGCGCCCACGGTCCAGCCCTGGTAGCCACTGGGGATGCCGTCGTACATCAGGTTGTCGATGTCGAAACCGCGCGCCGAGTACGTCTGCCGGCCAGGGCCGCTGGAGAAGTCGAGGAACAGCCCCGGGGTGGCCTTGACCACGTCGTTGATGCTGGTCATGGCCTGGTCGTCCATGCGCTGGCGGGTAATCACGGTAACGGCCTGGGGCGTTTCGCGCAGGGTCAGCGGCAACTTGGTCGCCGTCGACATGGCGCCGGTGGTGTATGACTGGGTGCCTTCGGTGGTACTGCCCAGTTGAGTGTTGAGGATTTCGGTGGCGCCCAGCTCCAGGGTCGCAGCCTTGGCTGGCTGCGGTGTCGCAGAGCTGTCATCGGCCAGGGCGGGGGTCAGGGTGGCCATGCAGATGGCCATGGCCAACAGATTGCGGGGCAGGCCGGAGCAATGCGGCGGGGTAGGGCGCGACATGAAGGATTCCAGTGGTAGTGATAAATATAATACATATGAGAATCGTTACCAAATGATGTGTCAAGGTGTGTCGCAATAAATAGCGGCGTTCTGGCCGATGCCGCGTCCTCTGCTAGGTTTCTAACCATCACCTTTTGTCACCCCACCCCCAGGCATACAGGCAAGGAAGCACCCGATGAACAAGACACCCCTGTTTTTCAGTGGATTGCTCGCTACCGCGGTACTGTTCGGTAGCGCAGCGGCCCAGGCACATACCCAGCCGGTAGTGCAGGTTTCCGGGCCCGAAGCGGATGTGAAGGTCACGGAAACCTACGTGCGGATGATGGCCAGGGAGGCGTACTTCTGGGGTTGGCCCATGGCCAACATCTTCAACCGCCGGCAGAAGTTCAAGGACCTGCCCGAGGCGGGGTTGATGGGCGGCATCGTGCCTGTGGCGCCGATCAACCACCTGTCGATGCTCACCGACTACATCTCGCCCGGGGAACGGCTCGTGGCCTGCCCCAACCAGGATGTGGTGTATGGCGCAGGCAGCATCGCCCTGGACATCGAACCCGTGGTGATCCAGGTACCGGACTTCGGCGACCGTTTCTGGGTGTACCAGATGGTGGACCTGCGCTCCGACAGCTTTGCCGAGCTGGGCAAGATGTACGGCACCAAGCCCGGCTTCTACCTGCTGGTGGGCCCGGACTGGAACGGCAAGGTGCCGCAGGGCATCACCCAGGTGTTCCGCGCCAGCACCAACACCGGGTTCGTGATTCCACGGGTGTTCCAGGACGATACCGACGACGATCGCAAGGCCATCCAGCACTATCTGTCGGGCATCGACATGTACCCCTTGTCCAAGTACGACGGCAAGCCCAAGCAGCGTGACTGGAGCCAGTCGCCGAAATTCCCGGCCGAGGCGGCGGGTGAAGAGGAAACCCGCTGGGTGTTCCCGGAAACCTTCTTCGACGAGCTGCCGGCGATTCTCAAGGATGCCAGGCCGCTGCCCGGCGAAGAGGCGCGCTATGCGCAACTGACGGTGCTGGCGCAGATAGCCCAGCGCGATCCCGAGCTGAAGAAAGCCATGATCGACGAGGCGCAGAAGGCTGACAGCGAGGTGGTCAAGCCGTTGCTGCAATTTCGCAACTACGGCCAGCAGTTGCCCCACCACTGGAGCACCATCAGCAACGGCGCGGCGTTCGGCACTGATTATTTCCTGCGCACCGCGGTGGCCCGTTCGAACATCTTCGTCAACAAGCAGATCGAGACCAAGTACTTCTACCAGGACCTGGATGCCTCCGGCACCCGGCTCAACGGTGGCCAGCGCTACAGCGTGACCTTCCCCAAGGGCGCGCTGCCGCCGGTCAAGGGGTTCTGGTCGTTGACGCTGTACAACCAGCAGCACTTCTTCGCCGAAAACCCCTTGGGGCGCTACTCCCTGGGTACCAAGAACACGTCGCTCAAGACCAACCCCGATGGCTCGCTGACGCTCTACGTACAAAGCGATTCGCCCGGCGCGGACAAGGAGAGCAACTGGCTGCCCGCGCCCAAGGGGGCCGACTTCTCGCTCTACGTGCGGGCCTATTGGCCACAGGCGGCGGCGATGAACGGCCAGTGGACGCCGCCGGCAGTGGTCAAGGTCAACTGAACGGATTACCCCATCGCGCCACGAGGACACCTCATGAACCGTTTGAGCAGCACCGTGACGGCCCTGGCCGTAGCCATTTCCCTGAGCAGCGTGGCCAATGCCGCCACCCGGTACGAAGAACTGGCCAACCAGCCCTTCGAAAAGGGCTTCCCGACCGAAGCAACCGCACGCAGCCTCATCGACGAGCTGGTGTTCCAGCGCGCCGTGCAGTCGTACCTGTGGGCGTTGCCGGCGATCAACATCTGGTCGATGAAGGAGGCCTCCGAGAAGCACTTCGGCGCCGGCTACAACATCCTGCCCACCTGGAAGAAACGCATCAACGCCAAGACACTGGTGACCACGCCCAACTCCGACCTGGTCTACGCCATGAGCTACCTGGACCTGGCCAAGTACGGCCCGCTGGTGGTCGAAGCCCCGCCTGGGGTGCAGGGCATGTTCGACGACTTCTTCCAGCGCCCCATCGTCGGCCCGACCATCGACGGCAAGACCTGGCGCGGCGACGTGGGTCTGGCCGGCCCTGACAAGGGCAAGGGTGGCACCTACGTGCTGTTGCCGCCGGGCTACAATGGCCCGGAGCCGACCGAGGGTTACGTCTATCGCTCGCGCACCAACAACGTGTTCCTGTTCTGGCGCACCTTCTTCAAGGACCCCAACGACCTCAGCGTGCCGGTGGCCGAGGTCGAGCGCACCAGGATCTATCCGCTGGGCAAGAAGGACTCGGCACTGGCGATGCAGTTTCCCGATGCCACCGGCGCACCGATCAACATGCTGTTCCCCGAGGACGGTCGCTACTTCGACATGCTGTCGCGCTTCATCGACGCCGAAGCGGTGGACCCGGCCGACATGGACATGCGCGGGTTCCTGCACACCCTGGGCATCGAGAAGGGCAAGCCCTTCGCCCCGGATGCCGAACGGCGCAAGTTGCTCGATGAAGCGGCGCGCACCGCGTTCAAGATGAGCAAGGTGGTCACCAGCCACCTGCTGCCCAAAGAGCCTGGCGGCCTGTACTACAAGGATCGCCAGTTCGTGAACACCTTTGCCGGGGAGAACACCGAGTTCCAGGCCAGTGGCACCTTCACCAACCTGGAGCAGCGCGTGGCGTTCTTCACCTCGGCCTATTCGGACAGCCCGGGCATGGTGATGAACCTGGTCGGCGCCGGTGCCAAATACCCGGCCACCACCCGCGATGCCGAGGGCAAGTTCCTCGACGGTGCCCACACCTACAAGCTCAACCTGCCGGCGAACGTGCCGGCGGCCTTGTTCTGGTCGGTTACCGCCTACGACAACCTCACGGCATCGGGCCTGGACAACGGCCAGCCGTTCCCGTCGCTCAACCAGATGGACAAGCCGACGCCCAACAGCGACGGCTCCACCGACATCTACTTCGGCCCCACCTCGCCGGGCGAGGGCAAGAACTGGATCAAGACCCTGCCAGACAAGGGCTTTCTGGTGATTGTGCGGTTGTATGGGCCCAAACAGGCGTTCTTCGACCAGAGCTGGAAGCCGAGCGACCTGGTCAAGCAGTGAGGGTAGTCCAGGCGGCCTGGAACAACTAGTACCCAGGGCTCTTCTTCTGAAGAGCCCTAGGTCGATTTCAAATACCGATACAACGTCTGGCGACTGATATCGAAATCACGCGCCAGCCGGGATTTACTTTCTCCCGCGCGGGCGCGCTCAATTAAACTTACAACCTGATTGTCGGACAGTTTCTTCTTTCGGCCTCGGTAGGAACCCCGATTTCTTGCAGTTGCAATACCGGCGGCCTGTTTTTCGCGCAGTGCCGCGCGCTCGAACTCTGCAAGCAACTCCATGGCCGCGACGATGGGGCCCGCAACTTCACGGCCGTCATCTCGGAATGTCAGGTTTTCATCCACAAACTTGAGCGTGACCTGTTTTTCGATCAAGCGGCGAATGAAGTTGCACAACTGCTCGGTATTGGCCGAGAGCGAGGCCATGCTGTCCACGATCACGGTATCCCCGCACTGCAGGTAACGCAGCAGCTTTTCAAAGCCTGCGCGGTGGGTGGCCGTGTCTGCAGGGGCATCGTAAAACACCGCGTCGAAGGCATCGGGGCTGGCTGGGCTGGGTACGCTGGCGTCTGGTTTCGGTGAGGCGAGCCGGCAATATCTGATGCGATGCAATCTCATGATGCATCCTTGGCAATACTTGTACGGCGTCGTTTTATAACTGTACAACCTGTAACTAAATTAAAAATCCTTACACGTAACTGTCACGCTGAACCCACCCAAAATACACAGTTGCAAAGACTTTTACTTGCCTTATCATTTTGAAGCTTGAAAGGATCTTAACAAGCTTCACGCAAACAGTCGATTTGCGTTTATATAATGCGCGCATGCATTCACCTACCCGTTGTATAGCCCGAACAATTGACGCGGCCGGTTTGTCCTGGCGGGGGATTGTCCGACACAAACAGAGGATGAGGTATGAAAGTCTTGGAGGCAGCAATGGAACTTGAACGCCCCACTACCGATCAGCAAAAGATTGATCATGTTACCCGGCGTATTACCGAACATGGTAATTACCTGCGCCAGCGCTATCCGATCCTGCAACATCAGAATGCGCTGGGCGCAGGTGTCATGGCGGTGTCGCTGATCGGCATGGTGGTGAGTGGGGGGCCCTACCTGCAGGGGTCCATTCCTGCCTGGGGCTGCATTCTGATCAACGCGCTGCTGACCTCGTTCATTCATGAAATAGAACACGATCTGATTCATCGTCTTTATTTCAGAAAACAGCCGCTGGCGCACAATGCCATGATGTTTTTATGCTGGTTGGCTCGGCCGGGAATGCCCAGCCCCTGGTTAAGGCGAAGTTTGCACTTTCATCACCATAAAGAGTCAGGCACCGAGACGGATGTGGAAGCCTGGATCACCACCAGTGGCAGCCCCTGGGGTGTACTGCGGTTGTTGAAACTGGTGGACGGGTTCATCTTCGGTTTTCTCAATGCGGTATTTGCCCCAGGCTGGCGGGAGAAAGTCCGCTTGCTGGTCAAGATCGTCCGGCTCAATACACCCTTTGGGCTGTTGTACTGGGGTTGCTGGTATGTGTTTCTCGGCTACCACCTGTATGCCTGGCTTGGCGCGGTCAGCGGGCACGAGGTGCATAGTTCCGCGACCACCCTGGCGGTAATGGATGTGGTCAACAGTGTGGTCGTGATTCTGGTCGCGCCCAACCTGATCCGGCAGTTCTGCCTGTTTTTCATCAGTTCGAACATGCACTATTACGGTGATGTGGCACCGCGCAATGCGCTGCAGCAAACTCAGGTAATGAACGCCTGGTGGCTATGGCCGTTTCAATTGTTCTGCTTCAACTTCGGCAGCACCCACAGTATTCACCACTTCGTTGTCAGGGACCCGTTCTACCTGCGCCAGATGACCGCGCCTTATGCGCATCAAGTCATGGCCGAGGCCGGTGTTCGGTTCAATGACTTCGGCACCTATAAACGCGCGAATCGTTATTCCCTGGCACACACGCACACGCGCTCGCGTGGATGAACGTTCCATCAACCTGTGTGTTTGAGGGGGCGCCCCAGGGGGCGCAGTCGATAGTCAGGTTCACGAGCCAACAGTAATGCGTTCGGGTCTGTCAGGCGCCGAGACAATCATTGTCGCCTGGCAGGTCTGCTACGCAGCAACGTCGCTCGGTTACAGGGCAACATTTCAACGACGAGGAAGACGAGGCATGAAAGCGCAAGGGATATGTGCCCAGCCCTTCGAGGCGGTCCGGCAGGCCTTCGAAGCGATGTTCGATGATCCGCAGGAGCGGGGTGCCGGGCTCTGTGTGCAGGTGGACGGGGAGCGGGTCGTCGACCTGTGGGCCGGTGTGGCGGACCAGGAGGGCGGCAGGCCCTGGACGCACGACACGCTGGCCAACACCTTCTGTGTTGTAAAACCCTATGTGGCAGTGGCCATCCTGATGCTGGTCGAGGCGGGCCGGCTGGAACTGAATGCGCCGGTGGCCCGCTACTGGCCCGAGTTCGCCCGCAACGGCAAGGCCAGGGTCAGTGTGCGTCAGGTGATGAACCACACCGCCGGCCTGCCGGCGCTGCGGGGCCCCGACCATAACCCGATGATGTATGACTGGGAGCACATGGTGCGGGTGCTGGAAGACGAGCCGCTGTGGTGGGAACCGGGCACCGACCTGGGCTACGGCACCACCACCTTTGGCTGGATTCTGGGCGAGCTGATTCGTCGGGTGGACGGGCGCGACCCCTGCGCCTTCATCCATGAACAGATGCTGGACCCCCACGGCCTGGACGTGCACCTTGGCGTGGACGAGACGCAGTTTCACCGTATCGCTCGTTTCGACAGTGCCTCCGGGCGCGTTGGCGACCCCTACTCGCAAGCGCTGCGCACGGTGGTGAAGAGCGAGCCCTCGCATATCGCCACATTCGCCTTCACCAACCCCGGCATGGTGCCCCGGCGCACCAGTGACCCGCGCTGGTGGGCCTATCGGCAACCGGGGGTGTGTGGCCATGCCACCGCTCACGGCCTGGCCGGTTTCTACAGTGCGCTGCTGGCGGGCCACTTCATCGGCCCTGAACTGCTCGACGAATTCACCCGAGAGCACAGTCATGGCATGGATCGGGTATGGATGCGGCCGATGCGCTACGGGCTGGGCTGCATGCTGGAGCAGCAGGTCGACCCGGCGGCTACCCACGCCATGGGCCCGGACACCTTCGGCCATATCGGGCTGGGCGGCCCGATCAGCTTTGCCGACCCCGAGCGGCGCGTGAGTTTCGGTTTCGTCACCACGACCTCGGGCGGCCACAGCATGATCGATCCGCGCCCCGGCCGGCTGTCAGCCCTTGTCTATGCGGCGCTTTGAGCAAGGTGCCAGCGCGCAGCGGCGGCTGGGCGCGGGTGGCGTCGCTCACCTCGAGCCAGCCGGGATGTCCCGCGGCTGATCCACATCCCTGAGGACGCCCGCATCCTCCACCGGCACCTGGACGCAGGCGTCGTGCGCGCCGCGCACGATGTCCTTGCCGCCCTGATCGCCCTGCAGGCATGCGAGGGCCGGCCAGAACTGTCGACCGAAGATCACCGGATGCCCACGCACCCCGTGATGTAGCGGCAGCACGATCTGCCGGGCGTTGCACAGGGCCTTCAACTGCTTGAGCGTCTGCCCCTGCACCCAGGGCATATCGCCCAGCAACACCGCCACGGCCGGGGCCGGTGACTGTTCCAGCGCACGCACCCCGGCTGCCAGGCTGCTGCCCATGCCCTGGTCGGCCTGCTCGGCCCACAGAACCCGTACCCGCCCGTCAATTGCCAGGGGCGCGGGATCGTCCCCGGGCCTGAGTACCACCCGGACGTCGTCGAACGCCTCCAGTGCCCGTGCCAGCGTGGCTGCCAGCAGCGTTTGCCCCGACGCCAGCCGTGCCAGGCGCTTGTCGCTGCCAAAGCGCCTGGCACGGCCTGCAGCCAGCACCAGGGCGATGCAGTCACCCTGGGTGCGCACAACACGATGCCTGAGTCAGTGGCGGGTGCTCCACCTGGGGCTGGGTCGGCCCCGCGCCGACAGCGCCGGGCAGGGGCACGCCGTTCTTCACCGCCAGCACCTCGGCCATCACGCTCACCGCAATCTCCCCTGGGGTCTTGCTGGCGATATAGAGCCCGATGGGCCCATGCAGGCGCCGCAGCGATTCCGGCGTCTGGCCAAAATGCCCGATCAAGCGCTGGCGGCGGCTCTCGCTGTTGCGCCGCGAGCCAATCGCCCCGATGTACATCGCCGGCCCGCGCAGCGCTTCGATCAGCGCCAGGTCATCCAGCCTGGGGTCATGGCTCAGGGCAATCACGCAGGTGCGAACATCCACCGCAAACGCGCGCACCACGTCGTCCGGCATGCCCATCAGCTTCTCTACCCCGGCGACCGTCCACACGTCCATGTGCTCGGGCCGCGGATCACACACCGACACCTTGAACCCGTTGAACAGCGCCATCACCGCCACGTACTCGGCCAGCACACCGGCGCCGATCAGCAGCATCCGGTAAGCCGGCCCCAGCGGGTTGCTCAGCCGCTGCCCATCGAAGCTGAACGGTGCATGGGGCTGGTCGGCCTGCACCGTCACCTCGCCCGAGGCCAGGTCAAGCTCGCGGCGCATCAGTACTCCCTCATCGAGCAGCGCCAGCAAACGGCCCAGCGCCTGCGCGCAGGGTGCGAACTCCAGCACCAGTTCCAGGGTGCCGCCACATGGCAGGCCGAACCGGTGCGCCTCGTCCGCACTCACGCCGTAGCGCACCACCTGTGGCGCGCCGCCGGGTATCCCCGGCCCGCCATGGAGGCTGCTGTACCGGTCAATCAGGTCGTCCTCGATGCACCCGCCCGACACACTGCCCACCGCGCGCCCGTCCTGCCTGAGCACCATCATCGAGCCCACCGGTCGCGGCGACGAGCCCCAGGTGCGCACCACGGTGGCCAGCAGGCAGCGCTCGCCGCCGGCAAGCCACTCCCGGGCAGTTCGCAGCACCAGCAGGTCAATGCTTTCCATGGGGCGTCCTCGACAGGCGTTGCAATGGCATGGGGGCTTCCTGATTGTGATGCTCAACGCATCTGCAAGATGATCGGGTTGCTGCTGGCCGGCCCGGTGTGCTCGCGCAGCTTGCCCACCGCCTTGGCCTCTACCGCGCCACCGTGATTGCCCCAGGTGCTGCGCACAAAACTCAGCACCTCGGCAATTTCCCGGTCCGACAGCTGTTCGCGAAATGCCGGCATGCGGTAGGCGTCCGGCACGCCCGCGGCGACGATGCGCTGCGAGCCGTTCAGGGTGATGTTGATGGCCGATGCGTCCTCCCTGGCCAGCGCCGAGGTGGCGCCGGCCAGGGGTGGCATCCACTCGGCCTGGCCGCGCCCGTCCAGGCCATGGCAGGTCGCGCAGCGGCTCACGTAGGTATGCGCGCCGGGGGCCGAGGATGCGGCCGATAGCTCGCTGGCCTGGTACTGCCATGCCGGCCCGTCGCGGCTGGGGTCGCCGGGCAGCGACTTGAGGTAGTGCGCGATCGCGCCCAGGTCTTCGTCGCTCATGAACTGCGTGGAATTGTTGAACGCCTCGGTCATCGAGCCGTACACCACCGCGTGCCGGTTGCGCCCGTGCTTGAGGAAGCTGACGATATCCGCCTCGTTCCAGCGCCCAAGCCCGGTGTTGGGGTCGTTGCGCAGGCTCGGCGCATACCAGCCATCCAGCAGCCCGCCGGCCAGGTACGTCTTGCTGGCCTCGTTCAGGCCCTTCTCGTTGAAGGCCAGGCCGCGCGGCGTATGGCAACTGCCGCAGTGGCCCGGCCCCTGCACGATGTAGGCGCCGCGGTTCCACTGCGCGTCCTGGTCCGGCTTGGCCGGGTAGGGCGCGGGGTCGGTGAACAGGCCGTTCCACAGCGCAATCGGCCAGCGCAGGTTCAGTGGCCAGGGGATTTCGCTGGGCTTGTTGGCCTGCGCCGCCGGGCTCACCCCGTGCATGAAGAAGGCATACAGCGCGCGGATATCGTCGTCACTCAGCTTGGCGTACGAGGGGTAGGGCATGGCCGGGTACAGCCGGCGACCGTCCGGGGTCACCCCATGGCGCACGGCGCGGTCGAAGTCGGCCAGGCTGTAGGCGCCGATGCCGGTGGCGCGGTCGGCCGTGATGTTGGTGGCGTAGATCGCGCCCAGCGGGGTGGCCATCTTCAGCCCGCCGGTAAACGGCGCCGCCTCTGGCAGGCTGTGGCAGGCCACGCAGTCGCCCAGCCGCGCCACGTACTCGCCGCGTTGCACCAGGGCCGGGTCTGGCGGTGCGGCACTGGCCTGGGCAGCGAAGGGCGACGCCGGCGTGCGGGTCACGTACCAGGCCAGCACGGCTGCGATGACGAGGCACAGCAGCGCGAAACAGCCCAGCGTTGTTGCGAGTCGACTCTTGGTCATGTGCGCGATGTCCCTGATCGAGGCCTAGCTGAAGGTGTAGCGCGACAGCGGCATGCTGCGGATGCGCTGGCCGGTCAGGTGCGCCACCGCATTGGCCACCGCCGGGGCCACCGCCGGCAATGGCGGCTCGCCGATACCGCCCATCTTCGCGCCGCTCTCGACGATGCGTACATGCACCCGCGCCATGCGCTGCGCCGACAGGATCGGGTACAGGTCATAGTTGCGCGCGCGCGGCTGGCCGTTCACGTACACCGCTTCCTCCACCAGTGCCTGCGACAGCCCCAGCGACACCGCGCCATTGACCTGCGCCTCGATGATCGCCGGGTTGACGATGCTGCCGGGGTCGATGGCCTCCCAGATATCGTGCACCTTCACCTGGCCCTGCTCGATGGACACCTCGGCGATCACCGCCGCCTCCGAGCCGAACGGCGAGGCCATGGCCACACCCCGAGCGCGCCGCGAGCCGTCCTCGGCGGTGAACGGGCCACGCTTCCAGCCACCGGACAGATCGCCCACCGCCTGCAGCAGGTTGGTCAGGCGCTGGTTGTCGCGCAGCAGGTGCAGGCGCAGTTCGAACGGGTCCTGCTTACCCTTGTCGGCCAGTTCATCGAGGAACGCCTCATAGAAGAAGTCATTCAGCGAGTTGCCCACCGAACGCCAGTAACCGAGCATCGCCGGGCCTTTCACATAGACCTGGGCGATACGTTTGCTGGGGATGGCGTAGGCCTTGCCCGACAGCCCTTCGAGCGCCGTGGGGTCGATTTTCTCGCCCTGCTTGCCAGCGATGGCTTCGGTGGGGCCTTCGGTGGCGCTGACTGCCTCGATGGCCACCGGCAGGCCCTGGGCGTCGAGTGCGGCGCGGAACTTGACCACGGCCATGGGGCGCAGCGCGTCACGCAGAAACTCCTCTTCGCGGCTCCAGATCAGCTTGACCGGGCGCCCGACCGCCTTGGCCAGCAGGATCGCCTGCGGGTAGGGGTTGGCGCTGTCGTACAGGAAGTGGCGGCCGAAAAAGCCGCCCAGCAGCGGCGAGTGCAGGGTGATCTGTGACGGGTCCAGGCCGGTGCGCTTGGCCATGTCGGCGCGGAACATGTCGGGCGCCTGGTTGGGCAGCCACACCTCCAGCGTGCCGTCGGGGTTGAAGCGCGCCAGGGCCGAAGGCGGCTCCAGCTGTGCATGGTTGAGGAACTGGTTGTGGTAGGTGGCCTCCACCTGGGTGGCGGCGTCGGCAAAGGCTTTGCCGAAGTCGCCTTCATTCTCCTCGTCGCGGGCCGGGCCGGTGGCCGCGGCCAACTGGTCGCGAAAGGCGTCACTGGAAAAGTCCGCAGGCATCTGGCGCACCTTCGAGTCGGCCGATGCCTCCAGCCACTGCACCTGCACGGCCTCCACCGCGCGCTTGGCGTGCCACCAGCGCTCGGCCACCACGGCCACCGCACCGGGCAGCCGATGCACCGAATGCACGCCCTTCATGGCTTTCACCTGCGCCTCGTTGCGCAGCTCGCCCACGCGCATGCCCAGGCGCGGTGCATGCTGCACCGCGGCATGCAGCATGCCGTCGACCTTCACGTCGATGCTGTACACGGCCTTGCCGGTGGACTTGTCATAGGCGTCCACCCGTTGCACCGGCTTGCCGATCCAGCGGAACTGGCTGGGGTCGCGCAGCGTCACGCTGGCAGGGTCTGGCACGGGCAGGTCCATGGCCTGGGCTGCCAGTTCGCCATAGCCCAGCGTGCGCCCCGACGCGGCGTGTATCACCCGGCCGGGCTCGGTGCTCAGGTCGCCCACCGGCACGCCCAGGCGCTCGGCAGCGGCCTGCAGCAGCATGGCGCGGGCCAGGGCGCCGAGGCGGCGCATGGTCGGGTAGCTGGTGCGCACCGACATGCTGCCGCCGGTGATACGCATGCCGTTGTCCATCACCACGTACTGCTCGCCGGGCGGTGCGCTGTCGATCAAAAAGGTGGCGGGGTCGGCATCGAGCTCTTCGCCCACGATCTGCGCCATGGCCGTGAAGATGCCCTGGCCGCCCTCCATGAACGGGCTGAGCAGGCGGATGCGGCCGTCCGGGCGGATCTCCAGGAAGGCCGGCACCTGGGTGCCGGGCGCCGCTGCGTTGCCCGTGGCGGCCTGCACACGGCTCAGGCCCAGGGGCAGGCCGAAGCCCAGCACCAGTGCGCCCACTGCCGTGCCGGCGCTTGCCAGCAGAAAGCTGCGGCGCGAGATATTGACCGGCTCGCCCACAGGGAAGGGCTGGGCCACGCCGGTAACGCGCAGGCTGTCGTTCATCAGGCGTTCTCCTGCGCGGCGGCCACGTCGTGCACGGCGGCATGGATGGCGTTGTAGGTGCCGCAACGGCACAGGTTGACCATTGCGGCAGCAATCTGGGCATCGCTCGGGTGCGGGGTGTGCTTGAGCAGGGCGGTGGCCGCCATCACCTGGCCCGACTGGCAGTAACCGCACTGGGCCACCTGGTGCTTGACCCAGGCGCTGACCACGCGCTTGCCCACGGCGTCGGCCTCCACGGCTTCGATGGTGGTGATTTCGCGCCCCACCACGCCGGCCACCGGGGTCACGCAGGCACGCACCACGGCGCCGTCCACCAGCACCGAGCAGGCGCCGCACTGGGCCAGGCCGCAGCCGTACTTGGTACCGGTCAGGCCCAGGTCATCGCGGATCACCCACAGCAGGGGCGTGTCCGCGTCAGCATCGACCTCGTAGGTCGTCTGGTTGATTCGCAGTTGCATGGCTCACCCGTCATCAGTCGATCAGGTCTTGATTTCTTATGGGCGTGGCCGTGCGCAAGGCGCAGGCCACCCATAGACGCTAGCACACGGGGCGGCGGGGGCCGTTGAAGGGGCGGGTCAGGTGACGATCAGCAGGGGCTGGCCAGGTCCAGCTTGGCCACGATGGCGCCGGTGAAGAAGTCCACCACCTCGCCACGATGGCTCAGCACGTGGTCGCCAAACCAGTCAGCGGCCAGTCGCGCCTTGGGCATGATGGTGGTCTCGGTATGGCCGGTGGCGGTTGCGATGATGAGATTGCCGGCGAGCGTGGAGCTGTCGGTGGGCGAGGTCGGCAGGCACAGGTGGCTGCCGGATTCGTTGAACAGGATCCGGCCCGAGCCGACATGGCCATACGCACTGACGTCCCTGGTCCATACCGTTGCGCCCTCGCGGTCGCAGCACAGCAGCCGGTTGTTTTCCCCGGTCACGAACAGGTACTGCCCGTCGCGGGAAAAGCGCAGGCTGCGCACCTTTGCCTCCAGCGGCACGCTGACCCTGCCGACTTCGCCGCTGGCGCAATCGACCGTCAGCACGCCATTGCGGGCACGCTCGTCGGGGGCCCAGAGCCTGCCCTGCAGCGGGTCGATGCTGCCGAACCTGGCGTCCACGTCACGCTCCACAGGGTCGCTGTGTTCACCGCTGTCCAGGTCGATGATCACCGGGCGTTTCTTGCCATTGGCCACGCTGACCAGCGCGTAGCGGGCGCTGGGGTCGAAGCGTGCCCAGTACGACAGCAGGTTCTGGGTTGCATGCAGCGGCGCGCCGTCGTGCACAAGGTTCAGCCGCGAGCGGCTGGCCCCGCGCACCACCAGCCACTTGACCCCGCTCAGCGCGATGCGGCGTTGGTCGCGCGCGATGTCCCACACGCTGTCGTCGGGCTGGGCGAAAGTCGG
Source organism: Pseudomonas sp. 1176_21 (assembly GCF_052850635.1). NCBI lineage: Bacteria > Pseudomonadati > Pseudomonadota > Gammaproteobacteria > Pseudomonadales > Pseudomonadaceae > Pseudomonas > Pseudomonas sp. 1176_21. The sequence goes on from NZ_VXCV01000011.1 coordinate 137,427, forward strand.
CCGGCTCAGGGTGCCGGTGTCGGGATGGTACTGCACGAGGCAGGGCGGGCGAACGGTGTCGTCCTTGTCGAAGAACACCAGGCGGCGCGGTACATCGATGTACATTGGAACTCCCAGGGCCAGCGTGCGAAACGATGCAGGATAAAGCCTGATTGCGCTGGGCAAAAGCACTTGCTCATGACAGTTCTGCCAGGCAGCGCTCCAGGATATCCAGCCCGCGCTCCAGCACGTCTGCCTCGGCGGTCAATGGCGCCAGCAACCTGATGATGTGCCGCGCCTTGCCCGCCGGCATCAGCAGCAGCCCGGCCGCGCGTGCCTTCTCCAGCACCTCGGCCAGTTGTGCGGTGGCCGGCTTGCCTTGTGGCGTGACCAGCTCGATGCCGCGCATGGCGCCCACACCGGTCAGGCGCCCGAGGTACGGCGTCAACCCGCGGGCCTTCCACGCTTCATAACGCCCGACGATGGCGCGCTCCTGCAGCTCGCCCCAGGTCGCCAGGTTGGCATCGCTCATCAGTTCCAGGGTCGCCAACCCTGCCGCACAGGCCAGCGGGTTGCCCGAATAGGTGCCGCCCAGGCCACCCTTGGGCAGGCTGGCCATCAGCTCGCGCCGGCCTACCACCGCGCCCAGCGGCACGCCGCCGGCAATGCTCTTGCCCAACAGCAGCAGGTCCGGCTCGATGCCCAGCCGCGGGAAGCCGAAGCGCTGGCCGGTGCGGCCAAAGCCCGACTGGATCTCGTCGATGATGATCAGGATGCCGTGTGCATCGCAGAACGTGCGCAGGGCCTGGGCAAAGGTGGGGTCCATTGCCAGGAAGCCGGCTTCGCCCTGCACCGGCTCGAAGATGAAGCAGGCCACTTCGTTGACGTCGATCTCGACGCTGAACAGGCGCTCCAGCGCCTGCATCGCCTGCTCGCCGGTCACGCCGTTGTCGGCGCTGGGGTAGGGCAGGTGGAACACCGGGCCGGGCAGCACGCCGACCTTCAGCTTGTAGGGTGCCACCTTGCCATTGAGGTTGAGCGTGGCCAGGGTACGTCCGTGGAAGCCGCCATCGAAGGCCACCACCGCCGTACGCCCGGTGGCGGCGCGCGCCACTTTCAAGGCGTTCTCCGCCGCCTCGGCGCCACTGTTGGTGAGCATGCCTGCCATCGGGTAGCTCAGTGGCACGAACGCCTCCAGGCGTTGCATGAACTGCACATAGGGCCCGTGCGGGACGGCGTTGAACGCCGCATGGGTCAGTTGCGTGGCCTGGTGCTGGATGGCGCTGACGATCGCCGGGTTGCAATGCCCCAGGTTGAGTACGCCGATACCGCCCACGAAGTCGATGTAGTGCTTGCCATCGGTATCCCACACCTGGGCATTGCGCCCGTGTGAAAGTGTAATGGGATGCACAATGGAAAGAGATCGGCTGATTGTTTCGTGCGTCATGGGCAAGTACCTGGGTGACGGAAGTTTTTATATATCTAAGCCAACATCCGGCAAACGCCACAAGCGAAATAAAGTCGAGCAATCATTCCGTCAAATCGTGATCCTGCCCTGTATCCACTCGACGAACGCCTTCACCTTCGGCACCTGCGCCGCATGCTCGGCATGGGCGATGAAGTGCGCGCCCTCGCTGGGCATGGTGTGCGCCCAGGCCACCACCAGCTTGCCCTCGGCCAGTTCTTCGGCCACCAGGTAGCGTGGCACCAGGGCGATGCCGCAGCCGGCCTGGGCCGCGCGGATGCACAGGTAGAAGGTGTCGAAGCGCGGCCCGTGGTAGCTGTGCTGGGACTGCAGGTCCTGCTGCAGGAACCACTCGTGCCAGGCCTCCGGGCGCGAGGTGCATTGCAGCAAGGGGTGGCGGGCGAGGTCTTCGGCGCTGCGTGGCAGCGCTGCCGCGATCAGCTCGGGGTGACACACCGGCACCACCTCTTCATGGAACAGCTCGATGCAGGTGGCCCCCGGCCAGGTGCCCTGGCCGAAGAAAAACGCGATGTCGGCCTTGTTGTTGAGCAGGTCGAAGGGTTCCAGCTCGCTCTTGATGTCCAGATGGATGTTCGGGTGCTGCCGGCTGAAACCGTGCAGGTTGGGCACCAGCCAGCGTGCGCCGAAGGTGGGCTGGGTGGCCACGGTCAGCACCTGGGTCTCGCCGCCGTAGGTCAGGATGTAGCGGCTGGAGATGTCCAGCTGGGTGAGGATCTTGTTCACCTCGGCCAGGTACAGCGAGCCTGCAGGGGTCAGGTGCAGGCGCCGGCGCACGCGTTGGAACAGGTTGTGGCAGAGCATCTCCTCGAGTTGCGCCACCTGCTTGCTCACCGCGCTCTGGGTCAGGTGCAGCTCCTGCGCGGCGCGGGTGAAGCTCAGGTGGCGGGCCGCCGCCTCGAAGCATTGCAGGGTGGTGGTGGAGGGCATCAAACGCTTGGACATCGAGGGCACCGGGCAGATGAAAAGGACTGAGTTCATTCCATGGAGGAATCATGTGGTGATAAAAGGTCGTTTGTAAGCAGCCTGTTCGCAGATTAATACTGACCTGCGTCAATCATTTCAACTGCTAGTTTCGATGCCCCGAGGGACCGGGAAAAGTGCGTCCGAAACTTATCGAAAAGAGGCCGATCAGTACCCGTTACATTACGTTTGATGCCCAAAAAACAATAACGGCTCCTTACATTTCTGCTGCCGCACACTTTCCATGAAGACCTTGGCCTGACCTGCGCGGTCATCGCGCAACCAGGTGCAGCAGTCATTGGCCAGAGAGGCAACCATGTCGTCCCTACAAGAAAAACCGCAACGCTCGCTCAAGCACGGCCTGACCTCGCGTCAGGTCTCGATGATCTCCATCGCCGGCATCATCGGCGCCGGTTTGTTCATCGGTTCGTCCAACGCCATCGCCAAGGCCGGTCCGGCCATCCTCATCTCCTACATGATTACCGGCCTGCTGGTGCTGCTGGTGATGCGCATGCTCGGCGAAATGGCCATCGCCGACCCCAACAGCGGCTCGTTCTCCACCTACGCCGGGCGGGCCATCGGGCCATGGGCTGGCTTCACCATCGGCTGGCTGTACTGGTGGTTCTGGGTACTGATCATTCCGGTCGAGGCAATCGCCGGTGCCGACATCCTGCACGCCTGGTACCCCGACGTGCCGTCCTGGGCCTTTGCCTTCCTGATCATGATCGTGCTGTCGTGCAGCAACCTGATCAGCGTGAAGAACTTCGGCAAGTTCGAGTACTGGTTCGCCCTGGTCAAGGTGGTGGCGATCATCGGCTTTCTGGTGGTGTGCCTGATGGGGGTGAGCGGTGTATGGCCGCTGGCGCAGACCTCGGGCGTCGAGAACCTGTGGTCCAATGGCGGCTTCATGCCCAACGGCTTCGGCGCCGTGCTGGCCGGCGTGCTGGTGACCATCTTCTCGTTCTTCGGTGCCGAGATCGTCACCATTGCCGCCGACGAAACCGCCAACCCGAAAGACAAGATCCGCCGCGCCACCAACCTGGTGGTGTACCGCATCGCGATCTTCTACGTGTTCTCGATCTTCTTCATCGTCGCGCTGGTGCCGTGGAATGACCCGCGCCTGCTGCAGGTGGGTTCGTTCCAGCGCGCGCTGGAAATCCTCAACGTGCCGGGCGCCAAGTTCCTGATCGACGTGGTGGTGCTGGTGGCGGTCACCAGCTGCATGAACTCGGGGCTGTACACCGCTTCGCGCATGCTCTATTCACTGGGCGCGCGCGGTGAGGCGCACCCGCTGACCAAGCGTATTTCCGGCAGTGGCGTGCCCACCGTGGCGGTGCTGCTGTCGACCCTGGCCGGGTTTGTCGGTTGCTTCGTGAACTTCGCCTTCCCGGGCAAGGTGTTCGGCTTCCTGCTGTCGACCACCGGGGCCATCGCGCTGCTGGTGTACCTGGTGATCGCCGTGTCGCAACTGCGCATGCGTGCCATCGTCGAGCGCGAGGGCACCGAGCTGGCGTTCAAGATGTGGCTGTTCCCGTGGCTGACCTGGCTGGTGATCGTGGTGATTTCGCTGGTGCTGGGCTACATGCTGTTCAGCCCCGACTACCGCTACGAGACCTTGATGACGGCGGCGGTGACGGCGTTGATCCTGGGCATCGCGTTCTACCGCAAGCGGGCGCGTATCGAGCATCAGCCGCAGGCGATGACCGACCAGGGTTAGCGCGCGCTGCGCACTCGATCGCCGGCAAGGCCGGCTCCTGCAGGATCATCGTGACCCCTGCAGGAGCCGGCGAAGACGTCGCCACAGGCCTCAGCCGAAAATGTCGCGCACGCTGCTGCGATAGAACTCGAACGCCGCCAGCGCCCCATCCACCGCCTGGCGCTCCTGTTCCTCACTCAGCACCAGTGCATCGATCAACCCCACGAACTGGCGCCACTGCAGCGCACGCCCGTCCGGGTGCGGCGCCAGATGCCGGGCGCCACGCTGCGCGCCCAGCCCCAGTTGCTGGGTCTGCCTGAACAGAAACGCCGCCCCCAGGTTCGAGCCCTCGCTGCAGTACAGCCAGCCCAGTGCTTCAGCTGGCGCAGACAGCTGCACAGGTGCCGGTACACCGGGCACCGGCAGGCCAAGGTCGCGCAGGTCGGCCTGCACTGCCTCGAACCGCGACAGCGCCGCCAGCCCGGGCAATGTGCGGTTCAACTGCGCATCGCCATACAAGGCTTGAAGGCTGCCATGAAAGCGGTGCTGCACTTGCAGAAACAATGCATAGCGCTCGCGGCTCTCGAACGGTCGAACGCCCAGCACCAGCGTATCGACACTGTCGTGCTCGCGGCGGCTGGCGGCCTTGAGGCGTTGGCAGCGGCCGGGTTCGGGCGCAGGGGAGGCGGGGGCATTCATGGTCGGGGTCTCATGTCGGCAGTGAGCAGGCATTGGTAATGCCAATGCCTAGACTCTCTCGCGCCATTGTCGTTCCGTGCAGCACCCGGCCTGCCAGGCGAGCGTCTTCAATGCGTGGATCTGCAATGGAATCTTCATCCCGGGTCATTCGTCTCTGAACTGCATTCGTGGGCGTCATGGCCGGCGGATGCTTGCATGCGCTCCAGGTACGGTCAAGCGCCGCGCAGGGCGGGTAGATGCGGGGTTGAGCAGGGATGTCGAGCAGCCCCCTGCACCCGCAGCGCGGGCGCAGGGGCTGCCAGGTTCATGCCGGTGCGGCGGCTGTCTTGACTGCCCGCGGCTTGCGCAGCTGTTCCAGGCGTGAACCGCTGTAGGTGGTCTCGCGGAAGAACTTCCAGCGCCCGAACAGGCAGTACACGTGCGCCACGCGCCCCTGTTCGTGATAACCCATGCGCAGGTGCAGCTTCATGGCCGGTACGTTGTGCGTCTCGACCACGTCCACCACCTTGTTGCAGCCCTGGGCCTGCATGGCCGCCCACAGGTTGACCTGGGCATCCACCGACAGCCTGGTGCCGAAGTACGACGGGGTCATCTCGCCGCCGAACTCGAAGAACTCGCCCTCCTTGACCGGGAAGGTGCAGCCGTAATAGTGACGGTCCAGGTAGTCGCGCTTGCTGCCCCAGATGAACGCCACCGCATTGTCGGCATCGTCCAGGTACATGTGCCCGGTGTGGCCTTCGCGGGCAAGCTCGGCCATGGTTTGCACACGGTCGCCGAAGTGGCGGGCAAAGGCGACGGCGTTGTCCTCGGTGATGGTCACCAGGCGCACCGGCTTGTGCGGCCGCAGGTTGTGCGGCGGTACCGCACTGACCAGGTCGCGCTCCATCCACAGCAGTTCCCAGTGATAGAACACATGGCGTTCCCAGAGGGTTCTGGCGACGCGGCGAAGGCCTTTTCTTCTGATCTTGTCGCGCAGGTTCTGCAAAGCACCCATGGTGCCTCCTTGCCGGATAGGGCGGATGAAACGGTGGGTTTGATGAAATCTTTTTCATGGTATAGCCCAGCGTTTTGACGGCGTGTCAAAAAGCCATCGCAGCGGTTGTTTCAAAATATGTGTAACAAGGGTGAACCGCTCTACACCGGAGGTTACCGGCATAGAGCAGTTGATCGGAAAGGTCTGACGCTTTTTTGACGATTTTATGGCGCCTGAATCAAGGCGCGGTTCTGCTCAGGCGATGAAGGTGTCAGGGGCCCGTGGCCGGGCCCGCGGCGCCAGGTGAGCGAGGCGCTTGCCGCTGTAGTGGGTGGTGCGCGAGAACCGCCAGCAACCGAACACTCTGTAGGCGTGGGTGATGCGACCCTGTTCCTGATAATCCAGCTGCAGGTGCATCTTCACCGCCTGCACGTTGTCCAGCGCCACCACATTGACGATGCGCGTACACCCCTTGGCCAGCATGGTGGACCACAGGTCGAGCTGGGCCCGGGTCGACAGGCCTGTACCGAAGTAGGCGCGGTCGACTTCCCCGGCAAACTGGAAGTATTCGCCCGGCTGCACCGGGAAGGTGCAGCCGTAGTAATGGCGGTCGTGGTAATCGCGGGTGCTGGCCCACACCATCGCCACCGCGTTGCCGTGGCTGTCCACGTACATGTGGCCGGTGTGGCCCTGTTCGGCGAGGTCGGTCATGGCCTGCACCTGGCCAGGGAAGTAACGGCTGAAGGCCTCGGTATTGTGGGGTGTTATCGCTACCAGGTGCACTGGCGGGCAGGTGCGCCTGCGTTGCGCGGCGACGGGCGCAAGGGGGCTGCGCTGCAACCACACCAGTTGCCAGTGCGAGAAGATGTAGCGGCGCCACAGCGGGCGAAGCGCACGCAGCAAGCCTTTTTGTCTGATGCGCTGGTGGGCGATTTCGATCAATTGCATGAGAACTCCGACAGGTTTTATTCCAGGAGCTCCGATTAGGCGTCCACCGGCAGTTGCATGCCATCGGCCTTCTCTACAGCCCTGGTAAGCTGAAGGTCATGCGCGCTGCATGACCTTGCAACCCGGGGCGTAGGCGCTCAGGCGTCGGTGTCGTGCAGCTGCGGCGCCGGCTCGCTGTCGGCCTTGCGTCTGGCCCGCGGGGCCAGGTGGGCCAGGCGCGAGCCGCTGTAGTGGGTCACGCGGGAGAAGTACCAGCGCCCGAAGAACCTGTACGCGTGGGTGATGCGACCCTGTTCGTGGTAGTCCAGGTGCAGATGCATCTTGACTGCCTGTGCGTTGTCCAGCGCCACCACCACCACGATGCGCGTGCAGCCTTTGGCGAGCATGGCCTCCCACAGCTCGGTCTGTACCCGCGTGGACAGGCCGGTGCCGAAGTAGGCGCGCTCGACTTCGCCGGCGAACTGGAAGTATTCGCCGGGCTGTACCGGGAAGGTGCAGCCGTAGTAGTGCCGGTCGTGATAGTCACGGGTGCTGGCCCACACCATCGCCACCGCGTCACCGGCTTCGTCCAGGTACATGTGGCCGGTGTGGCCTTCGCGTGCAAGGTCGTTCATGGTCTGCAACTGGCCGGGGAAATGGCGCGCGAACGCGTCGGTATTGCTCGGGGTGATCTGGACGAGCCGCACGGGAGGGCAGGGGCGGGTGCGTTGTCGAGGCACCCTGGCCAACGGGTCGCGGTCCAGCCACACCAGTTGCCAGTGCTGGAACACGTGGCGTTGCCACAGCGGGCGCAAGGCGCGACGCAGGCCTTTTTGTCTTAGACGTTGGAGCAGTTGCGAAACTAGGCGCATACGGCCTCCTGGCAGATCCGGTACTCAAGGGACCCCGATTAGGCGTGTGTCGGTAAACCCTGACCATCGGACAATGCTGCAGCCCTTGTCAGGCTTTGCACTACTACGGGCTCATGACAAAGACACTGCATGTCCGTGGCAAGTTTCATCGGTGGGGCCGGCGCGGCGCGGCGAGCGTTATTGTCGCCCCCCCGATGCATGACGTACCATCGGGCCTGCGACCCGCACCTACCTATAACAACCTTCTGCAGCGCAACACCCAGGCCGCCGGCCCAGGGGTGGCTTTTGCCTGCGCGCCTTTTGCCGCGCAGGTTTCATTGAACCCAGGGTCGCGTCTGACGCGCCCGCCCCGGAGCCTTGCCCCGTCCGATGAACAACCCCGCAGATACCCGTAATGGCAGCTGGCTCAGCGTTTTCGCGCTGGCCCTGGCTGCATTCATCTTCAACACCACCGAGTTCGTGCCGGTGGCCCTGCTCAGCGACATCGGCCGCAGCTTCGACATGCCCACCGCCCAGGTCGGGCTGATGCTGACCATCTATGCCTGGGTGGTGTCGCTGGCCTCGCTGCCGATGATGCTGATGACCCGCAACATCGAGCGGCGCAAGCTGCTGGCGTTCCTGTTCGTGCTGTTCATCGCCAGCCATGTGCTGTCGAGCATGGCCACCAGCTTCGGCATGCTGCTGTTCAGCCGCATCGGTATCGCACTGGCCCACGCGGTGTTCTGGGCCATCACCGCGTCGCTGGCGGTGCGGGTGGCGCCGCCGGGCAAGCAGGCCAAGGCCCTCGGGGTGCTGGCCACCGGCACCACCCTGGCCATGGTGCTGGGCATTCCGCTGGGGCGAGTGGTGGGCGAGGCGCTGGGCTGGCGCACCACCTTCATGGGCATCGCCGGGGTCTCGGTACTGACGTTGCTGTGGCTGATGCGCTCGCTGCCGCGCCTGCCCAGCCAGAACTCCGGTTCGCTGCGCAGCCTGCCGATGCTGCTCAAGCGGCCGGCGCTGCTCTCGGTGTATGCGTTGGTGGTGCTGGGCATCACCGCGCAGTTCACCGCCTACAGCTACATCGAGCCGTTCAGCCAGCAGGTCGCGGCGATGAGCGGCGAGATGACCACCATCCTGCTGTTGCTGTATGGCGGGGCGGGCATCTTCGGCTCGATTCTGTTCAGTCGCTACAGCGAGCGTTTCCCGCGGGGGTTCGCGATTGGCGCCATCGGCGCCATCGCCCTGAGCCTGTTGCTGCTGGCCCCGCTGGCAGTCAACCCGACCCTGCTCTGCGCGCTGAGCATGGTGTGGGGCATGGCGATCATGTGTTTCAGCCTGGCCCTGCAATCGAAGGTGCTGGTGCTGGCTTCCGATGCCACCGACGTGGCCATGGCCATGTTCTCGGGGCTGTACAACGTGGGCATCGGTGGCGGGGCGTTGCTGGGCAGCCTGGTCAGCACCCACATGGGCCTTGGCGACATCGGCCTGGTGGGCGGCGCGGTCGCGGTCAGCGGCCTGGTGCTGTGTTGCGTGACCACCTACCGCTATGCCGGGGTGCTGGGCGCCGACAAACCGGCGTAAGCACCTCACCAGGGGCGCAGGCCCCGCTCGCTGAAGTAGCGCTCCACGGCGGCGGTGGAGGCCGAGGGTTCGGCCAGCGCCACGTAGCTGTCGGGGCGCAGCAGGTACAGCGCGTTGCGTGCCAGGCCGGCGGCCGTGCAGGCGGCCGACCAGGGGTAAACCTGCAGTGGCAGCTGGCGTGCGGCGCACCAGGCGCTCAGTTCCTTGCTGGCCAGGCCGTACACGTGCACCTGCCAGCCCAGGTGCGACAGCGCGCTGAAATTGTCGTGTTCCTGCGTCACCACCCAGGGCAGGCGGTCGCCGCCCTGCACATGGCCGGCGCTGCCGAAGCTCAGCGGCATCAGGCGGTAGTTCAGGCCCAGTTGCGAGACCGTGCGAAACAGCAGGCTGCGCGCCTTGGCGAATGCCGCCATGCGCGGTATCAGCACCGGTGCCAGGCGCGTACGCAACAGGTTGGCGATGCTGCCATCGGCGGTAGCGAAGGTGAACACCTGGTCGGTGGTGGCCACCAGGCGCCGGGCGAAGGCCATGCGCTCGACCGGGTAGCTGTCGAGCAGGTCGTCGTGGGCCTTGCCCTTGAGTACGCTGCACAGCTTCCAGGCCAGGTTGATTGCATCGCCGATGCCGGTGTTCATGCCCTGGCCGCCGGCCGGGCTGTGCACGTGCGCGGCGTCGCCGAGCAGGAAGGCGCGCTGCTGGCGGAAATGCCCGGCCACGCGATGGTGTACGCGGTAGGTGGAAAACCAGTTGACCTTGAGCACCTGCAGTTGCAGGTGCTCGATGGCACGTTGGCTGACATCCTCGAAACGCAGTTGCTCGGGGTGTTCGGCGCGTGCGTCGCGCACCGTGCCGATCAACCGCGCGCGGCCTGTGCCGGCCAGCGGGAACACCGCCAGAAAGTCCGCCTCGTCCAGGTCCACGTGCAGCTCGCCGTTCATGGGCGGGCCGCTGGCATCCACGTCGGCCACGTAGAACAGCTGCTGGTAGGTGCCGCCGGGGAAGTCGACATGCAGGCCGTTGCGCACGGCCGAATGGGCGCCGTCGCAGCCGGCCAGGTAATGCGTCTCGCAGTCTTGCTCGCTGCCGTCGGGCAGGCGCAGGCGTGCGCTGACGGTGGTGTCGTGCTGGGTGAAACCGAGCAGTTCGGTGCTGCGTTCGACCTCCACGCCAAGGCCGCGCAGGCGCTCGATCAGCAGGTTCTCGTGCTGGTCCTGCGGGTAGATTTCGAGAAAGGGGTAGGGCGTGAGGTTGGCGCCGATGCTGTCCAAAGGCAGGCGTGCGGCGGGCTCGCCCTTGACCCAGAGGTTGGCGGCGGGCACCTGGTGGCCGGCGCCAACGACCGCGTCGGCCAGGTCCAGCTGGCGGTACAGCTCCAGGGTGCGGGCTTGCACGGCGAGCGCGCGGGAGGTGGTGCCGGCGGCGCTGGTCCTGTCGAGGATACGTACCGAGATGCCCAGCTTGCTCAGCCACAGGGCCAGGACCAGGCCGGTGGGCCCGGCGCCGATGATCAGGACGTCAGAGTGGGGCATGGCGCGGTCCTCCGGGAAGGTGCGGTGGCACTGACAAGTGTAGATGCAGGTGGCCACACCCCTCATCCAATTCGGTGTACCTTTGCATCCCCCCAACGCCCAGAGCACACCCATGATCGACTGGCTCAGCAACCACCCACACCACAGCGATACCCTGGCCCGCTGGCTGCACGAGCAGTTCGCCTACGAATACGCCGATGTACCGCTGGCCCAATGGCAACAGGAGTTCGCCCATGGCCAGACTGACGGCAGCCTGTACAGCCTGCTGGCGCTGGATGACGGCAACCTGCTGGGCAGCGCTTCACTGGCGCGCGACGACCTGCCCCTGCGGCCCGACCTGAGCCCCTGGCTGGCCTGCGTGTTCGTCAGCCCGCAAGCCCGCGGCCAAGGCCTGGCCGAAACGCTGATCGAGGGCATCTGCACCAAGGCCAGGGCCCTGGGGCATACGCACCTCTACCTGCACACCCACGACCGCGCCGAGTACTACCACAAGCGGGGGTGGCAGTACCTCGAGCAGTTCCAGGCCTGGGGCAAATCACACTGGCTGATGCAGTACCCGCTCTAGCCCGGGAACAGAAACGGGTTCACGCCGCTGCGATCGAACCCCTGGCGCTCCACCTCGGCATCCAGCGCGATCGAGGCCAGGTCATCGGCCACCAGCTCAAGGTCGCGCTCGTGCTCGGGGTAGAACACCTTCAGGTAGCTGTGGCAGTCGTCGCAGCTCTCGGCCTTGATCGCGGTTTCATGGGTATCCAGCGACCAGTAGTCCAGGCTGCCGGTCTCTTCGCAGTTGCTGCACTTGAGCCGCACCATGTGCCAGCGGCTCTCGCACAACCCGCAGTGCAGGTAGCGCAGCCCGGCCTGGGCACCGGTCATGATCACGCTGGCCACCGGCGCCCCGGTGCACACCGGGCAATGCTGGCGCTGCTCGCCCACGCCGGCATTGCCGATGGCGGGCAGGTGCGCCGCCAGCTGGGTGAAGTACAGCGACAGGGCCGCCCACAGAAACAGCGCCTGACCGCTGTCGATCTCGCTGAAGCGGCCTGCCAGCAACGCATCGGCCGCCACGTCCAGGGCGGCCTCGCCCTGCGCGCACAGGCCCTGCAGGGTGGCGTGTTCGATGTGCTCGCCAAGCCCGCGCAACAGTTGCTGCCAGTAGGCATCGCGCGGCAGGCTGGCCCAGGCCAGCGGCGCCTTGCCGGCGGCTACCCGCCCGGCCAGGCTGCTCACCAGCGTTGCCGGCAGCGGCAGGCGTTCGAGCAGTTGCTGCTGGGCATCGGCCACCTGTGCCACGAACCGCAGGTAGTCGGCCATCGGGTGCCCCTCGGCCAGCTGACGCAGGCGGGTGGCGCGCTGGCGGTAGCGCTCGCCCAGGGTCGGCAGCAGCACGGCAGGTATTTCGCCAACGCCGGCGCTACGCTGCTCGGCAGGGGTCATCTGGATGCTGTTCATTGCTGCTTGCCACTCCCGCTCTGCTTGTTGCTGATCTGCCGGTACCAGCGGTCATGGTGGGTCTTGGCCCAGCTGCGGCTCACATACCCGGTGACCATGCCGCGAATCGAACCCTTGACCCAGAACGCCAGGTACGCATGGCCGATGATCAGCAGGATCAGGCAGATGCCGGCAATGGCGTGTACCAGCAGGCCGATGCGAATCGACGGGATGCTGAACCACGGCGCGAAGTAAGGCCGCCAGATCACCACGCCACTGACCAGCAGCACGCTGATCAGGCCCATGATTCCCCAGAACAGGATCTTCTGCCCGGCGTTGTACTTGCCGATCTGCAGCGCCGGCTCGTGCTCGCCGGCCAGCACCTGGCGCACGTTCCTGAACCACGCGAGGTCTTCACGCTCGGGCAGGTTGTACTTGACGAAGCGCACGAACAGGAACGCCAGCAGCAGGAACACCACCACCCCGAAGAACGGGTGCAGGATGCGCGCCAGCTGCGGGGTGCCGAACACGGCGTTGAGCCCGTTGAGCGACGGGAAGAACCACGACAGCCCCGACAGGGCCACGGCAAGGAAGCACAGCACCATTACCCAGTGGCTGGCACGCTCGATGAAGCGGGTGCGCAGGATCAGTTTGTCCTTGTTCATGCGTGGGTGTCCTCCTCGTGTTTCTCGTCGGCTTCCTCGACCTCGTTCGGCCCCACGCCCACGTAGTGGAACAGGGTGCCGGCCAGGGTGGCGAAGAAGGCCACGGCCGCCACCGGCTTGAGCCAGCCCTTCCAGCCATGGATGGCGCTGCTGATGCGCGGGTCGGTGGGCAGCTTGTGGTACAGGTGCGGCTTGTCGGCGTGCTGCAGCACGTACACCACGTGGGTGCCGCCCACGCCCTGCGGGTCGTAGATGCCGGCGCCGGCAAAGCCGCGGCCCTGCAGCTCGGTCACGCGCTCGCTGGCCTGGTGCAGCATGTCCTGCTTGCTGCCGAAGTTGATCGCCCCGGTGGGGCAGGTCTTGACGCAGGCCGGCTCCTGGCCGACCGACACGCGGTCCACGCACAGGGTGCACTTGTAGGCCTTGTTGTCCTTCTTGCTGATGCGCGGCACATCGAACGGGCAGCCGGCGATGCAGTAGCCGCAGCCGATGCAGTGGTCGGACTGGAAGTCGACGATGCCGTTGGCGTACTGGATGATCGCCCCCGGTTGCGGGCAGGCCTTCAGGCAGCCCGGGTCGGCGCAGTGCATGCAGCCGTCCTTGCGGATCAGCCATTCGAGCTTGCCGCTTTCATCTTCGACTTCATCGAAGCGCATCAGCGTCCAGGTTTCGGCCGACAGGTCGGCCGGGTTGTCGTACACGCCGACGTTGTGGCCGACTTCGTCGCGCAGGTCGTTCCACTCGTTGCAGGCCACCTGGCAGGCCTTGCAGCCGATGCAGATGCTCACGTCGATCAGCTTGGCCACTTCGGCCTGGTGGTCGCGCGCACGCGGCGCCGGGGTCAGCACGTTGGTGGCCGAGCGCTTGATGATGTCTTGGGATTGCATGGACATGAAGTTCGCTCCCTCAGGCCTTTTCGATGTTCACGAGAAACGCCTTGTATTCCGGCGTGTGGGTATTGGAATCGCCCACCCCCGGGGTCAGGGTATTGGCCAGAAAGCCCTTGCGCGTGGTGCCTTCATAGCCCCAGTGGCAGGGGATGCCGATGGTATCGACGTCCTGCCCGTCGATGGCCAGGCGGCGGATGCGCTTGGTCACCACGGCCTTGGCCTTGATGTAGCCACGCTGGGTGCTGACGCGCACCAGGTCGCCCTGCACGATGCCCTTGTCGGCGGCCAGCTTCTCGCCGATCTCGATGAACTGCTCGGGCTGCACGATGGCGTTGAGCCGCGCATGCTTGGTCCAGTGGCGGAACAGCTCGGTGATCGAGTAGGTGGTGGCCACATACGGGAACTGCTCGCGGCTGCCCATGCGCTTGCGATCGCTTTCGTACACCCGCGCGGTGGGGCTGTAGGTCACGTTCGGGTGCAGCGGGTTGTTCGCCAGCGGGCTTTCGGTGGGCTCGTAGTGTTCGGGGAACGGCCCGTCGTTCATCGCGCCCACCGAGAACAGCCGGCCCAGGCCTTCAGGCAGCATGATGAACGGGTTGGTGTTGCTGCCCGGTGCAGCGGTGACGGCGAAGTCCGGCACGTCCACGCCGCTCCAGCGCGCCCCGTCCCAGCCGATCAGCTTGCGCTTGGGGTCCCACGGCTTGCCCTGGGGGTCGGCCGAGGCGCGGTTGTAGAGAATGCGCCGGTTCTGCGGCCACGCCCAGGCCCAGCCCGGGGTGCAGCCCAGGCCGCTGTCGGCGTTGTCGCGCCGTGCCATCTGGTTGCCCTTTTCGGTCCAGGAGCCGGCGAAGATCCAGTTGAAGCTGGCAGTGGTGCCGTCGTCGCGCAGCTGCGAGAAGTCGTCGAGCAACTGGCCCTTGCGCAGAATCAGGTTGCCCTGTTCGTCGTGCAGGTCGGCCAGGGCGCGGCCGTTGGATTCCTTGGCCACTTCCTCGGGCTTGGGGTCGAACGGGTCGGCGTAGTCCCAGGCCATGTTGAGGATCGGCTCGGGGTTGGCACCGCCTTCCTTCTCGTACAGCTCACGGATCTTCAGGAACAGGTGGCCGAGGATCTTGCCGTCGTGCCAGGCCTCGCCGGGCGGCGCAGCGCCGGCCCAGTGCCATTGCAGCCAGCGCCCGGAGTTGACGATCGAGCCGTCTTCCTCGGCAAAGCAGGAGGAGGGCAGGCGGAACACCTCGGTCTGGATCGCCGCGGTGTCCACGTCGTGCTCCTCGCCGTGGTTCTGCCAGAAGCTCGAGGTCTCGGTGGCCAGCGGGTCGATGATCACCAGGAACTTGAGCTTCTCCAGCGCGGCCTGGGCCTTGTTCTTGTCCGGGAACGCCGCCACCGGGTTGAAGCCCTGGGCGATGTAGCCGTTGACCTTGCCCTCGTACATGCGGTTGCTGTAGTTGAGCACGTCGTAGCTGTCGTCCCACTTGGGCAGCCAGTCGAAGCCCCAGTCGTTGTCCTTGGTGGCCTTGTCGCCCCACAGGCTCTTCATCAGGCTGACGAAGAACTTGGGGGTGTGCTTGTAGTAGTTGACCTGGTCGGGCAGCACCGCGCTGGGCGTGGTCTGCTTGAGGTAGGTGGCCAGGTCGGTCTGCGCATCCGATGGCAGGTTCATGTAGCCGGGCAGGCGCAGCGAGAGCAGGCCCAGGTCGGTGTAGCCCTGGATGTTGGAGTGGCCGCGCAGGGCGTTGACCCCGCCACCGGCCATGCCGATGTTGCCCAGCAGCAGCTGGATCATGCCCGAGCCTCGGATCATCTGCGCGCCGTTGGTGTGGTGGGTCCAGCCCAGGGCGTAGAGGAAGGTGGCGGTCTTGTCCGGGGCACTGGTGGTGCCGAGGATCTCGCAGATCTGCAGGAAGTCGGCCTTGGGCGTGCCGCAGATGTTGGTGACCATGTCCGGGGTGTAGCGGCTGACGTGGGCCTTGAGCAGGTTCCACACGCAGCGCGGGTGGCTCAGGGTCATGTCGCGCCTGGCGAAGCCGTCGGCGCCCAGCTCGTAGGTCCAGGAGCTGCGATCGTAACTGCGCTTGGCCGGGTCGTAGCCGCTGAACAGGCCGTCGTCGAAGCTGTAGTCCTCGCGCACGATCAGGCTGGCGTTGGTGTAGGCGCGCACGTAGTCGTGCTGGATCTTGTCGTGGGTGATCAGGTAGTTGACCACGCCCATCAGGAAGGTCACGTCGGAGCCGGCGCGAATCGGCGAGTAGATGTCGGCCACGGCGGCGCTGCGGTTGAAGCGCGGGTCCACCACGATGACCTTGGCGCCATTGCGGATCTTGGCCTCGATCACCCACTTGAAGCCCACCGGGTGCGCCTCGGCGGGGTTGCCGCCCATGATCAGCACCACGTTGGCGTTCTTGATGTCGACCCAGTTGTTGGTCATGGCGCCGCGCCCGAAGGTCGGCGCCAGGGCCGAGACGGTAGGGGCGTGGCACACACGGGCCTGGCTGTCGGTGCCCAGGATGCCCAGGGCGCGGGTGAAGCGCTGGTCCAGCGAGCCGGTTTCGCTGCTGGCGGCCGAGCTGCACAGCATGCCGGTGCTCAGCCAGCGGTTGACCGTGGTGCCCTTGTCGTTCTTCTCGATGAAGTTGGCGTCACGGTCGTCCTTCATCAGGCGTGCGATGCGCTCGATGGCGTGATCCCAGCTGATGCGCTGCCATTTGTCCGAGCCAGGGGCGCGGTATTCGGGGTAGAGCAGGCGTTGTTCGCTGTGGATGTAGTCCACCAGGCCCGCGCCCTTGGGGCACAGCGAGCCGCGGCTGACCGGGTGATCGGGGTCGCCTTCGATGTGGAAGATACGCGCCTTGGCGTTCTTGGCGCCGTCGCCAAGGCTGTACATCAGCACGCCGCAACCCACCGAGCAGTAGGTGCAGTTGTTGCGGGTTTCCTTGGCGCGCAGCAGCTTGTACTGGCGTGATTGGGTGGCCTGGGCCATGCCCGGGGCGAAGCCCAGGCTGGCCGCAGTGGCGGTGGCAGCGCCGACGGTGCACAGCTTGAAGAACTGTCTTCTGCCCAGTCCCATGGTTATCTCCTTGTACAAACGAGCTCCAGAATCGGCCGCGCACGCGCAGGCCCGCCGAGATCAGCGTCAGGATCGGTAAGTGGTATGCAGGCTAGTCACAGAGGGTGCGCGCCAAGGCCCTTTCTATCGTGGGTGTATTGCGCGCAATCGGGGGCAGTTTATGCCCTTACTTAATTTGTGACTAATCGACCTTGTCGATGAACCTATAGAGGGATTCGATTGTTTGGCACTCAGCGCGAGAGGTCGGCGGGGATCATCGCGGTATCGATCACGATATCCACGGGCGCGGTGACGATAAACGCCAGCGGGCACACGATCAGCGGCCAGCAGAACTGCGCCGAGGTGGCGCTGAACAGGAACGAGAAGTTGTTGCGCACGCCCCGGTACATGCCTGGGGATGCACATTCGGCGCAGTACCCACCGCGCATCATGGTGCCGCAGCTGGTGAGGGCGAGGGTGGAGACGATGAGGGCGAGCGAGAGGATTCGGATGGTGCTGTTCCTTGGCACAGGGGGGGAGGGTCCGTTTTTCTGCGCGGCATTCTCTCACCGGGGGCCGGGGCAATGCTACAGTCGCTCCTTTTTCAATCAGCAGGCCAGGACTCTTCGCTGGCAAGGCCAGCTTCTGCAGGGCCAGCGAAGAGCCCGGTGCTGCCGACACACAACCAACGGGAGAGACAACCATGCGCGCAGCAATGCTATTGGGTACGGCACTGGTGCTGGCCGGATGCGCCTCGTCGACGATGAACCAGGCTCGCCTGGGCGCACCGCACAAGACCTTCACCTCGGCCAAGGCCGAGCCGCTGGTGGCCGAGTGCATCCAGTTCGGTTGGCAGGACGAAGCCGTCTTCGGCGTGGATGCCAGCGGCTACCTCGACGCCGGCCCCAACGGTGGGGCCACGGTGTCGACACGCGATGCCGAATACTTCGCCGATGTGCGCGCCGAAGCCGGCGGCACGGTGGTCAAGTTCTACACCCTCAAGGACGATGCATTGGCCCAGCGGCGCATGGCGGCGTTGGCCACCTGCCTCTAGCCACGCCCCTCGAAACGCCCGGTGATGCGCTCGCGCCAGCTCAGCGGGCGCGCAACGTGTTCATGCGCGCCGATCTCAACCAGGGTGAAGGCGCAGCGCACGATATCGCTCACTTCCTGATCGGCCAACCGTGCGCAGGCTTCGCGGTGCGCCTGTGCCTGATCGCGACCTGCCAGGCTGTGCACCTCGAAGCCAAGGTTGCGTTTGGTGATATGCCAGTGGTGAAACACAGCGACAAAGCGGCTCATGTGCGCCCCGCAGTCAGATCAGGGATGGGGTCATGCATGCAGCTTGCCCGTGATGCGCTCCAGCCAGCTCAGGCGCCGGGGCGCCTGGGCAGTGCTGGCAATCTCGATCACGGTGAAGTCGCAGGTCTGATCGTCCTGGTAGCCCTGTTCATTGCGTATGTCGCCCGCTTCAAGGTGCGCATCGGCATGATTGTCGCTGTGTAGCGCGTGCACCTTGAAGCCCCTGTCCACGGCATGCCGGCTTCGCAAGTGAAACACCCCCACGAAGCGGCTCATGCCTGCGAAGCCCCGCGCTGTGCTTCAAGCGCCTCGATACGTGCCTGCAGGCGTTCGCGTTCCTGGCGTTCGGCGCCGATGTCCTCGAACACGCTGATCAGATGCTGCGGCTGGCCGTCCTGGCGGCGCTGCAGGGCGGTACGTGCACGTACCCAGATGTAGTGGCCCTGCTTGTGGCGCACGCGCTTTTCCACTTCGTAGCGCTCGATCTCGCCGGCCAGCAGGCGCTGCAGCAACTGCAGGTTGGCGGCGAGGTCGTCGGGGTGGGTCAGTTGCTGGAAGGTCATGCCGTACAGCGTTTCGGCGCTGTAGCCCAGCAGCTCGCAGAAGCTGCCGTTGACCCGCTGCCAGGTGCCGTCCGGGTCGATGTAGGCCAGCGCGCCCCAGGCCAGTTCGAAGATGGCGCGAAAACGTTCCTCGCTGTTGCGTAGTTGCTCTTCGGCGACCTTGCGCTCGGTGTTGTCCATGCTGATGCCGACCATTTTCACCGCGCGCCCGGCGCTGTCGCGCACCACCGTGGCGCGGGAGGCGATCCAGCGCATCTCGCCGTCGGGGCGATAGATGCGAAAGTCGCACTCGCAGCCTTCGCCTTCGAGCAGGGTCTTGCTGTACAGCGCCTGCAGCATCTCGACGTCTTCGGGGGGCAGGTGCACCCAGAAGTCTTCGTTGCGGATCACCTGCCAGCCGTACACGGCCTCGACGTTGGGCGAGTAGGTGAGTTCGTCGCTGATCAGGTTCCATTCCCAGGTCACGATGCGGGCGCCTTCCTGGGCCAGCTTCATGCGGGTTTCGCTCTCCATGATCTCGGCGGTGTAGCGCCGGCGCAGGTCGGTCATCGGCAGCTCCACCACCTGGGTCTGCTGCACGTCCTGCAGGGCTTCTTCGCCGTAGCGCAGCCAGATCCAGTTGACCTTGAGAAAGTCGGCCAGCTTGCGCAGGTTGGCATAGTCGATCTCGCCGCCGCGGGTCCATTTGTGCACGGCGGTGCGCGAGATCCCCAGGGCCGTGCCTACCGCCTGCAGCGTCAGCTTGTGGTGTTCGAGCAGTTCCTTGAGGCGAAAGGCGAAGCTGTTTTCGGTCATGCGCTGGGGTGTCCTTGGCGAGGGCATGGCCGGCCAGTATACATAAGCTGTCAACCTCAGGTTGACGGGGGTATGCGTGTCGCATCGCGGGCCTGACCCGCGATGCATTCAGCGCCGCTCACCAGCGCACACGCACCCCCAGGTTGCCGATCAACCCGTTCAAGTCGTTGTCGTCCACGTCGCTGCTGTAATCGGCACTGACAAACAGCGCCACCTTGGGCGTCACCCGTGCCACCAGGCCCAGGCCCACCTCCACGGTGGTGGCGTTGCGTCCGCTGCTGATCTTGTCGACCTTGTCCAGGCTCACCGTGTCGGCGTTCGAGAAGTCGTACCACACGTTGGTGCGCACATAGGGTTCGATGGGCATGCCGCGCACCTCGTAGCGGGCCGACAGCTTCGCCCCCACCCGACCGGTCCAGCTCGGCTGGCTGTCATAGGCCTGCAGGGTCTGGGCCTGGGCGTCGTTGCCGGGGTAGTACTGCTGGTTGATCAACTGCGCCTGGGGCTCGATCACCCAGTGCTTGCCCAGGCCGATGGGGAAGCCGCCCTCCACCGAGAAGGTCAGCGCGTGCCCGTTGCCATCGAGACGTTCGCCGTCGCTGCCGCGCCCGCTGGCGTCGAAACGGGTGCCCATGGCCACCGCATCCACATGCCAGCCCTGGTCATGCTGCAGGCTCCAGTACATGCCCAGGCTTTGCCCTTCCAGGCGCACGGCGTTCTGCTTGTCGCCCAGCTGTGGCCGGCGATTGTCCAGGCCGCCCTGCAGGTTGCTGTGGCCCATGAAGATCCCGGCGCGGTGGGTGTTGCCGCCGGCGGTTTCCCGCACGAACAGGTCGGGGGCGATCTGCAGGTTCTGGTTGGGGGCATCCAGGCGTTGCGGGGCGGTCCTGACCGGGGTGGGAAAGAACTGCGCCCACTGGCTGGCAATGCCTTCGTCGCCGAACACCGCCGTGCGCTCTGCCAGGCGTTCGGAAAACGCCCCCAGCGTGCCCAGGCTCAGCCCCGACACGCTGGCCGGGACCAGCGACGGCAGTGCCAGGCCGTGTGCCGGGTTGAACATCGGGTCGTCGTCTTCCAGCCCCGCCGCCAGGCTTTCCAGCGGGGTTGCCAGCAGCAGCGACGTCGACAGTGCGTAGAAAACATACTCGAGCCCCGAAGGGCAGGGTGCGCTTTTCATGGCCGATCTCCTCTGTGTGTTACAGCCAAAGGTCTGGCCTGATGTCACGGGCTGTAAGGCAGGAACAGAGAGCGACCCAAACCAGCAAACCTGCCCCATGGCGCGCGCAAAGCCGCGTGCCAGAGGCCCGGAATGAAGTTGAACACGGTGGTTCTAGGTGTAGCTAAGGAGAGTCGCAGGCAGGCGTCAAGATAGTGTGATTATTTTGTGATGGCTGTGTTGGAGGGGGTAAGCGGTTGAAAAATAGCGGTTACTGAATGGGCATAGCCGCGTTGCGAATGACAACGCGGCTGGCTATTTCGAATGATTGCTAAAGCGTCAGGCGTCCTCGTCCCGTTGCAGTTCCAACAGCAGCAACGAGCGTCCGGTGACGTTGAACACGCTGCCGAATTCCAGGCGCTGGGCCTTGCGCAACTGCGGCCGGTCGGTGTCGATCAGGCAGTTCCAGTACTCGCCCTCGGGTACGTCGGGCAGGGTGAAGTCAACGCCGTCGTGGTGCGCGTTGACGATCAGCAGCAAGGTGGCGTCTGCCCCCGGGCGCAGGATGCCGCTGACCTGCGCGCGCCCGTCCATGAGCATGCCCAGGCAACGCCCTTGCGGGTCTTCCCACTGCTCCACGCTCATCTCGCTGGCGTCCGGCGCCAGCCAGGTCACGTCCTTGACCCCGATCGCCTCGTTGTAGTCGCCCACCAGGAAGCGGCTGCGGCGCAGGATCGGGTAGGCCAGGCGCAGCTTGGTCAGGCGCTTGACGAACTTGAGCAGGGCGCTGCCTTGCTCGTCCAGGTCCCAGTTGATCCAGCCGATCTCGCTGTCCTGGCAGTAGGCGTTGTTGTTGCCGTGCTGGGTGCGGCTGAACTCGTCGCCGGCCACGATCATCGGCGTGCCCTGGGCCAGCAGCAGGGTGGCGAAGAAGTTGCGCATCTGGCGCTGGCGCAGGCTGTTGATCTCGGGGTCGTCGGTGGGCCCCTCGACCCCATGGTTCCAGGAGATGTTGTTGTTGCTGCCGTCCTGGTTGTTCTCGTCGTTGTCCTCGTTGTGCTTGTCGTTGTACGACACCAGGTCGCGCAGGGTGAAGCCGTCGTGGGCGGTGATGAAGTTGACCGAGGCATAGGGGCGCCGGCCGCGGCGGTTGAACAACTCGCCGGAGGCGGTCATGCGCGCGGCAAAGTCGGCCAGCTGGCCTTCGTCGCCTTTCCAGAAGGCGCGCACGGTGTCGCGAAAGCGGTCGTTCCATTCGGCCCAGCCCGGCGCGAAGTTGCCCACCTGGTAGCCACCGGGGCCGCAGTCCCAGGGTTCGGCAATCAGCTTGACCTGGCTCAGCAGCGGGTCCTGGCGACAGGCCACCAGAAAGCTGTGCCGCTCGTCGAAGCCTTCGTGGTAGCGGCCCAGGATGGTCGCCAGGTCGAAGCGAAAGCCATCAACGTGCATCTCGCCTGCCCAGTAGCGCAGCGAGTCGGTGACCAGTTGCAGTACGCAGGGGTGGCTCAGGTCCAGGGTGTTGCCGGTGCCCGAGTCGTTGATGTAGTAGCGCTTGTCGTCGGGCATCAGGCGGTAGTACGAGGCGTTGTCGATACCGCGCATCGACAGCGTGGGGCCCTGCTCGTTGCCTTCGGCGGTGTGGTTGTAGACCACGTCCAGAATCACCTCCAGGCCGGCGTCGTGCAGGTGCGCGACCATCTCCTTGAACTCGGCGATCTTGCCGTTGGCCAGGTAGCGCGGGTGGGGCGCGAAGAAGGCGATGCTGTTGTAGCCCCAGTAGTTGTTCAGGCCCTTTTGCAGCAGGTGCTGGTCGTTGACGAAGGCGTGGATCGGCAGCAGCTCGATGGAGCTGACGCCCAGGCCCTTGATGTGCCCCAGCAGCTCGTCGTTCATCAGCCCGGCGAAGGTACCGCGCGCCGCTTCCGGCACCGCCGGGTGACGCATGCTGATGCCGCGCACGTGCGCTTCGTAGAACACGGTACGGTCCCACGGCACGCCCACCCGCTGGTCGCGGCCCCAGGTGTAGGCCGGGTCGATGACCTTGCACTTGGGCACGAACGGCGCACTGTCGCGCTCGTCGAAACTGAGGTCGCCATCGGGGTGGCCGATGGTGTAGCCGAACAACGCCTCGGACCAGCGCAGCTCGCCGACCAGCTGCTTGGCATACGGGTCGATCAGCAGCTTGTTGGGGTTGAAACGGTGCCCGTTCTGCGGCTCGTAGGGGCCGTACACGCGGTAACCGTAGATCTGCCCCGGGTGCGCGTCGGGCAGGTAGCCGTGGTAGATCTCGTCGGTGTACTCGGGCAGTTCGATGCGCTCGAGCTCATGTTCGCCGCTGGCGTCGAACAGGCACAGTTCGACCTTGGTGGCGTTGGCCGAGAACAGTGCGAAGTTCACACCCAGGCCGTCCCAGGTGGCGCCCAGGGGGAAGGGCAGGCCCTCGCGGATGCGCGAAGGTTCAATGGCGTCGGGCTGGGTGTTGTGTTTGGACTTGGGCTGGGTCATGGCAATCCTTGTAGCGATCCTTGGGGGGCGAAAGGCGACGCACTGGGCGCCGGGGCAGCGTTGCGCTGCCCCGGGGCGGTAGTGACGCAAGGTACGGCGGCGTCAGGGCGTGGCGGGCTTCTTCGCGGTACGCGGCTTCTTTGCCGGGTCGGGCTTGGCCGCAGGGGCCGGTGGCTTGGCCTTGGACGCGGCGGCGCCGGGCTTTGGCTTGGCGCCAGGGGCTACCGGCGGTGCGCCTGGCGGGGTGGTACGGGGCTTGCGCGGGGCGGCCTTGGGCGCAATGGCCTCGGCTTCGGCCAACTTGCGCGCCATCTCCCAGTGGCGCTCCTCCTGGCCTTCGGGTTTACCTTCCGACTCCCAGATCTGGTAGGCGAATTCGCGGATACGTTTTTCCTCAGCACTCATCTCGACGCTCCTGATGACTCAGTCTGTTCTATGAAGAGATTGACGGGGAAGGCTTTGAGCGCAGTGCTCAGCCACAGCTCGTTAGAGGGTGTGACTGCGCCCTGGGCGAAAAGTCCCGTGCAATTGGCAGCGCACAAGGCGAACGGTAAAAGCACACGGGTATCGTCCCAGTTCTGTGCCGGGATCAAGGGTTGCGTGGCGTTGCCCAGCAGGCCCGAGGCCAGCCGCGGCACCACCACCACCGCGCGTTGCGCCTCGCCGATACGGGCAAAGGCGAGCACCCGCTCGGCGTGTTTGCCGCGTACCTCCAGGGGGTGGTAGCGGCCGTGGCGAAACAGCTCTGGGTAGGCCCGGCGCTGCTCCAGCACCTGGGCGATCAGGGCCTGCTTGACCCGCCCGTCCTGCCAGTGCCCGAGCAGTTCGGCGGGGGGCAGGCTGTCGTCCAGGGCCTGGCGGCGCGCGGCGTAGTCCACCGCGCGGCGGTTGTCCGGGTCGACCAGGCTCAGGTCCCAGCATTCGTTGCCCTGGTACAGGTCGGGCACCCCCGGCACGGTCATGCGCAGCAGGCTCTGCACAAGGCTGTTGAGCGCGCCCGGGCAGGCCAGGGCCTGCGCCGCCTCGGCCACCGACTGGCGCAGCTGCTGGCATTGCGGCTCCAGCAGCAGGGCGTCGATGAAGCGTGCGCAGGCCTGCTCGTAGGCCTCGTTGGGGGCGCTCCAGCTGCTGCGCAGCTTGGCCTCGCGCAGGGCTTTGCGCTGCCATTGGCGCAGGCGTTCGGCGTAGCCGCGCAAGGCCTGGGTGTCATCGCAGCGCAGCGTCATCGGCCAACTGCCGAGCAGGGTCTGGTACAGCAGCAGTTCATCGCCGGCACTCGGTGCCACGCCATCGGCCAGTTGTGTGCGCAGGGGCGAGGCCAGTTCACGCCACAGCTCCACGCGCTGGCAGAACCAGTGGCTGCGTTCGCTGATCACCGCCAGGCGTGCGCGGCAATCTTCGCCACGCTTGTGGTCATGGGTGGCGGTGGCCAGCAGGTTGTCGGGGAAGTGCGCCAGGCGTTGCTGGCAACTGGCATGGAAGGCCTCGGCCGGTGCGCTGAAGCGCTCGGCGTCGAAGCCCACGTCGTTGCGCGACAACAGCACCGCCGAGCGATAGAAGGCGGTGTCTTCGACGGCCTTGGCAGCGGTGGGCGAGGTCAGCTGCTGGAAGCGCACGCAGGCGTGGCGCAACTGCTTGCGCGCCCGCCCCGGGCCCAGCTCGCGCCAGGGCTGGCCGCCCAGCCAGCGCTGCAGGTAGTCCAGCAGCGGCCAGTCGGCTTCGCCCAGGCTCGAACGCGCATCGGCCAGGGCCTGCTGGAAGAACCCCTCGTCCATCGCCGGGCGCCCGCAGGCATTGATGTAGGTGCGGTACACCGGGTAGTGCTCCACCAGCGCCTGCAACGCGCGGCGGATGGCGCCCAGGGTCAGGTCGCGGCTCATGATGTCGTTGCGCGCCACCTGCAGCAGGGCCTGGGCCACCGATTCGAAGTCGCCGGCCAGGCTGGCATTGAGCACCAGCTGGCGGGCCAGGCGCAGTTCCTCGACGAACGCCGGGCGCTCGCTCAGGTCGTGCCACAGCGCGGTCAGTTCGGCTTCGCCCTGCGGGTCATGCTGCAGCAGCGAGACCTGGTTCATGAATTCGTAGCCGGTGCTGCCGTCCACCCGCCAGTCGTCGTGCAGGCGCTCGCCGGGGCCGAGGATCTTCTCCACGTAGATCGGAAAGTGCTCGAGCGCAGCGCTCAGCGGCCGGCGTGAGAGCAGGCCGTCGACGCGTCGGCGCAGCTTGCGGCAGTAACCGCGCGGGTCGGCCAGGCCATCGATGTGGTCGATGCGTAGGCCGTCGACCAGGCCGCGCTCGATCAGCTCGAACACCTTGGCATGGGTGGCCTCGAACACCGCCGGGCGCTCCACGCGCAGGCCGCCCAGCTCGTTGACGTCGAAAAAGCGCCGCCAGTTGATGTCGTCACCGGCGGTGCGCCAGCTGGCCAGGCGGTAGTGCTGCTGTTCGAGCAGTTGATGCAGGTGCTCGAAACCGCTGGGGGTGCGCCCGTCGAAGGCGGCCAGTACCTGGTCGATGGCCTGGCCGATGCGCGGCTCGCGGGCCAGTTCGGCCAGGGCCTGGTGCACCGCCTCGACGTTGGCCGGGGCGTGGCGCTGGCCCTCGAAGGCGGCAAAGCGTGCCCCCAGTTCGCTTAGCTCGGGGTGGCCGCTGACGCACAGGATGCGCGCATAGTCCGGCGGGCTGATCGGGAAGCGGTGCTCGTGGTGCTCGATGTGAAAGCGCCCGTGGCGGGCGTCGAAACGCAGCGGGATTTCCCCGGCCTGCAGCACCGCGCCATAGTCGCTGGCCAGGAACGGCAACAGCAACTGGCCTTTGAGCAACGGGTCGGGCGAATGCCACTGGATGTCGAAGAACTCGGCGTAGGGGCTGCGCCGGCCCCAGGCCAGCAGGTCCTGCCACCAGGGGTTGTGTGCGCCGCCCACGGCCATGTGGTTGGACACGATGTCCAGGATCAGGCCCATGCCGTGCTGGCGCAGCGCGGCCACCAGGCGTTCCAGCGCCGCCTCGCCACCCAGTTCGGGGCTCACCCGGGTCGGGTCGACCACGTCGTAGCCGTGGCGCGAACCGGGCCGCGCCTGCAACAGGGGCGAGGCGTACAGGTGGCTGATGCCCAGCCGGGCGAAGTAGGGCACCAGCGGCACCGCATCGTCGAGGCTGAAGTCGGCATGAAATTGCAGGCGCAGTGTGGCGGTGAGGCTGTTCATCGGTCACGCTCGAAGGCTTGTTCACGGGCCTGGGCCAGCAGCTCGAGGCGTCGCGCCGCATCGCTGTCGTCCAGCAGCTGTGCGGCGGGCAACGCGAAGCGGCGGCGCCAGTTGGGGTGGGTGTCGACGGTGCCGGGCAGGTTGGGTTGTTCGTCCACGCCCAGCAGGTCTTCCAGCGGTACCAGCACCAGCGGCGCGCGGGTATGCCCGAGCAGGCGCAGGCTGGCGTCGATCAGGGTGTCGGCTTCGCTGCTGGTGTCGCCGTAGCTGCTGTGCAGCAGGCGACGCAGGCCCTGGATTTCATGCTGGCGGCTGTCGCGCCAGTCGCGCTCGGTGATCGCGTCGATCGCCCCCAGGCGCTGGCCCCAGTCGATGTCGCGGGCCTGCAGCCAGCCTGCCAGCGGGGGCAGGTCGTGGGTGCTGGTGGTGGCCAGGGCGTTGTCGGGCCAGTCGAGGATGGGGGTGAACTGCCCGGGCGGGTCCTGCTCGAACAGCAGCACACGCATGCCCAGGATCGCGCGGGCCGCGAGCTTTTCGCGCAGGCCTTCGGGCACCGTGCCCAGGTCTTCGCCGAGCACGATTGCCTTGTGGCGCACCGACTCCAGGGCCAGCAGGCGCAGCAGGTCGTCCAGTGGGTAGTGCAGGTAGGCGCCTTCGCTGGGGGCGGCGCCCTGGGGGATCAGCCACAGGCGCTGCAGGCCCATCACATGGTCGATGCGCAGGCCCCCGGCGTGGGCGAAGTTGGCCCGCAGCATCTCGATGAAGGCGCGGTAGCCGTTGCGGCGCAGGCCCTCGGGGGAGAACGCGCAGATGCCCCAGCTTTGCCCTGATCGGTTGAGGATGTCGGGCGGGGCGCCGACGTGCAGCTCGGCCAGCAGCTCGTCCTGGCGGCTCCAGGCCTGGCTGCCGGTACCGTCGGCCCCCACTGCCAGGTCGGCGATCAGGCCCACCGCCATGCCGCTGCCGCGCGCCGCTTCCTGGGCACGTTCCAGGCTGCGCGCGATCAGCCACTGGCAGAAGGCATAGAAGCCGATCTGCTCGACGTGGTCGGCGGCAAACGCGGCAATCTCGGCGCTGCGCGGGTCGAGCCAGGCGGCCGGCCACTGGCGCCAGTCCTGGCTTTCGCCGCGTTCGGCGGCGGCATCGAGCAGCGCTTCGAAGCGGCAGTGGTCTTCCAGCGCCTGGCCGCCGGCGTGGCGAAAGCTGTCGAAGTCGGCGCGCTGCGGTTGCTCGCCCTTGATAAAGCCCTGGTACAGCGCCTGCAATATCTGCTGGCGTGCCCCGGCCGCCCGTGGCCAGTCGATCAACGGCAGGCCTTCGAGCTGTTCGAGCTGGGCCTCAAGGCCCAGGGCCTGGACCGTGATACGCACCGTGCGCTCGTCGATCACTGCCTGGGGGCTGGCATACAGGCTGTTCAGAAACAGCCGGCTGGATGGCGAATAGGGGCTGTAGCTGGGGTGGTTGCGGGTGAACATGGCGTGCACCGGGCTGATGGCCAGGGCCGTGGCGCCACGCTCGGCGGCGCTGCGTGCCAGGCCCTCCAGTGCCAGGCAGTCGCCCAGCCCGCCGTCGCCCGGGCGGCGCAGGCTGTACAGCTGGGCACTCAGGCCCCAGCACCGTGGGTGCGGGGTGCCCAGCGCATCGGCCAGGCTGTAGCACTGCGCCGGGGCCACGGCTAGGGTGAAGGTGGTGGCGTCGATATGCAGCTGGTGATACCCCAGTGGCAGCCCTGGCGGCAGCAGGGCCTGGGCATCCAGCTGCAGCTGCTGGCGGGTGCCGTCCTCGTGCTGCACCTCGCAGCGGCTGTTGGCCGCGAAGTAGCGCGACAGGTCCAGCGGCTGGTGCTGGTCGACCGTCAGCAGTGGCGGCAGGTGACGGGAATCGTGGGCTTTTTCCAGGGCCTTGAGGCTGTTGGCGATGGCGATGTCGTCGGCGGCCGGGTGGCCAAGGGCGGCCAGGATGCGCCGCAGGACCGGTTCGCTGACACGCTGGGCGCGCCCGTTGGCGTCGATCCAGTCCACCGCCAGGCCAGCGCGTTCGGCCAGTTGCAGCAAGGGTAGGTCAGGCATGCACAGGCTCCGTGGGGCAGGAAGGGGTCAGGCTCACCACGCAGCTCAACGGCGGCAGGCAGGGTGGGCCCGGGGGCAGTTCGCAACTTTCGAACAGGTGCCGCTCGCGGGCCGGCAGGTCCAGGGCCAGTGGCTGCTGGCCGAGGTTGAGGTCGATGCGCAGCTCGCTGCCATCGCCCAGTTGCCAGCGGGCGCTCACGCCCTGGCCGTCGACCACCTGGGCGCCCAGGGCGCGGGTGCCCGGCAGGCGCGGGATGATGTGCTGGTGGCGCAGGTACAGCAGGCGACGGTACAGCGCCACCCATTGCTCGCTGTCCTCGCCCCATTGCGGTTGCGAGTCGAGGAAGGTCTGGGCGGCGTTCGGGTCGGGGATGCGCGCCCGTTGCTCGGGGTCGGCGAAGGCCTTGAACCCCTTGAACTCGGCGCGTCGGCCTTCGCGCACGGCGGTGGCAAGGTCGTCGTGGTGATCGGTGAAGAACAGGAAGGGCTGGCGGCACCCCCAGTCATCGCCCATGAACAGCAGCGGGATCATCGGTGCCAGCAACAGCAGCCCGGCGGCGGCGCGCAGGGCCTGGGGCGGGCACAGGCGCTCGAGCCGCTCGCCCAGCGCGCGGTTGCCGATCTGGTCATGGTTCTGCAGAAACAGCACGAAGGCACTGGGCGGCAGGTGGCCGCTGGCTTCGCCACGCGGTTCGCCGTTGCGGTCCGGCTGGCCCTGGAACACGAACCCCTGGCTCAGGCAGCGCGCCAGCTTGTTCAGCGGCGCCTCGCGGTAATCGACGTAGTAGCCTTCCTGCTCGCCGGTCAGCAGCACGTGCAGGGCGTTGTGGCCATCGTCGTTCCACTGGGCGTCGTAGCCCTCCTGAAGCAGGTGCGCCTGGTTGCGCTCGTTCTCGAGGGTGAGCCACACCTGCCGGCCCGGTGCGGTGCTGGCGCGCACGCGGCGGGCCAGCTCATGCAGAAAGTCAGGGTCGTCGATGGCGTGCACCGCATCCAGGCGCAGGCCGTCGAAGCGGTAGTCGTGCAGCCACATCAGGGCGTTCTCGATGAAGAAGTCGCGCACCTGGCGGCGACGAAAATCGATGGCCGCGCCCCAGGGCGTATGCCGGTCTTCGCGAAAGAAACCCTGGGCATAACGGTGCAGGTAATTGCCGTCGGGGCCGAAGTGGTTGTACACCACATCCAGCAGCACCATCAGCCCCAGCGCGTGGGCCTGGTCGATCAGCGCCTTGAGTTGCTGCGCGGTGCCATAGCTCGCTTGCGGGGCGAACGGCAGCACGCCGTCATAGCCCCAGTTGCGCTGGCCGGGAAACTGCCCGATGGGCATCAGCTCGATGGCGGTCACGCCCAGCGCGGCCAGGCGCGGCAGGTGCCTGGCCACGCCGGCGTAACCGCCCAGCAGGCCCACGTGCACTTCATAGATGACTGCCTCGTGCCACGGGCGGCCCTGCCAGTCGGGGTGTTGCCAGGCATACTCGGTGCCCAGCACCTGGCTGGGGCCGTGCACGCCGTCGGGCTGGGCACGGCTGGCCGGGTCGGCGACCGACAGGTCGCCGTCGATACGGTAGCGATAGCGCGTACCGGCCGGGCAGGGCAGGCGCAGCACGAACCAGCCGTCGTCACTGCGCTGCATGGGTTGCGGGGCGGCGTTTTCACATTCCACCTCCACCTGCCGGGCATCGGGCGCCCAGAGGGCGAAGCGGGTGGTGTGGCTGTCCAGCATCACGGCCCCGTGGGTCGCGTGTTCCTGTGACCTGAAGGGCATACGGCAGTTCTCCTCAGCCTGCGTTGAGCGTGGCGCGCGTCACCAGTTCCTCGTACAGGTGGGCATAGGGTTCCACGGCCTGACACCAGTTGAATGGCTGGGTCATGGCCAGGCAGCGCATGGCATTGAGCAGGTGTTTCTTGCCGTATACGTAGAAGGCCCGCGAGAGTGCTTCGCGGTAGCTCTCCACGCTCGATTCGTCGAACAGAAAGCCGGTGACGCCATTCTCGATGGTGTCGGCCAGGCCGCCGGTGTTGCGCGCCACCGGCAGCGAGCCGAAGCGCTGCGCGTACATCTGGCTCAGGCCGCAGGGCTCGTAGCGCGAGGGCATCAGCAGAAAGTCGCTGCCGGCGAACATGCGCCGTGCGTCGGTCTCGTTGAAGCCGATGCGCACCCCCACGCGGCCCGGGAAGCGGCTGGCCAGCTCGCGCATGGCTTGTTCTTCCTCCGGTTCGCCGCGGCCGATGATGGCGATCTGGCCGCCCTGTTCGACGATGTACTCGGCCACCCCCAGGGTCAGGTCCAGGCCCTTCTGGTACACCAGGCGCGAGACCACGGCGAACAGCGGGCCGGTGGAGGGCTCCAGCTCGAACAGTTCGCGCACCTGGCTGCTGTTGGCCGCCTTGCCTTCCCAGTCGTTGATGCTGAAGCGGTGGGTCAGGTGGGTGTCGGTGGCCGAATCCCAGCTTTCGTCGATGCCGTTGGGGATGCCGCTGAGCAGGCCCTGCTGCGCCTTGCTGCCAAGAAAACCGTCGAGCCCGCAGCCGAAGGCCGGGGTGGTGATTTCCCGGGCATAGGTGGCGCTGACCGTGGTGATGTGGCTGGAGTAGGCCAGGCCGGCCTTGAGAAACGACAGCTTGCCGTAGAACTCCATGCCTTCCTGTTGCAGGGCGTGTTCGGGAATCGCCAGTTCCGGGCAGCAGCCGCGGCTGACCACCCCCTGGTAGGCCAGGTTGTGAATGGTGAACAGGGTGGGGGTGTTCAGGCCGCGCCAGTGCATGTAGGCCGGGGCCAGGCCGGCAGGCCAGTCGTGGGCGTGCACCAGATCGGGCTTCCAGTGCACCATCCCCTCGCCCGCGGCGATTTCGGCGGCGGCCAGGCCCAGGCGGGCGAAGCGGATATGGTTGTCGGGCCAGTCACGGCCATTGTTGGCGCCGTAGGGGGTACCTTCGCGCTGGTACAGCTCGGGGCAGATCAGTACATAGATGACCAGGCCGTCGGCCAGGTCCATGCGCCCGATCTTGCACGGGGGCAGTGCGGCATGGCCGCCCAGCTCGCCCACCAGGTGGATCGGGTTGTCGCTTTCGAGTACCTGCGGGTAGCCGGGGATCAGCACGCGTACATCGTGCAGGTGGCGCATGGCGCGGGGCAGGGCGGCGGAGACGTCGCCCAGGCCGCCGGTCTTGACCAGGTCGGCGATTTCCGAGGTCACGAACAGCACCTTGCGCTTGTTCGGGTTGCGCCGGGTATCGAGGGCAGGGGCCTTGGCTGTCGTGACGATCTGGGCAGCACGCACCTGCGCGCTGGTATCCGGGTTGAAATGCTCTGCATGAGGTTCGACAGCGGCGCTGATCAT
This sequence comes from Pseudomonas sp. 1176_21, assembly GCF_052850635.1. Taxonomy (NCBI): domain Bacteria; kingdom Pseudomonadati; phylum Pseudomonadota; class Gammaproteobacteria; order Pseudomonadales; family Pseudomonadaceae; genus Pseudomonas; species Pseudomonas sp. 1176_21. Next base: position 169,080 of record NZ_VXCV01000011.1, read on the forward strand.
ACTTGTCTCCGTCCCTTGTTCTGCGGGCGTATCCCACCCGCTGCATGTCTGTACTGTTGTTCTCGCTATGTCATGTGATGCGGTGAAACGCCCCGGACACACGTGCAAGCGCTACGCCAGCCGGCGCTCCTGCCGATGGCGTGCTGACGAGTGGGGGGTGGGCTGCGCCTGGGTAACCAGAGTCGTTGGCCTACTTAGTTGCTGACCTACCGGGTTTGCAGAAGTTTCGACTATTTTCGATCGAGTTTTCCGGACGGTATCAGGTCGATTGAACAGTGTAGGAGAGGGGCGGGATAAATGTGACCCGTTGGTCATGTTTTGTGAATTGGCCGGCTCAGGGGTGCACCGACAGCGAGCGTGCACCGCTCGAAGGTGACCCCCGATGGTGCGCGTGCCAGCCTGGCTGGCGAAACCGGCGCGGTGGGTGGCTTCAGCCGCTCATCTGCGCAATCAGTTGCCACAGGCGCTCATCGTCGAAGTTCTTCACCACCAGCTGCGCACCGGCCTCCAGCAGCAGCTGTGGCGCCTGGCTGGTCGACAGGCCCACGGTAAGGATCCCCGCGCGGCTCGCTGCCGTCACGCCCGGCACCGAATCCTCGAACGCCAGCGCATGGTCTGCCCTGGCCCCCAGGCGCTCCAGGCCGGTGAGGTAGGGCAGGGGATCGGGCTTGGCCCGTGCCAGTTCCTCGGCCACCAGCACATGCTCGAAGCGCTCGGCCAGGCCCATGGCTACCAGCATGTGCTGCGCATTGGCCCGTGGCGCATTGGTGACCACGGCCATGCCGATGCCGCTGCGCTCGGCATGCGCCAGCAGGCGTTCGAGGCCGGCAGTGGGCTGCAAGGTCGGCGACAGCGCGCGAAAGCGCGCCTCCTTGCGGTCGGCGAATGCCTCATGCTCGGCCACCGGGCGCCCGGGGAACAGGTAGCGGCACATGTCGGCGTTGGCCCGGCCACTGACGTGGGCGTCGAACTCGGCCTCGCTCAGTTCGCGACCCTGCTCACGCAGCAACTGCTGCAGTGCCTGCAAATGCAGGGTATCGGTGTCGGTCAGGGTGCCATCGAGGTCGAACAGCAGGGCTTCAAGCATGGGGCGCGGTTTCCATTGCACGGCGGGCCATCATAACCATTTTGCCGTGGCGATCAGCGGGGCTGGTCAGATAAACCCGAAAAGAGTACAAATGTGCTCCATGAACAGACTATCGCCCAAACGTGCCGCCATCCTGACCTTCATCCGCGACCGCATCGCGCAGCAAGGGCAGCCCCCGAGCCTGGCCGACATCGCCCAGGCCTTCGGTTTTGCCTCGCGCAGCGTGGCGCGCAAGCACATCCAGGCGCTGTGCGAGGCCGGCTTGATCGAGGTCACCCCCAACCAGGCGCGCAGCATCCGCCTGGCCGGTGCGCTGCGCCGCCCCGAGGTGCTGGAGATCCCGGTACTGGGCCAGGTGGCCGCCGGCCGCCCGATCGGGCCCGACGTGGACATCCACGAACAGCTGATGCTCGATGCGCACCTGTTCAGCCGTACCCCCACCTACCTGCTGAAGGTGCGCGGCGACTCGATGATCGACGACGGTATCTTCGACGGCGACCTGGTGGGCATTCACCAGCAGCCCGATGCCCGCGACGGGCAGATCGTGGTGGCCCGGCTCGATGGCGAGGTCACCATCAAGCGCTTCCAGCGCGCAGGCACGCACTACCGCCTGCTGCCGCGCAACCCGGCCTATGCACCGATAGACGTGGGGCCAGAACGCGACTTCGTGATCGAAGGGGTGTTCTGCGGCCTGTTGAGGCGCGACTGATGGGCGCGGTGGTCAGCCTCGACGGGCTGCTCGACGAGCGGCGGGTCTGGAAGGGGCGCCCGCTGGCCCAGCCCCGGGGCCTGCAACCCACCGGGCATGCCGCGCTGGACGCGGTGCTGCCCGGCGGCGGCTGGCCACCGGGTGCGCTCAGCGAACTGCTGCTGGCTGCCGAGGGCGCCGGCGAGCTGCACCTGCTCTGGCCGAGCCTGGCGCGCCTGACTGCCAGCGGCGAACGGGTGGTGCTGGTGGCGCCGCCGTTCATTCCGTACCCGCCCGCCTGGCTGGCAGCCGGTGTCGACCTGCGCTGGCTGTCGCTGATCCAGGCCTCCCGCGTCGAGGCCCTGTGGGCCGCCGAGCAGTGCCTGCGCTCGGGCAGTTGCGGCGCGGTGCTGTGCTGGCCGCAGCAGGTCGACGACCGCGCCTTGCGCCGCCTGCAGGTGGCTGCCGAAACCGGCCAGACCCTGGCCTTTGCCTGCCGCCCGCAGCAGGCGGCACTCAACCCGTCGCCGGCCGCGCTGCGCATTGCCGTCGACCTGCACCCGGCGCAGTGGCGGGTGCTCAAGTGTCGCGGCGGGCTGGCCCCGGCCACCCCTATCGCCATGGCCGGGCGAGGGTGATGGGCGATGCTGTGGGCCTGCATCCTGCTGCCGCAACTGGCACTCGACAGCGTGCTGCGCGGTCGCGACGACCCCCAGGCACCGCTGGTGCTGCTCAGCGGCCCGGCGCAGCGGCGCGTATTGCAGGCGGTCAACCCGGCGGCCCGGGCCCTGGGGCTGCGCGCCGGGCAGAGCCTGAGCACCGCGCAGGCCCTGGCCAGCAGTTTTACCTGCGTCGAGCATGACCCGGCGGCGGTCGAGCAGTTGCAGCAATTGCTGGCCGCCTGGGCCTACCAGTTCAGTTCACAGGTCAGCCTGCATTACCCACGCACCGTGTTGCTCGAAGTCGAATCCAGCCTGGGCCTGTTCGGGCCCTGGCCGCTGTTCGAGGCCCGCCTGCGCAAGGAGCTGGGCGAGCTGGGGCTGCGTCATCGCATCGTGCTGGCCAGCAACCCGGTGGCGGCGCGCATGCTGGCCAACGCCCATGACGGGCTGGCACTGAACGACCCCCAGGCCACCCGCGCTGCCCTTGCGCAGATGCCCGTGGACCGCATCGGCCTGCCGGTGGAGGCCGCCACGGCCTTGTCGCGCATGGGCCTGCGCGACCTTGGGCAGGTGCTGAGGTTGCCGCGCGACACCCTGGCCAGGCGTTTTGCCGCCAGCGTGCAGGTGCACCTGGATCGCCTGCTGGGCCTGCGCCCCATGGCGCTGGCGTGCTACCGGCCGCCGGACCGGTTCGAGGCGCGGCTGGAACTCAACTTCGATGTGGAGTCGCACCAGGCGCTGTTGTTTCCGTTGCGCCGGCTGATTGCCGACCTGGCGGCATTCCTGGCCAGCCGTGACGGCGGCGTGCAGCGTTTTACCCTGCACCTGGAACATGCCCGGGGCGTCGCCACGCCGGTGGTGGTCGGCCTGCTGGCCGCCGAACGCGAGGCGGGCATGCTGTTCGAGCTGGCACGCGGGCGCCTGGAGCAGTTGACCCTGCCCGCACCGGTGCGCAGCGTGCGCCTGGTGGCCGACGACCTGCCGGCGTTCGTGCCGCAACCGGGCGAGCTGTTCAATGCGCGGCCCCAGCAGCAACAGGGCTGGGAGCAGTTGCGCGAGCGTTTGCGTGCACGCCTGGGCGATGAGAGCGTGCGGGCTGTGCAG
>NZ_VXCV01000012.1:0-136710 GCF_052850635.1 Pseudomonas sp. 1176_21
CGGGGAAACTGCCACGACAACGCGCCGATGGAGCGGTTGTTTCGCAGTTTGAAAACAGAATGGGTGCCAACAGTGGGATACATGAGTGCTTCCCTGGCACAGCAGGATATTGGTCGGTTTTTGATGCAGCGCTACAACTGGCAACGGCCACACCAATTCAACGGCGGACTAGCGCCCGCCGTGGTTGAAGAAAAACTTAACGCAGTGTCCGGGATTAGTTGACCACTACACCGGTAACCCGTAATACCCCATTGCTACAGATCAAGCCAGTTTCGTGACCCAATGACGCGCCATCGAATCCCCTAATTACCAGCATGCCGCATCCGGCCACGGAGGGCGGCGCATGCATGGAGAAATCGGTAGAAAACAAACCAGCCTCGCCCTGCTATCTGACAAGCCACCTTGCGTAGAAGGGCAAAACACAATTTTTGCGAGCAAGCATTATGAGCTCCCCCTCAAGCAGCTCCGCAAGAGGTAGCGCCTTCCTCACATAGGCATGACTATCATGCGTGGAAGCTTCCTCCATAAGGAGAAACAACGCCCCTTGAAGGTCTGTCCACGCACCCTTGAGAGCGCCCATATCCTGATCATTGAACAAGAGTTGCAGCATTAGGATATCCCGCTCCAACTCATAGCGCGCAACGGGCCAACTTTCATTAAGGAGCTTTTTTTCGTGAGCGGTCAAACCGTGAATACCATGCTCACCGTTCACCTCGCTTTCTAAAAACCTGACGATTATATTTGCGCGAGTCAGTGCTAGCCCAGACTTTTCATAGCGCTCTGACCAAAGTTTCTCGTGCTTAGCTTTCAATACGGCAGAGTACGCTGCAACAGCAGCAGCAATTAGAGTCAACATCGTTGTAAGCATAAAAGTCCCTTGCTCCGCTCCAATTCGAGGCGAACACCAATACCCCAATTCAACGAATCACGCCACCCCGGCGAGGCTGGTGGCTGCCCGGAGATCACCATGAGCACATTCGCAGTCTTCGGCGTGACCGCCGACGTAGCGCTGGCTGAAGCGAGGAAGATCACCAAGACGACCAGGTCGAGCGGGAAAGCCGGCGCCCCCCCCTCTGCAGCTGACCCTTGCTGAATGGAATGAAGCCGTCGAGCAGCGCGCCGCAGCGATCATGGTCACCGAGAAGGTCAAGCAACTGAGCCATCTGTTCGATGCTCCGCAGTACGCCCAGCAGTTCATTGAGCTGGCCAGGAAGTCAGGCCAGTGCCGCGATCTGCGCATCAGGGCGAAATGCGAACTCACCGATTCAAAAGGCAATCCGTTGATCAACCCCAAGACCAAGCTACCGATGACCGGCTGGACCGAATACCGCCACGTATCGCCCGACGCCGAAAGGTCCCATAGCCTAACGCCTAATTCTACGCTGGCAGAGTCGGATCATTTGCAAACGACGGTACGTGGCAGTTTCACAGATCTTAATATATTACTGTGCCCGGACATATGATATTTAGCTCAATCACAGCATATCCTCACAGTGAGCTTTAAGCACACTCCCATACTCGTCAAAGAGGCTAGTAAATTCACTCCTAGTAAAGCGCTTCGAAAAACTCCTAGAGGCGAACTGAAATTCTTCTGGCGAGAAATCCTCAAGCATAACTATGAATCTACCGGAATTGAGATCGGCCTCCTCAATCATCGCAATAGCGGTGGTTCTGTCTGAGTGAGATTTGACGCTGTCTCGTAGCATCCGCGCCTTTACCGCGTCCTCTTGGTAAATCTCACCGCAAACGTAAACCCGCTCCACATTACTTTTCGCTCCGGTGAGCTGTGTTAGCCGGTCGTCCAACGGGTTGCCACAACCCGAAATAAGAGACACTAGAAAAATTAAAAAACCATACATGTATAATGAACGCATACCCCATCCCTTCAGTTTAAATCCTGTGCGCGGGCGCTTACTAAGCGACTATTTGACCCTATCGGACGGAAAATGGACAAGTGACAGAAGACTCCCTCGCCTACGAAAACGGGTCCACGCGGCCAGCTCGTACCCCACAGGCTCCTGGACTACTTCTACACGGACTGCGAAAAATATGGCTGAGCGAGCCGCCCTGGAGCGCAAGCCCTAGCAGGAGAACATTTGTACTCCACCCGACGAAGCGCCATCGGCGGGTGCGGTTTGCGTGAACAAAATACTGCTTATTTGAACAGTACTATCTATGCATTTCCTCATCGTTTCAATGCGCGTGCGCGGCGTGCCGCGTAGCCAGAAAGAGATCCGCGCATTCAACCCGATCCGCGGCGACGTGCACCTGCGCCTGGATGAATTCGCGCCGCTGGGCAGGCCGTCCAACTCTGCTCACCTGCATCACACAATGTCCGGAAAACCTCCCCTGCCGCCGCTGTACGAAGCGGTGATGACGGGTATGTCGAGTATGAGCGTGACGTTCACCGGCATCGAGATCATCGACGGCGTGGCCTACGCGCAAAGCTGGTGGGTCTGCGTTCCGTAGCAACACCCCTACCCCTCTCACTTCTATTCACTGTCGCGATATGGCGGCCAAAGATATGCCGTGGGCAAAACAATTATCCTGACCGGGAAAGCGGTCGTGAACTTCCGCAAGGTCATGGAGAACGTGCCGGATGAAGAGGTTCAGGACCTGGTGAGCATGAGTGACACCAGGGAGGACCAGATCACTGAGGACGACCTGCTCGACATCGAGTGGATTCATGACGACGTGACGATCAAGGTGAAGGAATGACCCGCCTCGCCCTCTGCCTCCTGCTGCTGGCCACCGGCGCCAGCGCGACCGAGAACGTCATCGACGTTGAGCACGACAGTCATCGCGGCGTCACCTGCTACATCCTCAACGGCGTTGGGATCAGTTGCATCCCCGACAGCCAGCTGCAGGCCGGCAACGAGCGCCAGCTCTCTCCACACGAACAAGACACCACCCCTACCCCAGCCCAGGCGCCAGCGTGCTGAAACGAAGAGAGGTATTCACTGTGAGCAAAGCTGCCCGCAAAGATGTGATCGACGAAATGACCAAGGAAGACTTGGTGGAGTGGATCAGGTCGCAGCTCTTCTTTATCAGGCCCAAGAAAAGCGACGTGCTGTACCTGCGCTGGAAGCTGCAATCAGCGGAAGCACTGGCCGAGATGGAGAAGGAGAACCGCGCACTTGATCATCTCAACTTTGGCGAGCGTGACCGTCTGGCCCGGCATTTCAATGAGTCGACATGCCGTCATGAGCAGCTGCAACTGATCGAGAAGATCGAGCCTTACAGCAAGGCCATGTCAGCACACCTCAAGCGTTCCGAAGCGATCAGCCGCAAGCAGCGAGTTGACCCCTTGTATGACCAAATCGACGCAGAGCGCCGGAAGGAAGGGCACGCATGACAGACCTGATCGAAGTGAATACTGCCGAGCTGCTGGGCGAGCAGTTGGCCTGGGCGGTCGCCGAGGCCGAGGGGCTGGATGTGCATGTGGCCAAGCCGCACTATGGCGCGCCGGCAAGGGTGTTCGTCCGGTACCGCGGCGAAGCAACCGAGCGCTGCGAGCGGTACAGCCCGCAAGAGAACTGGATGCTTGGCGGGCAGTTGATCGAAAAGTACCGTATCGTCTTTGGCCTCTACTCGGATTCGTTCTTTGCCGTCACCGGGCGGGATGACGTCTCAGGCGACGCGGACGGTTCGACCCACCTACTCGCTGCATACCGCGCCATCACCGCCGCCAAGCTCGGCGGTACCGTCGAGGTGCCCAAGGAGCTGATGCCCCAGACAGAATAAACTCAGTCTTCGCTCATCTTATTTTGGACGTAAGTGCATTCTTGGCAGAGCATGTCACCTGACTCGTAGCAGCTCTCCAGATCTTCGTCATTGATGAACCCGCTACCGACACAACCATCTCCGCCCTCGTCCTCCGGCCCGAAAACACCTTCACAAGCTACACGTTGAATGAGAGGAAGGATGAAGCGCTCGAAGTGATAGCGCTGATTGGCAGATAACTGCCCCAGGTTAGCCTCATCCGCAGCTATAAATTTAGCGACGCCCAAGGTCGCATCCGAGTCTGTACCTGTAGGCACATTTCCTTCAATGGTTTCAGGTTCGTTTTTCACCAAATAGCGAAGTGCTGCCAGATTCATAGTCGTCTCCATTCAACGATGAGGAGGCGAAAGAATAGCCATCCAGATAACAAGTAGCAAATAGCCACCCTCACCCCAGGAATTCTACTCAATTATCAAGCCTGCAGACATGCGCGGGAATGGAGAGCTATTGCCATGACGAAAGAAGAACTCTCGAGCCTGCCTGCAAAGGTCCGCATTGCAATCGAGGCCGGCAAAGCCGCAGCGGCTGCGTGCACCGAAGACGGCGGCAGCGCCAACTTGGACCGCGTAGTGATTCCGGTGCCAAGCCCTCGCGCCAGCCCCCCTGGGCACCGATCTTAGCCTGGCTCGATTGAAGTGGGCCGAACTGGAGGCCAAGGAGAAACCCAAGGACCTGGTCACCATGGGCGCGATATTCGATCTGTACGAGTGTGACATCGTTCTGAAGAAGGTGGCCCGTCCCCAGAAAGATAACCTGGCCGAGATACGCCAGTTGCGCAATTACTTCGAGAAGGCGCCAATTGACGGAATCACGCCTGCGCATGTGGCGAAGTATCGCGATGCTAGGACTGCGCCGGTCAGGGCGAACCGTGAGATCGCCACCCTGTCGCACATTTTCAATATCGCCCGGGAATGGGGCCTCACCATCAACGAGAACCCGTGCCAGGGCGTGCGCAAGAACAAGGAAGTACCGCGAGACTTCTATGCCAATGACGCGATCTGGAGCGCGGTCTATGCGAAAGCGGTGGGTGAACTGAAGGACGCCATGGACTTGGCGTATCTGACGGGCCAGCGTCCGGCGGACGTGCTGGTGATGAGGCGGGACGACATCGAGGGCAATGCCCTGGGTGTGAAGCAGAAGAAGACCGACAAGAAGCTGCAGATCATGCTGGAAGTGGATGGCGTGGAGAGCAGCCTGGGCGCCCTGATCAGGAAGATTCTGGCGCGCAACGCTTCGCATGGGTCGCCATACCTGCTGCTGACCGACTACGGTAAACGGGTGACGGCACCGATGCTGCGTCATCGCTGGGACGACGCCCGAGAGGAGGCGGTGAAAGAAGCAGTCTCCGCCGGACACCAGGTCCTGGCTGGCAAGGTCAGCCAGTTCCAGTTCCGCGACATTCGCCCGAAGGCGGCTTCCGAGATCACAGATGTCGACCACGCCAGCCTGCTGCTGGGCCACACCAAGGGCGACATTACCGAGCGTGTTTATCGTCGAATTGGAGCCTTGGCGAAACCCTCCAAGTAGCAAAGTATTGTCAGCGCTGACAAATCAAAACCATTCCCAAGGGTGTTCCCATGAGTAGTTTTTCTATGCACCAAAAACGCAAAAAGCCCTGAGTAATCAGGGCTTTGAATATGGCGGAAGCGTAGAGATTCGAACTCAACGTAAAGCGCTCTTCCGGGCTGGAGGCCTTGATTTGCGTGGGCTGCAGCGTGCGAATGTGCGTGTTTTTGTTCCCAAGTTGTTCCCATCGACTTTGTGGGCGGGACCCGCGCGGCACCTTCTACATGGGGTTAGTCGCGTTTCAGGTTGACCCGTCAAAAAGAGGTAATTTAGGTAATCGATTTTTTTTAACGGCTGAAAACCCTTACAGAACAATGTGTTGAACGATTTTACTAAAGGTAATTTTTTGGTAATTGAAAGGTAAGTGAATTACCTCTGTGAGCGGTTGAAATGGGAAAACTCAAGACCCTTTAAAATCAATAGCTTAGAGAAAAATTACCTTTTCGATTACTTCAAATTACCTATTCAGGTAATCGCTGTACCCCTTGTAAATCAAGGCCTCCAAGCCAGTCCGAACTACCCCCTTACCAAAATTACCTCTCAAAAAGGGTGCTCCTGAAAAAGGCCTCAGAAGCGCCACAGTTGGTGCATCGGAGAAACGGAGGGGAATGCAGGGATTCGAAGGGTTTCCCCACCCTATCTATGCCCCAGAAGCCCAGAGCCTGGGCCGTCGGGAGTAGTCTGCAGGGGTGCAGAAAAAACGACACATTTAGACCGCCGGCGTGGCGGGGGGACGAGTGCGCGCGCCAGGGCCTGAATGACAGCAGCCACTCCCGGACGACGCTGATGTCGACATTGGTCTGGTAGAACCGAAGAAGGTAGGATCCGCTGAGTTCACGTGCCTATGGCACTACAAGGTTTCATGCGAATGCTGCTGCAATAAATCAGGGAGAAGAGGAATGCGTAGAGACCCAGAACTGATCCGACTGCTTATGCTCAAGCTTGAAGCTTGGGAGAAGCCGGCCACTGCAATTCAGTACATCGGATATAAAAAAGACCTTGCTATCGCGGGCTACACCGATGACGAAGTCTACTATCACGTCGATCAAATCCTACAAATCGGGTGGATCGACAGTGGAGGCCCCCTGAGTATTACGGGCATGACTCCCGGTGGTCAGTTTTCCTTCCATGGACTGACCCCAAAGGGACACGACTTCGTAGACTCAGTAAGGGATGACGTGATTTGGAAGCTGACGAAAGACGGAGCGAAAGAGGCTGGCGGATACACGCTTCAATTGTTATCGGCACTCGGCAAGGGATTCGTCAAAAAACAGATTGAAAAACTGACGGGTATTCCAATCGGCGAAGGATGAGAAAAGCCGCCTCTAGGGCCAATGCTGCTCACTTAAGCCGCTGACCGAAGGTTTTAGTTTTTCGGTGCTGCGGCGAAGTCCAAGAAAAACGGCGCTTTCCCATTTCGGGGTAAGCGCCGTTTTTCCTTAAGTGAACAGCATTGGCCTCTAGGGCGGCTTTCTAATGTGCGATCTGACTTCAGTTTGCCGAACTGCTCGGTAAGCTGAAGTCGCGGAAGCGCACAACCTCCTCCCCCAACCATTCATTGATCTGCAGTAGCCTGGCCTGCTCTGGCTCCAGTTCGTTAACAGCCCACACCTCAGCCGCATCGCGGATCGATCCGAAGCCCCCAGCGTTCTGCGGGACCACCCCCATCAACTGCGGCGGGATGCGCAGCATAGCGAGCTGGTCGTCGCGGCTGATGTTCTTGATCGCCCCGAAGTCGTCCTTCGCCGCCACCTCACTAATTGGGATCAGTTGCAGCCCGTCCTTCTTGCCACCAGGTGCGTACATGAACAGGTTGCGGAAGTTGCCCGGGCCCTTGCTGTTCTTCATCGCCGTGCGCAGGTCGTTGACGAAATCCTCATTCTGAGCGGCGTCGGTCATGTACATGATGAAACCGGCATGACTGCCGTTCTGGTAGTACTTGCGACGGAACAAGGTGGCGCTCTCATTGAGCAGCGCACTCTGTAAAGCCGGGAGCCATTCGGGTAGGCCGTAGATCTCCTGGTTGATATCCGCCACACGCAAGTGACAGACGCTTCCCGACTTGAATTCGTGCTCGTCCTTCCAGCCGCGCACCTGGTAGTAAGTGGTCAGGTCATTGCCGCGGCGCATGTACTTGGCCAGGCAGGGCTGCAGGCCGATCGCCTGGCGCAGCATGTTGTCGCGCTTCTCCAGGTAGAGATTGCCCGACCAGCCCCAGTCCATGACGATCTGCTCGAAGGCGTGTCGGCTCAACAACCGGTGCGGTATGAATGTGCGGGCCAGTGCATTGCGCTTGAAGATCAGGCCAGACTGCAGGTAAACGCTGGCCTTCGACGACTTCGCCAGGCCATCCAGCGCAACCGGCGGCTCATACCAGCGGCCGTTGGACCAGCACTCCAGGTAGTCGAGGATCTCCCGGCCATCAAGCACCGGTACCGGATCACCAAAAGTGAACGCCATCGACTGCCCGCCCCTGGCCTGTGCCAGAAGCTCACCTTCAGTGGTCTGCGGCACAGTGGCCAGTTCCTGGGGGCTATTCATCAGTAAATCTCCATGATGCCGGTGTTAGCCACGGTCTGGCCCTCCAGCGGCTCGTTGTGCAATGCGTGAAAGAGTGCCCACGCCAGATCCGCGTGGCCGGTGTTGTCAGTGCGCCCGGCGGTGTAGGTGAACTGTCGCCCGCCTGGGGTAACGGTTTTTCGAATGGCCATCAGTGACTGAGCCAGGTCTGTCCACCCCGCGTCGAACTCAAGTCGCCCCTTGCTGATAACGTCCCAGGCCTTCATCACCAGGCGCGTCTTAACCTCTGGGCTGTAGGAGAACGTGCGCAGGGCGGGGAAGAATTGGCGCACCAACTGTGCAACAGCACTACCCAGCCCAGTGGTGTCGATGCCGATGTAGGTGACCCAGTAGCGGCGCGTCACCTGGCGAATGGTCTCGGCTTGCGCGGTGAAGTCCATCCCCCTGAACTGATGTCGCTCCAGGACCCGGAACTTTCCACCCGGTACCAGCGGTGGTGCCACTACGATAAGGCCAGCGGTATCGCCTGATTCGGCGGGGTCATATCCGACCCAAACCTGCCGATCGGCAAATGGTCTTGCCGCGAATGGCTGGTAGTCCTCCCAGATCGACCAACTGTCCACCATGCAAGGCTGCAGCATGTTCAGCGGGAAAATGCTCGCGCCGTCGTCGACGAACTGACACATCAAAAGGTTCTGAAACGCCGCCGCATCGTATTCAAGTCGCAGCTCATCGATGTCGAACAGGTCGCAGCCCCGTTCCTCTGCGTCCAGGATGGTGACGATCTGGCGCCAGATTCGGTCGTCGCAAAGTTTGCCCTGCTGCAACGCGTCATGACTGACGTCCAGTTTCAGGTGCTGGGCAGAGGGTTTGCCCTTGTTGAAACGCTCGCCGGTCCAGAAGGTGTATGCCTCGTGCGCCATTGAGCTGGGCGTCGAGAAGTAAGTCCGGCGGTACTGCTTCTGCATCGCCATGCCCGAGGCGACTTTGTTGAGTTCGTTGAACTTGAAGGTCCAGAAGAATTCGTCAAAGTAGAAGTTCCCGTGGTAGCCCTGGGCAGTCCGCGCGTTGGTACCGAGAAAGTGCATCTCGGCCCCGTTGGGCAAGATGATCGGATCGCCGGTTAGCTCTACCCCAACCGTTTCCCGGGCGAACGCCTGGATATAGGCCTTGAAAATGTGAGCCTGCGCCTTGCTGGCCGACAGGAAAATCTGGTTGCGCCCGGTGGTCAGTGCATCAATCAGGGCTTCCCGGGCGAAGTAGTAGGTCGCGCCGATCTGCCGGCTCTTCAGGATGGCGCGGGTACGCTGGTTGCCTGCGCGGTACCAGTCTTTCTGATAATCGAAGCAACCATCGAGAAACGCCTCGATCAACCTCTCGACGTGTTCCTCTGGGATATCGTTGCGCTTGGGTTTACGCTTTTCACAAGCGTTACGTTTGGCCAGCTCGGGGTTGAGGTCGGTCTCGGTGCCGCCGTCCTGGTAACGCTGGATGCGGGCCTGCCGCTCCATTTGCCGGTGGAGTAAGTCAATCTCCTTGTAGTCCGCGCCCGATTTCGGATCCTTGAGGATCAGTTGTACCAGGCGGGCCTCGGTGGCTGCCTGGATGCGCTCCAGCGGCGTTGCCCGGTCCCACTCGTCGCGGGCCTTCCAGCTGTGAAGGGTCTTTTCCTTCTCGCCGATCAGCTCGGCGATCTCGCACACACGGTAGCCCTGCCAGTACAGATGCTTGGCATGCCGGCGGTGATCGGTGGGTAAATCGACGATAGCGTTCATGCCGCAGATGCTGCCGTTCGCGCGCGCGTGGCCCTATCTCCGTGCCCTGTATCCCTCCCCGCTACAACTCCCCCACATTGCCGCGCCATCGCGCGATGCCGACCATGCCCTCATCGCCAGGCACAACGCCACCGCAATGAGGACTCCCAGCATGGCCGGCAAAACCGACACCACAGCCAAGAAGTACCGCTCCAAATGGACTCGCATCGCCGTTGAAGGCGCCACCACTGACGGTCGCACCATCGAACGCAGCTGGATCGAAGACATGGCCAGCACCTACAGCCCCAACACCTATGGCGCGCGGATCAATTGCGAGCACATCAAGAGCTACTTGCCTGCTGGTGAGTTCGGTTCCTACGGTGACGTTCTGGCTCTGAAGGCCGAAGAGGTCGAGATTGCCGGTGTGAAAAAGCTGGCCCTGTTCGCTCAGCTTCAACCCAACGACGCCCTGCTCGCCCTGAACAAAGCCGGTCAAAAGATTTACACCTCGATCGAGGTGCAGCCGAAGTTCGCCGACAGCGGCAAGGCCTACCTGGTGGGTCTCGCCATCACCGACACACCGGCCAGCCTCGGTACCGAAGCACTGTCCTTCAGTGCCCAACACGGCACCTTTTCCAACCGCAAAAAGGACAAGGACAACCTGTTCACCGCTGCGGAAGAAACCCCTCTGGAATTCGAGGAAGTCACCGACACCCCCGGCATGTTTGCAGCGCTGAAGGACAAAGTTGGCGAGCTCCTCGGCAAGAGCAAGGAAAAAGATGGCAAGGACGCCGCCAGCTTCGCCGCCCTGGGCGAACTGATCGAAAGCCTGGCCACCCATGGCAGCGAGCAAGCGACCGCCTTCGCTGCTGAACAGCAAGCCCGCCAGGACCTGCAAACCAAGTTCGAGAAGCTGGAAAAAGAGTTCACCGACCTGGTTAAGCGCCTGGGTGAAACCGAAGACCACAGTCACAAGCCTCGCCCATCCGTCACCGGCGGCGACGGCAAAGTGCTGACCCAGTTCTGACCCAACTTAGCCCCCGGAGAACACCCCATGCGTAATGCAACCCGCCTAGTTTTCACCGCCCTGGCCGCGCAGATCGCGCTGCTCAACGGCGTAGCCAGCGCCACCGAGAAGTTCAACGTTGCCCCCAGCGTGCAGCAGACGCTGGAAAGTGCGATGCAGGAATCCAGCTTGTTCCTCAAGGCCATCAACCTAATCGGCGTCAACGATCAGGAAGGTGAAGCACTGCTCGCTGGCGTAAATGGCCCGGTAGCCAGCCGCACTAACACCGCCGGCGGTAATCGTCGCAACCCGGCCAATGTCGCCCAGCTGACCAAAGACAGCTACACCTGCAAACAGACCAACTTCGACACCGCATTCCCGTACTCACTGCTCGATGCCTGGGCTAAGTTCCCCGACTTCCAGGTACGCTTGACCAACGCCATCGTCGATCGCCAAGCACTCGACCGCATCATGATCGGCTTCAACGGCACCACCGCTGCGGCAGCCACCGACCGCGCTGCCAACCCGCTCCTGCAGGACGTCAACATTGGCTGGCTGCAGAAGATCCGCACTTCTGCCCCTGCTCAAGTCATCGACGAAGGCGTGCAAGGATCCGGCAAGGTTACCGTCGGCGGTACCAAGGTCATCAAGGTGGCCGGCGTCGCCACTGAGATCAGCGGCGATTATCAGACCCTCGACGGCCTGGTGTTCGACGCTATCCAACTGCTCTCACCTTGGCATCGCTCCCGCCCCGACCTGGTCGTGCTGGTAAGCCGCGATCTGATGCACGAGAAGCTGCTCAAGGCCGTTGAAAAAGGCGCAGCGTCCAACCAGGAAGAGAACGCCGCTCAGGAAATCGTCAGCCGCGCGCGTCTCGGCGGCCTGCCAGTGGTCGATGCCCCGTTCTTCCCCGAAGGCACCGTAATGGTCACTTTCCTCAAGAACCTGTCCATCTACTGGCAGGAAGGCGCCCGCCGTCGGCACATCAAAGACGAGCCGGAGTTCGACCGTATCGCCGACTACCAGTCCAGCAATGACGCCTACGTTATTGAAGACTTCGGCGCCGTGGCCCTGGTTGAGAACATCGAAGCCATGACCTACCCGGCCCCGAGTGAGGCTTAAGCCATGAGCCTGACTCTTGCCCAACGTACCCAGTTGCGAAAAATCGCGGCCCAGGAGGCGGCAGCCGTCGCCCCTGCCGCCCTGATGGATGGCGCCACCGGTTATGAGGTAATGCTCGCCGCACTGCAGCAGGACCAGTTCCGCCTGAAGCAAGTGCAGTCTCAGGAGGGCAAGGCAAAGCTCAAGACCGAGATGCTGCCGGAATACGTGCCCTACGTTGATGGCGTGCTCTCGGCTGGCCAGGGTGCCCAGGACGATGTGCTCACCACCCTGATGGTTTGGCGCTTCGACGCCGGCGACTTCACCGGAGGCCTGCAGGTTGCCGAATACGTCCTGAAACACGGGCTACTGATGCCGGACCGCTTCAACCGCACCACCGGTTGCCTGGTGGCCGAGGAAGTGGCCACCGCAGCGCTGAAAGCGCAAAAGGCTGGCGGCACCTTCCCGGCAGACATTCTGACCGCTACCGCCATGCTGACTGACGACCAGGATATGCCGGATGAGGCTCGCGCCAAGCTGATCCTGGCCCTTGGTCGCGCCACCTTGGAGGGCATTACCGACGAGCAGCCAGGTCAACCGGGGAAGCTGCAAGCCGGTATCGACCTGCTCAAACGTGCGATCGAACTGAACAGCAGCTGCGGCGGCAAGAAAGATCTGGAGCGCGCCGAGCGCCTCCTCAAAAAACACGCCGGCACTGCCGGCTAACCGAGCGTCCCCACGCACCCGGCGGCTCGGGGCGGATCAGCGGGTTAACTCCTTGGCCCAGCTGTGAAGTCCCGACCACCGCCGACCTATTCGAGCGACCAGCATGAGCGGATTCATTGCCGGCGGTATTCCAACCACCGCCTTCCCGATCAGCAACGGTGATTTCTGGCCAGAGATCAACGGACAGCACCTGCGCGCCGCGATGCGGATTACCGACTCCGTCACTGACGACCGCCTGGAGGTCGCCGCCGTCAATGCCATGATCGAGGCCAACCGGGAGCTTGCCGGCTTCCGTGATGCCCAGATCGCCCAGGGCTTCAACAGCCTGGTTGACGTACCGGCGGAACAGATCAAAGGCGAAAGCCAGCAGCTGCACCTCTATCGCCGCGTCATTTACTGCAACGCCCTGGCCGAACTGGTGGAGCGCTACAGCAGCTTCGACGCCACCAACAGCGGCGAGAAGAAGGTCACCGAAGAAGAAAGCAGCGCCGACCAACTGCGTCGGGATGCCCGCAAGGCCCTGCGCACGCTTCTCGGTATCAGCCACACCACTGTGGAGCTGTTGTGATGAACCAGCCCAAGCTCATCGACTGGAACAAAATCTCCCGTTTGGGGCTGTTGGAGCGCATCAACCGGGAAATCATGCATCCGCTCGGATACGCAGTCTGCCGCGAGGTAGAGACCGGGAAGTCCCCCGGCGCGCTGGTATCGGGTGACGGCCCTTGGGTCTACCCGGATCAAGTGACAGTCGAGGATCGCCCCTGATGGCTACCGTAATCGCCAACCAGGGCGACACCGTCGATGCCATCTGCTGGCGCTACTACGGCCGCACCGCCGGCGTCACCGAGACCGTCTTCGACGCCAACCCCGGCCTGGCCGATCACGGTCCCATCATTCCGCACGGCACACAGGTCACCCTGCCCGATGCCGCGCCACAAGTTGAACAACGCCAGGTGGTGAACCTATGGGACTGACCGCCGCCAATCAAAGGACCCCGAGCCATGGCTGATCCGACTTCCAGCTCCATTACCGGCCTGCTGATGGGCCTCGGCCTGGCCACCGCCGTGCCGCTGATCGATGGAGAAGCGCTGTTCGGCGCCATCCTCGGTGCCTGGCTGGTGACCAGTATCAAGCGCGACCTCAAGGCCTGGCAGCGGTTGGGTTCGCTGTTGCTTTCAGCTGGTGTGGGCTACCTGTTCGCACCGGTGGCGTTGAAACTCGCGCCGATTATCAACAGCGGTGGTGCCGCTTTTGCCTGTGCTCTGATCGTTATCCCAATCAGCATCAAGGCCATGCTCTGGGTCGAGCAGGCCGACCTGTTCGAGATCCTGCGCCGCATCAGAGGGGGTAGCTGAAATGTCCATCATCACCCTGGTCATTCCGCTGATCACCGCCAGCGCCTACTTGCTCGGTGCCCTGCGGCTGGCCTGTTACAGCCGAGGCAGTGCTCGGTACCGGCGCGGTATTTCGCTGCTGGCCAGCCTGTTCGGCGCTGCGCTGTGCATGTGTGGGCTTGAGCTACTGCTGTACCGCCCACCGGTCAGCCTGTGGCAAGCCGTTACCGCCGTACTGCTCTGCACCCTGATTTATCGATCGCGCGGCAACGTTGCCGCCCTGTTGAGGCCAAGTCTATGACCCCTACCCTACGTCACGGTGACCGTGGCCAAGCCGTTAGCCAGCTGCAAAAACAGCTCAATCGGGCCGGTGCCAAGCCTGCCTTGGCTGTCGATGGTGACTTCGGCGACGCCACCGAAAAGGCCGTGCGTGCTTTCCAGGCCCGTGCTGGTCTGGTCGACGACGGCATAGCCGGTGAGAAGACCCAATCCGCACTTCTCGGCGGGGACTGTCGGCTGCTCCTGGGCAATGCCACGTTGCTCGCCGGTGCCCAGCGCCTTGGCGTTGAGCTCGCTTCGATCTATGCCATCAACGAGGTAGAGAGCCAGGGTAAGGGCTTCCTGGCCAACGGCAAACCGAAGATCCTCTTCGAGCGCCATGTCATGTACGAACGCCTGGCGATGCCTCGCCATGAAGACGACAACGTGGCTGAACTGAAACGACACGCCGATGAATTGGCTGCTTCGCACCCGCACCTAGTCAACCCAAAGTACGGCGGCTACATCGGCGGAGCTGGTGAACACCAGCGCTTGGCGCAAGCCCGCATGCTCGATGCTCAACGCGCCGACGAGTCAGCAAGTTGGGGCGCTTTCCAGATCATGGGTTACCACTGGGAACACCTGGGTTATTCGAGTCTGGCCGACTTTGTGGCCCGAATGTCCAAGGACGAAAACGAGCAGTTCGATGCCTTCATTCGCTTCATTGAAGCCGAACCAGCGTTGCACAAAGCTCTCAAGGGCAAGAAGTGGGCCCAGTTCGCCAAGCTCTATAACGGCCCTGCCTACGCCCGGAACCTCTACGACGTGAAGCTCGAACGTGCCTACGAACGACACGCAAACTGCGGCTGCACCCTCGACGCCGCGTGACCAACAATCATCGGTCCAGGAGTTCACATGCTCGACATTGCCCAGATCCGCAAGCACAGCCCCCAAGATGGCGACGTGTTCGTACTGCCCGAAGACACTGACCACCAGCTCGCCCAGGACTTCGCCGAGGCCCTGCATCTGGCGTGCCCGGGGGTGAAGTGCCTGGTGGTCATGGCCGACATCCGTCGCTTGGACGTCGCCGCAATGAACGCCGCTGGCTGGTACCGCGCATGAGCGCACTGCGTCAGTGGGGTCTGTCGGCTGTAGCCGCGGCTGTATTGGCCCTGCTGTTCTGGGGGCAACATCAGCGCCTCCAGGTGGAGAAAGCCAAGTCCACCAACGCCGAACAGCGCTTGCAAACGCTCCAGGAGCGCAGCGATCGCCAAGCCGCCACCATCGTTCGCCTGAGTGACGAAGTGCAGACCGAGCGCGCCGCCCAAACGGCCCTGCGACTCACCCAGAACCAGCTGCGCCAAGACCTGGCCGACAGCCTCAACCAGATCCAGGAGCTCGAACATGAAAACGCTGAACTCGCCGATTGGTCCCGCCAGCCTCTGCCTGTTGCTGCTCGCCGGTTGCGCGAGCGTCCCGCCATCACCGGAGCCGCAAGTTATCGTCAGTGGCTGTCCAGTCGTCGTGCCCTGCCGCCTGCCAGCAGCGAAACCGACCGGTAATGGCGAGCTGCTGCGCGACGTGGAAACAGTAGAGGCGGCATGGGCCGATTGCGCCGCCCAGGTCGATACGGTTTACCAGGCCCAGCAGGAAGCCAAACAACCATGAACAAGCCCGATTCCCTGCGCAATCATCTGCTCGCTGCCGTGCCAGAGCTGCGCAATGACCCCGACCGTCTGTTGGTTTTCATCGACAACGGCACCGTCCGAAGCACCGCTGCGGTAGGTCTGTCATTCGAGTACGCGTACACCCTGAACGTGATGCTCACCGACTTCGCCGGGCACCCGGACGCCCTGATGATCCCGTTATTGGCCTGGCTGATGGTCAATCAGCATGAACTACTCGCTAATCTGGAAAAGGGCAAGGAAGCCATCAAGTTTGAGGCAGACATCCTGGACAACAGCAAGGTCGATCTGTCGATCGAGATCCCGCTCACGGAACGGGTGATCGTCAAGAAACAGGACGACGGCACACTGCAGGTCAGCCACCCAGACGAGCCTCAGCTCGAACCGTACCTGCCGGCCGGTGACTGGGAGCTGTACGCAGGCGACTCCCTGATCGCCGCATGGCAGAGCACCGCACAGGACGGCGGCGATATCGCCAGCCCGCACCCCCTCCGCCATGGCTGACAACCTCCACGCCCTGGAAGAATGGGCCGGTGCGCTACTTGCCAAGCTGGAACCCGGCGCCCGCAGCAAGCTCAATCAGGAGATCGCCCGGGACCTGCGCCGCAACCAACAACAACGCATCGCCGTGCAACGCAACCCGGACGGAACGCCCTACGCCAAGCGCAAGCCGCGTCAACTGCGGGGCAAGGCTGGGCGAATCAAGCGGCAGATGTTCACCAAACTACGCCAGGCCAAGCACCTGAAACTACAGAGCACGCCGAATTCAATCGCCATCGGCTTTCTGGCGCGCACGGCACGGATTGCCCGAGTCCACCAGGAAGGCCTGCGCGATCGCCCGGGCAAGGGTGTGGCCGATGTCCAGTACGAGCGCCGCGAACTGCTGGGTTTTAGCAATCAGGACATTGAACTGATCCGCGACCGCCTGCTCGATCACCTCACCCGCTAACCCTGCCGCTGTAGCGAGGCTCAATACAAGCCGCCCGCCGTGCGCTTCACGCGCGCGCATCGCAGCATCAGCGGCATGAACATCGCCGAACTCGCTCGCCTCATCGAAAATCTTGTCCGCCTCGGTACCGTCGAAGCGGTCCAGATGCAGCCGCCTCGCGTAAAGGTGAAAAGCGGCAACATCATCACCGCCTGGCGTCCGTGGCTGAGCCTGCGTGCCGGTGCTGATCGGGAGTGGGACCCGCCCACTGTGGGTGAGCAAGTCGTGCTGCTGAGCCCGTCGGGGCTGCTCACCCAAGGCATCGCGATCACCGGTCTGTTCAGCGACCTGATCCCAGCCAATGGCGACCGTGAAGGTCTGCACCGCCGCACCTACCGCGATGGCGCGGTGATTGAGTACGACAGCATCGCCCACCGACTGCGCGCCATCCTGCCAGAAGGCGGCGTCACCGACCTGACCAGCACCGGCGGCATCAACATCGTCGGCCCCATCAATCACACTGGTGACTACACCCAGCAGGGTAACCAGACCGTAACCGGCAAGGTTACCGTGTCCGAGGACGTGGTCGCCGGCGCCAACAACATCAGCCTGGTCAAACACCGCACCTCCGGCGTTATGCCTGGCCCGGGCACCTCTGGAGCGCCTGTCCCATGAGCGGCATGAATGCCCACACCGGCCGCACCATCGCCGATCGTCAGCACCTGGCGCAGTCCATTGCCGACATCCTGACCACCCCGCTGGGCAGTCGCGTCATGCGCCGAGAATACGGTAGCCAGCTGGTTGACCTGATTGATTGGCCGCTAAACAGCGCCACGCGCCTGCAGGCCTACGCCGCCACTGCAACCGCGTTGATGCGCTGGGAGCCGCGTATCCGTCTGAGCCGCGTCCAGCTGAGCTTGGGCGAGATTCCAGGCCAAGCAATTCTTGACGTGGAAGGCGCCCTCGCCGACTCAAATGAACCATTTAGCCTGCGCGTTCCGCTCACTCTGGGGGCCACAGCATGAACACTATTTTCACGCCGATTGACCTGTCTCAGTTGCCGCAGCCTGCCGTGGTCGAGCAGATCGATTACGAGCAACTGCTGGCCGAGCGTAAAGCCTACGCCGTTGCCCTCTGGCCAGAAGAGCAGCAGGCAGCGATTGCCGCCACCCTGGAGCTGGAATCCGAACCGATGACCAAGCTGTTGCAGGAAAGCGCGTACCGCGAAACGGTCTGGCGTCAGCGGGTCAACGAGGCGTCACTCGCTGTCATGCTCAGTTCAGCCCGTGGCAATGACATCGATCAGGTGGCTGCGAACTTCAACGTTCAACGCTTGGTAATTCGCCTGGCCAATCCAGCGGCTGTGCCCCCGATCCCTGAAGAAAAAGAAAGTGACGATGCGCTGCGCGAACGCGCACAGATGGCATTCGAGGGCTTGAGTACCGCCGGGCCGCGAAACTCCTACATCTTCCATGCGCGCGGCGCTGACGGTCGTGTCGCCGACGCTTCTGCAGACAGCCCATCGCCAGCGGTGGCAGTGGTGACCGTTCAATCGATTTCGGGCGACGGCACCGCCAGCCCTGCCCTGCTCGACGTGGTCCGCACCTACCTGAATGATGAAGACCGCCGACCGGTTGCCGATCGCCTGACCGTCCAGGGCGCTGAGGTCTTGCCGTACCAGGTCAAAGCCACCTTGTTCCTAAAGACCCAGGGCCCGGAAGCCGAGCCGATTCTCGCTGCGGCTGAACAGAAGTTGCTGGCCTACGTCCATCAACGGCGTCGCCTTGGCATGCAGGTATCAGAGTCGGCCATCCATGCGGCGCTGCACGTAGAAGGCGTCCGCAAGGTCGAGCTCGAAGACTGGGTAGACCTGAACGCTACCAGCGCCCAAGCGCCCTATTGCAAAGGTATCACGCTCACTCCGGGTACCGAGCCATGAGCCTGCTGCCCAGTAATGCCACCGCCCTGGAGCGGCAGGCAGCCCTGGCCCTGGCGCAGCTCCAACGGGTACCGATCCCGCTGCGGGACCTGGTCAACCCGGACCGCTGCCCCGTCCCCCTGTTGCCCTACTTGGCCTGGGCGTTTTCAGTCGACCGCTGGGACAGTCGCTGGCCTGAGACGGCGAAGCGCGCCGCGATCCGGTCCTCGTTCTTCATCCATTCACGCAAAGGCACCATCGGCGCCCTGCGTCGAGTCGTAGAGCCTCTCGGCTATCTGATCGAAGTCGTTGAATGGTTTGAGACCGTACCCGAAGGCGTACCCGGAACCTTTGCGTTGAAGATCGGCGTACTGGATACCGGCATCACCGAAGAGATGTACCAGGAGCTCACCTGGCTAATCGACGACGCGAGGCCACTAACCCGGCATTTGACCGGCCTCGCCATCACCCTCGCCACCAGTGGACACATGCGCCTGGCCGTTGGCCTGTACGAGGGTGATGAGGTCGACGTTTACCCCCCTCTTCTACGAGACATTGAAGTGACAGGCACCTATGGCCCAGTGGGCCGGGAACATACAATCGAAACCCTGGACGTCTATCCATGACTGATCAAAACAGCCAGTTCTTTGCGATCCTCACTGCGGTGGGTGAGGCTAAACAGGCCAACGCCGACGCCTTGGGCGTCCCCTGGACTTTTTCCCAGATGGGCGTCGGCGATGCCAACGGCACCGATCCAGTTCCGTCGCGCACGCAAACCAGCCTAATCAGAGAGCGCCGCCGAGCGCCTTTGAATCAACTCAAAGTTGACCCCGAAAACCTGAACATCATTATCGCCGAGCAAGTGATTCCGCCTGACGTCGGCGGCTGGTGGATTCGCGAAATTGGTCTCTATGACTCTGATGGGGACTTGGTCGCAGTGGCCAACTGCGCACCAAGCTTCAAGCCACTATTGAGTCAAGGCACCGGCAAGACACAAGTCGTGCGCCTGAACATCATCGTAACCAGCACAGCCAACGTGCAGTTGAAAATTGACCCCAGTGTGGTACTGGCGACCCGCGAATGGGTCACCGAAGAACTTGCGAAGCAGGACTTCAAGCATTCGGTACTGGTAGCTACGACCGCGGCTGTCGTCTTGAGCGGACTCCAAACGGTCGACGGGGTAGCACTCACGGCCGGGGCTCGGGTGCTGGTGAAAAATCAGGCCGCGGCCAAAGACAACGGGCTGTATCTGGTCGTCGCCGGCGGCGCTTGGACGCGCTGCACCGATGCCGACGCCAGTATCAAAGTCACGCCGGGCCTGTTGGTGTCGGTGGAAAAGGGCACTGCCAATGCTGACAGCGCCTGGCAACTGGTGACCGATGGCCCGATTACTCTGGGTGTCACCGCCCTGGTTTTTGAAATGGCCTTTGGCCGTACCGGGGTCACTGGGACTTACCGGAGTGTTACGGTCGACAAATATGGTCGCGTTGTAGCTGCGACCAACCCGACGACCTTGGCGGGTTATGGGATCACCGACGCGCTGTCAGTGTTCAGTTTCGGGGCGGGAGACATCGGGAAAGTCACCACCTGCTCTGTGGTGTATCAGAATCCGTCAGCTGGACACTTGAACCCTATGGGGCCGGCTGCTGGGCCGGTGCTAACGGTGAGCTTTGCCGACGCGTCGGGCTTCCAGCTCTACGGGCGTGACGATAACCTCTTGTTTCGTGGCCATTCGGGCGGTACCTACGGGCAGGTGCGCACCGTCTGGCATACGGGCAATTTTGACCCATTGCTCAAGGCAAACCTGGTTAGCCCGACGTTCACCGGTCTGCCTTTGGCACCAACGGCGGCGGTCGGAACCAATAACACCCAGTTGGCGACAACGGCTTTTGTGCAGGTGGCACTGAGTCGCCTTGTTGACTCAGCGCCGGGCGCACTGGACACGCTTCATGAACTGGCTGCAGCGCTCGGTAACGATGCGAATTTCTCGGCGACCGTCATGGCTCAAATTGCCACCAAGGCCGACAAAGCAACCACGTTGGCCGGCTACGGTATTATCGATGCGGTGGCTAAAGCGCGGTTCGCCACCTTGAGCGAAAGCGCTGCGCTGGATCTGGGTGCCGCAAGCTTCTTCTTGTTGAATGCCACCGCTGGAGCGCGAGAGTTCCAGCTCCCTGCCTCGATTGTCGGCCTGGCCGGTGTCGATCTGATTGTTAGGCGCCTCGATAACTCGGGCAACCGTCTCGTTGTAAAGGCGTCTGGCTCAGACAAGATCCGCTTTCACACCCACTTGCGCGGCGAAGGCTATCCGTTCTTTGTGCTCATGGGCGCGGGCGATTACTGGCACTTGCGTAGCGATGGTCAGGGTAACTGGTGGCCAATTTCGCGATACGACAACACGGCGCTGGGGCGTCCGGTCTTCGAGACAGCTACGGAAATCAGTCCGGGCGGATATGGCCTTTTAAACGGGCCGGTACTGGTTCGATCTGAGTGGCCCTGGTTGTGGGATCACGCGCAACAGTCAGGGATGCTGACGACCGAAGCGGCGCGGGCCGGTATGGAGGGCGGGTGGACCAGTGGCGACGGTGTCCAGACCTTCCGAGGCCCGGAAGGCCGTAGTGAATTCTTTCGCGCTCTAGATGAGTCACGCGGAGTGGATGCTGGCCGGGTTGCCGGTAGCGGCCAGGGCAGCGCTAACCTTTCGCATGACCATAAGGACTACTACCTGTATGGCGGGGCGGCGGCAGGTACTACGCCGCCGGGTGGGTCTTACTACGCCAAAAGCTACTTCGCCAATAACACGAACATCGTTTTGACCAGTACCACCGACCACGCGAGTTCGAGTGGAGCATTTTCCAGAGCCTCTGGTGGGGCAGAGTCGCGTCCGCGAAGCATTGCCCTTCCAGCCCGAATCAAGATGATCTGAGGTGAGCATGCATATTTACTTACACGACCCTATGGGAGCGATTGAAGGGCCGGTAACCCTGCCTGAAGTTCCAGGCTTGGGCGTGCAGTTGCCCAGCAACGCAGTGGTTTTACAGGAGGCTTTACCGGCACCGAATCCAGGCTTTGCCTGGGGGCTGGTTGAGGGGGAGCTGGAGCAATTGCCGGACTATCGCGGCGTTGTCTACGACACCGAACGTGGCGAAGAACAGCACCACGCGATCTTGGGTGATCTGCCGCCATCGCTCACCACTGAGCCGAAGCCCGGGGCTTTCTACTTGTGGAATGGCTCCACCTGGACACTCGATGAGTCGGCCAAACTTGCGCATGACGCTGCGTCTGAACGCGTCTGGCGCGATGTGGAGGTGGCGTCCACTGAGTGGTTGGTAACGCGCCACCGTGACGAGCAGGACATGCGCCGCGAGACCACGTTGACAGTTGAGCAGTTCGCGGAACTGCTGAATTATCGCCAGGCCCTGCGCGATTGGCCCCAATCTGAAGGTTTCCCCTCCAATAACCACCGCCCCGTGGCTTTGACCTGGATTGCAGATCAGATCCAGTAGCCTTCTGGGGCTTGTAAGCAGAAGCTCTACAAGCCCCCGCGCTCGCTGATTCAACACGCGCGCGGCAGCCTGTGCAGTGTCATTCAACTGCACAGGCACACTCCCATGGCCACCGATTACCATCACGGTGTACGCGTCCTCGAAATCAACGAGGGCACCCGCCCCATTCGCACCGTCGCCACTGCCGTGGTGGGCATGGTCTGCACTGCGCAGGATGCCGACGCCACTGTCTTCCCGCTCAACAAGCCCGTCCTGCTGACCGATGTGCTCACCGCGTCCGGCAAGGCCGGTCAAGCAGGCACCCTGGCCAAGAGCCTGGACGCGATCGCCGATCAGGCCAGCCCTGTCACCGTCGTCGTGCGGGTCGCCGAAGGCGAAACCGAAGCGGAAACCACCACCAACATCGTCGGCGGCGTCACTCCAACCGGTCAGTACACCGGTCTCAAGGCACTGCTGGCCGCTGAAGCGCAGCTCGGCGTCAAACCGCGCATTCTCGGTGTACCAGGTCTCGATAACCTGGCCGTGACCACCGAACTGGTGGCCATTGCCCAAAAGCTGCGAGGCTTCGCCTACGCCAACTGTTTCGGCTGCGAAACCGTCTCGGAGGCCCTGGCCTACCGCGCAGGTTTTGGCGCACGTGAGCTGATGCTGATCTGGCCCGACTTCATCAACTGGGACACCGTCACCAGCAGCGCACAGCCTGCCGCCGCCGTAGCCCGTGCCCTGGGCTTGCGCGCCAAGCTCGATGAGCAGGTGGGCTGGCACAAAACCCTGTCCAACGTGCCGGTCAACGGCGTGTCGGGGCTGTCCAAAGACATCTTCTTCGACCTGCAGAACCCCGCCACCGACGCCGGTCTGCTGAACGCCGACGAGGTCACTACCCTGATCCGCCGCGAAGGTTTCCGCTTCTGGGGCTCGCGCACCTGTTCGGAGGACCCGCTGTTCGCTTTCGAGAACTACACCCGTTCGGCCCAGGTGCTGGCCGACACCATGGCCGAGGCGCACTTCTGGGCGGTCGACAAGCCGATGCACCCGAGCCTGGTCCGCGACATCGTCGAAGGCATCAACGCCAAGATGCGCGAGCTGGTGCGCAACGGTTACCTGCTGGGCGGTGAGTGCTGGTACGACGAGGCAGCCAACGACAAGGACACCCTCAAGGCCGGCAAGCTGTACCTGGACTACGACTACACCCCGGTACCGCCGCTGGAAAACCTGCTGCTGCGTCAGCGCATCACCGACCGCCACCTGGTGCAGTTCGCTGCCGCCGTCAACGCCTGATCCCATTTGCCCGCGCGGCCCCGGCCGCGCCGTAGGAGAGCCCGACCATGGCCCTGCCCAAGAAACTCAAGCACCTCAATCTGTTCAACGACGGCAACAGCTACCTGGGCGTGGCCAAGTCGCTGACCCTGCCAACCCTCGGCCGCAAGTTCGAAGCCTACCGGGGCGGCGGTATGGACGGCCCGGTCAAGGTCGACCTCGGGCACAGCGACGACGGGCTGCAAATTGAATGGACCCTCGGCGGCTGGGACCTGATCGCCCTACGCCAGTTCGGCACCGTGCGTGCAGACGGTGTGCAACTGCGCTTCGCTGCCTCGGTACAGCGTGACGACACCGCCGAAGTCAGCGCGGTCGAGATCGTCATGCGCGGCCGCCATGAGGAAGTCGACTTCGGCGACGCCGAGCCTGGTGAAGACACCGAGCACAAGATCACCACCGCCCTCACCTACTACAAGCTCACCGTGGACGGTGAAGAGCTCGTCGAGATCGATCTGCTCAACTTCATCTATGTGGTTGACGGCAAGGACCGGCTCGAAGAGCACCGCAAGGCCCTAGGCATCTAACACCAACTGCCGCCGGCACACCTGCCAGCGGCCACCTCAGTACCAAGGAGCAACCCCATGAAAACCACCGAACCAGCATCGCCGACCAAGAACTTCAACGAAGAGACCATCACCCTCGACACCCCGATCATTCGTGGCGAGACGTCGATCACCAGCATCATCCTGCGCAAGCCCGCCAGCGGCGAACTGCGCGGGGTCAGCCTGATCGACCTGGCCCAAATGGACGTATTGGCGCTGCGCAAGGTCCTGCCGCGCATCACCACTCCGACCCTGACCGACATCGAGATCGGACGCATGGACCCTGCAGACCTGCTGCAATGCGGCGTGGCGGTCGGCAGTTTTTTGCTGAAGAAGTCGGACAGGGAAGCTGCCCTCGTTGCGTAGACGACGCGATGGCTGACCTGGCCATCGTCTTTCACTGGGGGCCTGCGGACATGGATCCGCTGCCCCTTTCCGAACTGATGGATTGGCGCGAGCGGGCCATCACACGCTGGGAGCAAACCCATGGCAAATGACCTGAAGATGGAAGTAGTTCTCCAGGCCATCGACCGCGCCACACGTCCTATTCGAGCAGTCACCCAGAGCAGCATTGGCCTTGGCCAGGCCTTGAAGCAATCGCGTGACAGCCTCAAACAACTGCAGGCTACCCAGTCCGACGTCACCAGCTTCCGCCAGGCCAAGGCTGCCAGCGTTGAACAAGCCGCCGCCCTGAAGGCCAGTCAAGACAGAGTGAACCAGCTGTCTGGTGCACTGAAAGCTCATGAGCAGACCGTCCGCCCGCTGCAAGCCAGCTATGACCAGCTGAAGGGAGAGGCAACCGCGCTCGATACCCAGCACAAAGCGCTCACCCAGCAACTGCGCCAGACCCGCGAGCAGGCCCGGGCGGCCAACCAGGTCTGGCAGGACAACCGCAAGCGCATCCGCGAACTGGGCCAGCAGATCGGCAGCACCGCTCAGCCCACGCAAAAGCTACGTGACGAATACGCCGCCCTGGTCACCCAACAGCGAGCCCAGCTTGAGCTGGTGCGCAGGCTCAGTGGCGGGCAAAAGGAGCTCCAGCAACAGCACCGAGCCAGTTCCAGTAGTGCTCGCGAGCAGAGAGAACGTCTGGCAGATCTTGCCGGGCAGCTCCGGGAAGCCCGGGCCCCGATGCAGGGGCTTAACCAGGACTTTCGCACTGCCGTGCGCGAGTCCCAGACACTCAAGGCCAAGCACAGCGCGCAAGGGCAAGTACTCCAGGGGCTACGAGACAAGCTGCGGGCTGCGGGCATCAGCACCAAAAGCCTTGGCGAGGGCGAACGACAGCTGCGTGCGGCGATCGCCAGTACCACTCAGGCGATCGGACAGCAGGAAGCCCGCCTCAAGCGCCTGGCTGCTCAGCAGCGTCAGTTGGCGGCAGCCAAGCAAGGTCTTGAGAAGTCGCAGGCGCTGGCAGGCAGCATGGCAGCAAACGGCGCAGGCGCTGCAGCAGCGGGAGCCGCCATGGGGGCGCCGGTACTCGGCACAGTGAAAAGCTACATGAGCTTCGAAGATGCCATGCTCGGTGTAGCCAAACAGGTGGCCGGCGCACGCGACGACAACGGCAATCTGACCTCCACTTACTACGAAATGGGCGACGCCATCAAAGCCATGGCGGAACGCATCCCAATGGCCACCACTGACATCGCTGCCCTTGTTGAAGGCGCCGCGCGCATGGGCGTCCAGGGCAAGGAAAACCTGCTCAGCTTTGCCGAGGTCGCGGCAAACGCCGCCACAGCCTTTGAACTACCTGCTGATGCGATCGGCGAGAACTTGGCGCGCATTGCCGACCTGTACAAGATCCCGATCAAGAATGTCAGCCAACTCGGTGATGCGATCAACTTCCTGGATGACAACGCAAAGTCCAAGGGGGCGGACATCATCGACGTGCTGCAGCGCACGGCAGGTGTCACGGCTTCGGTCGGTATGAGCTACAAGGATGCTGCAGCCCTCGGCTCGACCTTCCTCACCCTGGGTGCCACCGCCGAAACTGCAGGCACCGCGACCAATGCCATGATCCGCGAGCTCGCGATCGCCACCCAGCAACCCAAGCGTTTCCAGAGCGGACTGAAAGCCCTGGGAATGGAAGCTCGGGCCTTGCAGGACGGCATGGCTACAGACTCCACAGGAACCATCCTCAAAGTTCTAGACGCTATCAAACGCCTCCCTAAAAAGGAACAGATGGGTGTCGCCACGGAACTGTTCGGCAAAGAGTTCGGAGATGACGCCTCCAAATTGGCTCAGAACATCGGGGAGTACCGTCGCCAGCTGGAACTGGCCAGCTCGACCGAAGGTAATGGGTCGATGCAGCGTGAGGCCGATATCCGCGCTGCTGCAATGTCCGCGAAAATGGATATGGCCAAGAACCGCGCCTTCAACCTCGCTGCCACCCTGGGCGAAACGCTGCGCCCCACATTGGTTAACCTCGTGGAAAGCTTCAACAGTGTCATCGGTGGCGTGACCGGATGGGTGAAAGCTAACCCTGCACTCGCAGGGCAGATCATTCGGGTTGTCGCAGGTATGGCCGTATTGGCCGCCGGCGGTGGCGCTGTAGTCTTGGCGATGGCTTCGTTACTCGGACCATTCGCCATGGTGCGTTACGCCATTACCCTATTCGGCATCAAGAGCCTCGGCGCTGTGACAGCCGTCAAAGGCCTCGGCACAGCCTTGCTCTGGGTAGGCAAGGCCGTGCTGTTCATCGGCCGCGCGCTATTGATGAACCCCATCGGCCTGGCTGTCATGGCGATCGCCACCGCTGCCTACCTGATCTACAAGTACTGGGAGCCGATCAAGGTCTTCTTCCAGGACCTATGGACTGAAATCAGAGCCGGCTTCAGCGGGGGCCTGAGCGGCATTCTGGGCCTGATCGCCAATTTCAGCCCACAAGGTATGTTCTACCGTGCCTTTGCTGCAGTAATGAATTACTTCAGTGTCGAACTGCCCACCCAATTCACCGGCTTCGGCAGCATGCTCATCGATGGCCTGGTCAGCGGCATCACCAGCAAACTCGGTGCCGTCAAAGAGGCCATCACCGGCGCCGGCGAATCCACGATTGGCTGGTTCAAGGAAAAACTCGGCATCCACTCCCCTTCCCGGGTGTTCGCCGAACTGGGTGGCTTCACCATGGCCGGTCTTGAGCAGGGGTTGGCAGGCAGCCAAAGCGGGCCTCTAAACACGGTCACGAACCTGAGCAAGCAACTTACCGATGCTGGTGCGTTCACTATCGGCGCCAGTGCTCAGGACATGACTACTGATACTCGTCCGCCACTGCCTGCGGCTCCGGCTGCCGGCTTTGATCATGGGGCGCGGGGAGGCCAAAGCGAATCTTTTGGCGCGGTCAGGAGCCTGAGTAAGCAACTCACCGATGCCGGCGCGTTCGCTTTCGGCGCCAGTGCCCAAGGCATGACCATGGACAACCGTCCACCGCTGTCTGCGGCGCCGGGAGCTGGCAGAAGTTCTGGGGCAGGCGGCCAAGCGGCGCCCATCGTAATTAACGTCCACCCGACCACGGGCATGGATGAGCAGGCACTGGCGCGCCTAGTTGCAGCCGAAGTGGCCAAAATTCAACGCACCAGCCAAGCGCGCAGCCGTAGCGCGCTATCCGATGGGGAGTAACCCGCCATGATGATGGCTCTCGGGATGTTCGTGTTCAGCCTGGAAACCCTCGCCTACCAGGAGTTTCAACGCCAGACAGACTGGCGCCACGGCAGCACGTCGCGCATTGGTACCAACCCGGCACGCCAGTATCTGGGCCGTGGTGATGACAGCATCACCTTGCCGGGCGTACTGCTGCCCGCGTTGGCCGGCAGTCCGCTCAGCCTCGACACGCTGCGCATGATGGCCGACACGGGCAAAGCATGGCCTTTGGTCGAGGGCACCGGGAAGATTTACGGCCTTTGGGTGATTGAGTCTCTCACTGATAACCGCACCGTGTTCTTCCCGGATGGCGCCGCCCGCCGGATCGAGTTCACCCTAAAGCTGACCCGCATTGACGACGGACGCGTAGACCAACTGGGCATCCTGACTGGCGCCGTTGGCGGTCTGCTGCGAGGTGCGCTGTGAGCCTACTGGAGCAAGCGGAGAACCTGCTCCAGGACGCCGCCAGCGAATACCGCAAAGCAACCGCCTATCCTCAACCGAGATGCCGCGTGGTGGTCAATGGCCAGGACATTACCAGTGCGATTGAAAAGCGCCTGATCAGCATCGAGTTGACCGACAACCGTGGCATGGAGGCGGACCAACTCGACATCAACCTCAGTGATCACGACGGCCTGCTGGCCATCCCGCCACGCGGCGCTGCGGTCCGGCTGTGGCTGGGCTGGAGCGATACCGGCCTGGTCGACAAGGGCAGCTTCACGGTTGACGAAACCGAGCACAGCGGCGCCCCGGACACTCTCAGCATTCGCGCCCGCAGCGCGGATCTGCGGGGAGGACTCAAGACCAAACGCGAACGCAGCTGGAGCAGCACCGCCCTGGGCACCGTAATCGGAGCCATTGCCGCCGCCCACGGCCTGGCGCCGGTGATCAGCCCATTGCTCGCCGCCATCGAGCTGGTGCACCTGGACCAAGCCAACGAAAGCGACGCCAACTTACTGACCCGCTTGGGCCAGGAGCACGACGCGATATCAGCCGTGAAGGCTGGCCGGTTGCTGTTCATGCCGGCCGGCAACAGCACCACCGCCAGTGGCAAGGCCTTACCGCATGTAATACTGACGCGGGCAGATGGCGACCAACATCGGTTTCTGCAGGCTGACCGCGACAGCTACACCGGCGTCAAGGCGTACTACTACGAGGTCAACAGCGCAGAGAAGAAGGAAGCTATCGCCGGTGCCGGTGACAACCTCAAAGAGCTGCGGCACAGCTACACCGATCAGGCCAGCGCATTGCAGGCCGCCCGGGCCGAGTGGAAACGTATACAGCGCGGCACTGCGACGCTGAGTTACAACCTGGCCAAAGGCCGACCAGAGCTCACCCCCGATCAGACCTACAGCCTCTTTGGGGTCAAGGCAGAAATCGACGCCATCATTTGGTTGGGTGGAAATCTACGTCACAGCTTTACATCTGACAGCTTCACCACCAGCCTAGATCTTGAGTCCAAACTACCGGAACAAGATGGCATTGCGGACTTGGTCCAAAGCCGTGAGAAACACACCGGAATATCCGCCTGGTATCGCGATGAAAAGACAGGACAGCAAAACACAGTCGCTGTGGGAGATCAGACCAATGCTCGGCGGCTCACCCACCTGTACGCCAGTAAAGGCAGTGCTCAGCGTGCAGTGGATAGGGAATGGAAAAATTACAGATCAATGAGTCCAAATAAAGAGACCACTACCCTAAAAAATTTTCACGAGCATGCGGAATATCAAGAAAATAGAGCATCAAAAATTGGACGCGTATGAACAACATAAAAAACAAGTGAAATCAAGGCAACCAATACCGTCAAAACCGCGATGGAAACAATCGCACCGGTTTGAAAAACCAGGCGCGAACATATGCCATCAAACACACCAACATAAGCCTCCGGCGTTGTCTCAAAACGCTTTTCAAATGCCTTTCTTTGACGTTTCACATCGGCCTCGATTGTGGTCAGCGTAAGGTACTGATTCACCAAAAGACCTCCCAAAAGCAAACAAAAAACCACAGCACCAAAAAAGATAACTGTGTTTATAGCAAATTGCGCATCCAGAGCATTAGTTCTCTTTATTTGACTCAAAGCAATAAAAGTAGCAATTGGAATGCCAAGCAGCTGTGTTTGAATTTCAGAAATAACCTTGTGCAACCTTGAAGTAGTCTCCAACTTAAAGGTATGAACTTCCTCCTTTGCCTTCTCGTACGTAAAGTCCGTCGAAAACAAATTATATCCAACTTGAGCCTTACTATACAGCTCATCGATATTTTTTACTAAATACGAGAACCTTTCAGATGGTGACAAAGACGCAGTAAGCTCAATTACAGTTTCAGCAAGAAGAGATCTTTTTTGCTCCTCATGGAGTTTACCACTCATCAACACATGAAGCTTTTCCAGAGCAGCATTGTCAAATACAGAAACATCTTGATGCCCATACTTAACAGGAACCTCAAATCTACCGTCCTTGTAGAAAATCAAAGCCTCCGCTTTTTCATCTAAATAATAAGCACTTTCCTCCAGCAAGCCTATAAACCGCAAAACCGACCTATAGCTCACTACCTCAAGAGGGACAACATCATCTTTAGAATAAAACGAACAGTCTTTAAGAAAAAAATGATTTTTTTCCTTTAATGCAACACCTGCCCTTGATAGGTAGTCAGAAAAGGAGTTCGCCAAAATCCCAAGCCCAAGCCTAGGAGAGTCAACCCTCATCTCAATAGTTCCACCCTCAACTATTTCATGGCAATTACCAGCAAAATGGAAGCCTGAATCAGGAAGAGCATCATCATCATCAAGAATCAACCCTAAACTTTCTTTTATCTCCAGGCTCACATACACCGTATAGGTAGAGCCACGCACTGGCTGCATGACTCTGTATATAGGTAATAGCTGTGTAAAATTAAGCCTCATCTTCTTCGTCGTCTCGATGCTCTTTCATCATCCGCTCAAGCAGTTCAGCAGGCAACTGCGAGATCGTCAAGGAGCCAGTATCTTTATCGAACTGGATCTCTTTATTCTCCAAAGCCAGTCTATCAAAATCCAACCTCCAATGCTTTGACTTACCACTAAATTTAACTAATCTATTTAGTGAGCGCTTATCCGGCACAAAGCCATCAGAAATATTAGCATCCGACTCCAATATAGCGGTTGTTAGCTCTTCTGGGTTATCAGGCCACAGTTCATTTGCAAATGTCTCTAGCTCGAACGGACGATCAATATCCGCATACCCCTTGCAGATACTATACGCCTTGCGAAGAAACTCACTTTTAACCTCGTCGACCATCTCTTTGTTTTCGGCAAACAACTCTAAAACCTGCGTAAGACTTCTCGTTTCAGCCGCAGCGGCAACAGAGTTATTACACCCTAGAAATGCCTTGAAAAATCCCGAGACCTTATCTTGCCCCTTCCCCTTGAGAAAACTGAGATAAGTTTCAGCTTTCTCTTGCCACTTCGTGAGGTTAATACGACCAGCCAAGCGAAAGCCTTTAATATCCAAATGCACCGAGTCTACGACTTCTTTATCTTTTAACGCAGTACCAAGCTCATCATTAAGAATCGCCACGATGAAGTAATCATCATTGTCACTTGCTGTATTCCTAGTGAAGTGAGCAAAAAAGACATGTCCCCCGGGAGAGGCAGTTCGCTGGGCCTCCCTTATCAAGGTTCCAGACATATTCAAAGATGCCTGCACCAAGTCAAGAGCTTCGGACGTGTAATAGTCCCTGAGAAACCCGCTCACGGGATAATTCACTTCATCTTCTTCAAATCGACCATATTCCTTACCAGCTTTGGTCGCATAAAGATGTGCAAGCTGATCGATTAGACGCTGAACTGTAACACCGACCTCTAGCGTCTCGTCCCTAGGATCCAACTCAAACTTTCCATCCTTCTTAATAACAGTATGAACAATGACCTTGTGGATTGTATTTTCAAGGATAAGCTTTTCAACTTCAACCTTAACCTCATTGACCATATTCATACAGCTACCTTTTATATATGTTAAGCACATCAATAGAAAAACAGACAAGCCTATTCGTTAGTCTTACCGCATCACCCAGACGTGTACAAATGTCATCTTCCATAGTGGCGCGGACTGCCATAAAAACTTAAATAACTTGTAGACCGTCCTAATAAGCTGCTGAACTGATCGTTTCAGAAAAAATGAGGAATCACTCAAAAGAGGTAACTGCGCGGTAGTCAGAAAAAACTTCAACATGAACCACATCCATATGTTTTTATGAAGATGCCCCGCAACACAGCTCTACAGCCCTATGCTTCCTGGAGCACATCGAGCCTTTGGCATCCTGTCTGACCGATCTGTTCTTGATGGGTACAGATTATGCCGGCCGTTTGATATCAGCAAGGGCCTCAGTCAAATCCTTAAGACGCTGCTCGACATCCATCAAACGTTTCTTTTCTTCAGCAGCGCTCTGTATCTCCCGCTTTCCTGCCTCGCCCAACGATCGGAACAACGCCAAGATGGCCTCCTCCTGTGGATCGTTAGGAGATCCTCCCACCTGAGGCTCGGACTCCCCTCGGAACATCCCACCTTCGCCAGTCAATAGCCAATCAATGGAAATTCCCAAATGGGAACCTAAAGCAATAAGTGCTTCAGGCCTTGGCTCACGCAATCCACCAACCCAATTTTGCAACGAGCTATAGGATAAACCGCACGACTTAGCGGCCTCCTTGAGCGAAAGCCCTCGTGCCTCGATTGCTTGTCGAATCCTCTCACCAATTCCCATTTGGGACCTTTGCCTCTTGACAAGTATTCAATTGAGAACCTAACCTTGCTCCCATATGAGAACATCTTAACCAACTAGGAACACTCCAACCATGAGCAAAACCATGGAGAAGCGCCAGATACTGGCTCGATTGGTTGAAAAGGGGAGCAATTTCCGCCAATTCGCTATCAGCCATGGTTATGAGCCACGCACCGTCACGCAGGTAGTGCATCGCTGGGCAGGCCATGACTCGCTTCCCCGAGGACGCCTTTCGTTTTGCATTTTGCAGGAACTATCGAGAGAAATTGGACGAGAAGTCATACCGGGGATCCTCGCAAACGAGTCGCATCAATCATCTTCGGAACAAAAGCAAAAGTAGCGGCACTGTAGCCGGGGAGAAACCAGAAGATGAAGCGTCCAGTTCTAGAAACCCTACGCCAGGTGGTCAGTGCAGTGGTCTGCGCCTTTCCGGGTGGCCGTGAATGCGCTGCCGCCCGCCTCGGTTACGAGCTCAAGCGGTTCGACAATCATGTATACGAGAACGCCGGTAGCCGCCCACTGAGCTACGACCAGATCCATTTGCTTGAGTGCGATGCCGGCACAACGTTTCTTCCGGAGTTCATTGCCAGCCTCTACGGCGGTATGTACGTGCCGTTGGTTGCACCTGAAACCCTGGACAACGTCGAGCTGTACACCCGCACGGTGAACACCGCCGCCAAACGTGGCGTTGTCGACCAGATCATCGAAAAAGCCCTTGCCGATGGCGTCATTGAAGAAGACGAAGCCAAGGCCATTCTGCAGGCCCACAGCCGCTACCAGGCTGCTCGCCACGCCGAGGTGATCGCCACTATCCAACTGCACAGCGAAGGGGGTGAAAAGTGAGCACCTACAAGCTCGTTTGCCCTCATTGCAGCCAGCGCATGCGTATCCGCACCAGTGAAGGCACGCACATCTTCCTTCGGGTGGCCTACCTGCAATGCACCAACGAGGCCTGCGGCTGGTCGGTGCGCGCCCAGTTCGAAATGACCCACGAAATGAGCCCCAGCGGCATGGCCAATCCGGCTGTGCGGTTGCCAGTCGCCCCTGTGGTGATGCGTCGTCAAGCGATGAAGTCCGCCGACGATCATCCTGATTTGCTGGACCAACTGGACATGGAGGTAGCCACCGCATGAACGCTGTAGCCCTGACCTTGAATCCTGAAACCAACTACCGCGCTGCGATGCAGCAGGCGGCTGTGGCCTTCCTGTTCCGCCAAGAGGGCCTGCATCTCGCCGGTGACCATCAGGTGCTGGAGAACTGCACTCAATACCTGTGCCAGACACTTGAGGTTCCTGATCACCTGGTGCAACGCATCGCCGAGCTGGCAGTCGCCGAGTTCGAAAGCAAGACCACTGGACGCTTGCGGCTCCTAGGTGTCTGCCCCACCAGCGGGATCTTTCGGGCACGGCTGATCCTGCTGGATACCACCACCCAACAGCGTTACCAGGTGCCGGCGCGTTATCTACCTCGGCGCCTGCAGCAACACCGCAACACTTCGAAGTAACTCCGAACCAACCCCTTCCCGATGCCCCGTTCCGCGTGGGTAAGGGGAAACTGCATTCCATTGGTGGCCGAAATGAGCAACATCACCATTCAACTGAAGCTCGATGAGAAGCAGGCGAAGCAATACCTGCAGTGGCTCAACAGCCAATACGACACCACCATGGCCGAGGTCTGGTACTCCGACCGCTACCGGCATGTACCCAGCGGCCAGCGCGGGTCCAAGGTACTGCTGGACCTGCCCCACCTTGCCGGCATCTGCCGTACCCGCAGCGAGCTGAAGAAACAGCTCGACGCCTGTGCAACGGAGCGTGCCAAGTGAACATCAAACCAATGGAGCAGCAGCTGCGCAGTGAAGTTCTGCAGCGCCTGCAGGACCAGTACGGGCTGAAGCCCAGGGCCGGTACGCAGTACCTGCGCCAAGGCACCTGCCCAAGCTGCGGCAAGAAAGAACTGTACTCAAGGCAGGACGAGCCCTGGTTCATCAAGTGCGGCCGCGAGAGCAAGTGTGGTGAGCAGTGGCACGTCAAAGAATTGTTCGACGACCTGTTCGACGATTACAGCAAGCGCTACCCGACCACCCAGGAGGCACCCCGCGCCTCTGCTGACGCCTATCTAAAGTTTGCTCGGGGCTTCGACCTGGGGTTGGTCAAGGGTTGGTACACCCAGGAGAACTACTGGGACCGTGAACTGAACATCGGCAGCGCGACAATTCGGTTTGCCCTGGAGAAAGGCGGGTTCTGGGAGCGCCTGATTGACCAGCCGCACCGGTTCGGCAAGAAGAAAGCCCGATTCGCTCCCGGCCAATCCCCGAAAGGCTACTGGTGGTGCCCGCCATCCATTGACCTGCTGGAAGTCCAGGAGCTGTGGATCGTCGAGGGTATCTTCGACGCCATCGCGTTGCTGCATAACGGCCTTGATGCGGTTGCGGCGATGAGCTCCGGGGCATTCCCTTTTGAATCGCTCAAAGCACTGGCCAAGCAACGCACCGACCAGGGGAAAAAACTGCCCACTCTGGTGTGGGGTCTGGACAACGAGCCCGGCGCCCATCGTTTCACCCGCAAGCATACGGCCATGGCGCGCGAACTCGGCTACAGCTGCGAAGCTGCGCAGATTCCGCAGCGTAGCCGCAAGGTTGACTGGAACGATCTGCATCAACGTTGGGCGTTCGTCGACGACTCCGTCAAGCGACTGGACCAGGTCGAGCGCGATATCCGCGAAGCGCGCTATCACGGCAGTCTGCTGTTGGCAGAGTCCGCAGCGGAGAAAGGCGTGCTGATGTACGACTGGCGTGAGCGCTTTGAATTTCACTTCTCATTCGAGAACCGTCTCTACTGGTTCAAGATGGACACGGAGAAACTGACAAAGACTACCCAACAGCTGAAAGACTCCGACAGCCATGAAAATGCGCTGCTGAACGATCGCCAGCTCCGCGACAAGGCCATGCGCCAGTGCGGGATGGTGATTGAAATCGCCAACTGCAACCCGCAGGCGCTGTACTTCCAGCGCAATGAAGTGACGGATGAGTCCTGGTACTACTTCCGCGTCGACTTCCCCCATGACGAGCCCAGCGTCCTGAACACCTTCACCGGTGGCCAGGTAGCAGCGGCCAGCGAGTTCAAGAAGCGTCTGCTCGGCATGGCGGCGGGAGCGGTGTTCACCGGCACCGGCTCCCAACTCGATCGCATCATGCAAAACCAGCTGTTCGGCCTGAAAACCGTGAAGACCATCGATTACGTCGGCTACAGCAAAGAACACGGTTGCTACGTGTTCGGTGACCTAGCCGTGCGCGGGGGCATTCTGGAAAAGGCCAACGCGGAGGATTACTTCGAGTTCAAGGGCCTACGCCTGAAGACACTACAGAAGTCCATCAAGATGGAGATCAACCAGGACGTCTCGGGGTACCGGGACGAATGGTTTAAATGGCTGTGGACATGCTTCAACACCCAAGGCGTTATCGCCCTCGCCTTCTGGTTCGGCTCGCTGTTCGCCGAGCAGATCCGTGCCGAGTTCCAGTCATTCCCATTCCTGGAGGTGACCGGCGAGGCCGGCGCCGGTAAGTCCACGTTGTTGATGTTCCTGTGGAAGCTCCTGGGTCGTCCGGACGAAGAAGGTGACGACCCGGTGAAGATGACCAAGGCAGGCTTGCGCCGCTGGCTGAGCCAGACCTCTAACATGCCCAATGTGATGCTTGAGGCTGACCGTAGCGACACCGAGACAGGGGCAGCGAAGTCCTTCGACTTCGACCAGTTCAAGCCGCTCTACAACGGTCGGGGCCTGGGCCTGACCGGCGTGAAGAATGGCGGTAACGACACCAACGCACCGCCTTTCCGTGCAAGCCTGGTATTCAGTCAGAACGCCACGGTCGCGGCATCCGAGGCGATCCTCACTCGCATCGTCAAACTTCACTTTGTTCGACCTGAAGTCACAAGCGACAGTCGAGCCGCAGCCGACAACCTGAACCACCTGCAGGCCAGCGAAGTCAGCCACTTCCTGCTGATGGCTGCTAAGGCCGAGCAGAAAATCATGGAGACCTTCCGTGCCCAGTTGAAGGTGCACGAACAGGCTCTACGCGAAATGCGGGAGATCCGTATTGAACGGATCATCAAAAACCATGCACAGCTGATGGCTCTGGTCGACGCGCTGCGAGTCGTCGTACCGATGTCCGACCGCCAGCACGCCGGTGTGCTGCGCGAGCTGACCTGCATGGCCATCGCCCGCCAACACGATGTGAACGCTGATCCGAAGGAAGTGGCCGAGTTCTGGGAGGTGTACGAATACCTGGAATCGCTCAGTGATGACGCCGTGGTCAACCACAGCAAGAAAGACGACCTGATCGCCATCAACCTCAACGACTTCTGCGAGCGCGCCGCTGAGCACAAGCAAAAGCTGGCCGACGCCGCCACCTTGCGCACGCTGCTGCGCAACAGCCGGTCGCGGCCATTCATCGACGCCAATCGCGCGGTCGACAGCGCCGTGCGTGCTGCCTTTAACAACCGGAACAACGCTGCGAACCAGCGCAGCACCACAGTGAAGTGCTGGACCTTCAAAGCCAGCTAACCCACCAGGGCGCGGCAACGCCCAGGTATCGACCCCAAGGAGAAGCACCATGCGCAACGATGACAACGACGAGCTATTTCACCACAGCCGACGCGAAGCGTTAGCCACGCTGGTGGCCAGCGGTTTGACCCTGGCTCTGCTGGTGGCAGTCGGCTACGCCGTCCCTGATCTGCTGACGACACTGGTTCATTAATCAACTCGCCTAGGCGCGGCAACGCCTGGGCACTCAAGGAGCGGCGCCATGAGCACTCAATCATTGGCCAACCTGGAACTGATGTTCGCCTTCGAGAAATGGGCAAAGCCCCGCGGCTATGACCTGGCCACCCACCCCAACGGTGGCAGTTTCATAAATCTGGAAACTCGCAATGCATGGCTGGGCTTCGAAGGGGCGCACGGTCCAGCTGGCTGTCGTCCCATCGGTCAGCAGCTCTACGCCCAACTCAAGAAAACCAGCGAGTACGCCCATCAGACGGGCGAGGTGTTTTCAGTTCGCGTCGCGAAGGCGCCGTTTGATGACTACGTCATTCATGGAGGGCCCGGCGGTTTGTACCGCCAACGCGATGTGGATTTGTTCGTGATCGAGGACGGTAAGCAGTACTGCCTCAGCTGACACCGGCCAAAGCCGGAAAAGAAGGCGCCAGGGAGCGGCAACTCCCCAGCGCCTGACCAACCCCAAGGAGAAGCACCATGCAAGTACAAACCCCCAAGGCCAGCGCGGCACAGGCTATCACATCCCCAAGTACCCGCCCTCGCCTGGCGTCCAATCAACTGGACTTGCCAAACCTGTGCGACATCTGCGGAAAGTATCGCGCAACCCGCACGCACGCCGCCTGTAGTCGGCTACGTCAGCAACGCAAATCAGCTGAATGGGCGACCTATATGGATAACATCGCCGCCAAGAAGGCGATCGGAGGTCGGCGTTATGCCCGTTGAGCCCGTCACTATCAATGTTCGCCAGAGCACCGGCACCTATATTGCCAAGGCCAAAGGCTGCAAGCTGAGTGCTAGCTGCACCGCTGGCCCAGCCCAAGCGGCTGAGGCTTTGGCTCACAAACTCGGACTTGCGCCAGATCTCCTTAAGGAAGCACAGAGCCGGGAACTGAGCTACGGCTGCTCGCGCTTCGAACATCCTGGTTGCTCGGGCACCGACGCCCCACCGCAGGGGCAGACGTAGCAAGAATCTCACCCCACATCTTCTAGGCCTCGCAATGGGCCACTCTCTTCCAACGGCCCATACACTGGGCCGTTCTTCTGTTCCGAGTGACAAAGCAAATGGCAGATGGAGTCGAAGTACGCGGCAAGCATATCCGCGTGTATTTCCGTTACCAGGGCGAGCTATGCAGGGAGACGATTCCTGGCGATGCGTCGCCAGCGAGCCTGGCCAACGCCGAGCGCCTGGTCGGCATCATTAACTACGAAATCCAGGCCGGCACTTTCAGCTATGCCCGCCACTTTCCCAATTCGGCCAGAGTGAAAACAAACACCCTGGGGCACTACATCGACCACTGGCTCGACATTAAACGCAACCAGATGGCCGCCAGTGGCTTCGCCATGTACCGCAGTCGGGCTGAAAAACACATCCGTCCGCGCTGGGGTGACCTTCAGGCCGACCAGATCGATCACCTGGATGTCCAGGGCTGGGTGCAAAACACACTGATGCCCAAACTGCACAATAAGACTGTGCGCGAGATCGTCAGCCATCTGCGGCAGATTTTTCGGCTGTACCGCACGCGCAACCGGAGTGCCCACGACCCAACTGACGGCATCACTATCACCCTGCCCGATGCAGATGATCCCGATCCATTCACCCGCGAGGAGATCGACGCCATCCTTCGCACCGAGACCAGCCGGCAGCAGGAAATCAACCTGACGGAGTTCATGATCTGGAGCGGCCCGCGCGTCAGCGAAGCCATGGCCCTGGCCTGGGAGGATGTCGACCTTGAGGCAGGCACTGCGCTGTTCCGGCGCGCGCGCGTCAGCAGCCAGTACAAGGTGACCAAAACGCGCCGATCGACACGCCAGGTGAAGCTGTTGGCTCCCGCTCTACGAGCCTTGAGAGCCCAAGCACGCCACACCCAGCACCTGCCCTCTGAGGAGATCGAGGTCACCGACCGCGATAATCGAACAAAAAAGGTGCAGCACGTGCGTTTCGTGTTTCACAACACTATTACCGGCGAGCCGTATCAGACGTCGGACGCACTGCGCCATGGGTGGTGGATCTCTCACCTGAAGAACGCCGGCGTGCGTCAGCGGGGCCCGAACACCTGCCGCCATACATTCGCCAGCCAGATGTTGAGCAGCGGAATAGCCACGCCAGAGTGGATTGCGGACCAAATGGGCCACACTTCCACAGCGATGATCTTCAAGCATTACGCAAAGTGGATCAGCAAGGACGGCCCGGATGTAGTGGGCCTGCTGAATCAGGCGCTCAGGTTGAACTGAGGGCAACAAAAAAGGGGCCGCAAGGCCCCTTCTTTATGTCTGTTATTCCCAAAGTGTTCCCAAATCGCTCCCTTTTGGAGTCCTCGACCTGAAAAAATCCTTTAAAAACAAGACTTTATATGGCGGAAGCGTAGAGATTCGAACTCTAGGATAGTTGCCCATCGACGGTTTTCAAGACCGTTGCCTTAAACCACTCGGCCACGCTTCCTCGTATTGCGGGCGCCATAATACCGAAATGAAACAAGCTGTCAAACTCTCTAGGTGGCTGGTCTGCGCGCCTCTGTTATGATCTTTGCATCTGAACGTTTCAAACCCACAGGAGTGTCGCCATGCGCGAACAGGATTACGCCGTCAACCACGGCCTGCAGGTCGAACAGCAAGAGGTCAGCCGCGTCCTGCGCAACACTTATGGCCTGCTGGCCATCACCCTCGCTTTCAGTGGTGTCATGGCCTATGTGGCCCAACAGATGCGCGTCGGCTACCCGAACATTTTCGTGGTGCTGATCGGCTTCTACGGCCTGTTCTTCCTCACCAACAAGCTGCGTGATTCGGTATGGGGCCTGGTGTCCACCTTCGCGCTGACCGGTTTCATGGGCTTCCTGCTCGGCCCTATCCTCAACCGCTACCTGGGCATGGCCGGCGGCGCTGAAGTGGTCAGCTCGGCATTCGCCATGACCGCACTGGTGTTCGGTGGTCTGTCGGCCTACGTGCTGATCACCCGCAAGGACATGAGCTTCCTGGGCGGCTTCATCACCGCAGGCTTCTTCGTGCTGCTGGGCGCTGTGCTGGCAAGCTTCTTCTTCCAGATCAGCGGCCTGCAACTGGCGATCAGCGCAGGTTTCGTGCTGTTCTCGTCGGTGTGCATCCTGTTCCAGACCAGCGCCATCATCCACGGTGGTGAGCGTAACTACATCATGGCGACCATCAGCCTGTATGTATCGATCTACAACCTGTTCGTCAGCCTGCTGCAACTGTTCGGGCTGATGGGTCGGGACGACTGATCTGAGCTTGGTTGGTTGAGTGTTGAAAAAGCCCGCTTCGGCGGGCTTTTTTGTGGGTGGCGTTTGAGGGGCGCTGGCTTCGCGCTCGTTCGCTGGCAAGGCCGACCCCTACGCCCCGCGGGCTGTAGCGCCAGATAATGCTGGCAAACTGGACTACCCCAATCCCCGCGCGCGCCGTAGAATGCGCTCCTTTTTTCTGCCCGGGGCAGCAACACCCATGAGCTCACTCGAACAAGCGCCCGAACAGGCCAATGAACTGGTTCTAGGCCTGGAAGACCGGCCCCGGCCGCTGATCGCCCTGCTCGCTGCCCTGCAGCACCTGCTGGCGATCATCGTGCCTATCGTTACCCCCGGCCTGCTGATCTGCCAGGCACTCGGCGTATCGGCCCGCGATACCAACCTGATCGTGTCGATGTCGCTGGTGATCTCCGGGATCGCCACCTTCGTGCAATGCCGACGCTTCGGGCCCTTCGGCGCCGGGCTGTTGATCGTGCAAGGCACCAGCTTCAACTTCGTTGGCCCGCTGATCGCCGGCGGCGCGCTGATGGTCAAGCAAGGTACGCCCGTAGAAGGCGTGATGGCGGCGATCTTTGGTGTGGTGATTGCCGGCTCGTTCGTTGAGATGGGCATTTCGCGCATCCTGCCGTTCGTGAAGCGCCTGATCACCCCCCTGGTCACCGGCATAGTAGTGCTGATGATCGGCCTCACGCTGATCAAGGTGGGCCTGATCAGCATGGGCGGCGGTTTCGGCGCCATGGCCAACGGTACCTTCGCCAACGGCGAAAACCTGCTGCTGTCCGGCGTGGTGCTGGCCATCATCGTGGTACTCAACCGCATCCCGGTGGTGTGGATGCGCAGTTGCGCGATCGTGATCGCGCTGGCCGTCGGCTACGCACTGGCCGGCTACCT
Organism: Pseudomonas sp. 1176_21; assembly: GCF_052850635.1. Taxonomy (NCBI): domain Bacteria; kingdom Pseudomonadati; phylum Pseudomonadota; class Gammaproteobacteria; order Pseudomonadales; family Pseudomonadaceae; genus Pseudomonas; species Pseudomonas sp. 1176_21. Next base: position 41,248 of record NZ_VXCV01000012.1, read on the forward strand.
GGGCCGCCTGGACTTTACCGGCATGCATGAAGCCGCCGTGTTCCAGGTGCCGGTGCCATTGCACTTCGGCCTGAGTTTCTCCTGGGCGCTGTTCATTCCGATGCTGGTGATCTACCTGGTGACTTCGCTGGAAGCCATCGGCGACGTTACCGCCACCAGCAAGGTGTCGCGCCAGCCGGTCGAAGGCCCGCTGTGGATGCAACGCATCAAGGGCGGCGTGCTGGTCAACGGCGCCAACTCGCTGCTGGCCGGTGTATTCAACACCTTCCCCAGCTCGGTGTTCGCGCAGAACAACGGCGTGATCCAGCTGACCGGTATTGCCAGCCGCCATATCGGTATCTGGATTGCCGCAATGCTGGTGATTCTGGGGCTGTTCCCAAGCGTGGCCGGGGTGATCCAGGCGGTGCCGGAGCCGGTGCTGGGTGGCGCTGCGATGGTGATGTTCGGTGCCGTAGCGGCCTCGGGTATCAATATTCTGGCCAGCATCAGCCTGGACCGTCGCGCCCTGCTGATCATCGCGGTGTCCCTGGCGTTGGGCCTGGGCGTGGCGCAGGTGCCGGAATTCCTGGCGCACATGCCATCGGCACTGCGCAATGTGCTGGAGTCTGGCGTGGCAACCGGCGGCATCTGTGCGCTGGTGCTGAACTGGTTCCTGCCCGAGTCCAAAGCTCAGAACTGAGGCCGCTTGCCAAGCTGCCCCAACCTGGCCCGCGCCCACAAGGCGCGGGCTTTTTGCTTTATCATGGGCGCAGTTTTGCTGACAGAGCCTGCCATGAAGTTCGCCCTCGCGGTATTTTCCCCCGGCCATGCGCCCTCCTCGCGCCGTGCACTGCTGTTCGCCCAGGCTGCCCTGGCCAGCGGGCACGAGATCGTGCGGCTGTTTTTCTATCAGGATGGCGTGCACAGCGCCTCGGCCAACGTGGTCGCGCCGCAGGATGAGCTGGACGTGCCGGCGCAATGGCGTGCCTTCGTCACCGAGCACCAGCTCGATGCAGTGGTGTGCATTGCCGCCGCCCTGCGCCGTGGCGTGTTGAACGCCGAAGAAGCCCAGCGTTATCAACGCCCCGCGGTGAACCTGCCCGCGCCGTGGGAGCTGTCGGGCCTGGGTCAGTTGCACGAAGCTGCACAAACCGCCGACCGCCTGGTCTGCTTTGGAGGCGATTGAATGGCCAAGTCATTGCTGATCATCAGCCGCCAGGCCCCCTGGGCCGGCCCGTCGGCCCGCGAGGCACTGGATATCGCCCTGGCCGGCGGCGCCTTCGACTTGCCGCTGGGCATGCTGTTTCTGGATGATGGCGTGTTTCAGCTGGCACCTGCGCAGCAACCGGCACAGCTGCAACAGAAGAACCTGGCGGCCAATCTCCAGGCGCTACCGATGTTCGGCGTGGAGGCCCTGTTCGCCGACGCCCGCAGCCTGCTCGAGCGCGGCCTGGACGCTGAACACCTGACACTGGACGTCGAGGTACTCGACGACGCTGCACTGGCAGCCCTGATCGACCGTTTTGACCAGTTGGTAACCCTCTGATGAGCACCCTGCACGTCATTTCCCATTCGCCCTTCGGCGATAACCGCCTGAGCAGTTGCCTGCGCCTGCTGGGCAGCAACGATGGCCTGCTGCTGTGCGGCGACGCGGTGTATGCGCTGCAGCCCGGCAGCGAGCCGCTGAAGGCGCTGCAACAAGCCAACCTGGGCGCAAGGCTGTTTGCGCTGGAAGAAGACCTGCAAGCCCGCGGTATCTCCAGCGACGCGGCCCGGGCCATCGACTACCCGGCATTCGTGCAGCTGTCGCTGGACCACGACAAGGTCAACAGCTGGCTATGAGCACCCTGAGCCTCGACAACCGCGACATTGCCCTGGACAAGGACGGCTTCCTGGTCGACCTGAAGGACTGGTCAAAGCCCGTGGCACAAGCCCTGGCCGAGCGCGAAGGCCTGGAACTGACTCCCGAACACTGGGAGGTACTGGAGCTGCTGCGCCAGTTCTACCAGGAGTTCGAGCTGTCGCCGGCCACGCGCCCGCTGATCAAGTACACCGCCTTGAAGCTGGGCCCGGACAAAGGCAACAGCCTGCACCTGAACCGCCTGTTCAACGGCACCCCCGCCAAACTTGCCGCGAAGCTCGCGGGCCTGCCAAAGCCGACCAACTGCATATGACTGCCCCTACCCCGCTCACCCTCGAAACGCCCGCCGAACACCCCTTCGCCCAGTTCGTGCGCATTTTGGGCAAAGGCAAACGCGGCGCCCGCGGCCTGACCCGGGAAGAAGCCCGCGAGGCCATGGGCATGCTGCTGGACGGCAAGGTCGAGCAGACGCAGCTGGGCGCCTTCCTGATGCTGCTGCGTCACAAGGAGGAGAGCCCCGAGGAGCTGGCCGGCTTCACCGAAGCCGTGCGCCAGCGTGTACAGGCACCGCCCATCGCGGTCGACCTGGACTGGCCGAGCTATGCGGGCAAGAAGCGCCACCTGCCGTGGTTTCTGCTGGCGGCCAAGTGCCTTGCGAAAAACGGCGTGCGCATCCTGCTACACGGCGGCGGCGCTCACACCGCCGGGCGCCTGTATACCGAGCAGGTGCTGGAACAGGTGCAGATCCCGCTGTGCCGCGACTGGGCCAGCGTCGCCAGTGCCCTGGACGAGCACTGCATCGCGTTCATCCCCCTGCAGGACTGGGCGCCGCGCCTGCAGCACATGATCGACCTGCGCAACACCCTGGGGCTGCGCTCGCCCATTCACTCCCTGGCACGGGTGCTCAACCCGCTGGGGGCGCGGTGCGGCCTGCAGAGCATCTTCCACCCCGGCTACCAGGCCGTACACCGCGAAGCCAGTCGGCTGCTGGGCGATACGGCGATTGTGGTCAAGGGTGACGGCGGTGAGATCGAGATCAATCCGGATGCCACCAGCCACCTGTACGGCACTGCCCATGGCCAAGACTGGGATGAAGAATGGCCGCAGCTGTCGGCCCAGCGCCATGTGAAGCCGGCCAGCCTCGACCTGCAGCACCTGCTGGCAGTATGGCGCGGCGAGGCCCGCAACAGCTACGGTGAACTGGCTCTTGTATCGAGCATGGCGCTGGCGCTACGCGGCTTGGGGCAAACCCGAGAGGACGCCTTCACGCAGGCGCAGCACTGGTGGGATCAACGCCTGAGCTAGGCGACTGATCGGGGTTTTCGATCAAACAGGCCGATGCTTTGCGCCATTGGTTCGAACTTGAACCCGTACACTGGGCTCCAAGTTGAACGAATCGCCAAGGAGACCACCATGGGCCTGTTGATCGATGGCCGCTGGCATGACCAGTGGTATGAAAGCAGCAAAGACGGCACCTTCCAGCGCGAGAACGCGCAGCGGCGCAATCAGCTGCCCGCAGCCGACGCCGGGCGCTATCACCTGTATGTGTCGCTGGCCTGCCCCTGGGCGCACCGCACGCTGATCTTTCGCACGCTCAAGGGCCTGGACAAGCTGATCGACGTGTCGGTGGTCAGCTGGCTGATGGGCGAGAACGGCTGGACCTTCGACACAGCCCTGGGTTCGACAGGCGACAAGCTCGACCAGCTTGAATTCCTGCATCAGCGCTACACCCGCGACGACCCGCATTACACCGGCCGGGTCACGGTGCCGGTGCTGTGGGACAAGCAGGAACAACGCATCGTCAACAACGAGTCGGCCGAGATCATCCGTATCTTCAACACCGCCTTCGACGGGCTGACCAGCAATCGCCTGGACCTTTACCCCGAGCCGCTGCGCGCGAGCATCGATGCACTGAACGAGCGGATCTACCCTGCCGTGAACAACGGCGTGTACCGCGCAGGCTTTGCGACTACGCAAAAAGCCTACGAGCAGGCGTTTGACGAGCTGTTTGCCGAGCTGGATGCACTGGAAAAGCTACTGAACGACCAGCGCTACCTGGCCGGCGAATACCTGACCGAAGCTGACTGGCGGCTGTTCACCACGCTGATTCGGTTCGATGCGGTGTATCACGGGCACTTCAAGTGCAACCTGCGGCGCATCGCCGATTATCCGAACCTGTCGAACTGGCTGAGGGAGCTGTACCAGTGGCCGGGAGTGGCCGAGACGGTGAACATGGAGCATATCCAGCATCACTATTACATGAGCCACAAAACCATCAACCCGAACGGGATCGTGCCCAAGGGGCCATTGCAGGACTTTGCGGCGCGACATGATCGGGAGCGGCTGGTGGGCCGGGGGATTTGGGACAAGACCAGTTTTTGATCAGGGGTTGAAGGGGCCCTTCGCCAGCAAGGCTGGCCCCTGCAGTGGGTCGCGTGTACCTGCAGGAGCCAGCCTTGCTGGCGAAGCTGTTGTTACTGAGCCCCTTCGAACCACGCCAGCTTCTCGCGAAGCTGCACCACCTCGCCCACGATCACCAGCGTCGGCGCATGCACTTCATGCTCCGCCACCAGTTGCGGCAGGTCGGCCAGGGTGCCGGTAAACACCCGCTGGTTGGTGGTAGTGCCCTGCTGCACCAGCGCCGCCGGCGTACTAGCCGCACGACCGTGACGAATCAGCTCGGCACAGATGGTCGGCAAGCCCACCAGCCCCATGTAGAACACCAGGGTCTGCGCAGGCGCCACCAGGTCATTCCACGGCAGGTTGCTAGTACCGTCCTTGAGGTGGCCGGTCACGAAGCGCACCGACTGGGCATAATCGCGATGGGTCAGCGGGATGCCGGCATACGCCGAGCAGCCGCTGGCCGCAGTGATGCCCGGCACCACCTGGAAGGGTATGCCATGCTCGGCCAGCTCTTCGATCTCCTCGCCACCCCGGCCGAAGATGAACGGATCGCCGCCCTTGAGGCGCAGCACGCGCTTGCCTTGCTTGGCCAGGGTCACCAGCAGCTGGTTGATCTGGTCCTGCGGCACACTGTGATCGGCACGGCGCTTGCCCACGTAGATGCGCTCGGCGTCGCGCCGGCACAACTCGATGATGGCGGGCGCCACCAGGCGGTCGTACAGCACCACATCGGCCTGCTGCATCAGGCGCAGCGCACGGAAGGTCAGCAAGTCCGGATCACCCGGCCCCGCCCCCACCAGGTACACCTCGCCCGAGGTCTGCGGCAGCGCGCCATCCACCTTGGCCTGCAGCAGGCGTTCGGCTTCGGCGCCCTGCCCGGCCAGCTGGCGCTCGGCAATCGGGCCCTGGAACACGTCTTCCCAGAACCCACGACGCTGGTTCACGTCGGGGTACAGCTCCTTGACCCGATGGCGAAAGCGCGCGGCCAGGCCGGCCAGTTCGCCATAGGCGGCAGGAATCCAGGTTTCCAGCTTGGCGCGGATCAGGCGTGCCAGCACCGGCGCATCGCCGCCGCTGGACACCGCCACCACCAGTGGCGAACGGTCGACGATCGCCGGGAAGATTACCGTGCACAAGGCCGGCGCATCCACCACGTTGACCGGCACACAGCGCTGGCGCGCATCGGCCGATACCTGTGCGTTGAGCGCCTGGTCGTCGGTGGCGGCGATGATCAGCTGGCAACCGTCGAGGTCGCTTTCGTGATAGCCGCGGGCCAGGGTCTGGCCGCCACTGGAGCGTGCCAGTTCGGCCAGTTGCCCCTCGATTTCAGGGGCAACCACCCGCAGCACGGCACCTGCATCGGCCAGCAGGCGAGACTTGCGCAGGGCAATCTCGCCTCCACCCACGACCAGCACCTGGCTGCCCCGCAGGTTGTGGAACAGCGGCAGGAACTCCATTTAACCGATGATCTCCAGGCCACCCATGTAAGGCTTGAGCACGTCCGGTACACGGATGCTGCCATCAGCCTGCTGGTAGTTCTCCAGCACTGCCACCAGGGTACGGCCTACAGCCAGGCCCGAGCCGTTGAGGGTGTGCACCAGCTCCGGCTTGCCGGTTTCCGGGTTGCGCCAGCGGGCCTGCATGCGGCGCGCCTGGAAGTCGCCGCAGTTGGAGCACGAGGAAATTTCGCGGTACTTGTCCTGGCTCGGCACCCACACTTCCAGGTCGTAGGTCTTCACGGCACTGAAGCCCATGTCGCCGGTGCACAGCGACAGTACGCGGTAAGGCAGCTCCAGCAGTTGCAGCACGCGCTCGGCGTTGGCAGTCAGGCCTTCGAGGGCTTCCATCGACTTGCCCGGCTCGACCACCTGGACCATCTCGACCTTGTCGAACTGGTGCTGGCGGATCATGCCGCGGGTATCGCGACCCGACGCACCGGCTTCGCTACGAAAGCACGGGGTATGGGCGACGAACTTGATCGGCAGTTGCTTGGCATCGACGATTTCGCCGGCCACGATGTTGGTCAGCGACACTTCGGCCGTCGGGATCAGGTAGAAGTCAGCCTCGCCTTCGCGGCTGATCTTGAACAGGTCTTCCTCGAACTTGGGCAGCTGGCCGGTACCTTGCAGCGCCGGGGCCTGTACCAGGTACGGGGTGTAGGCTTCCTCGTAGCCATGCTCGGCGGTGTGCAGGTTGATCATGAACTGCGCCAGGGCACGGTGCAGACGGGCGATCGGGCCGCGCAGCAGGGCAAACCGCGCGCCCGACAGCTTGGCTGCGGTCTCGAAGTCGAGGTAGCCGTTGCGCTCGCCCAGGGCGACGTGGTCCTGGATCGCAAAATCGAAGCTGCGCGGGGTGCCCCAGCGGCGCACTTCGACGTTGTCGTCTTCATCGGCGCCCACCGGTACGCTGGCGTCCGGCAGGTTGGGGATGGTCAGCAGGATAGCGTCCAGCTCTTCGCGGATACCTTCCAGCTCCACCTTGCCGGCAGCCAGTTCGTTGGCCATGCGCTCGACGTCGGCCATCAGCGGGGCAATGTCCTCACCCTTGGCCTTGGCCTGGCCGATGGATTTGGAACGGGCGTTACGCTCGGCCTGCAGCTGTTCGGTGCGGGTCTGCACAGACTTGCGGCGCTCTTCAAGTGCTTCGATGCGCGCGACATCCAGGCTGAAGCCACGGGAAGCCAGGCGATCCGCCACTTCCTGAAGTTGGCCGCGTAACAGTTGGGAATCGAGCATATCGTTTTCTCGCTGGTTCAGAATTTGGTCAAGGACAAACCGGCCCAGGTGGCGAGCAGGCCACCCACTACACTGAGGCTGGCATAGCCGAACGCCAGGGGCGCTTGCCCGCTTTCGAGCAGGCGTACGGTGTCCATGGAAAAGGATGAAAAGGTCGTCAGGCCGCCAAGGAAGCCGACGATCAGGCCTGCGCGCAGCTCGACCGGCACCAGCGGGCGATGCAGAAACAGCCCGTAGAGCAAGCCGATCAGCAGGCAGCCAATCAGGTTGACCGCCAGCGTACCGAGATAGAAGTGGCGTGGCCAGTGGGCATTGACCCAATTTCCCGCGGCAAAGCGCAGCAGCGTGCCGGCAATGCCCCCGGCGCTGACTGCGGCCACCAGGGCAATCATGGCTTCCTCCGCTGGCGCGGGCTCAGGCGATCGAGTTCGGCCAGGTGGCGCAGCTTCTCGCCGATCTTCAGTTCCAGGCCGCGAGGCACCGGCTGGTAGTACTGGCGCGGCGCGAGGTCATCGGGAAAGTAGTCTTCGCCCGCCGCATAGGCATCGGGCTCGTCGTGGGCATAACGGTACTCGTCGCCGTAGCCCAGCTGCTTCATCAGCTTGGTGGGTGCGTTGCGCAGGTGCAGTGGCACTTCCAGCGAACCATGCTCGGCGGCTTCGCGCAGGGCGGTCTTGAAGCCCATGTACACCGCGTTGCTCTTGGGCGCACAGGCCAGGTACGTAATGGCCTGGGCCACGGCCAGCTCGCCCTCGGGGCTGCCCAGGCGCTCCTGCACGTCCCACGCGGCCAGACACAGGCTCAGCGCACGCGGGTCGGCGTTGCCGATGTCTTCGCTGGCCATGCGCACCACGCGCCGCGCCAGGTACAACGGGTCGCAGCCGCCATCGAGCATGCGTGCGAACCAGTACAGCGCCCCATCGGGGTTGGAGCCGCGCACCGATTTGTGCAATGCGGAAATCTGGTCGTAGAAGGCCTCGCCGCCCTTGTCGAAACGTCGACGGGTATCACCGAGCAGGCTTTGCAGCAGCTCCACCCCGATCTCGCTGCCGTCTTCGGCCAGGTCCGAGGCATTCTCCAGCAGGTTGAGCAGGCGCCGGCCATCGCCATCGGCGGCAGCCAGCAGCATCTTGAAGGCTTCGTCGCCCAGGCTCAGGTTGCGCTTGCCCAGGCCGCGCTCCTCGGTCAGTGCGCGCTCCACCAGGCGGTGCAACGCGGCTTCGTCCAGGCTCTTGAGCACATACACACGCGCCCGCGACAGCAGGGCGTTGTTGAGTTCGAACGAGGGGTTTTCGGTGGTGGCGCCGATGAAGATCAGCGTGCCGTCTTCCACATACGGCAGAAAGGCGTCCTGCTGCGACTTGTTGAAGCGGTGCACTTCGTCGACGAACAGGATGGTGCGCCGCCCGTACTGGGCGGCCTGCTGCTTGGCGATCTCCACCGCCTGGCGGATCTCCTTGACCCCGGCCAGTACGGCTGAAACAGTCTCGAAGTGCGCCTCGCAGAACTGTGCCAGCAAACGCGCCAGGGTGGTCTTGCCCACCCCGGGCGGGCCCCAGAAGATCATCGAGTGCAGCGCGCCCTGCTCCAGTGCCTCGCGCAGCGGCTTGCCGCGCGCCAGCAGGTGCTGCTGGCCGACGTATTCGTCCAGGTTGGCCGGGCGCAGGCGCGCGGCCAAGGGCTGGGCAACAGGGTCACTTCGAAACAGGTCCATGGACGCGGGCTTGACCTCTTTACTCTTGAATCACGTCGGCGCCTTCAGGCACGACGAACTTGAATTTGCTCGCCGGGATCGGCTCATTGGCCTTGACCCCGCTGAACAGGATATTGGTGCGCTGGCCGACGCTGTCGATCAGTTGCATATCGTTCACCAGCCCCTTGCGGAAGGACAGGCGCAGCGAGTCGAACAGGGTGTCCTTGGTTTTGGGCTTGAGCGTGAAATCGATCACGTCACCCTGTTGCTTGGAGGTGATATCGAAGCTCTGGCTGATTTTCGAGATATCACCCGACAACAGCAAGGCCGGCGTTTCGGTCAGACGCTCGTCGAGCTTCTTGATGGTCGCCTGCTCCAGGTCCGGGTCCCACAGGGTCACCTTCTTGCCGTCCGACACCACCACCTGCTCGGCAGGCGCATCGGTGTGCCAGTAGAACAGGCCAGGGCGCTGTACCGCCATCTGACCGGTGGTTTCCTGCAACTGGGTGCCGCTGCCATCGAGGGTCAGTTGCGAGAAACCGGCAGAAATGGTCTTGGACGTCTCCAGCAATTGGGTCAGGCTTTTGACGTCCGCCTCTGCGGCGAAAACCGAAGCGCTGGACAGGGCCATGGCGGAAACCAACAGCATGCGAATCAGGCGCATGGAAATCCTCGTTGCAGTAGGGGTGGGCCGGCGGCCGTCAATGGCCGCCGGCAGATAAGGAATCATCAGTCGCGCATCGGTCCGGGCGCAATCACTTCACGCGAACCGTTGGTGTTCATGGCAGTGACCACACCGGCCATTTCCATCGCCTCGATCATGCGGGCGGCGCGGTTGTAGCCAATCTTGAGCTTGCGCTGTACCGCGGAAATGGAGGCACGACGGCTTTCGAGCACGAACTGCACGGCCTCGTCGTACAGCGCGTCGGTTTCGGCGTCATCGTCACCGCCACCACCACCGCCCCCATCGAAGCCGCTGCCGGCCTCTTCGACACCGCTGAGGATGTCGTCGTTGTAGTCCGGGGCGCCGCGCAGCTTCCAGGCCTCGACCACGCGGTGAACCTCTTCGTCGGACACGAAGGCGCCGTGCACGCGAATCGGCAGGCTGGTGCCCGGCGGCATGTACAGCATGTCACCATGGCCCAGCAGTTGTTCGGCGCCGCCCTGGTCGATGATGGTGCGCGAGTCGATCTTGCTCGATACCTGGAACGCCATGCGGGTCGGGATGTTGGCCTTGATCAGGCCGGTGATCACGTCCACCGACGGACGCTGGGTGGCCAGGATCAGGTGGATACCGGCAGCCCGCGCCTTCTGCGCGATACGGGCGATCAGTTCTTCGACCTTCTTGCCGACGATCATCATCATGTCGGCGAATTCGTCCACCACCACCACGATGGTCGGCAGGGTCTTGAGCAGCGGCGGCACGTCATCCATGCTTTCGCGCTTGAACATCGGGTCGTAGATCGGCTCGCCCGCTTCTTCGGCGTCCTTGATCTTGCGGTTGAAGCCGGCCAGGTTGCGCACGCCCATGGCCGCCATCAGCTTGTAGCGGCGCTCCATCTCGGCCACGCTCCAGCGCAGGGCATTGGCGGCGTCCTTCATGTCGGTGACCACCGGGCACAGCAGGTGCGGGATGCCTTCGTAGATCGACAGCTCGAGCATCTTCGGGTCGATCATGATCAATTTGGCGTCTTCGGGGCCGGACTTGAACAGGATCGACAGGATCATCGCGTTCACGCCCACCGATTTACCGGAACCTGTGGTACCGGCCACCAGCAGGTGCGGCATCTTGGCCAGGTCGGTGATCACCGGCTTGCCGCCGATATCGTGCCCCAGGGCCATGGTCACAGGCGACTTGGCCTCGTCATACTGCGGCGACGACAGCACCTCGGAGAAGCGCACGATCTGGCGGTCTTCGTTGGGGATCTCGATACCCACCGTGGTCTTGCCCGGGATCACTTCGACCACGCGCACGCTGGTTACCGCCAGCGAGCGCGCCAGGTCCTTGGCCAGGTTGGCGATGCGGCTGACCTTGACCCCGGCGGCCGGCTGGATTTCGTAGCGGGTGATCACCGGGCCGGGGTGGATCGAGTCCACCGACACTTCAACCCCGAACTCCTTGAGCTTGATTTCCAGCAGATGGCCCACGCCCGCCAAGGACTCTGGCGAATAGTTGACCTTCTTCTTCTCGGCCGGGTCGAGAATCGAAATCGGCGGCAGCGTGCCTTCGATGGCGCTGTCCACGAACAACGGTGCCTGCTTTTCCTTCTGCACGCGCTTGCTCGGCTCTGGCGCCTTGGCCGGCGCCGGCATGATCACCGGTGGCACATGCTGCTCGCGTTCGGCCACATGCTTGCTCAGCGCGGTATCGCGCTCGATGATGCGTTCCTTGGCCTTGAGCTGCTCGCGGCGGTCGGGCACCACAGGCGCCACCACGTCGTGCACCTGCTCGTCGACTTCACGCAGTTGGGCAACCAGGCGCTTGCGCTCGTTGCGCCCGGCCCACCAGCGGTTGGCAGCACCCTGGAACAGTTCGAACAGGTCGAGGGTGATCTTGCCGGTGATGTCCATCACCTTGAACCACGACAGGTCGGTGAACACGGTCAGGCCGAACAGGAACAGCGCGATGAACATCAGGGTGCTGCCCTGCACGTTCAGCGCATTCTTGGCCAGGTCACCCAGGCTTTCGCCCAGCGCGCCGCCCGCCGAGGCCGGCAGGCTCGGGGCCGAATGGAAATGGATATGCGCCAGCGCGGCGCCCGACAGCACCAGGAACACCAGGCCGATCAAACGCCAGGAGAACAGCCAGCCGCTCCACTGCCAGGGCTGATGACGTTCGCGGAAGATCTGCCAGGTCTTGATCGCCAGCAGCAACGGGAAGATATAGGCGAAATAGCCCAGCACCATGAACAACACGTCGGCAAAGAACGCCCCGGCGCGACCGGCGGCGTTCTGCACCTGCTCGACATTGCTGGTATGGCTGAAGCCCGGGTCGGCCTGGTCGTAGGTGAGCAGGGCCATCCACAGGTACAGGCACAGCGCGCCCATGGCGATCAGCGCACCTTCCTTGAGCCGGTAGTGCAGCTGCTGGCGCCAGATCGGCTCGGGGTTGGGTGTTGCGGTGGATTTCTTCAAAACGCGTCTATTCCTGCGCTCAATGCGCGTCCAACAGGGGTCGACCGGGCGACCGGGTCAACAAACCACTACTTTTAACATTACTGCCCGCCTGCCGCCATGACGGCACGCCGGAACGAGGCGTAAACGGGGGCCAATTTCCTATACGGCAATTTGAGCACGCATTCTCTTTTGTGACAAAGGCTTATGCGGGGTTTTTGCGTAGTTGGGACAGCATAGTGCAGGTTAAGTTGCGCCGCCCGCCAACGCCGGCGGCGCAACGGCAGGCGCCGGCCTTGCCGACGAAGCCTTTTGCGGCGATCCTTCCCCTCCCCTCCTCCACCGCACGGCGACCCACCTCCATGCTGACCTGGCTGAGCCGCAACAACCTGGACTTCCCGCCCCTGGAAAAGGCCCTGCACGAACCCAACGGCCTGCTCGCCGCCGGCGGCGACCTGAGTGCCGAGCGCCTGGTGCAGGCCTATCGCCATGGCTGCTTCCCCTGGTACCAGGACGGCCAGCCGATCCTGTGGTGGTCGCCCGACCCGCGCACCGTATTGTTCCCGGACGAGCTGCACGTGTCGCGCTCGCTGCGCAAGGTCATTCGCCAGGGCCGCTATCAGGTCAGCTTCGACCAGGACTTTGCCAGCGTGATCAGTGCCTGTGCGGCGCCTCGCGACTATGCCGACGGCACCTGGATCACCGACCCCATGCAGGCTGCCTACCTCACGCTGCACCAGCAGGGCTTCGCCCACTCGGTGGAAGTGCGCGAAAACGGCGAGCTGGTAGGCGGGCTCTACGGCCTGGCCATGGGCCGCCTGTTCTTTGGCGAATCGATGTTCAGCCGCGCCGACAACGCCTCCAAGGTGGGCTTCGTGCACCTGGTCGAACACCTCAAGGCGGCCGGCTTCGTGCTCATCGACTGCCAGATGCCCACCAACCACCTGCACAGCCTCGGCGCCCGCGCCATCGCCCGCAGCGCCTTTGCCGAGTACCTGCGCAACTACCTCGACCAGCCGGCCAACGTCAGCTGGGCCTGACGTCCTGGCGTTTGCTAGGCGAGTTTTCACAGCTGGCTTACACTTAATCCAAACGCACCTCCCGAGGGGTTGATCATGACAGAGCTGGCGCGGTTGAAGTTTTATGCCACTCAACCCCATGCCTGCAGCTACCTGCCAGACGAGCAAGCCACCACGCTGTTTCTCGACCCGAGCCAGCCAATGGACGCCAACGTCTACGCAGACCTGTCGGAAATGGGCTTTCGTCGCAGCGGCGACCACCTGTACCGCCCGCATTGCCAGAACTGCAACGCGTGCGTACCTGCGCGCATTCCGGCGGCTCGCTTTACGCCCAATCGCCAGCAGAAGCGCATCATCAAGCGCAACGCCGACCTGGTGGTGACCCCCGCACGCCCTCGGTTCAACGAAGAATACTTCGAGCTGTACCGCCGCTACATCGAGCAGCGCCATGCCGACGGCGACATGTACCCGCCCAGCCGCGACCAGTTCTCCACCTTCCTGGTCCGCGACCTGCCGTTTTCACGCTTCTACGAGTTTCGCCTGGACGGCAAGCTGCTGGCGGTGGCGGTCACCGACCTGCTGCCCAACGGCGTATCGGCGGTGTACACCTTCTACGAACCCCAGGAAGAACGGCGCAGCCTGGGACGTTTCGCGATCCTCTGGCAGATCAGCGAAACCCTGCGCCTGGGGCTTGAAGCGGTCTATCTCGGGTACTGGATCAAGAACTGCAAAAAGATGAATTACAAGACCCAGTACCGCCCCATCGAGCTGCTGATCAATCAACGATGGGTCACGCTTAACTGAAACCCTTGGCTTGAACCCCATTTTTCGGGCACAATGCACGCCACTTTTTAGCCTGGCGCAGTTGCACCGGGCCGGCAACTGGACACCGAGGGCTTTACTGCATGTCGAAAGAAGACAGCTTCGAAATGGAAGGCACTGTCGTCGACACCCTGCCCAACACCATGTTCCGCGTGGAGTTGGAAAATGGGCACGTCGTTACCGCGCATATCTCCGGCAAGATGCGCAAGAACTACATCCGTATTCTCACCGGCGACAAGGTCCGCGTCGAACTGACGCCTTATGACCTGAGCAAAGGGCGCATCACCTACCGCGCCCGCTAAACGCTACACACAAGAACGCCCGGCCAGTGCCGGGCGTTTTTGCGTGCCTGCCTGAAAAGCCTCGCCGGCAAGGCCGACCCCTACCAGGGCTGCATCACCCCGCAGGAGCCGGCCGTGCCGGCGAACGCGATCAGGCCATCTCGGCCGTGGTCTCGAAGTCGAACACCAGCTCGCCATCGCGCAGGTCGATGTGCACCACGCCGCCATGCTCGGCCAGCTCGCCAAACAGGATCTCTTCGGCCAGCGGCCGCTTGATCTTGTCCTGGATAAGCCGCGCCATGGGCCGCGCACCCATCTGCGCATCGTAGCCACCGGCTGCCAGGTAGCTGCGAGCAGCATCCGACACCTCCAGCAGTACGCGCTTGTCTTCCAGCTGGGCCTGCAGTTCGGTGAGGAACTTGTCGACCACGCTCTTGATCACTTCGTGGCTCAGGCGACCAAACTGGATGATGGTGTCCAGGCGGTTGCGGAACTCCGGCGTGAAGCTCTTCTTGATCACTTCCATCGCGTCGGACGAGTGGTCCTGATGGGTAAACCCGATCGAGGCCCGTGCCGCAGTCTCGGCGCCGGCGTTGGTGGTCATGATCACGATGACGTTGCGAAAGTCCGCCTTGCGCCCGTTGTTGTCGGTCAGGGTACCGTGGTCCATCACCTGCAGCAGCAGGTTGAAGACTTCCGGGTGAGCCTTCTCGATTTCATCGAGCAGCAGCACGCAATGTGGCTGCTTGGTGATGGCTTCGGTCAACAGGCCGCCCTGGTCGAAACCGACATAGCCCGGAGGCGCACCGATCAGGCGCGACACGGTGTGACGCTCCATGTACTCGGACATGTCGAAACGCACCAGCTCGACCCCCAGCGCCTTGGCCAGCTGACGCGCCGCCTCAGTCTTGCCCACCCCGGTAGGGCCTGCAAACAGGAACGAGCCCACCGGCTTGTCCGGCGCCTTCAGGCCGGCACGCGACAGCTTGATGGCGGTGGCCAGCGAATCGATCGCGGCATCCTGGCCAAACACGGTCAGCTTCAGGTCGCGCTCCAGGTTGCGCAGCAGCTCCTTGTCGGAACTGGTGACGTGCTTTGGCGGAATGCGCGCAATCTTGGCGACGATGTCTTCCACCTGCTGCACATCGATGCGCTTGACGCGCTTCTCGACCGGCTGCAGGCGCTGGTACGCCCCCGCCTCGTCGATCACGTCGATGGCCTTGTCCGGCATATGCCGGTCATTGATGTAGCGCGCTGCAAGCTCCGCTGCGGCACGCAGCGACTCATCGCTGTACTCGATGCTGTGATGGGACTCGAAACGCCCCTTGAGGCCGCGCAGGATGCCGATGGTGTCTTCCACCGACGGCTCGCTGACATCCACCTTCTGGAAGCGCCGCGCCAGGGCCCGGTCCTTCTCGAAGATGCCGCGGAACTCCTGGAACGTAGTCGAGCCGATGCAACGGATATCACCCGAAGACAGCAGCGGCTTGAGCAGGTTGGACGCATCCATCACCCCGCCCGATGCCGCACCGGCGCCGATGATGGTGTGGATTTCGTCGATGAACAAGATCGCCTGCGGACGCTTGCGCAGTTCGCCGAGCAGCGCCTTGAAGCGCTTCTCGAAGTCGCCACGGTACTTGGTACCGGCCAGCAAGGCGCCCAGGTCCAGCGAATAGACCACGCTCTGGGCCAGCAGGTCAGGCACCTGACCGTCGACGATACGCTTGGCCAGGCCTTCGGCGATGGCGGTCTTGCCCACCCCGGCCTCGCCCACCAGCAGCGGGTTGTTCTTGCGCCGACGCGCAAGGATCTGCGCCACGCGCTCGACCTCGGTCTCGCGCCCCACCAGCGGGTCGATACGCCCCTGGCGTGCCAGTTCGTTGAGGTTGCTGGCATAGGCATCCAGCGGATTGCTCGAGGACGAGGCTTCGCCGCCGTCTTCGTCCTGCATGTCCTGCTCGCCGTCCTGGTGTTCGCCATGGCCCGGCACCTTGGAGATACCGTGGGCGATGTAGTTGACCACGTCGATTCGCGCGACACTTTGCTGTTTGAGCAGGAACACCGCCTGGCTTTCCTGCTCGCTGAAGATCGCCACCAGCACATTGGCGCCGGTGACTTCACGTTTACCCGAGCTCTGTACATGGAACACGGCACGCTGAAGCACCCGCTGGAAGCCCAGGGTTGGCTGGGTCTCGCGGTCTTCATCATGCACGGGGATCAGTGGCGTGGTGGAGTCGATGAACTCCTGCAGGTCGTGCTTGAGCTTGTCGAGGTTGGCTCCACAGGCACGCAAAACGGTTGCGGCGGCCTCATTATCCAAAAGCGCCAGCAGAAGGTGTTCGACGGTCATGAACTCATGACGCTTCGAACGGGCCTCCTTGAAGGCCAGATTGAGGGTGACTTCGAGCTCGCGGTTTAACATAGCTTCACCTCATACCCAAGTGGTCGGCGATTAACCGTCCTTCTCGATTTCACAGAGTAGCGGATGCTGGCTTTCCCGGGCGTATTGGTTGACCTGCATGGCCTTGGTCTCGGCGATGTCGCGGGTAAACAATCCGCACACTGCCCGCCCTTCTGTATGGACGGCCAGCATGACCTTGGTCGCCAGCTCGCGATTCAGGTTAAAAAACACCTCGAGCACTTCGACGACGAAATCCATCGGTGTGTAGTCATCGTTGAACAAAACCACCTTGTACATCGGTGGTGCCTGCAGCGCGGGCTTGGCTTCCTGTACCGCCAGACCAGAGCCATCGTCCTCATCCTGCTGCGGGCGATCCTGATTGAATGTTAGTCGAATCTGGCTATGTGCATGCATGGAAAGAAATTCATCATTTCGACAGGTTAAGGTTGAATGTGGACCGCCTGGCCACACGCCGGAACGGCCGTCGCCTGACCTTGACTATCGGCAAATCGGTGTTACAACCAATAAGAGCCCACCGTGGTCGATAAAGATCCGCGCAGTCAACCAGAATTTTCGCAGGTTCATAGGCGGATGGAGTGGATGATACTCCAGTGATGGAGTCCTTTGCAGAGGGATATGAGGATGGCAACCGGCAAAGTCAAGTGGTTCAACAATGCCAAGGGATTCGGATTCATCAACGAGGATGGCAAGGATGAGGACCTGTTTGCCCACTTCTCTGCCATTAACATGGAAGGTTACAAGACCCTGAAGGCCGGACAAGTCGTCACATTCGATATCATTCAGGCACCCAAGGGGTTTCATGCGCAGAACATAAGACCCGTCGTCACCAGCGCCCAGAGCGAGCCCGCCGGCAGCGCGACCACGATCGACGCCTGAACACCCCAGGAACACCAGGGCCGGCCTGCCCTCACGGACAGGCCGGCCTTTTGCTGCCCGCTCACATGTGCTTGATCAGCGCCTCACCGAAGCCCGAGCTCGACACCAGCGTCGCGCCTTCCATCAGGCGTTCGAAGTCGTAGGTCACGGTCTTGGCCTTGATAGCCCCGTTGGTGCCCTTGATGATCAGGTCCGCCGCCTCGGTCCAGCCCAGGTGACGCAGCATCATCTCGGCCGACAGGATCACCGAACCAGGGTTGACCTGATCCTTGCCGGCGTACTTGGGCGCCGTGCCGTGGGTGGCCTCGAACATGGCCACGGTGTCCGACAGGTTGGCACCCGGCGCGATGCCGATACCGCCCACCTCCGCCGCCAGGGCGTCGGACAGGTAGTCACCGTTCAGGTTGAGGGTGGCGATCACGTCGTACTCGGCCGGACGCAGCAGGATCTGCTGGAGCATGGCGTCGGCAATGGCGTCCTTGACGATCACTTCACGCCCGGTCTTGGGGTTCTTGAATTTCATCCACGGGCCGCCATCGAGCAGCTCGGCGCCGAATTCGTTCTTGGCCACCTCGTAGCCCCAGTCCTTGAAGGCCCCCTCGGTGAACTTCATGATGTTGCCCTTGTGCACGATGGTCAGCGACTCGCGGTCGTTATCCACCACATACTGCAGGGCCTTGCGCACCAGGCGCTGGGTGCCTTCCTTGGAAACCGGCTTGATGCCGATGCCGCAATCCTGGTCGAAGCGGATCTTGGTGACACCCATTTCCTCCTTGAGGAACTTGATGACCTTGTTCGCCTCGGGCGAGCCGGCCTTCCACTCGATGCCGGCATAGATGTCCTCGGAGTTCTCGCGAAAGATCACCATGTCGACGTCGCCAGGTTTTTTCACCGGGCTGGGCACACCCTCGAACCACACCACCGGACGCAGGCACACGTACAGGTCCAGTTGCTGGCGCAGGGCGACGTTCAGCGAACGGATGCCACCGCCGACCGGGGTGGTCAGCGGGCCCTTGATCGATACCACGTAGTCTTTCACCGCATCCAGGGTTTCCTGGGGCAGCCAGGTGTCCTGGTCGTAGACCTGGGTGGCCTTCTCGCCGGCGTACACTTCCATCCAGGAGATCTTGCGCTTGCCGCCATAAGCCTTTTCGACTGCAGCATCGACCACCTTGATCATCACCGGGCTGACATCGACGCCAATACCGTCACCTTCAATGAAGGGGATGATCGGATTGTCGGGAACATTGAGAGAATGGTCTGCGTTGACGGTGATTTTGTCACCGACTGCCGGAACCTTGATTTTCTGGTATCCCATGCTGCACTCCGCTTTTTTCTGGTTGATAGGACTTCATGCAATCCCCAGAGCCTAACCCAGTTGAACGCAGACGCAAACCTCGCCGAAAAAACCGTCATACCAGCGTAAAACGCTCTACGTCTTTGGTCTAAAAGTGGCCATCCGACATGTTGACCTTGATGATTACGACCAAGGGTTTGATATACTCCGCCGGTGACCAAAGGGTCACTGGGGGCGACCGGTCCGAATAGAGACGTCCGGCCCCGACAAGACTGGGCTGTTACCGCAGTTCAGCCGTTTGACACTCGACTGATGCAACCCACCATCACAGCCCGGAATCCTCGACTTTCTGCTCATGGATCCGCTTGAGCGAAGCGCCTATCCTGCGCACCCCTCGAGATTCCGCGCACGCTCAGCAAAACAGAGAGTTAACCCGAATATGCCCACCCGATCCAAGATCATCTACACCTTCACCGACGAAGCCCCCGCCCTCGCCACCTACTCACTGCTGCCCATCGTCGAAGCGTTCACCGCCACTGCCGACATCGCCGTCGAAACCCGTGACATCTCGCTCGCTGGCCGTATCCTCTCTGCCTTCCCTGAACAGCTCGGCGCCGACAAGCAAGTGGCCGACCACCTGGCAGAACTGGGCCAACTGGCAACCACACCTGAAGCCAACATCATCAAGCTGCCGAACATCAGCGCCTCGGTACCGCAGCTGAAGGCCGCGATCAAGGAACTGCAAGCCAAGGGCTTCAACATCCCGGACTACCCGGACACCGTCAGCACCGACGCGGAAAAAGAAGCCCGCGCCCGCTACGACCGCATCAAGGGCAGCGCCGTGAACCCGGTACTGCGCGAAGGTAACTCCGACCGCCGCGCACCGCTGTCGGTCAAGAACTACGCCCGCAAGCACCCGCACAAGATGGGCGCCTGGGCAGCCGACTCCAAGTCGCACGTCGCGCACATGGACAACGGCGACTTCTACGGCAGCGAAAAAGCCGCGCTGATCGAAGCCGATGACAGCCTGCGCATCGAACTGCTGGCCAAGGACGGTTCGACCACCGTCCTGAAAGAGAAAACCGCGGTCAAGGCCGGCGAAATCGTCGACTGCGCCGTGCTCAGCACCAAGGCCCTGCGCAGCTTCATCGCTGCCCAGATCGAAGAAGCCAAGGCCCAGGGCGTACTGCTGTCGGTTCACCTGAAAGCCACCATGATGAAGGTCTCCGACCCGATCATGTTCGGCCAGATCGTCGCCGAGTACTACAAGGACGCGCTGACCAAGCACGCCGCCGTACTGGAGCAGGTCGGCTTCAACCTGAACAACGGCATCGGCGACCTGTACGCCCGCATCAAGGACCTGCCAGCCGAGCAGCAGGCCCAGATCGAAGCCGACGTGCAGGCCGTGTATGCCGTGCGCCCGGCGCTGGCCATGGTCAACTCCGACAAGGGCATCACCAACCTGCACGTGCCGAGCGACGTCATCGTCGACGCCTCGATGCCGGCGATGATCCGCGACTCGGGCAAGATGTGGAACACCGAAGGCCAGCTGCAGGACACCAAGGCAGTGATCCCGGATCGCTGCTACGCCACCATCTACCAGGCGGTGATCGAAGACTGCAAGCAACACGGCGCCTTCGACCCTACCACCATGGGCAGCGTGCCGAACGTCGGCCTGATGGCACAGAAGGCCGAAGAGTACGGCTCCCACGACAAGACCTTCCAGGCCAAGGCTGATGGCGTGATCCGCGTCGTCGACGGCAAAGGCAACCTGCTGCTGTCCCAGGACGTCGAGGCCGGCGACATCTTCCGCATGTGCCAGACCAAGGACGCGCCGATCCAGGACTGGGTCAAGCTGGCCGTCAACCGTGCCCGCGCCAGCGCCACCCCGGCGATCTTCTGGCTCGACCCGCAACGCGCCCACGACGGCGTGCTGATCGAGAAGGTCCAGAAGTACCTGAAAGACCACGACACCACCGGCCTGGACATCCGCGTCCTGTCGCCTGTCGAGGCCATGAAGGTTTCGCTGCAGCGCATCCGTGCCGGCGAAGACACCATCTCGGTCACCGGCAACGTGCTGCGTGACTACCTGACCGACCTGTTCCCGATCATGGAGCTGGGCACCAGCGCCAAGATGCTGTCGATCGTGCCGCTGATGAACAACGGCGGCCTGTTCGAAACCGGCGCCGGCGGTTCGGCACCCAAGCACGTGCAACAGCTGGTGGAAGAAAACTTCCTGCGCTGGGATTCGCTGGGCGAGTTCCTGGCCCTGGCAGCTTCGCTCGAGCACCTGAGCACCGCCTACGCCAACCCCAAGGCCAAGGTACTGGCTGCGACCCTGGACCAGGCCACCGGCCAGTTCCTGGACAACAACAAGTCCCCTGCGCGCAAGGTTGGCAGCATCGACAACCGTGGCAGCCACTTCTACCTGACCCTGTACTGGGCCCAGGCACTGGCTGCACAGACCGATGACGCGGCGCTGCAAGCACGCTTCGCACCGCTGGCCAAGGCACTGACCGAGAACGAAGCGACCATCGTCGCCGAGCTCAACGCAGTCCAGGGCAAGCCGGTTGAAATCGGGGGTTACTACTACCCCGATGCCGAGCTGACCGCCAAGGCAATGCGCCCGAGCCAGACCTTCAACAACGCGGTTGCCGCGCTGTAAGGTTGGCTTGAGCTGACACACAGACCCCGGCCACGCACCGGGGTTTGTGCTTTCTGGAATCTGTGTCGTCTGCATCGCGGGTCAAGCCCGCTCCCACAGGGGTTGTGTGGGAGCGGGCTTGACCCGCGATGCAGGCGACGCTGCCCTGAGCAGGAGCACCCGCATGACCTGGCAACCCCACATCACCGTCGCCACCATCGTCGAAGACAACGGCCGCTTCCTGCTGGTCGAGGAATTCAAGGCCGGCCGGCACGTCTTCAACCAGCCCGCCGGCCACCTCGAAGCCAACGAAACCCTGCTCGAAGCCGCCCTGCGCGAGACCCTCGAAGAAACCGCCTGGGACGTCGAGCTTACCGGCATCGTCGGCATCTACCTCTATACCGCCCCCAGCAATGGCGTGACCTACCAGCGCATCTGCTTCGCTGCCCGCCCGCTTCGCCACCACCCCGAGCGCGCCCTGGACACCGACATCGTGCGCGCCACCTGGCTCACCCGCGACGAACTGCTGGCAGATCCCGAGCGCTGGCGCAGCGAGCTGGTGCCGCAATGCATCGACGACTACCTGGCCGGCCCGCTGCACAGCCTGAGCCTGATCCGCAATTGAAGCCGCGGCTTTCGCCTTGCGCGGCGCAGCCTGATAGAATCGACGTCTTTTTCCAGATACACAGCCGGTACCTATGACCAGTCCAGCACTCTACGAACCCGAAAAGACACGCGTCATCGTCGGCATGTCCGGCGGCGTGGACTCTTCCGTCTCCGCCCTCCTGCTGATCGAGCAGGGCTACCAGGTGGAAGGCCTGTTCATGAAGAACTGGGAAGAGGACGACGGCACCGAATACTGCACCGCCCGCGAAGACCTGGCCGATGCCCAGGCCGTGTGCGACCGCATCGGCATCAAGCTGCACACTGCCAACTTTGCCGCCGAGTACTGGGACCACGTGTTCGAGCACTTCCTGGAAGAGTACAAGGCCGGGCGCACGCCGAACCCGGACATCCTGTGCAACCGCGAAATCAAGTTCAAGGCGTTCCTCGACTACGCCCTGATGCTCGGTGCCGACCTGATCGCCACCGGCCACTATGTGCGCCGCCGCGACATCGACGGGCGTACCGAGCTGCTCAAGGGCCTGGACCCGAACAAGGACCAGAGCTACTTCCTGCACGCCGTCGGCGGCGAGCAGATCGCCCGCACGCTGTTCCCGGTGGGCGAACTGGAAAAGCCCGAGGTGCGCGCCATCGCCGAAAAAAACGGCCTGGCCACGGCCAAGAAGAAGGACTCCACCGGTATCTGCTTTATCGGCGAGCGCCGTTTCAGCGATTTTCTCAAGCAATACCTGCCGGCGCAGCCCGGTGAAATCCAGACCACCGAGGGTGAAGTCATCGGCCAGCACCACGGCCTGATGTACCACACCATCGGCCAGCGTCAGGGCCTGGGCATCGGCGGCCTCAAGGATGCCAGCGACGAGCCGTGGTACGTGCTGGAGAAAGACCTCAGCCGCAACGTGCTGGTGGTCGGCCAGGGCAACGAGCACCCGTGGCTGTTCTCCCGCGCCCTGCTCGCCTCGGAGATCTTCTGGGTCAACCCCGTCGACCTCTCCAGCCCGCGCCAGCTGACGGCCAAGGTGCGCTACCGCCAGAGCGACCAGGCGTGCACCCTGGAACGCACCGCAAGCGGCTACCGCGCCGTTTTCGACGAGCCGCAGCGCGCCGTGACGCCGGGCCAGTCGGTGGTGTTCTATGACGGTGAGGTATGCCTGGGGGGCGGTGTGATCGAAGTGGCCGAGCCCTGGAGCAGCCGCTGATGAACCAGATGCAAGAGCAACTGGTCGCCCTGGGCGGGGTATTCCAGGCCGCCGTGCTGGTCGACCGAATCGCCCGCACGGGCCAGGCCAGCGAGGCCGACCTGGGCTGCATGCTCGGCAGCCTGCTGGTACGCGACCCCAAGGACACCCTGGAGGTGTTCGGCGGTGACGACCTGAACCTCAAGGATGGCTACCGCGCCCTGGCCAGCGCGCTGGAGCGCGACCCTGCCAGCCTGCAGCGCGAGCCGCTGCGCTACGCCTTGTCGATGCTGGGCCTGGAGCGCCAGCTGGCCAAGCGTGGCGACATGCTCGACACCATCGGCAAGCGCCTGCCGCAGATCCAGTCCCAGGCCGATCATTTCGGCCTGGTGCATGAAAACGTGATCGCTTCGTGCGGCGCCCTCTACCAGGACACCCTGAGCACCCTGCGCCAGCGTATCCAGGTGCATGGCGACATGCGCAACCTGCAGCAGCCCAACAATGCCTCGAAGATCCGCGCCCTGCTGCTGGCCGGCATCCGTGCTGCGCGCCTGTGGCGCCAGCTGGGCGGGCACCGCTGGCAGTTGGTGATCAGCCGGCGCAAGCTGCTCAAGGAGCTGTACCCGATGCTGCGCGGCTGACCCTGACCGCGTCGCGGCCTTCGCTGGCTTGCCAGCGAAAAGGCCCGAAAGACCTTTTGTCACCCTCAAAACCCGGGCGCGTTTTTCATGTATGATATGCGCCCTTTTCGTTGCCCGACTGTCCGAGAACACCCCATGCAGCTTTCCTCGCTCACTGCGGTTTCCCCTGTTGACGGCCGCTACGCCGGCAAAACCCAGGCCCTGCGCCCCATCTTCAGCGAATACGGCCTGATCCGTTTCCGCGCCCTGGTTGAGGTCCGCTGGCTCCAGCGCCTGGCCGCCCACCCGCAAATCGCTGAAGTACCAGCGTTTTCCGCCGAAGCCAACGCCGTGCTCAACGCCCTGGCCGACGACTTCGCCCTCGAGCACGCCGAGCGCGTCAAAGAGATCGAGCGCACCACCAACCACGACGTCAAGGCCATCGAGTACCTGCTCAAGGAGCAGGCCGCCCAGCTGCCGGAACTGGCCAAGGTCAGCGAGTTCATCCACTTCGCCTGCACCAGCGAGGACATCAACAACCTGTCCCACGGCCTGATGCTGCGCGAAGGCCGCGACAGCGTGCTGCTGCCGCTGATGCGCCAGATCGCCGAGTCGATCCGCGAACTGGCCCACCGCTTCGCCGACGTACCGATGCTGTCGCGCACCCACGGCCAGCCGGCTTCGCCGACTACCCTGGGCAAAGAGCTGGCCAACGTGGTGTACCGCCTGGAGCGCCAGATCGCCCAGGTTGCCGCCGTGCCGCTGCTGGGCAAGATCAACGGCGCCGTGGGCAACTACAACGCCCACCTGTCGGCCTACCCGCAGATCGACTGGGAAGCCAACGCCCGCGACTTCATCGAAGACGAGCTGGGCCTGGTGTTCAACCCCTACACCACCCAGATCGAACCGCACGACTACATTGCCGAGCTGTTCGACGCGATCGCCCGCTTCAACACCATCCTGATCGACTTCGATCGCGATATCTGGGGCTACATCTCGCTGGGCTACTTCAAGCAGCGCACCATTGCCGGCGAAATCGGTTCCTCGACCATGCCGCACAAGGTCAACCCGATCGACTTCGAGAACTCCGAAGGCAACCTGGGCATCGCCAACGCGCTGTTCCAGCACCTGGCCAGCAAGCTGCCGATCTCGCGCTGGCAGCGCGACCTGACCGACTCCACCGTGCTGCGCAACCTGGGCGTCGGTTTCGCCCACAGCGTGATCGCCTACGAGGCCAGCCTCAAGGGCATCAGCAAGCTGGAAATCAACGAAGCCCGCATCGCCGAAGACCTGGACGCCTGCTGGGAAGTCCTGGCCGAGCCGATCCAGACCGTGATGCGCCGCTACGACATCGAAAACCCGTACGAGAAGCTCAAAGAGCTGACCCGCGGCAAAGGTATCAGCCCTGAAGCGCTGTTAACCTTCATCGATGGCCTGGACATGCCGGCCGAAGCCCGCGCCGAGCTGAAGAAGCTGACCCCGGCCAACTACATCGGTAATGCCGCGGCACAAGCCAAACGCATCTGATTGCCCCCGCGTTTTGACGCCCGGCTTGGCCGGGCGTTTTTATTGCTGAAAGAAAATTACTTTTTTTCAATAGGTTACACATGAATCCTGATACCCCACTTCAGCTGCTGGGCGGCCTGACTGCCCGCGAATTCCTGCGCGACTACTGGCAGAAGAAGCCCCTGCTGGTTCGCCAGGCCTTCCCTGATTTCGAAAGCCCGATCGATGCCGATGAACTGGCCGGCCTGGCACTGGAAGAGGAAGTCGAATCGCGCCTGGTCATCGAACATGGCGAGCGCCCGTGGGAACTGCGCCGCGGCCCGTTCGACGACGACACCTTCAGCACCCTGCCTGAGCGCGACTGGACCCTGCTGGTACAAGCCGTCGACCAGTTCGTGCCGGAAGTGGGCGAGCTGCTGGAGAGCTTTCGCTTTCTGCCAAGCTGGCGCATCGACGACGTGATGATCAGCTTCGCCGCCCCGGGTGGCAGCGTGGGCCCGCACTTCGACAACTACGACGTGTTCCTGCTGCAAGGCCAGGGCAAGCGCAACTGGAAGATCGGCCAGATGTGCGACAGCGACAGCCCGCTGATCGAGCACGCCGACCTGCGCATCCTGGCCGACTTCGAGCAGACCGACGAGTGGACCCTGGAACCGGGCGACATGCTCTACCTGCCACCGCGCCTGGCCCACTACGGTGTGGCAGAAGACGACTGCCTGACCTATTCGGTCGGCTTCCGCGCGCCGAGCGCCGCCGAAGTGCTGACCCACTTCACCGACTTCCTCAGCCAGTTCCTGCCTGACGAAGAGCGCTACACCGACGCCGACGCCCAGCCAGTGAGCGACCCGCACCAGATCCAGCGCGACGCCCTGGACCGCCTCAAGGGCCTGCTGGCCGAGCACATGAGCGACGAGCGCCTGCTGCTGACCTGGTTCGGCCAGTTCATGACCGAACCACGCTACCCGGAACTGGTGGCTGGCGAGGCACTGAGCGAAGAAGACCTGATCGACAGCCTGGAACAGGGTGCGATCCTGATCCGCAACCCGAGCGCGCGCCTGGCCTGGTCGGAAGTCGACGACAACGTGCTGCTGTTCGCCAGCGGCCAGAGCCGCCTGCTGCCGGGCGAACTGCGCGACCTGCTCAAGCTGATCTGCGCCGCCGACGCCCTGCACGTGGAAAACCTCGCGCCATGGCTTGGCGACGAAAATGGCCTTACCCTGATCTGCGAACTGGTCAAGCAAGGAAGCCTGGGATTTGCCAATGAATAAGATCGAAGTACGCCTGGCCGATTGGCAGAAAGACAACGCCGACATCCGCCGTATCCGCGAATCGGTGTTCATTGCCGAGCAGAACGTGCCGCCAGAGCTGGAGTGGGATGCCGACGACAACATCGCCGTGCACTTCCTGGCCTTTGAGGGTGACTACGCCATCGGCACCGCCCGCCTGTTGCAGGATGGCCAGATCGGGCGCGTGTCGGTGCTCAAGGACTGGCGCGGGCTCAAGGTGGGTGACGCACTGATGCAGGCCGCCATCGCCGAGGCGCAGAACCGCGATCTGCGCCAGCAGAAGCTCACCGCACAAGTGCATGCCACCGCATTCTACGAGCGCCTGGGCTTCAAGGTTGTCAGCGAGGAGTTCCTCGAGGCCGGCCTGCCGCACGTGGACATGGTGCGCGACTCGCAGTAAGCGCCAGCCCTGTCGCCGGCAAGACCAGCTCCCATACCTGCGGGAGCCGGCCTTGCCGGCGAACAGGCCAGCACAACCGCTACAAATTTGCCATCATGTCCACTCCACCCGCGGAGACCATGGACATGCCGCTACGCCCCCTGCTCGCCACCCTGCTTCTGTCGTTCAGCCTCAGTGCGCTGGCCGCCACCGAAGTCCTGCCGCTGAACCACCGCACCAGCGCCGAACTGCTCCCAGCCGCGCAAGCCTTCATCGGCAAGGACGGCAGTGTCAGCACCTTCGAAAACAAGCTGATCGTCAATGCCGAGCCCGGCAAGATCGACGAACTTCGCACCCTGCTGCAACAACTGGACACCGCCCCCAAGCGCCTGCTGATCAGCGTCGACAACACCGACAGCAACGTCCAGGACAACCGCGGTAACGCCCGCGTGATCCGCTACGGCACCGCCAACCGCGAGGGTGGGCTGCAACAGGTGCAGGCCAGCGAGGGCACTCCGGCGCTGATCCAGGTTGGCCAGAGCATTCCCATCACCAGCACCCAGACCGACAGCTACGGACGCGTGCAGAGCAACACCGAGTACCGCAACGTCACCCAGGGTTTCTACGTCACTGCCAGCGTCACCGGCGAAACCGTGCACCTTGCCATCAGCACCAACAATGACCGGATGAGCCAGGAACGTCCCGATGTAGTGAAGGTGCAAAGTACCGACACGAAGGTCACCGGCAAGCTTGGCGAGTGGATCAGCCTGGCAGGTGTCAACGCTCAAAGTCAGGCCGATCGCAGCGCTTCGACCCTCAGTTACTCCACCCAGCGCGGTGAGAACATGACTTTGCGGGTAAAAGTCGAGGCACTGGACTGACCCCGCGCCGTTCAAGGCCTCGACCAAAGGCCTCGAAACTGACTGACGAGTCGTATTAGACCAAAGATGTAGTGGATGAAAAAAAGCACTACAAAACATTTGACGCCCCCGAATCGCAGAGGCATGATGGCCCCGCTCCCGCTAATCAGAGGCCCTGGCAAGGGCCTTCGAGTTGCGCTCTGACCTACCCGACCTGAGCCGATTCGTGTCTGTACAGCCCACAAGGCGGTTTGACGAGATTGCGACTGGAACGAAGTTGTCCCGAGGGACGGAAGCGCATCAAACGGTAGACGGCACACCCTGATCGACGCAGCACGGCAACCACGAGCCAACCTGCCCGACAGCCACGCCAAGGACCTGCTCACTTCCCCCTTCGAGCCCCATCGTTCAACGTCGCCATTTCGCCCACACCACTGGCTGCCAGTGCTTCTGACCAGCGAGCAATCGGAGCTGCCCCTGTACGCACAGCGCAGCCGACAGAGCGAACATTTTTTACCGACCTATGCGACGAGGTTTACTTTCATGGCACTGACACGCGAACAGCAAATTGCAGCCCTCGAAAAAGATTGGGCCGAGAACCCACGCTGGAAAGGCGTGACCCGTACCTACTCTGCCGCTGATGTCGTTCGTCTGCGTGGCTCGGTTCAACCTGAGCACACCCTGGCCCGCATGGGTGCCGAGAAGCTGTGGAACCTGGTAACCAAAGGCGCCCACCCTTCGTTCCGCCCTGAAAAAGATTTCGTCAACTGCATGGGCGCCCTGACCGGCGGCCAGGCTGTTCAACAGGTCAAGGCCGGTATCCAGGCTATCTACCTGTCCGGCTGGCAAGTGGCTGCCGACAACAACTCGGCCGAGTCCATGTACCCCGACCAGTCGCTGTACCCGGTGGACTCCGTGCCAACCGTGGTCAAGCGCATCAACAACTCGTTCCGTCGCGCCGACCAGATCCAGTGGAAAGCCGGCAAGAACCCGGGCGACGACGGCTACATCGACTACTTCGCACCGATCGTGGCTGACGCTGAAGCCGGTTTCGGCGGCGTACTCAACGCCTACGAGCTGATGAAGAACATGATCGAGGCAGGCGCCGCCGGCGTTCACTTCGAAGACCAGCTGGCCTCGGTTAAAAAATGCGGCCACATGGGCGGCAAGGTACTGGTTCCGACCCAGGAAGCCGTACAGAAGCTCAGCGCTGCCCGCCTGGCAGCCGACGTCGCCGGTGTACCGACCATCATCCTGGCCCGTACCGACGCCAACGCCGCCGACCTGCTGACCAGCGACTGCGACCCGTACGACCAGCCATTCGTGGTGGGTGAGCGTACCCAGGAAGGTTTCTACAAGGTACGTGCCGGTCTGGACCAGGCGATTGCCCGCGGCCTGGCCTACGCACCGTATGCCGACCTGATCTGGTGCGAAACCGCCAAGCCGGACCTGGACGAAGCACGCCGCTTTGCCGAAGCCATCAAGAAGGAATACCCGGACCAGATCCTGTCCTACAACTGCTCGCCTTCCTTCAACTGGAAGAAGAACCTGGACGACGCGACCATCGCCAAGTTCCAGCGCGAGCTGTCGGCCATGGGCTACAAGCACCAGTTCATCACCCTGGCTGGCATCCACAACATGTGGCACGGCATGTTCAACCTGGCGCACGACTACGCCCGCAACGACATGACTGCCTACGTGAAGCTGCAGGAGCAGGAATTCGCCGACGCGTCCAAAGGCTACACCTTCGTGGCGCACCAGCAGGAAGTGGGCACTGGCTACTTCGACGACATGACCACCGTGATCCAGGGTGGCAAGTCTTCGGTAACCGCCCTGACCGGCTCGACCGAAGAAGAGCAGTTCCACTGATCGGCTGATCGATTGGTGACATTCGGGTAACACGCAAGACCCGGGGCCTGTGATGGGGCTCCGGGTCTTGTGCCATTCATATCCCGCGCAGGCGCCAGCCTTGCCGGCGAAAAGGCCAGCCGCCCGGCACAAGGCTTCCTTATTACCCCCGATTGGCTATGCTAGTGCACACCGGCGTCAGCGGACGGCCGTGGCAGCGCAGATACCGACGCGCCACCCCCGCGCACAACCCTGAGCCAGAGCCCAGCGCCAGCACGCAGACACTGCCCGAAACAGGGGCGCACAAACTTGCCGGCCACACCCTTGAACAACAACTTTTAGTTGACGCAGGAGGTAGGAATAACAAGAGCTCTTCAAATGATATTAATTATCATTTCGAAACTTGCATTTCGTTACGCCATACAAGAAACATAATTAACAAAAGCACGCGCAATCCACGGAATACGTGGCCTGCAGCGAGTTACGAAAGATTTTTGTTCTTAATGCTACGAATAAATTTGCTGCAGAAATTTTACTTGCTACGGGTTTACCCATAAAATCAGCGCGATAGATTTCGCTGCGACATATCGTCACTGCTCTACTTCTTTTCAAGCTCAGAGACCAAGCGCTCTGTTAAGGATTTTCAGCATGCCCGATTCGACAGGACTCATCGCCCACAACTGGGGCTTTGCCATCTTCCTTTTGGGTGTCGTCGGCCTGTGTGCCTTCATGCTCGGCCTGTCCGCCCTGCTGGGCAGCAAGGCCTGGGGCCGCAGCAAGAACGAACCGTT
This sequence comes from Pseudomonas sp. 1176_21, assembly GCF_052850635.1. Classification (NCBI taxonomy): domain Bacteria; kingdom Pseudomonadati; phylum Pseudomonadota; class Gammaproteobacteria; order Pseudomonadales; family Pseudomonadaceae; genus Pseudomonas; species Pseudomonas sp. 1176_21. The sequence goes on from NZ_VXCV01000012.1 coordinate 71,486, forward strand.
CGAGTCCGGCATGCTGCCAACAGGCGGTGCCCGCCTGCGTCTTTCCGCCAAATTCTATCTGGTCGCGATGCTGTTCGTGATCTTCGATATCGAAGCCCTCTTTCTCTTTGCATGGTCTGTGTCCGTCCGCGAAAGCGGCTGGACCGGATTCGTCGAAGCACTCGTTTTCATAGCAATTCTGTTGGCAGGTCTTGTCTACCTATGGCGCGTCGGGGCCCTCGATTGGGCTCCCGAAGGTCGTCGCAAGCGGCAAGCGAAGCTGAAACAATGAGGCTTTGGCAATGCAATACAATCTCACCAGGATCGACCCCGATGCGCCCAACGAGCAGTATCCAATCGGTGAACGGGAAACCGTCTCCGATTCGCTGCTAGAGGACCAGGTCCACAAGAACATCTTCATGGGCAAGCTCGAAGATGTACTCAGTGGAGCCGTCAACTGGGGGCGCAAGAATTCCCTGTGGCCGTACAACTTCGGCCTCTCCTGCTGCTACGTGGAAATGACCACGGCCTTCACGGCACCCCACGACATCGCCCGCTTCGGCGCCGAGGTCATCCGGGCATCGCCGCGTCAGGCCGACTTCATGGTCATCGCCGGCACCTGCTTCATCAAGATGGCGCCGATCATCCAGCGCCTGTACGAGCAGATGCTCGAACCCAAGTGGGTCATCTCCATGGGTTCGTGCGCCAACTCCGGTGGCATGTACGACATCTACTCGGTCGTTCAGGGGGTCGACAAGTTCCTCCCCGTGGATGTCTACGTGCCTGGCTGCCCGCCTCGCCCCGAAGCGTTCCTGCAAGGCCTGATGCTGCTGCAGGAATCGATCGGCAAGGAGCGGCGCCCTCTTTCGTGGGTCGTCGGCGATCAAGGCGTGTACCGCGCCGAGATGCCGTCGCAGAAAGAGCAGCGTCGTGAACAGCGTATCCAGGTTACCCACCTGCGCAGCCCCGACGAAGTCTGATCCAGCGACCTGCCGCCTGTTCATTCGAGCAGGCGGCCTGGCTTCATTCTCTACGTTGACCGAAAGCGATCGAGACCATGACAGCGGACACCGCTATTTACATCCCGCCTTACAAGGCTGACGACCAGGATGTGGTCGTCGAATTGAACAATCGTTTTGGCCCCGAGGCGTTCACCGCCCAGGACACCCGCACCGGCATGCCGGTGCTTTGGGTTGCCCGCGCCAAGCTGATCGAAGTGCTGACCTTCCTGCGCAACGTGGCCAAGCCGTACAGCATGCTGTACGACCTGCACGGCGTGGACGAGCGCCTGCGCACCCAGCGTCGCGGCCTGCCGGGCGCCGACTTCACCGTGTTCTACCACCTGCTGTCCGTCGAGCGTAACAGCGACGTGATGATCAAGGTGGCACTGAACGAAGGTGACCTGAACCTGCCCACCGTCACCGGTATCTGGCCCAACGCCAACTGGTACGAGCGCGAAGTCTGGGACATGTTCGGCATCGACTTTGCCGGCCACCCGCACCTGACCCGCATCATGATGCCGCCCACCTGGGAAGGCCATCCGCTGCGCAAGGACTTCCCGGCGCGCGCCACCGAGTTCGACCCCTACAGCCTGAACCTGGCCAAGCAGCAGCTCGAGGAAGAAGCCGCACGCTTCAACCCCGAAGCCTGGGGCATGAAACGTTCCGGTGCCAACGAGGACTACATGTTCCTCAACCTTGGCCCCAACCACCCTTCGGCTCACGGTGCGTTCCGTATCGTGCTGCAGCTGGACGGTGAAGAGATCGTCGACTGCGTCCCGGACATCGGCTACCACCACCGTGGTGCCGAGAAGATGGCCGAGCGCCAGTCCTGGCACAGCTTCATCCCCTACACCGACCGCATCGACTACCTGGGCGGGGTGATGAACAACCTGCCCTACGTGCTCGCGGTCGAGAAGCTGGCCGGCATCAAGGTGCCGCAGAAGGTCGACACCATCCGCATCATGATGGCCGAGTTCTTCCGCATCACCAGCCACCTGCTGTTCCTGGGTACCTACATCCAGGACGTCGGCGCCATGACCCCGGTGTTCTTCACCTTCACCGACCGTCAGCGCGCCTACACCGTGATCGAAGCCATCACCGGTTTCCGTCTGCACCCGGCCTGGTACCGTATCGGTGGCGTGGCCCACGACCTGCCGCGCGGCTGGGAAAAACTGGTCAAGGACTTCGTCGACTGGCTGCCCAAGCGCCTCGACGAGTACACCAAGGCCGCCCTGCAGAACAGCATCCTCAAGGGCCGTACCATCGGCGTGGCTGCCTACAACACCAAGGAAGCCCTGGAATGGGGCGTCACCGGTGCCGGCCTGCGTTCGACCGGTTGCGACTTCGACCTGCGCAAGGCACGCCCGTACTCGGGCTACGAGAACTTCGAGTTCGAAGTGCCGCTGGCCAGCAATGGCGATGCCTATGACCGCTGCATGGTGCGCGTGGAAGAAATGCGCCAGAGCATCAAGATCATCGACCAGTGCATGCGCAACATGCCGGAAGGCCCGTACAAGGCGGATCACCCGCTGACCACGCCGCCGCCAAAAGAGCGCACCCTGCAGCACATCGAGACCCTGATCACGCACTTCCTGCAGGTTTCGTGGGGCCCGGTCATGCCGGCCAACGAGTCCTTCCAGATGATCGAAGCGACCAAGGGCATCAACAGTTACTACCTGACGAGCGACGGCGGCACCATGAGCTACCGCACCCGGATCCGCACTCCGAGCTACCCGCACCTGCAGCAGATCCCTTCGGTGATCCGCGGCAGCATGGTCGCGGACCTGATTGCGTACCTGGGCAGTATCGACTTCGTTATGGCTGACGTGGACCGCTAAGCATGAATAACACGCTTATCCAAACCGACCGTTTCGCCCTGAGCGAAACCGAGCGCTCGGCCATCGAGCACGAGATGCACCACTACGAGGACCCGCGCGCGGCGTCCATCGAAGCCCTGAAGATCGTTCAGAAGGAACGCGGCTGGGTGCCGGACGGCGCCGTGTACGCCATCGGCGAAGTGCTGGGCATCCCTGCCAGCGACGTCGAAGGCGTGGCCACCTTCTACAGCCAGATCTTCCGCCAGCCGGTCGGCCGCCACATCATCCGTGTGTGCGACAGCATGGTCTGCTACATCGGCGGCCACGAGTCGGTGGTCAGCCAGATCCAGAGCGAGCTGGGCATCGGCCTGGGCCAGACCACCGCAGACGGGCGTTTCACCCTGCTGCCGGTGTGCTGCCTGGGCAACTGCGACAAGGCCCCGGCCCTGATGATCGACGACGACACCTTTGGCGACGTGCAACCTGCCGGCGTTTCCAAACTGCTGGAGGGTTACGTATGACCATCACTTCCTTCGGCCCGGCCAACCGCATCGCGCGCGCCGCCGAAACCCATCCGCTGACCTGGCGCCTGCGCGACGACGGCGAGCCACTGTGGCTCGACGAGTACCAGGCCAAGGACGGCTACACCGCTGCCCGCAAGGCACTGGCGCAGATGTCGCAGGACGACATCGTGCAGACCGTCAAGGACTCCGGCCTCAAGGGCCGTGGCGGTGCGGGCTTCCCGACGGGCGTCAAATGGGGCCTGATGCCCAAAGACGAATCCATGAACATCCGCTACCTGCTGTGCAACGCGGACGAAATGGAGCCCAACACCTGGAAGGACCGCATGCTGATGGAGCAACAGCCCCATCTGCTGATCGAAGGCATGCTGATCAGTGCCCGCGCGCTCAAGGCCTACCGCGGCTACATCTTCCTGCGTGGCGAATACACCACCGCCGCGCGCAACCTCACCCGTGCGGTCGAGGAAGCCAAGGCTGCCGGCCTGCTGGGCAAGAACATCCTGGGCAGCGGTTTCGATTTCGAGCTGTTCGTGCACACCGGCGCCGGGCGTTACATCTGCGGTGAAGAAACCGCACTGATCAACTCCCTCGAAGGCCGCCGCGCCAACCCGCGTTCCAAGCCGCCCTTCCCTGCCGCCGTGGGCGTGTGGGGCAAGCCGACCTGCGTGAACAACGTCGAGACCCTGTGCAACGTGCCGGCCATCGTCGGCAACGGCATCGACTGGTACAAGTCGCTGGCCCGCGAAGGCAGCGAAGACCACGGCACCAAGCTGATGGGCTTCTCCGGCAAGGTGAAGAACCCTGGCCTGTGGGAACTGCCCTTCGGCGTCACCGCCCGCGAGCTGTTCGAAGACTACGCCGGCGGCATGCGCGACGGCTTCAAGCTCAAGTGCTGGCAGCCAGGCGGCGCCGGTACCGGCTTTTTGCTGCCCGAGCACCTCGACGCCCAGATGTACGCCGGCGGCATCGCCAAGGTCGGTACCCGGATGGGTACGGGCCTGGCCATGGCCGTTGACGACAGCGTCAACATGGTCTCGCTGCTGCGCAACATGGAAGAGTTCTTTGCCCGCGAATCGTGCGGCTTCTGCACCCCGTGCCGCGACGGCCTGCCGTGGAGCGTCAAGCTGCTGCGCGCCATCGAGAAAGGCCAGGGTCAGCCAGGCGACATCGAGACGCTGCTGGGGCTGGTCGGTTTCCTCGGCCCAGGCAAGACCTTCTGCGCTCACGCACCCGGTGCGGTCGAGCCGCTGGGCAGTGCCATCAAATACTTCCGCCCCGAGTTCGAAGCCGGCATCGCAGCCACTGCTGCACCGCGCCCGGACTTGGCCAAACCCGTTGTGGTTGGCGCATAACGAACAAGAAGACGGGCGGTCCGTGCCGCCCGTTGCCCGCGATGCTCGCCCGGATGACGGCGAACCGCAGGCATACAGCTTTCCATTAGCCACGCCCGCAGACGCGGGCCAACGAAGAACTTTGAACCATGGCCACTATCCACGTAGACGGCAAAGAGCTCGAAGTCAACGGTGCAGACAACCTGTTACAGGCGTGTCTGTCGCTAGGCCTCGACATCCCCTATTTCTGCTGGCACCCGGCGCTCGGTAGCGTCGGTGCCTGCCGCCAGTGTGCGGTCAAGCAGTACACCGACGAGAACGACACCCGTGGTCGCATCGTCATGTCCTGCATGACCCCTGCCACCGATGGCAGCTGGATTTCCATCGAAGACGAAGAAGCCCGCGTGTTCCGCGCCAGCGTCGTCGAATGGCTGATGACCAACCACCCGCACGACTGCCCGGTGTGCGAGGAAGGCGGTCACTGCCACCTGCAAGACATGACGGTGATGACCGGCCACAACGAGCGCCGCTACCGTTTCACCAAGCGTACCCACCAGAACCAGGAGCTCGGCCCGTTCATCTCCCACGAGATGAACCGCTGCATCGCCTGCTACCGCTGCGTGCGCTACTACAAGGACTACGCCGGCGGTACCGACCTGGGCGTGTTCGGTGCGCACGACAACGTGTATTTCGGCCGTGTCGAGGACGGTGCCCTGGAGAGCGAGTTCTCCGGCAACCTGACCGAGGTCTGCCCGACCGGTGTGTTCACCGACAAGACCCACTCCGAGCGCTACAACCGCAAGTGGGACATGCAGTTCGCCCCGAGCATCTGCCATGGCTGCTCCAGCGGCTGCAACATCAGCCCGGGCGAGCGCTACGGTGAACTGCGCCGCATCGAGAACCGTTTCAACGGCTCGGTGAACCAGTACTTCCTGTGCGACCGTGGCCGCTTCGGCTACGGCTACGTCAACCGTACCGACCGCCCACGCCAGCCACTGCTCCAGGACGGCCAGAAACTGGGCCTGGACGCCGCGCTGGACAAGGCCGCCGACATGCTGCGCGGGCGCAACATCGTGGGTATCGGTTCGCCCCGTGCAAGCCTGGAGAGCAACTACGGCCTGCGCGAGCTGGTGGGTGCCGAACATTTCTATGCAGGCATGGAAGCCGGTGAGCTGGAGCGCGTGCGCCTGGCTTTGCAGGTGCTCAACGACAGCCCGCTGCCGGTGCCGACCCTGCGCGACATGGAAGACCATGACGCGGTGTTCGTGCTTGGCGAAGACCTGACCCAGACCGCTGCCCGCGTGGCCCTGGCCCTGCGTCAGTCGGTCAAGGGCAAGGCCGAGGCGATGGCCGATGCCATGCGCGTTCAGCCGTGGCTCGATGCCGCGGTGAAGAACATCGGCCAGCACGCCATGTACCCGCTGTTCATTGCCAGCCTGAGCGAGACCAAGCTCGACGACGTGGCGCAAGAGTGCGTGCACGCCGCGCCGGACGACCTGGCCCGCATCGGTTTCGCCGTGGCCCACGCCATCGACCCGAGCGCCCCAGCCGTCGAAGGCCTGGACGCCGAAGCCCTGGACCTGGCCAAGCGCATCGCCGACGCCCTGGTCGCGGCCAACCGCCCACTGGTGGTTGCCGGTACTTCGCTGGCCTCCAGGGCTCTGATCGAAGCTGCCGCCAACATCGCCAAGGCACTCAAGCTGCGCGAGAAGAACGGCTCGCTGAGCCTGGTGGTGCCCGAGGCCAACAGCCTGGGCCTGGCCATGCTCGGTGGCGAGTCGATCGATGCGGCGCTGGACGCCGTGATCGCCGGCAAGGCCGATGCCATCGTGGTGCTGGAAAACGACCTGTACAGCCGCGTACCGGCTGCCAAGGTCGACGCTGCCCTGGCCGCGGCCAAGGTGGTGATCGTTGCCGACCACCAGAAAACCCCGACCACCGACCGCGCGCACCTGGTGCTGCCGGCCGCCACCTTCGCCGAGGGCGACGGTACCCTGGTCAGCCAGGAAGGCCGCGCCCAGCGCTTCTTCCAGGTGTTCGACCCGCAGTACCTGGACAGCAGCATCCTGGTGCACGAAGGCTGGCGCTGGATGCATGCACTGCGTGCCACCCTGCTCAACAAGCCGGTCGACTGGACCCAGCTGGACCACGTGACCCACGCCGTGGCTGGCGTGGTGCCGCAACTGGCCGGCATCGTCAACGCCGCGCCATCGGCCGCGTTCCGCATCAAGGGCATGAAACTGGCCCGCGAGCCGCTGCGCTACTCGGGCCGTACCGCCATGCGCGCCAACATCAGCGTGCACGAGCCACGTACCCCGCAAGACCCGGACACCGCGTTCGCCTTCTCCATGGAAGGCTACTCGGGCTCCGCCGAACCGCGCCAGCAGGTGCCGTTCGCCTGGTCGCCGGGCTGGAACTCGCCGCAGGCCTGGAACAAGTTCCAGGACGAGGTCGGTGGTCACCTGCGTGCAGGCGACCCGGGCACCCGCCTGATCGAGACCCAGGGCGACAGGCTGAACTGGTTCGCCAGCGTTCCGGCGGCGTTCTCGCCGGCCCGTGGCACCTGGCAGGCCGTGCCGTTCTACCACCTGTTCGGCAGTGAAGAGAACTCTTCGCGCGCCGCCCCGGTGCAGGAGCGCATCCCGCAGGCCTACGTGGCACTGGCCAAGTCCGAAGCCGACCGCCTGGGCGTCAACGACGGCGCACTGCTGAGCCTGAACGTGGCCGGCCAGACCCTGCGTCTGCCGCTGCGCATCAATGAGGAACTGGGCGCAGGCCTGGTTGCATTGCCCAAAGGCCTGGCCGGCATCCCGCCTGCCATCTTCGGTGCATCCGTCGAAGGCTTGCAGGAGGCAGCACAATGACCTGGTTCACCCCTGAAGTGATCGATGTGATCCTCACTGTCATCAAGGCCATCGTGGTGTTGCTGGCGGTGGTGGTCTGCGGTGCGCTGCTCAGCTTCGTCGAGCGTCGCCTGCTGGGCTGGTGGCAGGACCGTTACGGTCCTAACCGCGTCGGCCCGTTCGGCATGTTCCAGATTGCCGCCGACATGCTGAAGATGTTCTTCAAGGAAGACTGGAACCCGCCCTTCGTCGACAAGGTGATCTTCACCCTGGCGCCGGTGGTGGCCATGAGCGCCTTGCTGATCGCCTTCGCGATCATCCCGATCACCCCGACCTGGGGTGTCGCGGACCTGAACATCGGCCTGCTGTTCTTCTTCGCCATGGCCGGCCTGTCGGTGTACGCCGTCCTGTTCGCCGGCTGGTCGTCGAACAACAAGTACGCCCTGCTCGGCAGCCTGCGGGCCTCGGCCCAGACCGTGTCGTACGAAGTGTTCATGGGCCTGGCTCTGATGGGCATCGTGGCCCAGGTCGGCTCGTTCAACATGCGCGACATCGTCGAATACCAGGCGCAGAACCTGTGGTTCATCATTCCGCAGTTCTTCGGCTTCTGTACCTTCTTCATCGCTGGCGTGGCCGTGACTCACCGTCACCCCTTCGACCAGCCGGAAGCGGAACAGGAACTGGCCGACGGCTACCACATCGAATATGCCGGCATGAAATGGGGCATGTTCTTCGTGGGCGAGTACATCGGCATCATCCTGATCTCGGCGCTGCTGGTAACCCTGTTCTTCGGTGGCTGGCACGGGCCGTTCGGCATCCTGCCGCAACTGTCGTTCGTGTGGTTCGCCCTGAAGACCGCGTTCTTCATCATGCTGTTCATCCTGCTGCGCGCCTCGATCCCGCGCCCGCGCTATGACCAGGTGATGGACTTCAGCTGGAAGTTCTGCCTGCCGCTGACCCTGATCAATTTGCTGGTGACCGCTGCGCTCGTGTTGCTCAACACGCCAGCTGTTGCGGCCCAGTGAGGATTTGACCCATGTTCAAGTATATTGGCGACATCGTTAAGGGCACTGGCACCCAGCTGCGCAGCCTGGTGATGGTGTTCTCCCACGGGTTCCGCAAACGCGACACCCTGCAATACCCCGAAGAGCCGGTCTACCTGCCGCCGCGCTACCGCGGCCGCATCGTGCTGACCCGCGACCCCGACGGCGAGGAGCGCTGCGTGGCCTGCAACCTGTGCGCCGTGGCCTGCCCGGTGGGTTGCATCTCGCTGCAGAAGGCCGAGACCGAAGACGGTCGCTGGTACCCCGAGTTCTTCCGCATCAACTTCTCGCGCTGCATTTTCTGCGGCCTCTGCGAGGAAGCCTGCCCGACCACCGCGATCCAGCTCACCCCGGATTTCGAAATGGCCGAGTTCAAACGTCAGGACCTGGTGTACGAGAAAGAAGATCTGCTGATCTCCGGCCCCGGCAAGAACCCTGATTACAACTTCTACCGTGTTGCAGGTATGGCCGTTGCCGGCAAGCCGAAGGGCGCCGCGCAGAACGAAGCCGAGCCGATCAACGTGAAGAGCTTGCTCCCTTAAGGAAGAAAGATGGAATTCGCTTTCTATTTCGCATCCGGTGTCGCCGTGGTGTCCACCCTGCGGGTGATCACCAACACCAACCCGGTGCATGCCCTGCTCTACCTGATCATTTCGCTGATCTCCGTGGCGATGACCTTCTTCGCCCTCGGCGCGCCGTTTGCCGGCGTGCTCGAAGTGATCGCCTACGCTGGCGCCATCATGGTGCTGTTCGTGTTCGTGGTGATGATGCTCAACCTGGGGCCGGCCTCGGTCGCCCAGGAGCGCGGCTGGCTCAAGCCCGGCATCTGGGGCGGGCCGGTGTTCCTCGCCGTCCTGCTGCTGGCCGAACTGCTGTACGTGCTGTTCGTGCAGCCGAGCGGCGCCGCCATCGGTCATACCACCGTTGACGCCAAGGCCGTGGGCATCAGCCTGTTCGGCCCTTACCTGCTGGTGGTGGAACTGGCCTCGATGCTGCTGCTGGCTGCAGCAGTGACGGCGTTCCACCTCGGCCGCAACGAGGCGAAGGAGTAAATCATGTCAGCAATTCCTCTCGAACACGGCCTGGCCGTCGCCGGCATCCTGTTCTGCCTCGGCCTGGTCGGGCTGATGGTGCGCCGCAACATTCTGTTCGTACTGATGAGCCTGGAAATCATGATGAACGCCTCGGCACTGGCATTCATCGTGGCGGGCAGCCGCTGGGCGCAACCGGACGGGCAGATCATGTTCATCCTGGTGATCAGCCTGGCCGCCGCCGAGGCCAGTATCGGCCTGGCGATCCTGCTGCAGCTGTATCGCCGCTTCCACACTCTCGATATCGATGCTGCCAGTGAGATGCGCGGATGAACCTACTCTTTCTGACCTTCGTCTTCCCCCTGATCGGCTTTGTGCTGCTGTCGTTCTCGCGCGGGCGGTTCTCGGAGAACCTGTCGGCGCTGATCGGTGTCGGTTCGATCGGCCTCTCGGCCATCGTGGCCGCCTACGTGATCTGGCAGTTCAACGTCGCCCCGCCTGAAGGCGGCGCGTACAGCCAGCTGCTGTGGCAGTGGATGCAGGTGGGCGACTTCAAGCCCAACTTCACCCTGTACCTGGACGGCCTGTCGGTGACCATGCTCGGCGTGGTGGTCGGCGTGGGCTTCCTGATCCACCTGTTCGCCTCGTGGTACATGCGTGGTGAAGCCGGCTACTCGCGCTTCTTCGCCTACACCAACCTGTTCATTGCCAGCATGCTGTTCCTGATCCTGGGCGACGACCTGCTGTTCATCTACTTCGGTTGGGAAGGCGTGGGCCTGTGCTCGTACCTGTTGATCGGTTTCTACTACAGCAACCGCAACAACGGCAACGCAGCGCTCAAGGCCTTCATCGTCACCCGTATCGGCGACGTGTTCATGGCCATCGGCCTGTTCATCCTGTTCCAGCAACTGGGCACCCTGAACATCCAGCAACTGCTGGTGCTGGCGCCGCAGAAGTTCCAGGCCGGTGATTTCTGGATCGTGCTGGCAACCCTGATGCTGCTGGGCGGCGCCGTGGGCAAATCGGCCCAGCTGCCGCTGCAGACCTGGCTTGCAGACGCGATGGCCGGCCCTACCCCGGTATCGGCACTGATCCACGCCGCCACCATGGTGACCGCCGGTGTCTACCTGATCGCACGTACCCACGGCCTGTTCGCCCTGGCACCCGACGTGCTGCACCTGGTGGGTGTGGTCGGCGGCGTGACCCTGGTGCTGGCCGGCTTTGCCGCGCTGGTACAGACCGACATCAAGCGTATCCTGGCCTACTCGACCATGAGCCAGATCGGCTACATGTTCCTGGCCCTGGGCGTGGGCGCCTTCGACGGCGCGATCTTCCACCTGATGACCCACGCCTTCTTCAAGGCCCTGCTGTTCCTTGCCTCCGGTGCGGTGATCGTTGCCTGCCACCACGAGCAGAACATCTTCAAGATGGGCGGCCTGTGGAAGAAACTGCCACTGGCCTACGCCAGCTTCATCGTCGGTGGTGCCGCCCTGGCTGCCCTGCCGCTGCTGACCGCCGGCTTCTACTCCAAGGACGAGATCCTCTGGGAAGCCTTCGCCAGCGGCAACAGCGGCTTGCTGTACGCCGGCCTGGTGGGTGCGTTCATGACCTCGCTGTACACCTTCCGCCTGATCTTCATCGCCTTCCACGGCGAAGCCAAGACCGAAGCCCACGCTGGCCACGGCATCTCGCACTGGCTGCCGCTGGGCGTGCTGATCGTGCTGTCGACCTTCGTCGGCGCCTGGATCCACCCACCGCTGGCCGGCGTGCTGCCGCAGAGCGTCGGGCATGCCGGTGGCGAAGCCAAGCACAGCCTGGAAATCGCCTCGGGTGCCATCGCCATCGCCGGTATCCTGCTGGCCGCCATGCTGTTCCTGGGCAAGCGTCGCCTGGTTACCGCGATCGCCAACAGCGGTATCGGTCGTGTGCTGTCGGCCTGGTGGTTCGCCGCCTGGGGCTTCGACTGGATCTACGACAAGCTGTTCGTCAAACCTTACCTGCTGATCAGCCACATCCTGCGCAAGGATCCGGTTGACCGCAGCATCGGCCTGATTCCGCGTTTGGCCAAGGGCGGTCATGCCGCCATGAGCAAAACCGAAACCGGTCAGCTGCGCTGGTACACCGCCTCGATCGCCATTGGTGCCGTGCTTGTGCTCGGTGCCGTTGTTGTGGCTGCGGTCTGATATGAACCTTGCGACTTTGCGAAAGGAATTGAGCCCGTCATGATTTTGCCTTGGCTGATCCTGATCCCCTTTATCGGCGGCCTGCTGTGCTGGCTGGGTGAGCGCTTCGGCGCCACCCTGCCGCGCTACATCGCGCTGCTGACCATGTCCCTGCTGCTTGGTATCGGCCTCTGGCTGTGGGCCAACGGCGACTACACCCTGGCGCCTGCGCCGGGTGCCGCGCCACAGTGGGCCTACGAGTTCAAAGTGCTGTGGATCGAGCGCTTCGGCATCAGCCTGCACCTGGCCCTGGACGGCCTGTCGCTGCTGATGATCCTGCTCACCGGCCTGCTCGGTGTGCTCTCGGTACTGTGTTCCTGGAAAGAGATCCAGCGCCACGTCGGCTTCTTCCACCTCAACCTGATGTGGATCCTGGGCGGCGTGGTCGGTGTGTTCCTGGCCCTGGACCTGTTCCTGTTCTTCTTCTTCTGGGAAATGATGCTGGTGCCGATGTATTTCCTCATCGCGCTCTGGGGTCACAGCTCCTCGGACGGCAAGAAGACCCGGATCTACGCAGCCACCAAGTTCTTCATCTTCACCCAGGCCAGCGGCCTGATCATGCTGGTGGCGATCCTGGGCCTGGTACTGGTCAACTACGGCAACACCGGTGTGATCACCTTCGACTACACCCAGTTGCTCAAGGCCGACCTGCCGGCGGGTACCGAATACCTGCTGATGCTGGGCTTCTTCATCGCCTTCGCGGTCAAGCTGCCGGTGGTACCGTTCCACTCCTGGCTGCCTGACGCCCACGCCCAGGCGCCGACTGCCGGTTCCGTCGACCTGGCCGGTATCCTGCTGAAGACCGCGGCCTACGGCCTGCTGCGTTTTGCCCTGCCGCTGTTCCCGAATGCCTCGGCCGAGTTCGCGCCGATCGCCATGACCCTGGGTCTGATCGGGATCTTCTACGGTGCATTCCTGGCCTTCGCGCAAACCGACATCAAGCGCCTGATCGCGTTCTCCAGCGTCTCGCACATGGGCTTCGTGCTGATCGGCATCTACTCCGGCAGCCAGCAGGCCCTGCAGGGCGCGGTGATCCAGATGCTGGCCCACGGCCTGTCGGCGGCGGCGCTGTTCATCCTCAGCGGCCAGCTGTACGAGCGTCTGCACACCCGTGACATGCGTCAGATGGGTGGCCTGTGGTCGCGCATCGCCTACCTGCCGGCCATCAGCCTGTTCTTCGCCGCGGCTTCGCTGGGCTTGCCGGGTACCGGCAACTTCGTCGGCGAGTTCCTGATCCTGATCGGCAGCTTCGTCAGTGCCCCATGGGTCACCGCGATTGCCACCTCCGGCCTGGTGTTCGGCTCGGTGTACTCGCTGATCATGATCCACCGCGCCTACTTCGGCCCGGCCAAGTCCGACGAAGTACTGGCCGGCATGGACAACCGCGAACTGATCATGGTGCTGGGCCTGGCGGTACTGCTGATTGTGCTGGGCGTTTACCCGCAGCCGTTCCTGGATACCTCCGCCGCCACCATGAGTGGTGTGCAGCAGTGGCTCGGCTCCGCTTTCACTCAACTCGCTTCGGCCCGGTAAGAGCGCTATGGACCTGACGATTCAACACTTTATTGCGCTTGCGCCACTGCTGATCACCAGTATCACCATCGTCGTGGTGATGCTGGCCATCGCCTGGCGCCGCAATCACTCGCAAACCTTCCTGCTGTCGACCGTGGGGCTGAACCTGGCCCTGCTGTCGATCATCCCGACCCTCAAGGTGGCCCCGCTGGCGGTCACCCCATTGCTGACCGTCGACAGCTTCGCGTGCCTGTACATGGCGTTGATCCTGGTCGCCACCCTGGCCTGCGTGACCCTGGCGCATGCCTACCTGGGTGACGGCGGCAAGGGCTACCCGGGCAACCGCGAAGAGCTCTACCTGCTGATCCTGATGGCGGCCCTGGGCGGCCTGGTGCTGGTCTGCGCGCAACACCTGGCCGGCCTGTTCATCGGCCTGGAGCTGCTCTCGGTACCGGTGTATGGCCTGGTGGCGTATGCATTCTTCAACAAGCGTTCGCTGGAAGCCGGCATCAAGTACATGGTGCTGTCGGCAGCCGGTTCCGCGTTCCTGCTGTTCGGCATGGCGCTGCTGTATGCCGACGCCGGCAGCCTGAGCTTCGACGGCATCGGCAAGGCCCTGGCCACCACCAGCCTGCCAAGCCTGATTGCCCAGCTGGGCCTGGGCATGATGCTGGTCGGCCTGGCGTTCAAGCTGTCGCTGGTACCGTTCCACCTGTGGACCCCGGACGTATACGAAGGTGCTCCGGCGCCGGTCGCAGCGTTCCTGGCCACCGCGAGCAAGGTGGCTGTATTCGCCGTTGTGGTACGCCTGTTCATGCTCTCCCCTGCTGCCAGCAGCGGCGTGCTGACCACCGTGCTGTCGGTGATTGCAGTGGCCTCGATTCTGGTCGGCAACCTGCTGGCGCTGACCCAGAGCAACCTCAAGCGTCTGCTGGGTTACTCCTCGATTGCCCACTTCGGTTACCTGCTGATTGCCCTGGTGGCGAGCAAGGGCATGGCGGTGGAAGCCATTGGCGTGTACCTGGTGACCTACGTGATCACCAGCCTGGGCGCGTTTGGCGTCATCACCCTGATGTCCTCGCCTTACAAGGGCCGTGATGCCGATGCCCTGTACGAGTACCGCGGCCTGTTCTGGCGTCGTCCGTACCTGACGGCGGTGCTGACCGTGATGATGCTGTCGCTGGCGGGTATTCCGCTGACTGCGGGCTTCATCGGCAAGTTCTACATCATTGCTACCGGCGTCGAGTCGCAGCTGTGGTGGCTGGTGGGTGCGTTGGTGATCGGTAGTGCGATCGGGGTGTTCTACTACCTGCGCGTGATGGTCACCCTGTACCTGATCGAGCCGAACCTGCGTCGTCACGATGCGCCGTTGAACTGGGAGCAGCGTACCGGTGGCGTGATGTTGCTGGCGATTGCGATTCTGGCGTTCGTGCTGGGTGTTTATCCGCAGCCGTTGCTGGACCTGGTGCAGCATGCAGGTTTGCAGTTGCTTGGTTGAGTGCTGATGCATTGACAGGACACCCCGCTTCGGCGGGGTGTTTTGTTTTTGGCGATTGAACAACCAATACACCAAACCGCCGTTGCTCTTGATCTTGATCTTGATTGTCCGGCCTGTCAGGAGGCCGAGTGGAGGTGTCGTGCAGGGGGCGGGGCGTAGCCCCTTCGGCGTTAGCCGAAGCGAGCGACTGTTAGAGTTGCGCAGCAACTCGGGTCGCGTGCCCCCTGGACGGCGCCGGAGGGAGGGAACCCGGAGCGAAGCGTAGGGCCGTATGTTTGGCCGGGGACCTTTTGGTTACTTTTGCGTCCTTGCAAAAGTGACCCGCTGTAAGAGCGGAAGGCGTCATTCGCAGCGCTATCCATGCCGGATAAACACACCAATCGGTAAAATCGACGACCGTGAACATATCCAGAGCAGATCAAAAGCATGACTGCACTACAGATCACCCACTGTGCTTCGTCTGATACTTGCAACGTCAGATACCCGCCCAACCGTTCCGGAACCCCTTCGATGCACCCCACCCTGCCCCGCTCGTCCCTCGCCGTATTGATCGCCTGCACCGCCACCGCCCAAGCCAACCCAGGCATCGAACTCGGCCAGGTACTGATCCAGGACCAGGAACACAACGAACTTCAGGACGCCCGTGAGCGCCTGCAGCAAATCCCCGGGGCCACCAACCTGATCGACATGCAACAGGTCGAACAAGGCCGCGTCGCCAGCAACCAGGACGTGCTCGCCTACCAGCCCGGCGTGTTCGCCCAATCCGCCGGCAACGACGGCATCAAACTGTCGATTCGCGGCTCGGGCCTGAACCGTGCCCCCGGCGCCCACGGCTCCGGTGTATACACCCTGTTCGACGGCCTGCCACTGACCGGCCCCGGCGGCACGCCCTATGAACTGTTCGAGCCCCTGTGGCTAAGCCGCGCCGAGGTACTGCGCGGCGCCAACGGCTTCGATCGCGGCGCCCTGGCCCTGGGCGGCGCCATCAATTACGTGACCCACACCGGCTACGACGCCGCGCCCCTGCAGGTACGGGTCGAGGCCGGCAGCCGTGGCTACGGCAAACGCCAGGTCAGCTCCGGCCAGGTACTGGGTGACCTGGACTACTACGTCGCCCTCACCGACTCGGAATACGACGGCTACCAGGACCACAGCAGCGGCAGCAGCAAGGGCATCGCCGCCAACGTCGGCTACCGCTTCAACCCCAACCTGGAAACCCGCTTCTACCTGCGTTACCGCGAAACTGAAAACGAACTGGCCGGGCGCCTGACCAAGGACCAGATCAAGCACCACCCGCGCGCTGCCAACCCGCTGTACCTGAGCCGCGACGCCAGCCGCCCGCAACCGGGCAGCACCTGGCTGGGCAACAAGACCACCTTCTACCTCGATGACGACTCGCAACTGGAAGCCGGCCTGGTCTACCACGACTACCCGATGGACCTGCGTGAAGGCACCAAGCGCCTCAAGGTGGCGTACACCGACGTCAGCGGCACGCTCAACTACCTGCGCCGCGACACCCTGTTCGGCCACGAGAGCAAGACCACCCTCGGCTGGCGCACCACAAAGCACCTGCCCAACACGGGGGCCTCGGAGTTCGTGCGGGTCGAGACCGACCCCACTCAGCCCATAGGCACCAAGACCCGCGACTTCACCTACCAGGGCTCGGACAGCGTCCTCCACTTCAGCAACGAACTGGAACTGGTGCCAGACCTGTGGCTGACCAGCGGCCTGGCGATCATCTATACCCGCCGCGAAAGCGCCGTCACCTATCCGGCCAGCGGCGGCAAGGTCAGCCAGCATGACTGGGACTACGCCCCGCGCCTGGGGCTGCGCTACGACTTCAGCCCCGCGCTGCAGCTGTACGGCAACCTGAGCCGCTCGGTGGAGCCTGCGCACCCCTGGGCACTGATCTGGAGCTCGCCAGCGATCAAAGGCCTGCAGACCCAACCCATCGAGCTGCGCAACCAGACCGCCACCACCCTGGAGCTCGGCGCACGCGGCGACTCGCGGCTGGGGCGCTGGGACCTGGCCTGGTACTACTCGGCCGTGCGCCACGAACTGCTGACAGTGGAAACCGTGGCCGCCAGCAGCACCACCAACGCCATCGTCGGCGAGGTGAATGCCAGCCCTACCGTGCACCAGGGGGTGGAAGCCAGCCTCGACAGCCTGCTGTGGGAACACAGCGGAGTTGGCCGGGTGTCGCTGCGCCAGGCCTACACCTTCAGCGACTTCCACTACCGCGATGACGCGGCGTTCGGCGACAACCGCCTGCCCGGCATGCCGATGCACTACTACCAGGCGCAGGTGCGCCTGGACCATCCCAGCGGCTTCTATGCCGGGCTCAACACGCAGATGGCCTCAAAGGTGCAGGTCGACTACGCCAACTCCTACCAGGCCGATGCGTATGCCCTGCTGGGCGCAACCTTCGGCTACGCCTCCCCCCGACAGGACTGGGCCACCTGGCTCGACCTGCGCAACCTCACCAACCAGCGCTATGCCGCAACCGTGACGCCCGGCTACGACGACAAGGGCCTCGATGCCGCACGCTCCACCCCCGGCGAAGGCTTCGCAGCCTACGTGGGCATGTCCTATAGCTGGAAGTGACGCTCGCCAGCGGCGCCTCAGGGCAGTTGCACCTGAGGCTTGGTCGCCACGAAAATCCCCCAGCTGGACATGAACAGCGCCGCGATCAACGGCCCGATGACGAAGCCGTTGAGGCCGAACACCGCCAGCCCGCCCAGGGTCGAGATCAGGATCAGGTAGTCGGGCATGCGGGTGTCCTTGCCCACCAGGATCGGGCGCAGCACGTTGTCCACCAGGCCGATCACGAACACCCCGAAGGCGGCAAGCACCACACCCTGCCAGATCGAACCACTGAGCAGGAAGTACGCGGCCACCGGGCCCCACACGATGCCGGCACCCACCGCCGGCAGCAGCGACAGAAACGCCATCAGCACCGCCCACACCAGCGCACTGGGGATATCCAGCACCCAGAAGATGAACCCGCCGAGCGCGCCCTGGGTCACCGCCACCAGCAGGTTGCCCTTGACCGTGGCACGCACCACGCGATTGAACTTCAGTTGCAGGCGACGCTTCTGGTGTTCGGCCAGGGGCACCGCCGTGCGGATCTTGCGCACCAGCTCGGCGCCATCGCGCAGGAAGAAGTACAGCAGGTACAGCATGATGCCGAAGCTCACCAGGAACTCGAACGTGCCCTGCCCGAAGCTGAACGCCTGGGTGGCGAAGAACTGGCTGCCCTGCATCGCGCCCTTGGCGATCTTGTCGCGCAAGCCCTCCAGATCCCCCATACCCAGGCGTTCCAGGCCATGCTGGGCCACAGCGGGCAGCATGTCCTTGAAGCGCTCGATGTAGCCGGCGATATCCAGTTGGCCGCTCTCGATGTTCTTGTACAGCGTGGCGCCTTCCTGAACCAGCAGCGTGCTGATGACGATCACCGGCAGAATCGCGATCAGCAGGCACACCAGCAGCGTGATGCCCGCTGCCAGGTTGCGCCGCCAGCCCAGGCGCAACAGCAACCGGCGCTGCAACGGCGCAAACACGATGCCCAGGATCACCGCCCAGAACACCGCGCCGTAGTAGGGCAATAGAATCCAGATGAAGGCCAGGGTCACCAGGACCAGCAACCACATCAGGGCTTTTTGCTGCAATACCGATTCGTTCATGTCCGCTCCTTTGCGCTCTGATGATTAGTGCGCGGCGCACTGCAGAAAGTGCCGTTGCCGTGGATCAATAAAATCGGTGGTGCAGGCGCGTAGCATCCGCGCTTTTGTCGCGACCTTGCCATGACCCACCTCGCCCGACCCGAACTGCTCGCCCCTGCCGGCACCCTGAAGAACATGCGCTATGCCTTCGCCTATGGCGCCGATGCGGTCTACGCCGGCCAGCCGCGCTACAGCCTGCGTGTGCGCAACAACGAATTCGACCATGCCAACCTGGCGCTGGGCATCCAGGAAGCCCAGGCCCAGGGCAAGCGGTTCTACGTGGTGGTCAACATCGCCCCGCACAATGCCAAGCTCAAGACCTTCCTCAAGGACCTGGAACCTGTGATCGCCATGGGCCCGGACGCGCTGATCATGTCCGACCCTGGGCTGATCATGCTGGTGCGCCAGCACTTCCCGGCCATGCCGATCCACCTGTCAGTACAGGCCAATACGGTGAACTGGGCCAGTGTCGCGTTCTGGCAATCCCAGGGCCTGAGCCGGGTGATCCTGTCCCGGGAGCTGTCGCTGGAAGAAATCGAAGAGATCCGCCAGCAGGTGCCGGCGATGGAGCTGGAAGTGTTCGTGCACGGCGCCCTGTGCATGGCGTATTCGGGGCGCTGCCTGCTGTCGGGCTACCTGAACCGGCGCGATGCCAACCAGGGCAGCTGCACCAACGCCTGCCGCTGGCAGTACAGCGCCACCCCGGCCCAGGAAAACGAGGTGGGTGACATCGTGCGCGAAGTCCAGCCGACCCTGGGCGTCGGCGCCCCCACCAACCAGGTGTTCGTGCTGCAGGAAGCCAACCGGCCCGGCGAAGACATGCCGGCATTCGAGGACGAGCACGGCACCTACATCATGAACGCCAAGGACCTGCGTGCCGTGCAGCACGTCGGGCGCCTGACCCGCATGGGGGTACACTCGCTGAAGATCGAGGGGCGTACCAAGTCGCACTTCTACTGTGCCCGCACCACCCAGGCGTACCGGCAGGCCATCGACGATGCGCTGGCGGGGCGTGAATTCGACCGTTCGCTGATGCTCGACCTGGAGTCATTGGCGCAACGCGGCTACACCGAAGGCTTCTTGCGCCGCCACGTGCACGACGAGTACCAGAACTACGAGCGGGGCAACTCGGTGTCCGAGCGCCAGCAATTCGTGGGCGAGCTGACCGGGGAACGGGTCGACGGGCTGGCCGAGGTCAAGGTCAAGAACCGTTTCGGGCTGGGCGATCACCTGGAGCTGATGACGCCGCGGGGCAACTACCATTTCGACCTGCACCAGCTGCGGGATCGCGCGGGCAATCCGCTGGAGGTGGCGCCGGGGGATGGGCACACGGTGTACCTGCCGATTCCCGAACAGGTGGAGCTGGGCTACGGGCTGTTGTTGCGGGATCTGAATACGTAGCCACGCTATCGCGGGTCAAGCCCGCTCCCACAGGTAGTGCGCAATCCTGGTGGGAGCGGGCTTGACCCGCGATGCAGCCGACGCTCAACGTGGGCTGCTGGCTACAGCTGCAGTATCCGTCTCACGTATCACCTGCACCTGATACTGCGGGTCCGCCTTGATCTGCGCCTCGGTGAATGGAATGGTGTGCCAGTGCCCGGCCGAGAACGCACGGGTCTGGTCACTGGCATGCACCGACCCCGCCTCGCTGGACTGGGAAAACGCCAGCAGCCCCTGCGCGTGCGGCCCCTTGTCATCGAAACTGACCACCTGCAGGTAACTGGTGCCGCTGATCACGGTGCGCTTGCCCCCCTCGCCCGGCACGCTCTGCATGGCGTTGTACACCCCAAGGCTCGACGGCCCGCCATGCATCGGCGTGCCGTCGCCCGCCTGCTGGATCTGCCCCCACTGCACATTCGCACTCAGCCCGGCCTCGGCCACCTGCGCCTGCGACGCCAATGCCGCCGCACGCACGGCCCTGGCCACCTCGGCACGCTCCAGCGCAAGGCCGCGTGGGGTGTGCTGGGGGTCGGCCGGATCGAATGCCACGCGCCAGAACTCACCGTGCTCCTGCAACGCCTGCAGGATGTTCTGGAAGTGCACCAGGCCGATGCCACTGGCCAGGCCGGCCTTGCCATCCCACGCCGCCAGGCTGTCGCAAACGGCCTTGAGCTGCGGATCGGCCGTCGCGCCCTTGCACCACTGCAACAGGTCGGGCAGCGCCAGCTCGGCCAGGTACACCTTGTCGTCCATGACCATGTGGTGCAGGTCCTGCGCGCTGATCTTGCCGGGGCGGTTCAACCGCTGCAGGGCAAAGCGGCTGCGCGGGCCCAGGGGCACGTCTTCGCGGCTGATGATCGGCGAGTAGCCGCGCAGCGGCTGCGCCGGGTTGACCATCCAGGCCGAATCGTTGGAGTGCTGTACGAAGTCGCCACGCAGCAGGCTTGGCTGCAGTTGCGCGGGGAAGATACCGGGCTGCGCCGCTCGCGCATCGACCTTCCAGTTGCAGGCGCTGCGCGAACCGTCGAGCACGATCAGTTCCAGGCCCGCCGCCGGGTCGCTGCACTGCGCCAGCAGCGGCGCATCCACATAGGGCACCACCGACTGGTTCAGGTACAACGCCTGCCCCCTGGCATCCACCGCCAGGGTGTTGACCCAGGGTATGCCCTGCAGGCGCTGCACCGACTGCTGCAGGGCCTGCAGGCTGTCGGCCTGGTTCATGCTGTACCACTGCTGCAGCACGCGGGTGTTGCCCAGGTTGGCATCACGCAGGCTGAAGGCAACCTGCCCGGTCCAGTCCAGCCGCCCGGGCCACTGCACCAGCGGGCCGTAGATCGTGCCGTACAGCTCGCGGGTGACCACCTGCTGCTGGCCGTCCTCAGCCTTGACCGACACGCTCACCGGCTGGCGGGTCATGGGGGTGGACACGCCGTCGAGCAGGTAGCGGGTCGAATCTTTCGGGTCCAGTTGCAAGCGGTGCAAGGTGAAGTGCCGGGAGGTGTCGACGGTGTGCGTCCAGGCCAGATGCCGGTTGAAACCGATATTGATCAGCGGCAGGCCGGGCAACGCGGCGCCCATCACGTTCAGCTTGCCGGGGATGCTCAACTGCATCTGGTAGAAGCGCATGCCACCCACCCACGGGAAATGCGGGTTGGCCAGCAACAGGCCACGGCCATTGGCCGAACGCTCGTGCCCTATCGCCACCGCGTTGCTGCCGCGCTCAAGCGCAAAGTTGGCCTGACGCGCCTGGGCCATACTGAAGGCCGCAGCCGGCAACCCCGCCGCTGCACCGGGGGGCGCGGCACCGGCCACGGCTTCGACGAACTGCCCGGCCCCACCCTCGACCAGCAGGCGCCGGGTCAGCTTGACCAGGTCCAGGGCGGTGATGGGGCGCAGCCACTCGGCCTGCTGACACTGGGCTGGCAAGCCCTGGGCAGTGCGCTCGGCCAGCGCGCGGTTGTAGCCCAGCGCGTAGCCTTCGAGCAATGAACGGATCGGCGCCGGTTGCGCCTGCCAGTACGCAGACACCGCCGCCGGCGTGTTCAGCCAGGTGAAAAACACGTCGCTGGCCAGGTTTTCACGCTGCTCCAGGGTCAGCGCCTGCGGCCCGAAGAACCGCGAGCGCTCACCGTTGACGGTCACCACTTCGTTGGCCAGCAGGCACAGGTTGTCCTGCGCGTAGGCATACCCGATGCCATAGCCCAGGCCACGCTCATCGCGGGCCACGATGTGCGGCACACCGAAGCTGGTGCGGCGGATCTCGGCCCGGGCCTCGCCCGGCGGCGCCTCGCGGGCGTGGGCTGAACAACTCAGAGCAACCAGCAGGGCCGTCAGGCAGAACGAGGGGATCGAGCGATTGGCAGACACGCGGACTCCGGCAGCATCAGGGTGAACGAACATCCTGACTAGACGAATTTCATCATGAAAATTTACCGCTTTTGCGCCGCTCGTTCGTCTTTCTCTACATAAAGGCAATATTTTTTGCCTTGCCGATGCAGATTTGCCGCGCTCGTTCGTCTTATAGAGTGAGAGCACCACACGCAAACTGGACAGGCTCGGGAAAGGGAGTTTTCACATGTACAACCAGCAACAGCCAATCACACCGCTGCGTTTCAGACGCAAAGCCCACGCGCCGCTGCCGGAAAAGCCCGAAGCGGCTGAACCGGACCGCGCCGGCAACGAACATATCCGCGAACTGCTCAAGGCATTCGGCCTGCGCACCAGCCTGATCCGGCTGAAGGTCATCGATGCGCTGCACGCGGCCGCCAGAGAGGGGCGCAGTATCGGGGTGCGCGGGGTGCACAGCCAGCTCGAGCAGCTGGATATTCCGCTGTCGTTCCTGAGCGTTCGCGAAGTGCTCAAGCGCCTGTGCGTCGAAGGTGTGATCAGCCTGGGCAGCGACAAGTGCTACAGCCTCAACCCCGAGGCTCGCGCGGTGCTGGAACAGCCGGTTTCACGCTAGGCCAACGGCCGGGTGACGCCGGCCGCAGCCTCGCAAGCGGTCAGAACTTGACCTTGCGCCGCATGATGCCGTTCACGATCACGGCCAATACGGCTACGCCGATGGCAATGTACTGGAACACCTTTTCGCTGATCACGCCGGCGTTCTGCAGGTACGAGCCGCCCAGCATGATTGCCAGCACCACCAGGGCAACCAGGATCGAGTATTTCAGGCGTTGAGCTTGAGTCATTGAAAAATCCTTACGACAACGGGTTTGAGGGCCCTACTGCGGCCGGCGGCCATGATACAACGCCACGTCACGCAGGAGGATGTTTCCCGGTTTTTCCCGACGCGACAACCTGAAATCATCCGCCAGGTGTGCCCGTGCCCTGCGTTCAGGGTTGAGCAACCTGAACCACAGCACTGGAGCAGGCTCGCCGCAGACACGCGGCCACGCCCTCCCTGGCGCCGCTGGTTCCTACAACAGACCACCGACTTCCTCACGCAATGTGTACGGAAAGACTACCTCCCCTGACCCGCTTGCTGCCTAGATCTCCCCTTGGCGGTTGACCGAGAATTCCTTCAGGCCACTTGGCAGTTCAACGCTGTCGACGTGGGGCGCGCCGCACCTGGCAAGGATGCTCAGGCACGGACGGCACCCGATGAAGTGGCCCCTTCGCTCATACCGCCAACAAGGAAGTCATCATGGAACTGTGTGACCTGAACAAGATCGACATCGAACAACTGCCCCAGTCACTGCAGATGCTCATCGAATGCATCGGGCTGGAGCATGCCTACCGCCTGACCACCATCTACGGCGGCCGCCCCAAGTACATTCCCAAGCACCGCGAGCGCACCACGCTGGCCGAGATCCTGCCAACCGAAGCGCTGGATGCATTGATCAAGCGCTACGCCGGCATGGCGCTGGAGATTCCCAAGGCCGACCACTTCAATCGCCAGCTGCGCAACCAGCAGATCCAGCAGGAAAGCTCCAATGGCCAGTCACGCAGCGTGCTGGCCGACAAGTACGGGTTGAGCCTGCGCCAGATCGGCAACATCCGGCGCCAGGAAGCGCACACGCGCTAGACACACCCCGCACACAACAACGCCAGGCGCGAGCGGTCGCGCCTGGCGTTGTTGTGTGCGCAGCCCTTGACGGGCCGTATCAGAAGTCGCGCTTGTAGAAGATATCCAGCGAGCTGGCGATACCGCTGGCAGCCTCCAGGTAGACCTTCTTGCTGAGCAGGTAGCGCAAGGCGATGGTGTTGGCCGGCTCGAACACCCCTACGCCGTAGCGCAGGCTCAGGCGCTCGGTCAGCTTGCCGCTGGCCACCACGCTGGTATTGTCGCCGCTGCCCTGGGTATCGAGCTGGAAGTCCTCGATGCCCAGGCTCGATGCCAGGCTGCCGGTAATCCCCGCGCTGCCCGCCAGGCCCAGGCCCAGGGCCGCCTCCGCCAGCATGTTGTTGTCTTCGCCGGTATTGCCCAGCGGACGCCCCAGCACCAGGTACGACAAGGCCTGCTCCTGGCTCATCGCCGGCTCGGAAAACACCTGGGTGGTGGGCTGTTCGGCGCTGCCGCTGAGGCGGATGCCGGCAATCACGTCGTCGGTCTGGCGAATGGCCTCGATGTCCAGGTAGGGCTGGTCGATCGGCCCGGCAAACAGCAGGCGCGCACGGCGGATGGTCAGGCGCTGGCCATAGGCGCGGTAGCGCCCATCGGCCAGGCTGAGCTCGCCACGGGTATCGAGGTTGTCGCCAATGTGCACGCGCCCCAACAGGTTGGCGGTCAGGCCGAAGCCGCTGAATGCCAGCTTGTCCTGCCCCACCTCCACGTCGATGTCCATGGCCACGGCCATCGGCGCCTTGCCCTGCTCGGTCTGGTGGCCGACGATGACCGTGTCATCCGACACCTTGACAGTCGAAGGCGGCAGTTCGCGCACGGTGATCTTGCCCTTGGGCACCAGCACCTTGCCGGTGACCGCGAGCTTTTCGCCGATCATGTGGATCTTCAGGTCCGGCGCCACCTCCAGGTTGGCGTAGGGTTCGACGGTGACCGGCAGGCGCTGCCCCTGCAGTTGCAACTCCACCGCCAGGCCCTGGGCCCAGCCGATCTGGCCACTCAGGCGGCCCTGGCCGACCGGGCCGCTCTTCCACTCGCCCTCCAGTTGCACCTGCTCGCCTGCGATCTGTGCCCGCAGGCTGAGGTCGCTGAGGCTGATGGGCAACTCGGCCCCCGACACTTCGCCATTGCTCAGCGTCAGGTTGCCGTTGACCTGGGGCGCCAGCAGCGTACCGGTGATCTGTCCGCTGCCGTTGAGCTGGCCAGCCAGGCGCTCGACCATCGGCGCGAACGGCCGGCCCACCGACAGCTCCAGCCCGCTCAGGCGGAAGTCTCCGCTCAGCGGCTTGTTGCGCGCCAGCGGGTCGATGCGCGCCGACAGGGTCAGCTCGCCCAGGCGCCCGCCCACGAACTCCAGGCGCGTGTCCACGCGGCGCGGGCCCAGGGTGCTGTTCAGGCGCAGCGCCTGGTACGGAAAGTCCAGCCATCGATCCTTTTCCCGCACCCGCAAGGTGCCGCCACTGGCGTCCACCACGATCGACCCCTTGGGCCCGCTGGCCGGCAGGTCGAGGTTGATGTCGGCATTGAGCATGCCCTGCCAGGCGAAGTCCTTGGGCAACCACTGCGCCAGGCTTTGCAGCGGGAACTGCTTGAGGTGGTAGCGCAGGCGCGGGTCGGGCATCAGGCGCTGGTCTTCACCACACAGGCTGGCTTGCCCGGAGCGCCAGCAATGGGCGCCGAAATCCACCTGCCCATTGGCCAGGCGCTGCAACCTGGCCGGTGCCTGCAGCTGCCAGTCCTGCCCGCCCGCCTGCACCTGGCCGCGGGCCAGGCGTCCGCGCCAGTTGCCCTTGTCGAGCTGACCGTCCAGGCCCAGGTCGAGCTTGAGCTGCGGCCCATCGAGGGCCAGTTGCAATTGCTGCTTGCCAATGTCGCCCTGGCCTTTGGCGGTCAGGGTGCCCAGGTTGGTTTCGCCCAGGCGGATCGACCCGGCCTGCAGGTCGATCAGGGCACGCTGGGCGCTGTCCAGCCGGGCGTCCAGGTCAAGGCGTTGCACGCGGTTTTCGGCCTGGCCCAGTTGCTGGCCCTGCAAGGTCAGTTGCCCCTGCGGCGCCTTGAGCGTACCGGCCACATCGAGCCGACCCTTGAGCTGGCCTTGCAGTTGCGGCCACAGCTGGCCCAGGCGCGGCAGGTTGAGGTCAAGCTGACCGGCTAGGCGTTGCTGCACACTGGCGCTGCCGTTGATCTTGTTGTCCCCCAGCTGGATCAGCAAGGTGCCCAGGGTCCAGTTCTCGCCTGCACCGTCGGCCTTGGCCTGCAGCACGGCGGGCTGGCCGCGCAATCGCCCCTTGAGGTCCAGGTCGGCATTCAGGCGCAGCGTGTCGCCCTTGAGTTCGCCCTTGCTGCGCAGCGGGCCCGCCAGGGTGCCCGGCAGCTCGGCCAGCCAGTACGCCGGGTTGAGCGCCGACAATTCCAGCGCCGCGTCCCACGCCACGCCCTCGGCAAACTGCACGGCGACGCTGCCGGCCACCTTGCCCTGGCCGGCTTCAAGGGCCAGCTGTGGCAGGCTGACCTGGCCCAGGTCGCCCTTGAACGGGCTGCTGACCTTGAAGGCACCTGCCGGCCCGTCCAGGTCGCCACTGAAATCGCCCTGGTAGTTGCCGTCGCGGTAGTTGACCTTGGCGTTCAGGCGCCGCAGCGTGACCTGCGGAGCCTCGTCCAGCGGGTACAGGCGCAGCCACGGGAAGTCCAGCCAGTCGATGCTGGCATCGGCAACCAGACCGCTCTGCCAGTCGGCAGTGGCGCTGAGCGTGACACGCTGCTGCGCGGCGGCGCTCAGGTCCAGGGCGGCGATCTGGGCGCCCTTGGCATCCACCCGGCCACGCAGGCTCAGGCTGATCGGCCCCTGCTCGGCCGGCAGGCGACCGGCGCCCACCAGTTGGTAACCTTTTGCCAGGTCGCCATAGGCACTGAGTTCCAGCTGCTCGAACTGCAGGGTGTCCGGCAATCCGGCCGATGGCTTGAAGCCGGTGGCGCTCAGGCGTACCTGGGCCGGCAGGTGCTCGGCCAGGGGCTGCAATTGACCCGCCAGGCGCCCTTGCAGGTAGCCGCTGCTGTCAGCCTGCAGGTCGAGGCTTTTCTGCAGGTCGCCTTTTATCTGCACCGCCAGTTGCCAGGGCTGGTCGTCGATGGCCGGCAGTTGCACCTGACCCTGCAGCTGCAACGGCCAGTCACCCACCGGTTGCAGCAGGCCGCTGAGGTTCAGGCTGAGGTCTTCGCGTTGCAGGTTCAGGCTGTCGATCTGCAGGCCCTGGGCGGTCCAGTGCGCAGCCAGTTGCAACTGGCTCAACTGCTCGCTGCCGTCCAGATGCAACTGGCCGACCTGTACTTCGCCCAGTTCGATCGCCACTGGCAACTGGAGGCTGGGCAACTGCAGCGGCCCGCTGTCGGGCGCTGCCTCGCTGGGGGCGAAGTCCAGGTTGACCTGCCCGGCGCGCAGCTGGTCGATACACAAGGTCATGCGCAACAGGCAGCCGGGCGACCAGGCAAACACCGGCGCAAGCACTTCGACCCGGTCCTCGCCCTGCTGCCAGATCAGCCGATCGGCCTGCCATTGCCCGCCAAGGCGGCCTTGAAAATTGTCCAGCTGCAAGCCCGGCACCAGGCTCAAGGCCCAGCGGCTGCCGGCCTGGGTACCCAGCAGGATACCCACGGCCAGCACCAGCACGACCAGCAGCGCCAGCAGGGCCAGCCCGCCGCGTTTCAACACCTTGCTCACAACTCGGGCCCCATGGAAAAGTGCAAACGTATGCCGCCGTCATCGTCCAGCGCCTTGGCCAGGTCGAGCCGCAGCGGGCCGACCGGCGACACCCAGCGCACACCGAAGCCGACGCCGGTCTTGAGGCTGGGAAGCTCCAGGCTGTTGAACGAGTTGCCCTGGTCGACGAAGGTCGCCAGGCGCCACTTCTCGGCGATCGAGTACTGGTACTCGGCACTGGCGGCCACCAGGTAGCGCCCGCCGATACGGTCGCCATCGGCGTTCTTGGGTGAAAGGGTCTGGTAATCGTAGCCACGCACGCTCTGGTCGCCACCGGCAAAGAAGCGCAGCGAGGGGGGCACCGACTTGTAGCCGTTGGTGGCGCTGCCGCCGAACTGCACCCGGCCCAGGAAGCGGTGGTTCTGCGCGACGGTGGTCAGGCCCTTGAGCAGCACGTTGCCATGCAGCAGGTTGGTGTCGGACAGC
This sequence comes from Pseudomonas sp. 1176_21, assembly GCF_052850635.1. NCBI lineage: Bacteria > Pseudomonadati > Pseudomonadota > Gammaproteobacteria > Pseudomonadales > Pseudomonadaceae > Pseudomonas > Pseudomonas sp. 1176_21. The sequence continues at coordinate 99,692 of NZ_VXCV01000012.1, forward strand.
AGCCCTTCCTTGGCCACCTGCGCGTCGAACTGCAAGCGGTAGCCGTTGTGCGGGTCGATGCGGTTGTCGCTGCGCAGGTAGCTGTAGCTCACACCCGGCATCAGCAGGGTGCTCAAGCCCGAATCGTCACCCAGACGGTACTCTTCGCGCTGCCACTTGAGCGATACCACGCGCTGCCAGCCGCTGGGCAGCTTGCTGTGCCATTCCGGGCCCACGGTGAGCAGTTTGCTGAGGCTGTCGGTGCCGGCGATCTCTTCGTTCTGGTAGCCGCCGGCAAAGCGCAGCTTGTCGGTCAGCGGCGGGTCGAGCGGTATGTCGTACCACAGGCCGACGTTCTGGCGCGGCGCCGAAAGTTCGGTTTCCAGGCCATAGCTGTGGCCTTGCGGGTTGACCCAGTGGCGGGTCCAGTTGGCCTTGCCGCGCGGCCCGACGTCGGTCGAAAAGCCCAGGCCCAGGCCCATGGTGCGGGGCTTGCGGGTTTGCAGTTGCACCTCTACCGGGATGCTCTGCGCCACGGCGGCAGTGGGCGCAGCGTCGACCCGCACGCCTTCGAAGTAGCCGCTCGATTGCAGCGCGTTGTTCAGTTCGGCGATCAGTTCGGAGTCGTAGGGGGTGCCTTGCTTGAAGGGCACCATGCGTTGCAGCAGGCTCTCGTCGAACGGCGCGTCGCCTTCGAAGCGGACCTTGCCCAGCTGGTAACGCGGGCCGCTGTCGTACACCAGTTCGATGTCCGCCACACCCGCCGCCGGGTCGACCGCCAGGCGCTGGCGCAGGAAATGCCCGCTGAAGAAACCGTAGCGCGAGGCCTGGTTCTGGATCAGCCGCTTGGCGTCCTCGTAGTTGCCATGGTTGAGCACTGCCCCAGGCCGCAGCGCCTTGCTCGAAGGAACCCGGAAGGCCGTCATCTCGCTGGCCGGGCCCTCGACGCGCACGGTCACCTCGCGCAGGCGCACCGGCTCGCCCGGCTCGATGCTGAGCACCAGTTGCGGGCCCTTGTCGGCCTTGGGCGAAGGTTTGACCTGGCTGTCGATCTGCGCCTGGTAGTAGCCCAGAGCCTGGGCGGCTTTTCTGGCCTGCTCCACGGCGCCGCGGCTGAAGCGCAGCAGCGCTTCTTCATCGCGGGTGCCAAGGCTGCCGATATAGCCTTCGACGTTGGCCTTGAGCTCGTTGTTGGCGGGCTTGATGCGTACTACCAGCTCGCTCTGTGCGTACACCGCGCAGCTGGCAACCCATAAAATCAACCCGCAGGTGAATCGTCCTGAATACGTCATAGGCGCGGATGCTACCAGAGCTTGGCGGTTGCCCGCAGCTCGCCGACGGTCTGATACACCACCCCTTCAGGCCTGTGCCTGGCGCAAACGCTGGGGATTGGGATGAAAAAACACATGCTCGCGGATTGGTCCTACAGCAATTTCACCGATTTCCAGGTAGCCCTGTCGCTTGTAGAACTCGAGGTAGTGGTCATTGCCGGTATTCAGTACCACCCCTTCGGACTGTTCGTCCTCGGCGCACCAGTCATGCAGCGCCAGCAGCAACTGTTCGCCATAGTGATGGCCCTGGAACTGCGGGTGAATGCCCAGTAGCGGCAGCACATGCACCGCGTCGCCCGGCACACAGGCCATGACCGCGGCCTGGTAGTCCAGGTAGCGCCGGGTACAGCGCAGGCCGGCGCTCAGCAGCATGCGCAGGCGCCACGCCCAGCTCTCGGTGATGCCCAGGCGCCGCTGCGGCGGGGCGATCAGGGCAATGCCGATCAGCCGGTCCTGCACCAGCAGGCCCAGCGCCGGCAGGTCCTGGAAGAAATGCTGACGCACCAGCTCGCGTACCGTGGCGCGCACGCGATGGTCGTAGCCGGGGCGATCGGCCTCGAACAGGTAGCGGAAGGTCGGCTCATGCCGGTAGGCCTGGTACAGCAGCGAGCGCGCCTCACGGCTGTAGCCGCTGTCGAGCTGACGAACTTCGGCCGGTACGGCAGGGGTATCGGACATGGTGACTCTCCTGGTGGGCTTCAATGCCTCTTTCTGAGTAGTGCGCGCTGGCCAACGTTCCCTTTGACTATAGGCCAGGACGCCACGCGTGCTGACACGCCGGGCGCCATAGGCTAGCATTCCCGATTTGCTCAGGATTGCGCCCCCCCATGAAGATCGTCTCGTTCAACATCAATGGCCTGCGCGCCCGCCCCCATCAACTGGCCGCGCTGATCGAAAAGCACCAGCCGGACGTGATCGGCCTGCAGGAAACCAAGGTGTCCGACGAGCAGTTCCCGCTGGCCGAGGTGCAGGCGCTGGGCTACCACGTGCACTTTCACGGGCAGAAGGGCCACTACGGTGTCGCCCTGCTGTCGCGCCAGGCGCCGCTGAGCCTGGTCAAGGGCTTCAGCACCGATGAAGAGGACGCGCAGCGGCGTTTCATCTGGGGCACCTTCGCCGACGAGCACGGCAACCCCATCACAATCATGAACGGCTACTTCCCCCAGGGCGAAAGCCGCGACCACCCCACCAAGTTCCCGGCCAAGCAGCGCTTCTACGAAGACCTGCAGGCCCTGCTCGAATCCCGATTCCAGAACGACCAGCCACTGGTTGTGATGGGCGATGTGAACATCTCGCCCGAGGACTGCGACATCGGCATCGGCCCAGACAATGCCAAGCGCTGGCTGAAGACCGGCAAGTGCAGCTTCCTGCCCGAAGAGCGCGAGTGGATGGCGCGCCTGAAGAACTGGGGCCTGACCGACAGCTTCCGCCATCTGCACCCGGAAGTGGCCGACCGTTTCAGCTGGTTCGACTACCGCAGCCGCGGCTTCGAGGACGAGCCCAAGCGCGGGCTGCGCATCGACCTGATCCTGACCTCCCAGGCACTGCTGCCGCGCATCAAGGCCGCCGGGGTCGACTACGAGTTGCGCGCCATGGAGAAACCCTCCGACCATGCGCCGATCTGGCTGGAACTGAACTGAGCCATGCGCTCGATGGCAGTCATTGGACTGTCATCGATCTGTCTTAATCTGCGCTCACCATCTTGAGTGCAGAGCATCCCCGGCAATGTTGCGATCTTTCTGTCTGCTGCTTGGCCTGCTGCCGGCGCTGTGCTGCGCCGAGCCGGCCAGCCTGCGCCTGCAAGGCTCCAATACCGTGGGCAGCGTGCTCGGCCCCGCGCTGGTACGCGGCCTGCTGCAGGCCCAGGGCGCCCGGTCGATCCAGACCCTGCCCGGGGCACGGCCCAACGAGGTGTGGGTGCAGGGGGTTTCGCCACAGGGTCAGACACTGCGCGTGAGCATTGCCGCCCATGGCTCGAGCACCGGCTTTGCTGCGCTCAAAAGCGGCGACGCCGACCTGGCGGCCACCTCACGCCCGATCAACGACAGCGAGCAGCAGGCGCTGCACGCGCTGGGCGACCTGAAAAGTGCCGACGCCGAACAGGTCATCGCCCTCGATGGCGTGGCCGTCATCGTGCACCCGGACAACCCGCTGCCCCAGCTGAGCACCACGCAACTGGCGCAGATCTTCGCCGGCCGCATCACCACCTGGGATGAACTGGGCGCCGGCAGCGGGCCGATCCACCTCTACGCCCGCGATGACCGCTCGGGCACCTTCGACACCTTCAAGGCCCTGGTGCTGGACGCCCAACAGTATTCGCTGGCCAGCCACGCCAGGCGTTTCGAGTCCGGCGAGCAGTTGGCCGACGAGGTCAGTGCCGACCGCCAGGCCATCGGCTTCAGCAGCCTGGCGTCGGTGCACGGGGCCAAGGTGCTGGCCATCGTCGACGGCACCTCCCAGGCCATGCTGCCGACCCCCGCCCTGGTGGCCAGCGAAGACTACCCGCTGTCGCGGCGACTGTACCTGTACCTGCCACCCGCCCAGCGCAACCCGCTGGCCAATGCCCTGGTGGAGTTCGCCCAGAGCGCAGCGGGCCAGGCCATCGTGGCCAGCAGCGGGTTCGTCGCACAGCAGGTGCGGCCGGTCCAGGTACAGGCCTTGCCGGGGATGCCGGCGCAGTACCGCCAGTTGATCGCCAACGCCAGGCGCCTGAATGTCAATTTCCGCTTCCAGGAAGGCAGCGCCAGCCTCGACAACAAGGCACTGCGCGATGTCCAGCGCGTGCTGGAGTACCTGCGCGAACACCAGAAGCTGCAGCACAGCGTGGTGCTGGTGGGGTTTGGCGACGCCAAGGACGACCCCGACCGCGCCGCCCTGCTCTCGCGGCTGCGGGCCATGGCGGTACGCCGCGAACTGGTGCGCGAAGGGGTGAACCTGCGCGAAGTGACGGGCCTGGGCGGTCAGATGCCCGTGGCGACCAATGCCGCCGAGGAAGGCCGAATCCGCAACCGCCGCGTGGAAGTCTGGGTCTACTGACCCACCCACCCGGGAAACCATTTGTAACAGCCTCCCCCCTCACCCTTTCCAGAGGCGAGCTAGGCTTTGGCTCAGTGACACCGGGCCCCTCTGACGGCTGATCGCCGCCATGTCGGAGTCACAGTTGTTTTCATACAACTACGACGACAAGGAGGGGCTCATGAGCGCTCTGCCGTTATTTCTCTTCGACGACTTCCTGGGCACGGCCGTGTGGCTGTGGCTGGTGTTCATCACCCTGGTGGTGGCTCTGCTGGTCCTGGACCTTGGCGTGCTGCACCGTCGCCCGCACGACATCGAAATGCGCGAAAGCCTGCTGCTGTACTCGGCCTACTTCAGCGTGGGGCTGCTGTTCGGTGGCTGGGTGTGGCTGGAGCTGGGTGCGCAGAGCGCGCTGGAGTTCTACACCGGGCTGCTGGTGGAGCAGTCGCTGTCGATGGACAACGTGTTCGTCATGGCGATGATCTTCGGCTTTTTCGGCATCCCGCGCCGCTACCAGCACCGCGTGCTGTTCTGGGGCATTCTGGGCGTGGTGGTGCTGCGCGCCCTGATGATCGGCCTGGGCAGTGCGCTGGTGCAGGAATTCGACTGGATACTGTACCTGTTCGGCGCATTCTTGCTGTTTACCGGCCTCAAGATGCTGTTCACCCGCCACGAAACGCACCCGGACCTGGCACACAACCCGGTGATCAGGTTCGTGCGCCGGCACATGCGCGTGACCGATGACCTGCATGGGGCGCGCTTCTTCGTGCGCCTCAAGCCGGCTGGCCAGCCCAGGGCACTGCTGTACGCCACGCCGCTGTTCCTGGCCCTGGTGCTGATCGAGCTGGCCGACCTGGTGTTCGCGGTAGACAGCGTGCCGGCCATCCTGGCGATCACCCAGGACCCCTTCATCGTGTACACCTCCAACATCTTCGCCATCCTGGGCCTGCGTGCGCTGTACTTCGCCTTGGCGGCGCTGGTGCACCGCTTTGTTTACCTCAAGTACGCCCTGGCGCTGGTGCTGATATTCATCGGCGGCAAGATCTTCGCCCACGGCCTGATCGGCAAGGTGCCGCCGCTGCTGTCGCTGTGCGTGACGTTCGGGCTGCTGGCCGGTGGCGTGCTGCTGTCGCTGTTCAAGACACGAACGGCGGCCGAGGAGGTGAAACGGGTGGAGTAGCCTCGGGCAGCGTGTCGATACCCTCGCGGATCAGGCCCGCCGCACCCGGTCAGCAGGCGATCCGCGAGGGCATCGACGCGGGCTCAGTGCCCGCTGCGCAGCATCTCCCGGGGCACGTACTTGCCGATCTCGTACTTGCCGATCGCCGCGCGGTGCACTTCATCCGGCCCATCGGCCAGGCGCAGGGTGCGTTGCATCGCGTACATGTAGGCCAGCGGGAAGTCGGCACTGACCCCTGCCCCGCCGTGAATCTGGATGGCCCGGTCGATCACCTTCAGCGCCACGTTCGGTGCCACCACCTTTATCTGCGCGATCTCGCTGCGGGCCACCTTGTTGCCGACGGTGTCCATCATGTAGGCCGCCTTGAGCGTCAGCAGCCGGGCCATGTCGATCTCCATGCGCGAGTCGGCGATCTTGTCGATGTTGCCACCCAGGCGCGCCAGCGGCTTGCCGAATGCAGTGCGCTCGGCCGAACGCTTGCACATCAGCTCAAGGGCACGCTCGGCCATGCCGATCGAACGCATGCAGTGATGGATGCGCCCCGGCCCGAGACGGCCCTGGGCGATCTCGAAGCCGCGCCCTTCGCCCAGCAGCACGTTGTCATACGGTACGCGCACGTTCTCGAACAGCACCTCGGCGTGGCCATGGGGCGCATCGTCGTAGCCGAACACCGGCAGCGGGCGAACGATCTTCACCCCCGGTGCATCGGTAGGCACCAGGATCATCGAGTGCTGCTGGTGACGCGGCCCGTCCGGGTTGCTCAGGCCCATGAAGATCATGATCTTGCAACGCGGGTCGCAAGCGCCGGAGGTCCACCACTTGCGGCCGTTGATCACCCACTCATCACCGTCGCGCACCGCCCGTGCGGCCATGTTGGTGGCATCGGACGAGGCCACGTCGGGCTCGGTCATGGCGAACGCCGAACGGATCTCACCGCGCAGCAGCGGCTCCAGCCACTGGCGCTTCTGCGCCTCGCTGCCGTAGCGCACCAGGACCTCCATGTTGCCGGTGTCCGGGGCCGAGCAGTTGAACGGTTCCGGCCCCAGCAGCGAGCGGCCCATGATTTCGGCCAGCGGCGCGTACTCCAGGTTGGTCAGGCCGGCGCCCAGCTGCGACTCGGGCAGGAACAGGTTCCACAGGCCCTCGGCCTTGGCCTTGTCCTTGAGTTCTTCCATGATCGCGGTCGGCTGCCAGCGATCACCTTCGGCAACCTGGCGTTCGAACACCGCCTCGGCGGGATATACATAGGCGTCCATGAACGCGGTGACGCGTTCGCGCAGTGCCTGGACCTTGGGTGAATAGGCGAAATCCATGAGCGGTACCTGCTGGGAAAGGCGAGTGATTTAAGAGATCTGGCTTGGATGCTAGATCACCGGGCAAAATCCACCTAGCCTATTCTCGGCGTGTATAAACATTCATAACCGATATATGATCGGGCCATAACTCCAACAAGAGCGGCATCCATGAACCTCAGCAAGGTCGATCTGAACCTGTTCATCGTCTTCGATGCGATCTACACCGAAGCCAACCTGACCCGTGCCGGGCAGATCGTCGGCATCACCCAGCCTGCGGTGTCCAACGCGCTGGCGCGGCTGCGCGAGACCTTCAACGACCCGCTGTTCGTGCGCACGGCCCAGGGCATGGTGCCCACGCCCATGGCCCAGAACATCATCGGCCCGGTGCGCAATGCCTTGTCGCTGCTGCGGGTGTCGGTGCAGGAGAGCCGCATCTTCAACCCATTGCAGGCCAACAAGACCTTCCGCATCAGCATGACCGACCTTACCGAGGCGGTGGTGCTGCCATCGCTGTTCCAGCGCCTGCGCCGGCTGGCGCCGAACGTGGTGATCGAGAGCTTTCTGTGCAAGCGCCGCGAGACCACCAAGGAGCTGGCCGCCGGACGCCTGGACTTTGCCGTGGATGCACCGCTGAACACCGACCCGCAGGTGCGTCACGTCAAGCTGATGCAGGACCCGTTCGTGTGCGCGATGCGCCAGGGCCACCCGCTGGCCAGGGACAGGATCAGCCTGGAGGATTACCTGAGCCTGACCCACATCCAGATCTCCAGCCGGCGCAACGGCCTGGGTTACGTGGACCTGGCGCTCGGCAAGCAGGGGCTCAAGCGCAAGATCGCGCTGCGCTCGCAGCATTACCTGATGGCTTCGCAGGTGCTGCAGCAGACCGACATGGTGATGACCGTGCCGGAGCGCTTCGCGCGGCGCCACCAACTGAACTACGTGAGCCTGCCGGTGGGCGACGTGCCGCCTTTGGAAACCCACCTGTACTGGCATGAAAGCACCGACCAGGACCCGGCCAACCGCTGGATGCGCGAGCAGATGATCGAGTTGTGCCAGGCGGTGGTGGCGCAGGACGAGCGGGAGGCACGCGCATAAGCTGCGGGCTGCGTTGAAGCCATCGCGGGTCAAGCCCGCTCCCACCCGACCTGCGCTGAAGCTGTGGGAGCGGGCGTGACCCGCGACAGGCATCCCGAATGCCTGCTTGACGTATACGTCAACCAGCCAGTAGCTTAGCCGCATGCCCCCTTCCCCGAGCCATGCAATGAGCAGCCAGACCTACAGCATCTCCGACCTTTCCCGCGAACTCGATATCACCACCCGGGCCATCCGCTTCTATGAGGAGCAGGGCTTGCTCAGCCCCGAACGTCGTGGCCTGGAGCGTGTGTATTCGGCCCGCGACAAGGTCAGCCTCAAGCTCATCCTGCGCGGCAAGCGCATCGGTTTCTCGCTGGCCGAGTGCCGCGAGCTGATCGAACTCTACGACCCCACCAGCGGCAATCAGAAACAGCTGCACAGCATGCTGGCGAAGATCGCCGAGCGCCGCGCCCAACTCGAACAGCAACTGCTCGACATCCAGCAGATGCAGCTGGAACTCGACACCGCCGAGGAGCGCTGCCAGCAGGCGCTGGCCACCACCCTGAACAATCAGAAAAACGGCCATTGAGGCCCACAGGAACCCTAGCCATGTCATTGCCTACCCATGTGCGTCTGGTCGAAGTCGGCCCCCGCGACGGCCTGCAGAACGAAGCCCAACCCATCAGCGTGGCGGACAAGGTCCGCCTGGTGGATGACCTGACCGACGCCGGTGTGTCCTATATCGAGGTGGGCAGCTTCGTCTCGCCCAAGTGGGTACCGCAGATGGCCGGTTCGGCCGACGTGTTCGCCAGCATCCGCCAGCAGCCCGGCATCACCTATGCGGCGCTGGCCCCCAACCTGCGCGGTTTCGAAGACGCACTGGCCGCAGGCGTCAAGGAGGTGGCCGTGTTCGCCGCCGCGTCCGAGGCGTTTTCGCAGCGCAACATCAACTGCTCGATCAGCGAAAGCCTGCAGCGCTTCGCGCCCATCATGCACGCGGCGCGCGAACACGGGGTGAAGGTACGCGGCTATATCTCGTGCGTGCTGGGCTGCCCCTATCAAGGCCAGGTAGATGCCGAGCAGGTCGCCCCCATCGCCCGCGAGCTGCGCGACATGGGCTGCTATGAAGTGTCGCTGGGCGACACCATCGGCACCGGCACCCCGGGCGCCACCCGCCGCCTGTTCGAAGTGGTCGGCGCGCAGGTGCCACGTGCCGAGCTGGCCGGGCACTTCCACGATACCTACGGCCAGGCGCTGGCCAACGTGTACGCCAGCCTGCTGGAGGGAATCAACGTGTTCGACAGTTCGGTCGCCGGCCTGGGCGGCTGCCCGTATGCCAAGGGCGCCAGTGGCAACGTGGCCAGTGAAGACCTGCTGTACCTGCTGCAGGGCCTGGGCATCGAGACCGGCATCGACCTGGACAAGCTGATCGACGCCGGCCAGCGCATCAGTGCCGTGCTGGGCCGCGCCAGCGGGTCGCGTGTGGCCAGGGCACGCGCTGCCCGGTAACGGTGCGCAGCAACAGGCCCAATGGGGGGGTGAGTGTTACCGCCCCCACACCCGACAGGGAAAATCCGGGTAACACGGAAACAAATCAGCACAATTTCCCGTGACGATTTTTCCACCAAACCAGCAAGCCATTGATTTTATTGGGTTTTGAAAAGTTGGCACGGCACCTGCTATATCTTTCGTACAACAACAATAAAAAATGCGACAACCCAATAAAAATAAGACGTACCGGCTCTGACATAACAAGAACAACACGGCAGAGGCGCAGCTAACAGATTTTTTTGAAGTGGATGGCTTTTCGGGGGCGTGCCCCGCGACCTGATAGAGAACAATAAAACTACCCCAAGGTAGCGCCCGTCTCGGTTGGATCAGCAATGATAAAGGTCGATCAGCGCTCAAAAAAATACGTTTGCTCTTGATCCCGGATGGGGATCGCAACGCAACAAGAGGCAAGGGTCGCCAAAAACAACAATAGACCACCCTCCAATAATAAAAAGAGCACACGCAACAAAATTTGAGGGGAGCCCAGGCTCCCCTCAGTGCTTGCTGCCCTACTCGTTCTGCTGGTCATCCTCTGGCTTGCGCTTCTCCAGGCGGTCGACCACCCACGGCATCACCCCCAGCACCAGCAACGCCAGCACCGTGCTCACCAGTGCAGTGGCTTCGCGCCCCATGCCTGCGGCCACGCCGATGGCGGCGGTCATCCACAGGCCCGCAGCAGTGGTCAGGCCCTTCACATGACCCGCATCGTCCTCCTTGCCCTTGAGTATGGTGCCCGCCCCCAGAAAGCCGATGCCGGCGACGATCCCCTGCACCACCCGACTCAACGCTGCGTCGTCCGCCCCGGCCATGCGCGGCACCAGCACGAACAGCGCCGCACCGATGGCCACCAGCATGTGCGTGCGTACTCCCGCCGCCTTGCCCTTGAGCTCGCGCTCGAAGCCCAGCACCGCCCCCAGCAGCGCAGCCATCAACAGGCGCACCGTCACCTGCGTCAGTTGCTTGGCATCGGTGATATCGGCGAATTCGGCAATCAGTGTCGACCAGACTTGGTGCCACCAGGCGTCCATGAGCAGCGTCCATCAGCAAGGGGATACTGGATGGACAACAGCCTGGCGCGCGAGTGCTGTCGACCGCTGATCGGCCACGCTCAGCAACCCGGCCGGCAACGGGGTCACAGCTGTAAGCCCCCCGTTCGAGGACACCGCCATGCCCATTGAAATCAACGAAACCACCAAGCGCTGCACCCTGATAGCCGACGACCTGAACATCGAAGGTGAAGCGGCAGAGGTGCAGATCATCACCGATGCCGACCTGCGCATGTCGATCGCGACCCTGGCCGGGCAACGGGTGCCGATCACCGAGGCAGAGGCTGACGCGCTCACCGTGGCAGGTGCGGTGGATAGTCGCAGGCATTTGAAGACCTCCGAGGAGGGCTCGATCATATAAGGGCTGCAGGGTTTCAAGGGATAATCTGATACGGTTTTTATCCAGATATCTGCACCTGTTATGCAAACAGATGGGACGCCATAGTGCTCTGGCCTGATCGAGGCCTGATGAGCGACGAACCATGAGCGAACGAATTCCCGTCCAGATCGTTGAAATTGCCGAGCCCTCCACGTTCAAGAAGAAGGCCGCCAGCAGCGACAGACACATCCACACCCGTAGCTTCACCGGCTTTTTCCGAAACCTGCGCCTGGGTGGCGCGGGTTTTCTGTTTCTGCTGTTTTTCGGCACCGTCTGGCTGAACTGGGACGGGCGCCAGGCGGTCCTCTGGGACCTGGCCGACAGCAAGTTCCACATCTTCGGCGCCACCTTCTGGCCGCAGGACTTCATCCTGCTGTCGGCGCTGCTGATCATCTGCGCCTTCGGCCTGTTCGCCATCACCGTGTTCGCCGGGCGCGTCTGGTGCGGCTACACCTGCCCGCAAAGCACCTGGACCTGGGTGTTCATGTGGTGCGAAAAGGTCACCGAGGGCGAACGCAACCAGCGCATCAAGCTCGATGCGGCGCCCTGGGGCCCCAACAAGCTGGCGCGCCGCGCAGCCAAGCACACCCTGTGGCTGGGCGTCAGCCTGCTGACCGCACTGACCTTCGTCGGCTACTTCACCCCCATCCGGCCGCTGACCCAGGAGCTGTTCACCCTGCAGCTGGGTGGCGTCAGCCTGTTCTGGATCCTGTTCTTCACCGGTGCCACCTACATCAACGCAGGCTGGCTGCGCGAGGCGGTGTGCATGCACATGTGCCCGTATGCCAGGTTCCAGAGCGTGATGTTCGACAGGGACACCCTCACCATCGCCTATGACCCGCAGCGCGGCGAGTCGCGCGGGCCGCGCAAGAAGGACGCCAACCACAAGGCCCAGGGCCTGGGCGACTGCATCGACTGCCACATGTGCGTGCAGGTATGCCCCACCGGTATCGACATCCGCGACGGCCTGCAGATGGAGTGCATCGGCTGCGCTGCCTGCATCGACGCCTGCGACAGCATCATGGACAAGATGAGCTACCCACGCGGGCTGATCGGCTACAAGTCCGAGCACACCCTGCAAGGCGGCACCACCCAGTGGATGCGTCCGCGCCTGCTGGGCTACGTGACCGTGCTGGTGGTGATGATCGGCGCCCTGGTGATCGCCCTGCAGCAACGCCCGATGGTGTCGATGGACGTGATCAAGGACCGCGGCCTGTTCCGCGAGAACGCCCTGGGGCAGATCGAGAACATCTACACCCTCAAGGTCATCAACAAGACCCAGCAGCCGCAGACCTACCGCCTGCGCCTGGTGGACGCCGAGGGCTTCGAACTGCATGGCAAGACCGAGTTCACCCTGGCGGCCAGCGAGATGAGCGATATACCGGTCTCGGTGGCGATGCTGGCCGACCGTGCGCCCAGCAGCTCCCAGGAGATCAGCTTCGAACTCATCGACACCGACCAGCCGAGCGTGCGCAGCCTTGCGCGCAGCCGTTTTGTCGCGCCTTTGAACCGCTGATCACATACACTCCGCTGAGTCAGACCGCCCAGAGCCATGATGAAACGCTACGAGAAATTCGCCGACGACATTGCCGAACTGATTCGCTCCGGGGTACTCGGCCCCGGCCAGCGCGTGCCGTCGGTGCGTTACGCCAGCCAGACCCACGGGGTCAGCCCGTCCACGGTGTTCCAGGCCTACTACCTGCTGGAGCGTCGCGGGCTGATCCGGGCCCGGCCGCGCTCGGGCTACTTCGTCAACACCCACGCCCCGCGCCAGTTCAACGAGCCGCAGATCATCGAGCAGGCCAGCGAATCGACCGAGGTGGACGTCAGCGAGCTGGTGTTCTCGATCCTCGACTCGATCAAGGACCCGCAGACGGTGGCCTTCGGTTCGGCGTTCCCCAGCCCCAACCTGTTCCCGCTGCCGCGCCTGGCGCGCTCGCTGGCCAGCGCCAGCCGCGAGATGGACCCGCGCATGGTGGTCACCGACCTGTCGCCGGGCAACCCGCAACTGCGCCGCCAGATCGCCCTGCGCTACATGGTCGGCGGCTTGATGCTACCGATGGAAGAACTGCTGATCACCAACGGTGCGCTGGAGGCGTTGAACCTGTGCCTTCAGGCGGTAACCGAGCCGGGTGACCTGGTGGCCATCGAGGCACCGGCGTTCTATGCCTGCCTGCAGATTCTGGAGCGGCTCAAGCTCAAGGCGGTGGAGATTCCGGTGCACCCGCGCGAAGGCATCGACCTGGGGGTGCTGGCGCAGACGCTGGAGCGGCATCCGGTCAAGGCCGTGTGGTGCATGACCAACTTCCAGAACCCGGTGGGCGCGAGCATGCCGGAAGACAAAAAGAAGCAGCTGGTCGAGCTGCTGAGCGTGCACCAGGTGCCGCTGATCGAAGACGACGTGTATGCCGAGCTGTACTACGCGCAGCAGGCGCCCAAGCCGGCCAAGGCATTCGACACCGAAGGGCTGGTGATGCATTGCGGCTCGTTCTCCAAGAGCCTGGCGCCGGGCTACCGGATCGGCTGGGTGGCGGCCGGGCGCTATGCGCAGAAGATCGAGCGGCTCAAGCTGATGACCTCGCTGTGTGCATCGATGCCGGCGCAGGCGGCGATTGCCGACTACCTGCAGCACGGTGGCTACGACCGCCACCTGCGGCGCCTGCGCTATGCGCTGGAAGAGCAGCAGAACGCCATGCTGGCGGCGATTGCCCGGCACTTCCCGGCGCAGACGCGGGTCAGCCACCCCAGCGGCGGGTACTTCCTGTGGTTGGAGCTGCCGGAGCAGATGGACTCGCTGAAGCTGTTCCAGATGGCATTGGCCCAGGGCATCAGCATTGCGCCGGGGCCGATCTTTTCGCCGACGCGGCGGTTTCGCAACTGCATCCGCCTCAATTACGGCAGCCCCTGGACCGAGCAGTCGGAGCAGGCGATGGAGACGCTGGGGCGGATTGTGCGGTCGTTCTGAGGGGCTGGCATGACGGCCAACTACCCATCGCGGGTCAAGCCCGCTCCCACATGACTGCGGTGATCCTGTGGGAGCGGGCTTGACCCGCGACTGGGTCGGTGCAGCCCCTTGCCCACACCCGCACAATCGCGCACCATCCCCTCCCGCACTTGCCCACGGATGGCCCCGGATGAAACCGCTGTACCTGCTACTGGCCCTGCCCCTGCTGCCCGCCTGCAGCCTGATCGGTTTCGTCGCCAAGGAAAGCGTCGTGGGCGCCACCAGCCACTACGGCTTGAGCAGCACCACGCTGATCGCCGAACTCCCGCCCAACCACGGCGTCACCTATAACGCCAGCTACGCCCCGCTCGACCCGTACCGCTGCACCGTGGCCTCCCCCGCCACCGGCGGCATGCGCTCGCGCCCCAACCAGTACCGCACCGACCAGGCCGATGCGCACCCCGACGCGCGCACCGTCACGTTCAGGATCCCGCTGACCTACACCATCGGCAGTTGCACCCAGCAACTGGACAACATCACGGTGAGCATCAAGTCCCCCAGCGGGCGGTACAGCCTGGCGGGGGTCGAGGTATTGCCGGCACTGCCCGACGGCACTGGGCCGGTACGCGACGCAGACCCCGAGCTGGTTGTGCGCCGCCTGTGCGGCACGGCCTACCACATCGTGCCCGGGCATGAGCGCCACGTGCTGGCCAGGGACATCGACTGCCTCGCCGCCGACAGCCAGTGGCAACCCCTGGAGCGGACCTCCAGGCACCCCGGCCCGGTCGCCAACGTCGCCTACACCCAGCTGAACAAGACCGACCTGCGCTTCGTGTACCGCCTCATCGACAAGGAGTGGCCGCTTTACCCCGAGAACTGGTCACCGGTCGGCGATGGCATGAAGCCCTGCGCTTCACAATGGAAGTGGGTTGGCGAAGCCTCCTGCAGCTACCGCCAGCAGACCTTCAGCACCTTCGAGATGGACGGGCGCCAATGCACCACCTACCCGGGCTGCTCGTAACCGCGTCGCCCCTTCAACGGGCCTCCCCCGCACGCGGCTTGTAGAACAGGAACCTGGGAGTTTCGGCGGTCTTCAAGTACGTCCTGGCCCACGCGGGATGCACATGGCGGTCATGAAAGTACATCGCACCATCGGTGCTGTCGGTCAGTTGCTGATTCAGCGCCTTGCGCGCGATTTCCTTGGCCACGGTGTACTGCACCGGCTCTTCCACATCGTCCGAGCGCCCGTCGCACCACCACGAGAACTGGCATGTACGCTCCTTGATGCCCTGCTTGACCACCTCGCACACGGTGCCCGGAAACCCTTCGTGCCCCAGCCGGTTCATCACCACGCTGGCCACACCCTGCATGTCCGCCGCCTCACCGCCCTTGGCCTCCCAGTAGAGGGTGCGCGCCAGGCAGGTGATCGCGTCATCCAGCGCGGCCTCGCCCTTGGGGTCGACCGCCTGCACTTCGCTGCGGGTGATGGCCTGGTCGCTGGGTACGCTGGCCTCGCGCCCCTGTTCGGCAGCCTTCTGCTCCAGCACCTGGGCCTTGTCTTCGGCTACCGCCGCAGGCGGCGCCGCGGCGGCAGAGCCCGGCAGAACAGCGATCAACCACACGGCAAGACAGCAAACTGCAGCGAATGAGCGCATGACCGAGCCTTCTTGTGAGCCTCTGATAGATGCACAGTAGCTGCAACCGGCGATTTGCGCCGCCCTACCCCAGCAGCTCGCGCAGGCGGTACCACAACATGCCCAGCGCAAGCAGTGGCGAGCGCAGGGCCGGGCCGCCGGGGAAGGTCATGTGCGGCACCTTGCTGAAGATATCCAGGCCCTGGCTATGCCCGGCGTGGATCGCCTCGGCCAGCAACTTCGCCGTCCAGTGGGTGACGTTCACCCCGTGCCCCGAATAGCCCTGGGCGTAGAACACGTTGGGGTGCTGCTGCAGGCGTCCCACCTGCGGAAAGCGATTGGCGGTAATGCCGATCTTGCCGCCCCACTGAAAGTCGATGCGCACATCCGCCAGCTGCGGGAACACCTTGAGCAGCTTGGGCAGCATGTAGCCGGCGATATCCGCCGGGTCGCGCCCGGAATAATGGCAGGCCCCGCCGAACAGCAGGCGCCGGTCGGCAGTAAGGCGGTAGTAGTCCAGGCCGACCTTCTGGTCGCACAGCGCCAGGTTCTGCGGGATCAGCCCGGCGGCGCGCGGTGCCGACAGCGGCTCGGTGGTGATGATGTAGCTGCCGGCCGGCAGCACCTTGCCGCTCAGGCGTGGCTCCAGGTCGTCCAGGTGCGCATTGCACGCCAGCACCAGGCTGCCGGCCCGCACGCTGCCGCGCGCGCAGCGCACCTGCACGGTGGGGCCATGCACCAGTTCGAGCACCGTGCTGTGCTCGAACACCTGCACCCCCAGCGACGCCGCCAGGCGCGCCTCGCCCTGCACCAGGTCGAGCGGGTGCAGATGGCCGGAGCCCATGTCCAGCAGCCCGCCGGCATACACCTTCGAGGCCACCACCTCGTGCATCTGCTGCGGCCCGTAGAGTCGGGTCTGGTGCCTATAGCCCAGCGCCTCCAGGCTCTGCTGTTCAGCCTGGAACGCTGCGTACTGCGCCGGGGTATTGGCCAGCTCGCAGAAGCCCCAGCGCAGGTCGCAGTCGATGCCGTCCTCCTGCACCCGGCGGCCCACCACCTCCACCGACTCGATGCCGGCGCGTTGCAGGTAGGCCACCCCTTCCTGCCCCACGTAGCGGGCAAACCCCGACACCTCGTGGCCGATGCCGCGAATCAGTTGCCCGCCGTTGCGCCCGCTGGCACCCCAGCCGATGCGCCGCCCCTCCAGCAACACCACCGAAAGCCCGCGGCGAACCAGTTCGATGGCGGTGTTGACCCCCGTGAAGCCACCGCCGATCACGCACACATCGGCGATCAGGTCCTGCTCCAGCGTCGGGTAGTCGGCCTGGCGTCTGGCCGTCGCTGCGTAGTACGAACGGGCGTGTTGCGCATTGCCATTCACGTTGTTCATTTGTTCGATTTCACTTTGCTCCACGAGCGGGTCATCAAGCGCATGATGGCCGGCGTGGGGGTGCTGGAGATGTACAGTTTGTCGAGCACCGCCTGGGGCGGATACACCTCGGGGTTGTCGACCAGGTCGGCGGCCATGTACTGGCGCGAAGCCGGCGTCGGGTTGGCGTAGCCCACCAGGGTGCTGACCTTGGCGATCACCTGCGGGTCCATCAGGTAGTTGATGAAGGCGTGCGCCTCCTTGGGGTTGGTGGCGTCGGCCGGGATCGCCAGCAGGTCGAACCACAGGTTGCTGCCCTCCTTGGGAATCGAATAGGCGATGTTCACGCCGTTGTGGGCTTCCCTGGCGCGGTTGGCCGCCTGGAACACGTCGCCGGAGTAACCGAAGGCGATGCAGATGTCGCCGTTGGCCAGGTCCGTGACGTACTTGGAGGAATGGAAGTAGGTGATGTACGGGCGCAGCGCCAGCAGCTTGGCCTCGGCCTTCTTGTAGTCCTGCGGGTTTTCGCTGCGCGGGTCCAGGCCCATGTAGTTGAGCACTGCCGGGAACAGCTCGTCGGCCGAATCCATGAACGACACGCCGCACTGGCTGAGCTTTTTCAGGTTCTCGGGCTCGAACAGCACCGCCCACGAATCGATATGGTCGATGCCCAGCACCTGCTTGACCTTGTCGACGTTGTAGCCGATGCCATTGGTGCCCCACAGGTAGGGCACCGAGTGGCGGTTGCCGGGGTCGTTGTCCTCCAGTTTCCTGAGCAGCACCGGGTCGAGGTTCTTCCAGTTGGGCAGTTGCGAGCGGTCCAGCTCCAGAAACGCCCCGGCCTTGATCTGGCGCGCCAGGAAGTGGTTGGACGGCACCACCACGTCGTAGCCGGTGCGCCCCGCCAGCAGCTTGCCCTCCAGGGTTTCGTTGGAGTCGAACACGTCGTAGATCACCTTGATCCCGGTCGCCCCCTGAAAGTCGGCCAGAGTGGTGGGGCCGATGTAATCGGTCCAGTTGTACACGCTGACGCTCGGCTGGGCCTGTGCGGCGGCCCCCCACAGCAACCCCAGGGCCACCGGCAACACGGATTTCAACAGACGCATATCGACACCTCTTCTGATTGTTTTATCGATGATCGGCAGGTCAGCGCATCACACGCTCAGCAGCAGGAACTCGCGCTCCCACGAACTGATCACGCGCTTGAAGTTCTCGTGCTCGGCGCGCTTGACCGCCACGTAGCCACGCACGAACTTGCTGCCCAGGTAGCGTTCGATGGTCGGGCAGTCTTCCATGTGCGCCAACGCGTCCTCGATGGTGATCGGCAGGCGCAGGTTGCGCCGTTCATACGCACGCCCCTGCACCGGGGCGCTGGGCGCGATGCCCTCGACCATGCCCAGGTAGCCGCACAGCAGGCTGGCGGCAATCGCCAGGTACGGGTTGGCATCGGCGCCGGGCAGGCGGTTCTCAACGCGCATCGACTCGGGGCTGGAGGTGGGCACGCGCAGGCCCACGGTGCGGTTCTCTTCGCCCCACTCCACGTTCACCGGCGCCGAGGTGTCGGGCAGAAAGCGACGGAACGAGTTGACGTTGGGCGCGAACATCGGCAACACCTTGGGGATGTACTTCTGCAGGCCGCCGATGTGCTGCAGGAACAGCTCGCTCATGCTGCCGTCGTCATTGACGAAGATCGGCTTGCCGGTGGCGCTGTCGACCACGCTCTGGTGCAGGTGCATGGCGCTGCCCGGCTCGTCGCCCACCGGCTTGGCCATGAAGGTGGCGGTGACGTTGTGCTTGAGTGCGGCCTCGCGCATGGTGCGCTTGAACACGGTGATCTGGTCGGCCAGGTCCAGGGCGTCGCCGTGGCGGAAGTTGATTTCCATCTGCGCCGGGCCGTCTTCGTGAATCAGCGTGTCCAGGTCCAGGCCCTGGGCCTCGCACCAGTCGTAGACGTCCTCGAACAGCGGGTCGAACTCGTTGGCGGCATCGATGGAGAACGACTGGCGGCCACTTTCGGCGCGGCCCGAACGGCCCAGTGGCGCCTGCAACGGCAGGTCCGGGTCTTCGCAGCGCTGGGTCAGGTAGAACTCCATCTCCGGTGCCACGATCGGTTGCCAGCCCTTGTCGGCGTACAGCTTGAGGACTTTCTTGAGCACGTTGCGCGGCGACAGCTCGATGGGGTTGCCCTGCTTGTCGAAGGTGTCGTGGATCACGATCGCGGTGGGCTCCAGCGCCCAGGGTACCGGGTAGATGGCCGTCGAGTCGGGGCGGCAGAGCATGTCGATGTCGGCCGGGTCGAGCAGGTCGTAGTAGATCTCGTCCTCGACGAAGTCGCCGGTCACGGTCTGCAGCAGCACACTTTCCGGCAGGCGCATGCCTCGCTCATGCAGGAACTTGTTGGTGGGGGCGATCTTGCCGCGGGCGATACCGGTCAGGTCGGTGACCACGCATTCCACTTCAGTGATCTTGTGTTCTTTCAGCCAGGTGGACAGCTGATCGAAGGGGGTATTCATGAGAACCTCGTTGTCGTGATGCAGGGCATGCGCAAGGGTGTGTGTGGCGCGGGCGGGCAAGGCCTGGCTTCCCCTGCGCCGCGTTGAGGTCTATCTTGGTGCCGCAGCTGCGGCTGCATCTATCCACTTTGAGCAGAAGAAAATGCACCAAAGCAGTGCATTCAGAGGTTCTCATGACAACCCCGTCGCCCTTGCGGGTACAGGCCTTCACCAGTGCCGATGTGGCCGAACAGGTACGCGCCACGCCAGGCTGGGCACAGCACTACCAGCAGATGTCACCCGGGCACTTTGCCGGGATGGTGCGCTGCCTCGATCTGCAGGGCGTGGAGGTGTACGAAGAGCGCATGAACACCCGGGTGGAGCAGAGCTTCAGCGCCCCCGGCGGTTCGCTGTCGTTCTGCTTCGACCGCAGTGACAACAGCCTGTACGTGCTCAATGGCGAAAGCCGCAACATCTGGATCACCCCCGAGAACTACCAGGAAGTGGCCGTCGTGTTCGGCCCTGCGTTCGTACGTGAGCACGGCGTGGACGTTGCGGCGCTCGAAGGTCTGTTCATGGCACCGCTCAATTCCCAGCGCAATGCCTTGTTCAGCGGCTGGCTGAGCAGTACCCTGACGCGCCTTTCGCAGAGCGAGGACGCGCCGTGCCAGCAGGTGCTGGCCAGGCAGTTGCTGGACGATTGTCTGTACATTCTCGACACCGCCTCGGTGTGCCTGGACCGCGGCGAGCTGTGGCGGCGCACCGAGGAGCGCACCATCATGCGCAAGGTCAGCGAATGGGCGGCGGATTCGCCGGAGGAGTCATTGAACCTGCTGCAACTGGCGCAGGTGGCCGGCAGCTCAGTGCGTCAGTTGCAGCATGCGTTCAAGGCGTACACCGGCATCACGCCCAGCCACTGGCTGCGCCTGCGCCGCCTCAATGGCGCGCACCGCGAGCTGCTGACCGCGCGCGGCCACACCGTGGCGGAAGTGGCAATGCGCTGGTCGTTCTGGCACCTGGGGCGGTTTTCCAGCAGTTATCAGGCGCTGTTCAAGGAGTTGCCCAGTGAAACCCTCAAACGACGCAAGGAGACACGGTATGGCTTTTGACTGGCATGGCGGGGTGATTACCCGGGATACACCGGTGGGCGAGGATTACCGCAACACGCAGAACGTGCGGCGGTTCATGCGTGAGCAGTGTGGCGAGGATTTCAGGTTCGACCGGCCGTTGATGGCGTGGATAGTCGATGGCACGGCGCGGACGATGGGGGATGTGGTGGATGAGTGGGCCAGGCGTCGTAGCGCTTAGCTGAACCCGCGACATCCCTGCGCAAGTACCCACTGGCAGCCCAGGCTGGTATTGTGCCGCCCTGCAAACCCAACTGGATGACTGTGAGGAAATGACGTTGAACGCTGATGCGAACATGACCGGGGACCTGTTCGAAGTCGACAAGCGCCTGGGCCTCAAACCCGTGGTGGACTTCAACACCTACCTGCGCGCCGCATTCGCCGACGGCGCCTGCGCATGCAGCCGCTGCCTGGAAAACAAGGGCGACGAGAGCGGCTACGCCTTCGCCCATACCTTCGACTTCCAGGGCCAGGTCACCCATCGCCGCTTCGCCACCACCACCGCCAGCGATGTGCTGATGGTCCTGAAAAAAGCCTGGCTGTCCTACACCAAGGCCGAACTGGATGTCAGCGGCAACCTGGACCTGGACGCCATCAAGGCCTTCGTCGAGCCACAGCTGCACAAACGCCTGGTGCCACTGTTCGTCGCCAGCGGGCTGGTTGTCGAGGTCGACGGGCAACTGGTGCTGCAAGCCCAGGCCGCCGCCTGACGGCCATGCCTGGGGCGCGTTGCCGGCAGAGCCGGCAACGCGCCTTGGCGCAACCCGCGCGCGATTGCACCCCCGCCCAGGCTACACACAGGCATTGCGACACTGTAGTATTGAGAACTATTCACATTCACTGTCGAGTCGTTCCCGGTGCACACGCCTTCCTCCAAGCTCGGCTTCTTCTTCAGCGACCACCACCGCTGGCTGCTGCAACACATCCAGAAGCGCCTGCGCAACCGCGCCGACGCCGAAGACACGGCTGCCGAGGCGTTCTGCCAATTGCTGGTGGCGCGGGTTGATCCGGACAGCATCCAGCAACCGCGGGCCTTTCTGTCGACCATCGCACGCCGGCTGATCTTCGATCGTCACCGCCGCCGCCAACTCGAAAATGCCTACCTGGAACGCCTGTCGAGCCTGCCCGAGCAGGTAGCGCCCTCCCCGGAGGAACAACTGCTGCTGGTCGAAGCGCTGGTGGCCATCGACCGAGCGCTCACCGGCCTGCCCGCGGTGGTCAAGGTAGCCTTCCTCTACAGCCAGCTCGATGGCCTGAGCTATGTGGAGATCGGGCGCAAGCTCGCGCTGTCGGAACGCACCGTCAGCCGCTACATGAAACAGGCCCTGCGCCAGTGCTACCTGGCCGAGATGGCACCATGAGCAAGGCCCGCCTCGACCCGGCCGCGGAGCAGGCCATCGACTGGATGGTGCGCCTGAGCGCCGACCGCAACGACACCCGCCTGCACGCCCGTTTCGATACCTGGCTCAACAGCGACCCGGCCCATGCCCAGGCCTGGGGCCGGCTGCAGGAGCGCCTGGGTGGCGCGTTCGGCACCGTGCGGGCGCTGGACCAGCGCCTGCCCGGCCAGGCCGGCGAAGCCCGGCGCGTGCTGATGCAGCCCGGCACCTCCCGGCGCGATGTGCTGCGCGCCATCGGCGGGCTGGGCCTGCTGGGCGGCGGGTTGTGGCTGGCGGCGCGCAGCGAGGTCGGCACCACGCTGATGGCCGACCTGCACACCGGTACCGGCGAGCGGCGCACCCTGGAACTGGAAGACGGCAGCCAGCTGAGCCTGAACGCTAGCACTGCCGTCGACCTTCAATTCGATGCCCACCAGCGCCTGGTGCTGCTGCGCCAGGGCGAACTGGTGATTGAAGTGGCACCCGACCCGCAGCGCCCCCTGCGCGTGCGCACCGCCCAGGGCGAAATCCGCGCGCTGGGCACGCGCTTTCTGGTCAGCCAGCAGCCCGACGCCACCCGCGTGGTGGTGCTGCAGCATGCGGTGCGCGCACGCCTGCACGATGGCAGCGAACTGGACCTGCAGGAAGGCCAGGCCGCCCTGCTGCACGCCCAGCGCATCGAGCGTCTGGGCCGTGACGAGCGTCACCGCGCCGACTGGCTGAACGGGCACCTGAATGTACTGGATGACCCGCTGGATGCAGTGGTCGACGCGCTGCGCCCCTACACCCGCGGCTTCGTGCGGGTCGCGCCGCAGGTGCGCAACCTGCGCGTGCAAGGGGTGTTCCCGCTCAACGATCCGCAGCGCAGCTTCGGTGCGCTGGCCGAAACACTACCGATCGAGGTGCGACACTACGGCCCGTGGTTGACCCTGATCGGCCCGAAAAGCTGAGCCCGAGAACCCTCTGAAAAGTTTTTATGAAAAACAATCGCATTTGTGTCCGGTTTTCATTTCTCATCCCACCTATCTCCTGACTGCACACACAATCAGGAGAATTCCGTGCTCAACCCTTGGTCCCGCGCCCTCCCCGTCGCCGTTGCCCTGGCCACCCTGAGCTGCGCCGTGTCTGCCCAGCAGCAGGCACTTGCGTTCAACCTGCCGGCCGGCCCGCTCGCCGCCACGCTCAATGCCATCGCCAGCCAGAGCGGCCAGATCATCTCCCTCGACCCGGCCCTGGTGCAGGGCAGACAGGCCCCGGCCGTCCGTGGGCAGATGAGCGCCGAGCAGGCCCTGCAGGCCGCACTCGCCGGCAGCGGGCTGCAACTGCTGGTGACCGGCAGCGGCCACTTCAGCGTGGTGCAAGGTGTGAGTGCCGACGGCGCACTGGAGCTGGGCGCCACCAGCATCACCGAGGTGCGCAACCTGGCCACCACCGAAGGCTCGAACTCCTACGCAGCGCGGGTCACCACCATCGGCAAGGGCGAACACACGCTCAAGGAAATCCCCCAGTCGGTCAGCGTCATGACCCGCAAGCAGATGGACGACCAGGGCCTGACCAACCTCAAGGACGCCGCCAACCAGACCACCGGCCTGGTCGGCCAGCAAGGCGTGGGCAAGGGCATGATCCTGATGTCGCGCGGTTTTCAGATCGACGACTGGCAGTACGACGGCGTGCCGATTCCGCGCAACACCTACTCGCTGGGCAACTGGGCGACCCAGGACCTGATCTTCTTCGACCGCATCGAGTTCCTGCGCGGTGCCTCGGGCCTGCTGCAGGGCACCGGCAGCCCGGGCGGCGCGATCAACCTGGTGCGCAAGCGCGGGCAGGACAAACCCACCGTGACCGTCACCGGCAAGGCCGGCTCCTGGGACCACTACGGCCTGCAGCTGGACGCTGGCGGCCCGCTGAACCCGCAGGGCACGATCCGCGGGCGCTTCGTCGCCGACGAAGACCAGAGCCAGTCGTTCATCGACTACGAGTGGAGCAAGACCCACTCGCTGTACGGCGCGCTGGATTTCGACCTGAGCCCGGACACCACCGTGGGTGTGGGCGTGAGCTACTCGGACAACACCTCACGGCCCATGCTGCGTGGCCTGCCGCGCTATGCCGACGGACGCCCTGTGGACGTGCCGCGCTCGACCTATACCGGCGCGCGCTGGAACCACTCCGAAATCGACGTGACCACGGTGTTTGCCGACCTCGACCACCGCTTCAACGACGACTGGAAGGTGCATGCCGCCGCCGTGTACATGAGCGAGAGCAACGACTCGCTGCACCAGCGGGTGCAAACCACCGGCCAAGGGCTGAATCCTGACGGCAGCGGTGTCCAGTATGCCAACTGGTACACCGACTTCGACTCGACCAAGGTGGGTCTGGACGCCTACGTCAACGGCCATTTCGAGACGCTGGGGCTGCAACAGGAACTCATCCTGGGTGGCAACTATTCCCAGCTCAAGACCGACGATGTGTTCGCGCGCACCTTCATCAACGGCGGCAATATCTTCGATATCGACCACGACCGCCCCAAACCCAGCTACGACAGCCTGATGCGTGACGGCGGCCGAGCCACCGCAAGCGAATATGACGTGCGCCAGAAAGGCCTGTACGGCAGTTGGCGGGTCAAGCTGGCCGAGCCGTTGACCGTAGTGCTTGGCTCACGCGTGAGCTGGTACGACTTCCGCTACTCCTCAGTCATCACACAGGGCAACACGGTGACGGTCGCTGACCCAAGCGTCATGACCGAAACCGGTGTGGTTACCCCCTATGCCGGCATCATCTATGACCTGACCCAGGAATGGGCGGCCTACGCCAGCTACACCGACGTGTTCCAGCCGCAGAGCGAACTCGATGCCGCACAATCGGTGCTGAAGCCGATTGTCGGCAGCAACTACGAAGTGGGCCTCAAGGGCGAACTGATGGATGGCCGGGTCAACACCTCGTTCGCCGTGTTCCGCTACGACCAGAACAACCGAGCGATCACCGACGCTTCTGCGCAATGTGGCTCCGGCGATTGCTCGAAAGCGTCCGGCAAGGTGCGCAGCCAGGGTTTCGAAGCCGAAATCAGTGGCGAAGTGATGCCCGACCTGCAGCTGTTCGCCGGGTACACCTACACCACCACCACGTACATCAAAGACCCGGAGAACGAAGGCAAGGTCTTCAACCAGTGGACCCCCAAGCACATGCTGCGGGTATGGAGCGACTACCGTTTGCCGGGCGACTGGAGCCGCGTAAGCGCGGGCCTGGGCTTCAGCAGCCAGAGCCACACACTGGGTTACGAGAGTACGTTTGATGTGCCCGGTTACACGGTGTGGAATGCACGCCTGGCCTATCAGCTGACGCCTGAGGTGACTGTGGCAGTCAACGCCAACAACCTGTTCGACAAACACTACATTGCCTCGGGCTACAACCAGCTCGGCGGCAACAACAACTACGGCGAGCCGCGCAACATGATGTTCAGCGTCAAGTACACGCCGCAGTTCTGACGCGCCTGCTTCGCCGGCAAGGCCGGCTCCTGCACAGCCTGTAGGAGCCGGCCTTGCCGGCGAATGCCCCGACGCGGTGTCACCTGCCCAGCGCCCTGGCCATCACGATGGTGCGCTCTTCCCCCTCCACCACCTCGCGTACCACCGCATACCCCAACCGCGCATAGAACGCCTGCGCCGTCAGCGAGGACGGTACCCGCAGCGCCTGCACCCCCGACGCACCGGCCAGCTCTTCAACATGCAGCATCAAGGCCCGACCGATGCCCAGCCCCTGCCGGTCCGGCGCCACGAACACCGTGCGCACCACGTCCCCCTCCAGGCTCGCGGTACCCACCACCTGCCCGCCCAACTGCGCCACCACCACCTGCCGGCGCGCCATCAACCCCAGCAGCGCCTCGGGGGAAAAACTCTGCTCCACCCGCGCAATCACCGCCGACGAATAATCCTGGCTGTTGCTCGTGCGCAAGGCCTGGACAATCACCCGGCTGATCGCCGGCGCATCCGTTTCCAGTGCTTGGCGCACCTGACATGTTTCGCTCATCACCGCCCCACTCCAGCCACCCTGCATTTGAGAATGAATGCTATTATCGCCTTCCTTTTTTCGACACCCGAGCCCTGTCTTGTCCGCGCCCACCCGCTACCTGCTGAGCGACTTCCATGCCCTGGGCCAGCGCTACGACGTGCACTATAGCCTGCCCGAAGGCGACGGCGGCGAGGACGATCCGTGCCTGATGCAGGGCCATATCAGCGAACATCGCCTGGCTCCCGGCTTCAGCCTGGTGAACTCCGACGTGCAGGCCTTCCACACCTACCGCGCCGATTCGCTGGACATGCCCGACCTGACCCTCGCGCTGGTACTTCAGGGTCAGGCCTCGATCACCTACACCCGCACCCAGCCCCTGCAACCAGGCGCCTGCATCACCGCGCTGTGCGGCGATGGCCGGCCGATGTCGGCACTGCACCGCGGTGGCGCGCACCTGCGCGGGCTCAACCTGTCGCTGCGCCGCCCGCAGGATGTGGGCGAAGAGGCCTTGGCCGAGCTGATCGAGGCTCGCCTGCGCGGCCACGGCTCGGCCCTGAGTTGCTGGGCCCTGCCGGCGCACCTGCTGGCGGGCATCGAAGACATGTTGTCCGGTCGCTGGCAAGGCACCCTGCAGCACCTGTTGTGCCAGGGCCTGAGCCTGCAACTGCTCAGCCACGGCCTGGCCAGTTTCGAAAGCCTGCCGGCCCCTTCGCCGGGCCTGTGCCCACGCGACCGGCTGATGCTCGAACGGGTGCGCGAGCACCTGCACCAACAGCCCGGCGACGAGCACGACCTCAACGAACTGGCGCGCCTGGCCTGCATGAGCAGCAGCT
The DNA here is from genome assembly GCF_052850635.1 of Pseudomonas sp. 1176_21. Lineage (NCBI taxonomy): Bacteria > Pseudomonadati > Pseudomonadota > Gammaproteobacteria > Pseudomonadales > Pseudomonadaceae > Pseudomonas > Pseudomonas sp. 1176_21. The sequence goes on from NZ_VXCV01000012.1 coordinate 126,325, forward strand.
CGCTACGCAGCAAGTTCCGCGCGCTGTACGGCGAAACGGTGTTCGGCTACCTGCGCAACCGGCGCCTCGACCAAGCCCGCCAGTTGCTCGAACAGGGCTGGCAGATCCAGCAGGCCGCCCACCATGTCGGCTACCGCCACGCCAGCAATTTCGCCACCGCGTTTCGCCAGCGCTTTGGCCACGCCCCCCGCGAGACCGCCTGAAGTTCCCCACCCGACGCACGCTTTGGCAGCGCCCATAAGCAGTCTGGCATCTGCCAAACGTGGCCCCGCGAGCAACTGTGAATAATACGCAGACGATAACGATACTCTGCGGAGAACGATTCCCATGCAGCGCCGCCTTGCCCCCTCTACCCGACCGATCAGCAGCGTGCGTATCGCCCTGCTGGGCGGGGCCTTTGTCTCCCTGATGGCCAGTGCCGAGGAGTCCGCCGAAAAGCCGGTGCTGACACTGCAGGCCACCGACGTACAGGGTGAGGCGTACCGGCCGCAGACCACCGAAGGCAGCGCCAGCTACACCACCGGCGCGATGTCCACCGCCATCGGCTTGCCGATGTCGATCCGCGAAACCCCGCAGTCGGTCAGCGTGGTGACCCGCCAGCAGATCGAGGACGAGGGCCTGAGCAACACCGCGCAGATTCTCGACAGCGCGCCGGGCATTTCCCATGTGCGCAACGACAGCAATCGCCTGTCGTTCTCGGCGCGTGGTTTCACCATCGACAACTTCCAGTTCGACGGCCTGGCCTCGCCGATCAACGGCTTCTGGAACTTCGGCGCCACCGAGATGGACTCGGCCATCTATGATCGCGTCGAGATCGTGCGCGGTTCCACCGGCCTGCTGACCGGCGCCGGCAGCCCGTCGGCGGCGGTCAACTTCGTGCGCAAGCGCCCGCTGCCCGAGTTCGCCGCCAGCGGCTCGGCGGGCATCGGGCGCTGGGACGAGCGACGGGGTGATGTGGACGTGTCGGCCCCGCTGACCGAGGACGGGCGCATCGCCGCGCGGGTGGTGGCCGCCTATTCGCAGAAGGACAGCCACGTCAGCTACCTGGACTACGGCTCGCGCACCTTGTACGGCGTGGTCAGCAGCGAACTGGGCCCGCGCACCCGGCTGACCACCAGCCTGGAGTACCAGAAGAACGAAACCGACGGCATGGGCAGCGGCTTTCCGCTGTTCTACAAGGACGGCGGGCGTACCGACTTCGGCCGCTCGGCGGCCAACAACACCAAGTGGGGCTACTTCGGCACCGAGTCCACCACCGCCTTCGTCGACCTCGAGCACCAGCTGGAAAACGACTGGAAGTTGCGCGCCGCCTACAGCCGCTTCGAAGGCAACTACCGCATGCGCTACCTGTACCGCGGCGGCTACCCGGACCGCGAAACCGGGCGCGGCATGTCGGCCAGCTTCCTCAAGTACGAGGGCGAACGCACCCGTGACGACTGGCACCTGACCGCCAGCGGGCCGTTCCAGCTGCTGGGCCGCAGCCACGAGCTGGCGTTCGGTGCGATGAGCATCGACGACGACCTGACCATCGACCAGTTCAGGCCGCTGGGCACGGTACCGGATACCGGCAACTTCATGGACTGGAACAGCAACCACATTGCCGAGCCCGCCTGGTCCAACGTGCGTGCCTCGGGCGATGCCACCCACACCCGGCAGAACGGCGGCTACGCGGTAACGCGCCTGTCGCTGGCCGACCCGCTGCACCTGATACTCGGCGCACGGGTCAGCAACTGGGAAATCGACCAGGACTACTACGGCAGCCTGCGCCAGTACCGCTACCGCAACGAAGTGACGCCCTACGTGGGGCTGGTGTATGACCTGAACTCGACCTACAGCCTGTACACCAGCTACACCAGCATCTTCAACCAACAGAACGCGCGCGGGCCGGACGGCAGCATCCTCGACCCGGTGACCGGTGACAGCTACGAGGCCGGCATCAAGGCCGGCTACCTGGACGGTCGCCTGAACGCAGCGCTGGCGGTGTACCGCACCCAGCAGGAGGGCCTGGCCGAAGCGATCCCGGGGGTGAACGTGGAGGGGCGCCCCAATGAGCAGGCGTACAAGGCCGGCACCGGGGCGCGGGTCGACGGCTTCGACCTGGAGCTGGCCGGACAGCTCACCGAGCAGTGGAACCTGTCGGCCAGCTACACCCACTTCATTGCCCGCAATGCCGACGACAAGGCGATCAACACCAACCACCCGCGCACCCAGGCCAAGCTGTTCACCACCTACCGTCTGGGCGGTGTGCTGGACAAGCTGACCGTGGGCGGTGGCGCGACGTGGCGCAGTGGCGTGTCACGCAGCGACGTGGCGATGCCGGGCGGTTTCACCGACCTGGAGCAAGGCGGCTACACGCTGGTCAGCCTGATGAGCCGTTACGCCCTCAACGACCACCTGAGTGTGAGTGCGCATGTCGACAACCTGTTCGACAAGCGTTACTACGAGCAGATCGGCTTCTACAGCCAGGGCTGGTACGGCGAGCCGCGCAACCTGCGCCTGAGCGTGCGCGCCACCTTCTGACCGCATCGCGGGTCAAGCCCGCTCCCACAAGTACTGCGCCGGCCCCAGGAACATCGCAATACCTGTGGGAGCGGGCTTGACCCGCGATGGGCTGCAAGGCAGCCCCGCCTCAATCATCCCTCAACCCTGCGCTCGAATATCCAGGTGTCATGCACCCCATGCCACGGTGTATCGCGCACACCCTCCACCACCCGCACCACCTCGAACCCAAGCGCTCTGGCCAGCCCATGGCTGGCGCCGTTCACCGACGCCGCGGTCAGGCGCAAGGTGCCGAAATCCTGCGCCGCCAGCAGCGCGCCGATGCCTTCGCTCATCAACCCCTGCCCGCTGTACCCGACGTTGGCCCAGTACCCCAGCACATGCGCATGCTCGCCCGCAGGGTCCGGATACAGGCCGGCACAGCCAATCACCGCGGTCTGATCGGCCGTGAGAATGAAGTAACGTTTCTCGGCCGCCACCCGCGCGTGGTCCAGCAACGCCTGGCGCAGGTTGTTGCGCGTGTCCTGCAACGCCGGTGCGGCCTTGGCCCACGGCAAAAACGGCTGGTGCAGCACAAAGCTGTCGATCAACGCCTGGTTCACCCACGGCGCCAACACCGCATCCGGCATCACCACCACCGTCCTGGGCGTACTCGCCACCACCTGCAACACCATGCCTGCACTCCCCTTGCTGTTCATCCTGATCCCGAGGATTGTCACAAAAAATTTCACCGGTGCGACATTTTGTCTTTCATTGCCGCCTGAACAGGTTCAAAATAAAACTGTACCGTACAGTACTAAACATGAATCCACGCCCCCATGCCCGCGCAGCTGGGGTCGTGTCATGGACAAACAGGAATGAAAAACACAGATAACCCGGGGGCCCCTGCCCCTGCTTCAACTCGCCTTGCCTTTTATATCTTCGGTACCCTGCTCGGCCTCAGTGGCCTGGCCCTGGCGGTCGGCGGTGTGCGCCTGGCCACCCTCGGCGGCTCGTGGTACTACCTGCTGGCCGGCCTGGGCATGCTGCTGGCCGGTGTGCTCTATGCCCGGCGCAAGCCGCTGGGCGCCGGCCTGATGGCGCTGGTGTTCGGCGCCACCGTCATCTGGTCGCTGTGGGAAGTCGGCCTGCGCTTCTGGCCACTGGTGCCGCGCCTGGCGCCGTTCCTGGTGATCGGCCTGGTGGCGGCGGTGTTGCACCCGTACCTGGCCGGCGGCCGTCAGCGTGGCCTCAGCCATGCCTGCGCCGCCCTGTTCGGGCTGGCCCTGGTGGCCGGCGGCGCCTCGACCTTCGTGCCGCACGGGGTCATGCACGCCACCACGGAACCTGTGCTCGACACCCCGGCCACCACGGCCGGCGCCCCCCAGGACTGGCAGCACTACAGCAACGGCCCGCAGGGCACGCGCTTCACGCCGCTGGACCAGATCAACAAGGGCAACATCGACAAGCTCCAGGTGGCCTGGACCTACCGCACCGGCGAGATCGCCGAAGGCGCCTCCGAGTCGCAGAACACGCCGATCCAGATCGCCGACACGGTGTACACCTGCACCCCGTTGAGCAAGGTCATCGCGCTGGATGCCGACACCGGCAAGGAGCGCTGGACCTTCGACTCCAAGCCCGCCAACGACAAGACCTGGAACCGCTGCCGCGGCCTTGGCTACTACGAGCCGGCCAAGGTCCAGAAGCCGTTCCAGTTCGCTGACCTGGCACCCGCCCCACGCGCCACGGGTGGTGTGTGCGCCAAGCGCATCGTGCAGGTCACCATGGATGCACGGCTGATCGAGATCGACGCCGACACCGGCAAGCCGTGCGAAGACTTCGGCGACAAGGGCTCGGTCGACCTGACCCAGGGCCTGGGCCTGGTGGATGAAGGCGTGCCGTACTACGCCTACACCTCCGCGCCCACCGTGGCACGCAACCTGATCATCCTCGGCGGCTGGGTCTTCGATGGCCGCTCCACCGACGAACCGTCAGGCGTGGTGCGTGCCTTCAGCGCCGACACCGGCGAACTGGTGTGGGCGTGGGACCTGGGCAACCCGGCCATCACCAAGCTGCCACCGGAGGGCGAAACCTATACCCGCAGCACGCCGAACATGTGGTCCACCCCGGCGTTCGATGACGAACTGGGCCTGGTCTACCTGCCTACCGGCAACCAGCAGCCCGATTTCTGGGGTGGCGATCGCCCGGCGCTGACCGAGAAATACTCGTCTGCCGTGGTTGCCCTGGACATGGCCACCGGCCGCGAGCGCTGGACCTTCCAGACCGTACACCACGACATCTGGGACTACGACGTGGCTGCCCAGCCGGCGCTGTACGACGTGCCGGACGGCAAGGGCGGCAAGATCCCCGCGCTGATCCAGCTGACCAAGCGCGGGCAGATCTTCCTGCTCGACCGTCGCACCGGCAAGCCGATTGCCGACGTGGTCGAAAAACCCGTGCCCCAGGCCCATGCCGAAGGCGACTGGGTAGCCAAGACCCAACCCTACTCGGTAGGCATGCCGGCGCTGGGCGCCGAACCACTGACCGAACAGGACATGTGGGGCGCGACCTTCTTCGACCAGCTGATGTGCCGCATCAACTTCCGCGAGCTCAACTACGAGGGTGAGTTCACCGCACCGAGCACCCGCGACACCCTGATCTACCCAGGCTACTACGGTGGCTTCAACTGGGGCGGCGCGGCCATCGACGAGCGCAACGGCTACCTGTTCCTCAACGACATCCGCATCCCGCAGGTGGTCAAGCTGGTCAAGCGTGAAAACGTCGACCTGTCGCACCTCAAGTCCGGGCACGGCGTGGGCAGTACCTACCCGATGGACGGCACGCCGTTCGTGATCGACCACAAGGCCTTCAACTCGCCACTGGGCATCCCCTGCCAAAGCCCGCCATGGGGCGTGTTCGCCGCCATCGACCTGAAAACCCGCAAGCAGGTCTGGGAACGTCCGGCCGGTACGGTGCAGGACGCGGTGATCAATGGCGTGCGTGCCAACCTGCCGATCCCGCTGGGCATGCCCACCCTGGGCGGCGGCGTGAGCACCGGTGCCGGGCTGGTGTTCTATGCCGGTACCCAGGACTACTACCTGCGGGCACTGGACATCGCCACAGGCGAGGAAGTGTGGAAGGGTCGCCTGCCGGTCGGCGGCCAGGCCACGCCGATGAGCTACGTGTCGCCGCGCTCGGGCCGTCAGTACGTGGTGGTGGTGGCCGGCGGTGCGCGCCAGTCTCCAGATCGCGGGGATTACGTGATAGCGTACGCGCTCCCTGACAAAGAGTAGCGCCCATGACCCCGTTGCACCGTGCCCCGACTTCCCCTACGAGCCGAAGTGTGGAGCGCAGGCGCAACCTGCTGGTGACCGCCAGCGAGCTGTTTCTGGAGCACGGCTACGATGGCGTCAGCATGGACGCCATCGTCGCCGCGGCAGGCGGTTCCAAGGCCACCATCTACCGCTACTTCGGCAGCAAGAACGAGCTGCTGGTGGCGGTGGTGGAGTACCTGTGCGACGACTTCATCATCGACCTGCGCCAGCTGGACACCAGCACCGTGGGGCTGGCCGAGGGGCTGCGGCTGATCCTCGACCAGTTGGTGGCGGTGGTCACCAGCCCGCGGCACGTGGCGTTCTACCGCCTGGTGGTCAATGGCACGGCGCATGTGCCCGAAGTGGGCCAGACCTGGTACGAGCATGGCCCGCAGGTGTGGCATTCGCTGATTCTGCGCTTGCTCGAAGGCCAGCGCGGGCAAGGGGCAGTGGCCGCGGATGCATCGCTGTCGGAACTGCCGCACGTGCTGTTCGATGCGCTGTTCTCGCACCTCACCACACGCACCGTGATGCTCGGGCAGCACTGCACGGCCGAAGCGTTCCGGCCGATGATCGATGAGCTGACCGGGTTGGTGCTCAGGCGCTTGCAGCAGAATTGAACACCGCGTCGCCGGCGATCGCGGGTCAAGCCCGCTCCCACAGGATCATCTGCCACCTGTGTGAGCGGGCTTGACCCGCGATAGGCCTTAACTCACCACGCGGTAGCACGGCTCATACGCCGCCCCACCAGGCAGCTTCATCCGATGCTGCTCCACGAACGCCTGCAACAGCTTGTCCAGTGGCTGCATGATCGCGGTATCGCCATGGATCTCGTACGGCCCATGCTCCTCGATCAGGCGAATGCCCTTGTCCTTCACGTTGCCCGCCACGATCCCGGAGAACGCCCGGCGCAGGTTCGCCGCCAGCTCGTGTGCCGGCAAGTCGCGGCTCAGCTGCAGGCTGGCCATGTTGGCGTGGGTCGGGTCGAACGGGCGCTGGAAGCCCTCTTCGATCTTCAGCATCCAGTTGAAATGGAACGCATCGTAGCGCTCGCGGCGGAACTGCTTGACCTGCCTGAGCCCCTCGGTCATCTGCCGCGCCACCTGGGCCGGGTCATCGATGATGATCTCGTACAGCGCATGGGCCGCCTCGCCCAGGGTGGCGCCGACAAAATCATGCAGCTGCTGCAGGTACGCCTCGGCGCTGCGCGGGCCGGTGAGGATCACCGGGAACGGCAGGTCGCGGTTTTCCGGGTGCATCAGGATGCCCAGCAGGTACAGGAACTCCTCGGCCGTGCCTGCGCCACCAGGGAAGATGATGATGCCGTGGCCCACGCGCACGAAGGCTTCCAGGCGCTTTTCGATGTCCGGCAGAATCACCAGCTCGTTGACGATCGGGTTCGGCGCCTCGGCGGCGATGATGCCCGGCTCGGTCAGGCCCAGGTAGCGACCGATGCTCATGCGCTGCTTGGCGTGGGCGATGGTGGCGCCCTTCATCGGCCCCTTCATCACGCCCGGCCCGCAGCCGGTGCAGATGTCCAGCTTGCGCAGGCCCAGCTCGTGGCCGACCTTCTTGGTGTACTGGTATTCCTCGGTGCTGATCGAGTGGCCGCCCCAGCACACCACCATCTTCGGCTCCACGCCCGGGCGCAGGGTGCGCGCGTTGCGCAGCAGCTGGAAGACGTAGTCGGTGATGCCCTGGGAGCTTTCCAGGTCGATGCCCATGCGGTCCAGTTCGCTTTCGGTGTAGACGATGTCGCGCAGGGCGCTGAACAGCATTTCGCGGGTGCTGGCGATCATTTCGCCATCGACGAAGGCGTCGGCCGGCGCGTTCAGCAGCTCAAGGCGCACGCCGCGGTCCTGCTGGTGGATACGGACTTCGAAGTCCTTGTAGGCGTCGAGAATGGTCTTGGCGTTGTCGACGTGGGCGCCGGTATTGAGGATGGCCAGGGCGCACTGGCGGAACAGGGTGTAGATGCTGCCGGAACCGGCTTCGCTCAGTTGCTGCACTTCACGTTGGGAGAGTGTCTCCAGGCTGCCTTTGGGGCTGACAGATGCGTTGATTACGTGTCTTGGGGTCATTCTGGATTCCATATGTACGACGCCAGCGAACGGCTGTGGCATCGGGGTATTAACGCCTGACGCAATGCTGCATACAGGTTTTATCAGGTGGCCGGTCGCAATGGCAAACGGTCTGCCTGAAAGAGTAGGCGCGATCCCCCGGCGATGCCTCAGATTCCGTGCGCCGCCCAGCACTGCGCCACCTGCTCGGGCTGCTGCGCCTCGACCCCGCGCAGATCCCTCGGGTAGGTGACCCCCGCCTGCTCCTCGAAGCGCGTGGCCACGAACTGCCCGTTGCTGGCGCGCAGCACCTGCCCCGTCACCTGGCACGCGTCCGACACCAGGTACACCACCCCCGGCACCACCCACTCGGGCTTGAGGTCATCCGGCTCGCCCTCCTCGCCCCACATGCGCGTGCGCGCCACCGGCGAAACCGCGTTGACCAGAATGCCGTGTGCGGCGCCCTCTTCGCTCAAGGCATTCATGATGCCCAACTGCGCCATCTTGCCGGCGGCATAGGCCGCCAGCCCGGTCTGCGCGTAGCACGCATACATCGCCCGGTCGGAGGTCGTCAGTACCACACGCGGCGCGGCGCTGGCCTTCAGGTGCGGCCAGGCGTGCTTGCACAGCCACAAGGGCGCCTGCACGTTGATCGCCAGGGCGCGCTCGACAAAGCCTGCATCCACCTGCTCGATCGGCTGGTACCCCACCCAGCCGGCGTTGTGGATCACCCCGTCGAGGCCGCCGAACTGCTCCACAGTGCGTGCCACCAGCGCCTCACAGGCCGCTTCATCGGCCAGCTCGGCGCAGTGCCCGAGTACCTGGTGCCCCGCCGCCTGCAGGGCCTGGGCCGCCCGTTCGACCGGGCCGGGGTCGGTGCCGCAGCCGGCGCGGTCGGCGCCGCGGTCGGTAATGACCACCCGCGCGCCGCGTTCGGCCAGGGCCCTGGCGTAGGCAAGCCCCAGGCCGCGGGCGGCGCCGGTGACGAGAAAGGTGCGATGGGTGAAGTTCATGGGCGCTCTCCTGTAAAGTCGTCGAGCCTATCGAGCGCGCCGCGCAAAGTTGAATATTATCGAAGGCCGGTTCCGATACCCGTCAGATATCACACCGCGCCAGGGACGCCGCCATGATCGAGACCCGCCTGTTACGCCAGTTCATCGTCGTTGCCGAAGAACTGCACATCCACCGCGCCGCCGAACGCCTGCACATGGCCCAGCCACCGCTGAGCCAGGCGATTGCGCGGCTGGAACAGAAGCTCGGTTGCACGCTGCTGGTACGTCACTCGCGCGGGGTGTGCCTGACCGGCGCCGGCCAGGCCTTCGTCGAGACCGCGCGCGCCACCCTGAGCCTGCTGGACCAGGGCGCCGAACACGCCCGCGAGGTGGCCGACGGGGTCAGCGGGCACCTGCGCATCGGCAGCCTGGCACTGGCCGGCTACCCGCCGCTGCTCGAGGCCCTGCGCCGGTTTCGCACGCAGTGGCCCAAGGTGCGCCTGAGCCTGCAGCAGCAACCCTCGGCGCAACTGGCCGAGGGCGTGCTGGGTGGTGAACTGGACGTGGCCTTCATGCGCCAGTTGCCGGGGCTGAGCGAGCGCCTGCACAGCCGGCTGATCCTCGACGAGCCGCTGCTGCTGGCGGTGCCTGCCGGGCACCGACTGGCCCACGGTGGCCCGGTGCACCTGGGCGAGGCCGCAGACGAAGACTTCGTGTTCACCCCGCCGGCCCTGGGCAGCGGCTTTCACCAGCAGATGCTGAGCCTGTGCGAACGCGCCGGCTTCACCCCGCGCATCAGCCAGCAGGCGGCGCAGATGCAGACACTGGTCAGCCTGGTGGGCTGCGGGTTCGGCGTGGCCCTGGTGCCGCAGGCGGCGGCGCGGGCCAACCGTCAGGACGGCGTGCACTTCTGTGCCCTGCACGACACCCCGCCGCTGGGCCTGTACATGGTGTGCCCGGGGGAGCAGAGCACCCCGCAGGCACGCCACTTCATGGACCTGTTCGCACCGGCTACAGGGCAATCCCCAGTGCCTGGCGCAACTGCGCGGCACGCGGCTCTGCTGCCGGGCTGACCAGCGCGTAGTTGTAGGCGCCCTGCGACCAGTAGCGGGCCTGCAACTCGCCGTCCACCCGCTCGCCACTGGGCATGCGCGCATAGTGCTCGCCGGGCGAACGCAGGAACAGGCTGACCCGCTCGCCGCTGGCATCCTGAAACAGCAGCAGCGCCGCCGGCCCCTGCTCGTTGCTGAGCAACCGCGCGCCCACCGGCGTGAAGCCATAGGCCGAGAGGTCCGGCAACTGCCCTGCCTGGGCAAAGTGCTCGCCCAGCCAGGCCTGCAATTGCCCCGGCCGCTGCACGTTCAGGTCCAATGTGCCCGACTGGGCAAACAGGCGGTGCGCCTGCACGGCATCGGCCATCGGTGCGAGGCCCGCCTGCAGGCTCGACTCGCGCGCCTGCCAGCCGCCCAGGCCACCGATGCCCAGTGCCACCAGCAACATCGCCGCGCTGGCCCATTGGCGGCGATGGCGCTGGCGCACGGC
>NZ_VXCV01000013.1:0-136139 GCF_052850635.1 Pseudomonas sp. 1176_21
GCGGCCGGGGCCTGTGCGGCAGCCTCGTCGGTGGCAGGCTGGGCCTGCTCGGCCGGTGCGCTGGCAGCCGGCGCTTCCTGGCTTTCGGCCACGGCCTGGTCTTCAGGCTCGTCCAGCGGGTGGATCTGGGTGGTACCATCGGCGCTCTCGACCTCGACGTGTTCCATGGCCAGGCTGGCCAGGTCCTTGCCGCGCAGGCTGGTCTGGTCCTGCCACCAGAAGAAGCCACCGCCGATCACCAGGATCAGCAGCAACAGGCTGACGATGCGCAGGATGTTGTGCGACAGGCGTACCGGCTCTTCGATACGCCCCAGCGCATGCACGTCGCTGCCCTGGGAATTGCTGCCGGTGGCCTGGTCGAAGGCCAGCACCAGTTCGGCCTGGTCCATCTCGAACAGCTTGGCGTAGGCACGGATATAGCCGCGGGCGAAGGTATGCCCTGGCAGCTTGTCGAACGCGCCGGTTTCAAGGTTGTTCAGGGAACTCACGGTCAGGTTGAGCTTGCGGGCCACTTCGGCCTGCGACAAGCCCTTGCTTTCACGGGCCTGACGCAAGGTCTCACCGGGATTCTGGCGAGTCGCTGCTGCTACTTCGGGATGCGCCGCTTTCATCATTGCTCCGACAGGTATTGCTGATATTCCGGCGTACCGGGATAAAGTCGTTGTAATTGCACGCCCAGTTCGGCGGCCTTGTCAGGTTCTTCGAATACAGTTGCCAGGCGCGAACCCAGCAGCAGGCTGCGGGGGCCGTGATCGCTCAGCTGGCTGAAACGATCGTAGTAGTCGCGCGCCGGCACATAATGCCTGTCTTCGTAAGACAACTCAGCCATTTCGAGCAACGCGCGCGGTTGCTGCTGGTTGAGCCGTAAAGCCTTTTGCAGGTGTTCACGCGCCTGCTCGCGCTGACCCAGCTTGATGGCGGTCAGGCCAAGGTTCTCGAAAACCCGGGAGCGTTCAGGATACAGGGTATCGGCCGCCGCTTGGCGAAACATCTGCTGCGCCTGGGCATAGCGCCCCTGCGCATACAGGAAACTGCCGAAATTGTTGCGAATACGGGGGTCGTCGGGGTTGGCAGCCAGGGCCTTGCGGTAATACCCCTCGGCCAGCGCCGGCTCGTCCTCGCGCTGGAACACCAGGGCCAGCGCGGCATTGGCTGCCGGGTCGCGAGCGTCCAGTTCAAGGGCCTTTTTCAGCGGCACCTTGGCGCGTTCGGTCAAACCTTGTTGCAAATAACCCAGGCCCAGCTGCACATAGGCCTGGCGTGCCTCTTCGCGCCCCTTGCCGCTTTGCAGCGGGTCGGAACTGCCGCTGCCGACGCAGCCGGCAAGCAGCGTCAGCAACAGGGTTGGCAGCGCGGCGCGCAGGCCCATGTCGGCCTCAGTTGCCCGCCGCGCCGGTTTGCGGCATATCGGCGTCGGCATTGAGCTGCCGTACCGCGATATAGCGCTCACTGCGGCGCGTGCGGTCCATCACCTGCCCCACCAGCTGACCACAGGCCGCGTCGATGTCCTCGCCACGGGTGGTGCGCACGGTAACGTTGTAGCCGGCCTGGTGCAGGTGGTCCTGGAAGCGGCGGATCGCGTTGTTGCTCGGACGCTCGTAGCCGGAGTGCGGGAACGGGTTGAACGGAATCAGGTTGATCTTGCACGGGATGTTCTTGAGCAGCTCGACCATCTCGACCGCGTGCTCGAGCTTGTCGTTGACGTCCTTGAGCAGGGTGTACTCGATGGTCAGCACACGCTTCTCGCCGAGTTCGGCCATGTAGCGCATGCACGACTCGAGCAGCATCTTGAGCGGGTACTTCTTGTTGATAGGCACCAGCTCGTTGCGCAGGGCATCGTTGGGTGCGTGCAGCGACAGCGCCAGGGACACGTCGATGTGCTTGGCCAGCTGGTCGATCATCGGCACCACGCCGGAGGTGGACAGGGTCACACGGCGCTTGGAAATGCCGTAGCCCAGGTCGTCCATCATCAGGTGCATGGCGGCGACCACGTTGTCGAAGTTGAGCAGCGGCTCACCCATGCCCATCATCACCACGTTGGTGATGGCGCGGTCGATGGTGGCGGGAATGCTGCCGAACGACTTGTTGGCAATCCACACCTGGCCGATCACTTCGGCGGCGGTGAGGTTGCTGTTGAATCCTTGCTTGCCGGTGGAGCAGAAACTGCAGTCCAGGGCGCAACCGGCCTGGGACGAGACACACAGGGTGCCACGCTTGCCCTGGGGGATGTACACGGTCTCGACGCAGCTGCCGGACGCCACGCGCACCACCCACTTGCGGGTGCCGTCGCTGGAGATGTCCTCGCTGACCACTTCGGGGCCGCGAATCTCGGCAACGGCCTTGAGCTTCTCGCGCAGGGCCTTGCCGACATTCGTCATGGCGTCGAAATCATCGACGCCAAAGTGGTGAATCCATTTCATTACCTGGCCGGCACGGAAACGCTTCTCCCCGATGGACTCGAAGAATTTTTCCATTTCCGGCTGGGTCAGGCCCAACAGGTTAGTTTTACCAGTCGATGTCGTCATGGATTCACCCTCACTCGTAAGCTGTCGCTTAGCGAGCGGTTACCTCGGTAGCTGCGAAGAAGTACGAGATTTCGCGAGCAGCAGCGGCTTCGGAGTCCGAACCGTGAACGGCGTTGGCGTCGATCGACTCGGCGAAGTCGGCACGGATGGTACCGGCAGCAGCTTCTTTAGGGTTGGTGGCGCCCATCAGCTCACGGTTCAGAGCGATGGCGTTTTCGCCTTCCAGAACCTGTACAACGACCGGGCCGGAGATCATGAAGGCAACCAGGTCACCGAAGAAGCCGCGCTCTTTGTGCTCGGCGTAGAAGCCTTCGGCTTCGGCTTTGGACAGTTGCTTGAGTTTCGAGGCAACGACGCGCAGGCCGGCTTTTTCGAAACGGGTGGTGATCTCGCCGATCACGTTCTTGGCAACGGCGTCAGGCTTGATGATGGAGAAAGTACGTTGAACAGCCATGGTGTAACTCCAGAAACAGTAAGTGAAGCGAAAAATTAAACCCGCGAATTATACGCGGGTTCCGGGGGATTGCCTAACCTGCCGAGTGCGCTCAGTCGGCTTCTTCGATCCAGGCGGCCTGAATGGCTTCAAGCACCTTCTCTCCGCCACGGTTCGGATCGTCGCTGAAGTCGGGCAGGGCCTGCACCCAGCGGCTCAGTTCGACGAAATTCACGTAGCGAGGATCGACTTCCGGCTTGCTTTCGGCAAGCTGAATTGCAATTTCAAGTACATCAACCCATTTCAGGCTCATGATGACTCCAACGGTCAGTGCGGCGCTTCAGCGGCGTGGTTGAGCGAGTATTTCGGGATCTCGACGGTCACGTCCTCGGTGCCGACCTTGGCCTGGCAGGTCAGGCGCGACGTGGGCTCCAGGCCCCAGGCGCGGTCGAGGTAGTCCTCTTCCAGCTCGTCGGCCTCGTTCAGCGAGTTGAAACCCTCGCGGATCACGCAGTGGCACGTGGTGCAGGCGCAGACGCCGCCGCAGGCGCTTTCGATCTCGATGTGGTTGTCATGGGCCACTTCAAGGATGGACTTACCGGTTTCGGCCTCCACCACCATTCCGTCCGGACAGAACTTCTCGTGGGGCAGAAAAATCACCTGCGGCATCAGTTATTCCTCGATCTCATTCAGGTTGCGCCCGGCCAAAGCGGCTTTTACCGTCGAATCAAGGCGACGGGCGGCAAAGGCATCGGTCACTTGCGACAGACGCTTGGTCTGCTGCTCGATGGCGGCGCCATCGGTACCGTTCATCAAATCACGCAAGTCTTGCATCTGTTGTTCGATCGCCAGGCGCTCTTCGGCGTCCAGCAGGCGCTCGCCATCGGCGTCCAGCGCGCCCTGCACCGCTTCGAGCAGACGCTCGGCGTCGACCTGGTGCTCGCGCAGCTGGCGCGCCACCTTGTCGTAGCCGGCATGTTCGAAGGAGTCCTTGAGCATGCGAGTGATCTCGCCGTCGGTCAGGCCGTAGGACGGCTTGACCTGAATGCTCGATTCCACACCCGAGCCCAGCTCGCGCGCCGAAACGCTGAGCAGGCCGTCGGCGTCGACCTGGAAGGTGACGCGAATCTTCGCCGCACCGGCCACCATGGCCGGAATGCCGCGCAGCTCGAAGCGCGCCAGGGAGCGGCAGTCGCTGATCAGCTCACGCTCGCCCTGCAGCACGTGGATCATCATGGCCGACTGGCCATCCTTGTACGTGGTGAATTCCTGGGCACGGGCAACCGGGATGGTGGTGTTGCGCGGGATCACCTTCTCCATCAACCCGCCCATGGTTTCCAGCCCCAGGGACAGCGGAATAACGTCGAGCAGCAGCAGTTCGCCGCCGTCGCGCTTGTTGCCGGCCAGGGTATCGGCCTGGATCGCGGCGCCGATGGCCACCACCTGATCGGGGTCGATCTCGGTCAGCGGGGTACGCCCGAACAGCGCGCCCACCGCCTCGCGCACACGCGGCACGCGAGTGGAACCACCGACCATGACCACGGCTTCGACTTCATCCAGCTCGATGCCACTGTCGCGCACGGCGCGGCGACAGGCCTTGAGGCTGCGCGCCACCATCGGTTCGATCAGCGCGTCGAAGCCGGCACGGGTCAACTCGCCCTGCCAGGCGCCATGGCTCACGGACACGACATCGCTGTTGGTCAACGCTTCCTTGGCCGCACAGGCAGCTTGCAGCAGTTGACGCTGGGTGCCGGGGTCGAGGTCGGCAGACAGGCCCGCCTGCTCGATGATCCAGCCGGCCACCGCATGGTCGAAGTCATCGCCGCCCAGGGCGCTGTCGCCGCCGGTGGCCATCACTTCGAACACACCGCCGGTCAGGCGCAGGATGGAAATGTCGAAGGTGCCGCCGCCCAGGTCATAGATGGCCACCACGCCTTCGGCGTTCTGGTCCAGGCCATAGGCCACAGCCGCAGCGGTCGGTTCGTTGAGCAGGCGCAGCACGTTCAGCCCGGCCAGGCGCGCAGCGTCCTTGGTGGCCTGGCGCTGAGCGTCGTCGAAGTACGCCGGCACGGTGATCACCGCGCCGACCAGCTCGCCACCCAGGGTGGCTTCGGCGCGCTGGCGCAGCACCTTGAGAATGTCGGCCGAGACTTCCACCGGGCTTTTCGGGCCCTGCACCGTGTCGATGAACGGCATGTGCGACTCGCCGCCGACAAAGCGGTAGGGCAGTTGCTCGCCCAGTTGCTTGACGTCGGCCAGGCCGCGCCCCATCAGGCGCTTGACCGACAGCACGGTGTTCAGCGGGTCGCTGGAGGCCGCGTCACGGGCACTGTAGCCCACGTCGACGTGGTTGGCGTGATAGCGCACCGCCGACGGCAGGATGACCCGGCCCTCGGCGTCTGGCAGCGGTTCGGAAATGCCGCTGCGCAATGCAGCGACCAGCGAATTGGTGGTGCCAAGGTCAATGCCCACGGCCAGGCGGCGCTGATGGGGCTGTGGCGTCTGACCGGGTTCGGCGATCTGCAGTAGGGCCATGCTTATCTGATACCAGGGGTGTCGCCAATGGCGCCACCGGGTTAATCGTCGAGGCGCTCTTCCAGCTGGCGCACTTCATAGGCGAGCTTGTCGAGGAACTGCATGCGGCGCATCAGGCGCTCGGCCTGTTCACGCTGCGCAGCATCCTCCCAGCAGGCGGCGAAGTCCTCGTTGAGTGCTTCCTGGGCGACCTTCAGGCGGCGCTTGAACGCGGCCACGCCATCGAGGTCGGCACTGTCCTGCAGGTCTTCGAGCTCTTCTCGCCATTGCATCTGCTGGAAGAGGAACTCGGGGTCGTGGACAGTGACTTCCTGCGGCACTTCGTGGCCCCCCATCGCCAACAGGTAGCGCGCCCGCTTGGGCGCACTCCTGAGGGTCTGGTAG
Source organism: Pseudomonas sp. 1176_21 (assembly GCF_052850635.1). Classification (NCBI taxonomy): domain Bacteria; kingdom Pseudomonadati; phylum Pseudomonadota; class Gammaproteobacteria; order Pseudomonadales; family Pseudomonadaceae; genus Pseudomonas; species Pseudomonas sp. 1176_21. Next base: position 5,878 of record NZ_VXCV01000013.1, read on the forward strand.
GCGTCGTTGAGGCCGGCCGAGCGCTCCAGCGCCAGGCGCTGTTCACGCTCGGGGGCATCGGCGAAGCGGTCCGGGTGAACCTCGCGGGCCAGCTCGCGATAGCGCGCGGCCAGCTTGTCGAGGTCCAGGCGAAAGCCCGGCTGCAGGTCAAACAGGGCGAAATGACAAGGAGTACCCACGCGCAGCCTCAGACGTTGAAGCTTTCGCCGCAGCCACACTCACCGCGCACGTTGGGATTGTTGAACTTGAAGCCTTCGTTCAACCCTTCCTTGACGAAATCCAGTTCGGTTCCGTCCAGGTACACCAGGCTTTTCGGGTCGATGATCACCTTGACGCCGTGACTTTCGAACACCTGGTCCTCGCTATCCGGCGCGTCGACGAACTCCAGCACGTAGGCCAGGCCCGAGCAGCCGGTGGTGCGAACGCCCAGGCGAATGCCGTCACCCTTGCCGCGTCCTTCGAGGGACCGCCGCACGTGGTTGGCGGCGGCTTCTGTCATGCTGATAGCCATCGAGACTCCTTACCTGCAACAGGCGAACTTAGAGCAAACCTTTCTTCTGCTTGTAATCGCGCACGGCCGCCTTGATGGCGTCCTCGGCGAGTACCGAGCAGTGGATCTTCACCGGCGGCAACGCCAGTTCTTCGGCCAGCTGGGTGTTCTTGATGGTTTCGGCTTCGTCCAGGGTCTTGCCCTTCATCCACTCGGTAGCGAGGGAGCTTGAAGCGATGGCCGAACCACAGCCGTAGGTCTTGAACTTGGCATCTTCGATGACGCCCTGCTCGTTGACCTTGATCTGCAGGCGCATCACGTCGCCGCACGCCGGCGCGCCGACCATGCCGGTACCGACATCCGGGTCCTCGGCATTCATCTTGCCGACGTTGCGTGGGTTTTCGTAGTGGTCGATGACCTTTTCACTGTAAGCCATGGTGCTATTCCTTCCTCATCAGAGAGCCGCTCTTGCTGGCGACTACTTAGTGCGCAGCCCACTCGATCTTGGAGATGTCGACGCCGTCTTTGTACATATCCCACAGCGGCGACAATTCGCGCAGCTTGGTCACGGCCTCGCAGACCTTCTGCGCGGCGTAGTCGATTTCTTCTTCGGTGGTGAAGCGACCGAAGGTGAAGCGGATCGAGCTGTGCGCCAGTTCGTCGTTGCGGCCCAGGGCGCGCAGCACGTAGGACGGCTCGAGCGATGCCGAGGTGCACGCCGAACCCGAAGACACTGCCAGGTCCTTGAGGGCCATGATCAGCGACTCGCCTTCGACGTAGTTGAAGCTCAGGTTCAGGTTGTGCGGAATACGCGCGGTCATGCTGCCGTTGATGTACAGCTCTTCAAGGTTCTCGACCTGCTTGTAGAAGCGGTCGCTCAGGGCCTTGATGCGCAGGTTCTCGCTGGCCATCAGTTCCTTGGCGATGGCGAAGGCTTCGCCCATGCCGACGATCTGGTGGGTGGCCAGGGTGCCCGAACGCATGCCGCGCTCGTGACCGCCGCCGTGCATGGTGGCTTCAAGACGCACGCGCGGCTTGCGGCTGACGTACAACGCGCCGATGCCTTTGGGGCCGTAGGTCTTGTGCGCCGAGAACGACATCAGGTCGACCTTCAGCTTCTGCAGGTCGATCTCGACCTTGCCGGTGGACTGCGCGGCATCGACGTGGAACATGACGCCACGCGAGCGGGTCAGTTCGCCAATGGCGGCGATGTCGTTGATGGTGCCGATTTCGTTGTTCACATGCATGATCGACACCAGGATGGTGTCTTCACGCAGGGCTGCCTCGACCATGGCCGGGGTGATCAGGCCATCGGCGCCCGGCTCGATATAGGTGACTTCGAAGCCTTCACGCTCCAGCTGACGGGTGCTGTCCAGAACGGCCTTGTGCTCGATCTTGGAGGTGATCAGGTGCTTGCCCTTGGTGCCGTAGAAGTGCGCGACGCCCTTGATTGCCAGGTTGTCGGACTCGGTGGCGCCACTGGTCCAGACAATTTCCCGCGGGTCGGCGTTGACCAGGTCGGCGACCTGGCGGCGAGCGTTCTCGACCGCTTCTTCGGCTTTCCAGCCAAAGACGTGGGAGCGCGAGGCCGGGTTACCGAAGTTCCCGTCGACCAGCAGGCAATCGCTCATCTTCTGGGCGACACGTGGGTCGACCGGGGTGGTCGCGGAGTAATCGAGGTAGATCGGCAACTTCATTGAATATCTCCTATCAGGCGGGCTCATCGCGCAGTCGAAACGGTCATTCGACGGCGGATGTCTCAATCTTGTCCAGATGCGGTGTCCGGCCCGCCATGCGGCGCAGGTCCTGACGCTGGGCGACTTCTTGCACCTCACGGCGAGTAACAAGGTCAGCCAGGCTGATACCGCTCAGAAATTCGTGAATCTGCTGGCTGAGATCACACCACAAGTGGTGGGTCAGGCAGGTATCGCCAGCGTGGCAATCACCCAGGCCCTGGCAGCGTGTAGCGTCGACCGATTCGTTGACCGCATCGATCACCTGGGCTACCTGGATGCTTTCCATCACGCGCGACAGCTGGTAGCCGCCGCCTGGACCGCGCACACTGGAGACCAGACTGCTGCGACGCAGCTTGGCAAACAGCTGCTCCAGATAGGAAAGGGAGATGCCTTGGCGCTCGGAAATGTCGGCCAGGGACACCGGCCCGTTTTGCGCGTGCAACGCCAGGTCAAGCATGGCAGTCACGGCGTATCGGCCTTTTGTAGTCAGTCGCATGGCTATTTGGTACCACGGGAGTTACGGGATGTGTGCGAGTATGCGATTCCCGAGCATTTAAGTCAACTATAAGACCTACTGCTTTAGTCGGGATTGCGCCTGAGAGGCGGCGCAGAGTGTAGCAAAGTCGGGCGCGCCAGCGCACGCCCTTCTGTCAATGCGTCGACGCGTCGCTGCGGGCGTCGGCCTTCACATCCGCGAAGTCTTCGTCACGCAGGGCCGGCAGTTCCTTGGCGCAGTAGTCGCTGCCCAGGTTCTTGAGCGCACCGCACATGTCCTCCAGGCGCCCGTCCACCGCTTGCAGGTGGTCGAGCAACTGGCCGATGGCGCGGGCCACCGGGTCGGGCATGTCTTCGCTCACGCCGTAGGCGTCGAAGCCGATCTTCTCGGCCATGGCCTTGCGCCGGGCCTCCTGCTCGGCGTCGGACTTGACGATGATACGCCCCGGGATGCCCACCGCCGTGGCGCCGGCCGGCACCGCCTTGGTGACCACCGCATTGGAGCCGATCTTGGCCCCCGCGCCCACGGTGAACGGGCCCAGCACCTTGGCGCCGGCCCCCACCACCACGCCGTCCTCCAGGGTCGGGTGGCGCTTGCCCTTGTTCCAGCTGGTGCCGCCCAGGGTCACGCCCTGGTACAGGGTCACGTCATCGCCGATCTCGGCGGTTTCGCCGATCACGATGCCCATGCCGTGGTCGATGAAGAAGCGCCGGCCTACCTTTGCACCGGGGTGAATCTCGATGCCGGTCATCCAGCGACCGAAGTTGGACACCAGCCGCGCCAGCCACTTCCAGTCCCGTACCCACAGGGCATGCGCCGCGCGGTGCAGCCAGATCGCATGCATGCCCGGGTAGCAGGTCAGCACTTCAAAGGCATTGCGCGCCGCCGGGTCACGGTGGAAAACGCTTTGGATATCTTCACGCAGACGCTCGAACATTTACTGATCCTTCCGCTTGTGCGCATCGCCCCGGGCCGCTTTCTGGGTTTCGGTGAGGATGCCGCGCAAAATGCTTATTTCCGATCGACTCACCGCGCTGCGCCCGTACAGGCGACGCAAACGCGGCATCAGGTGCTTGGGCTTGGTCGGGTCGAGAAAGCCGATGTCCACCAGCGCGGACTCCAGGTGCTGGTAGAACAGCTCCATTTCGTCCATGGTCGCCAGCTCTGCGCTGCGCACCGAGGCCACTTCGACCTTCTCGACTTTCGACGCCTGCCCGTCGGCTGCCAGCCAGGCCATGCGCACTTCATAGGCCAGGACCTGGACCGCAGCCGCCAGATTCAGCGAACTGAAATCCGGGTTGGACGGGATATGCACGTGATAATGACATCGCTGCAGCTCGTCGTTGGTCAGGCCGGCATGTTCACGGCCGAACACCAGCGCCACCTCGGCACCCTCGCCTGCCTGCTCGACGACCTTGGCGCCGCATTCGCGCGGATCGAGCAGGGGCCACGGGATGCGCCGGTCGCGGGCACTGGTGCCCACCACCAGGGTGCAGCCCACCAGCGCATCCTCGAGCGTGGCCACCACCTCGGCACCCGCCAGCACGTCATCGGCGCCGGAGGCACGGGCACTGGCCTCGTGGGAAGGAAAGTCGTTCGGCTCGACCAGCACCAGGCGCGACAGGCCCATGTTTTTCATGGCGCGCGCAGCCCCGCCGATATTGCCGGGGTGACTGGTATTGACCAGGACGACACGAATTCTTGGCAGCACGGGCACGGCTCACAGACACGGAAGGAAGGGAGCAAATCTTACAGAAGCGACCGGCATTACGCTATGAAAGCAAATGTCGCCCTTCTTCGTTCAAAGTTTTCTGCTAGAATGTTCGGCTTTCTTTAACGACCCAGGTGAAACGTCCATGCAGCCCATGCTGAATATCGCGCTGCGCGCCGCCCGCAGCGCCAGTGAATTGATTTTCCGCTCCATCGAGCGCCTGGATACCATCAAGGTAGATGAGAAAGACGCCAAGGATTACGTCTCCGAAGTCGACCGCGCGGCGGAAAAAGTCATCGTCGACGCCCTGCGCAAGGCGTACCCGAACCACTCCATCTACGGTGAAGAAACCGGCCTGCACGCTGGCAACGGCGAAGAAGGCAAGGACTACCTGTGGGTCATCGACCCGCTCGACGGTACCACCAACTTCCTGCGTGGCGTCCCTCACTTTGCCGTGAGCATCGCGTGCAAGTACCGCGGTCGCCTGGAACACGCCGTGGTCCTCGACCCGGTACGCCAGGAAGAATTCACCGCCAGCCGTGGCCGTGGCGCCCAGCTCAATGGTCGCCGCCTGCGCGTCAGCGGTCGCACCAGCCTGGACGGCGCCCTGCTGGGTACCGGCTTCCCGTTCCGTGACAACCAGATGGATGGCCTGGACAACTACCTGGGCATGTTCCGTGCCCTGGTCGGCCAGACCGCCGGCATCCGCCGCGCCGGCGCCGCGAGCCTGGACCTGGCCTACGTGGCCGCCGGCCGCTTCGATGCGTTCTGGGAGTCGGGCCTGAGCGAGTGGGACATGGCTGCAGGCGCACTGCTGATCCAGGAAGCGGGCGGCCTGGTGAGCGACTTCACCGGTGGTCATGACTTCCTCGAGAAGGGCCACATCGTTGCCGGCAACATCAAGTGCTTCAAGGCGGTGTTGACGGCGATCCAGCCGCACCTGCCGGCTTCGCTGAAGCGCTGAGTTTCAGCCGGGCAATAAGAAAGCACCCTTCGGGGTGCTTTTTTGTGGCTGGCTTTCGGGCCTCTTCACCGGCAAGGCCGGCGCCTACAGGTTGCGCATGGCTTTGTAGGAGCCCGCCTTGCCGGCGAAAGGGTCATCACTGCCCAGGCTGCGCCTGCGTCAGTACCAGCTTGCCATTCTCGTCCAGCGGGATCTGCGAACCCGGGTCGCGCTCCATGCGCACCTGCCCGGCCTTGTCGCCAATCGAATACTTCACGTCGTACCCTACCACCTTCTCGCTCAGGTCATTGACCGTGTTGCAGCGGGTTTGCGTGGTGGTGTAGGTATCGCGGTTCTGCATGCCTTCCTGCACCTTGTTGCCGGCATAGCCACCACCGACGGCACCGGCCACGGTCGCGATCTTCTTGCCATTGCCGCCGCCGATCTGGTTACCCAGCAACCCACCCGCCACGGCGCCCAGCACGGTACCGGCGATCTGGTGCTGATCCTTCACCGGCGCCTGACGGGTCACCGTGACATCCTTGCAGACTTCCCGTGGCGTCTTGACGGTCTGCTTGACCGGCTGCACCGACGTCACCTGCGCGTATTGCGGCCCGCCCTTGACCAAGCTGTAGGTAGCCACGGCACCTCCGGCAGTGACACCGACAGCACCCAGCACCGCACCCACCAGCATTGACTTGTTCACGTGAACCTCCTGATTTACCTGCGGGAACACGCCCGCGCTTCTCCCAGCCTTGGAGCATAAAAAAAGGCGCGAGTTCAATACTCGCGCCTTCTTGTACCGCTCAGGACAGTGGCAAAAAGCCTTATGGACGCTCGTCCACACCCTCGGTTTTCACCGGCGGGATCAGGTCTTCACTGTTCAGGTTCAGCCAGATCAGCACCACGTTGGCGATGTAGATCGACGAGTAGGTACCGGCCATTACACCGATGAACAGTGCCAGCGAGAAGCCCCACAGGTTGTCACCACCGAAGAACAGCAGTGCCGCGATCGCCAGCAAGGTGGACACCGAGGTGGCCACGGTACGCAGCAGGGTCTGGGTGGTCGAGACGTTGATGTTCTCGATCAGCGAAGCCTTGCGCATCACGCGGAAGTTTTCCCGTACCCGGTCGAACACCACGATGGTGTCGTTGAGCGAGTAGCCGATGATCGCCAGCACCGCCGCCAGCACCGTCAGGTCGAAGGTGATCTGGAAGAACGACAGGATGCCCATGGTCACGATCACGTCGTGCACCAGCGACAGGATGGCGCCCACCGCAAACTTCCACTGGAAGCGGAAGGCCAGGTAGACCAGGATGCCGCCCAGCGCCAGCAGCATGCCCAGGCCGCCCTGGTCACGCAGTTCCTCGCCCACCTGCGGGCCGACGAACTCGACACGCTTGACCGTGGCCGGGTTGTCGGTGCTGATCTTCTGCAGTGCCTCGGCCACCTTGTTGCCCAGCATCGGGTCGTCGCCCGGCATGCGCACCAGCAGGTCGGTGGTAGCACCGAAGCTCTGCACCACGGCATCGTGGAAGCCGGACCTGACCAGCTCTTCACGAACCTCGCCAAGGTTGGCCGGGCGCTCGTAGGTCAGCTCGATGAGCGTACCGCCAGTGAAGTCCAGGCCGAAGTTGAGCCCTTTGTAGAACCAGCTGAACAGTGCCAGCACAGTCAGCAGCAGGGTGACGCCGAACGCGACGTTCCGCACACCCATGAAGTTAATGGTACGTAACATGGCAGCCCCTTATACCCACAACTTCTTGATATCCCGCCCACCGCAGGTCAGGTTGACCATTGCGCGGGTGACCATGACGGCCGTGAACATCGAGGTGAAAATCCCGAGGGACATGGTAACCGCGAAGCCCTTGACCGGACCGGTACCCATGGCGAACAGGATGCCGCCCACCAGCAGGGTGGTCAGGTTGGCATCGACGATCGCGGTGTAGGCACGGTTGAAGCCTTCGTGGATAGCGCGCTGCACCGACATGCCATTGGCCAGTTCTTCACGTATGCGCGAGAAGATCAGTACGTTGGCGTCGACCGCCATACCCATGGTCAGCACGATACCGGCAATGCCCGGCAGGGTCAGCGTAGCCCCCAGCAGCGACATCAGCGCCAGCAGCAGCACCATGTTGCCCGCCAGGGCGATGGTGGCGATCAGGCCGAAGGCACGGTAGATGGCCATGATGAACAGCGACACGAACAGCATGCCCCACAGCGATGCATCGATACCCTTGGTGATGTTGTCGGCACCCAGGCTCGGGCCAATGGTACGTTCTTCGGCGAAGTACATCGGCGCCGCCAGACCACCGGCACGCAGCAGCAGGGCCAGCTCGGACGACTCACCCTGGCCGTTCAGGCCGGTGATGCGGAACTGGCTGCCCAGCGGCGACTGGATGGTCGCCAGGCTGATGATGCGCTTCTCTTCCACGAACGACTGCACCGGCACGTCTTTCTCGACACCGTCGACCATCTGCTTGACGTAGCGGGTAACCGGACGCTGTTCGATGAAGATCACCGCCATGCTGCGCCCGACGTTGCTGCGCGTGGCGCGGCTCATCAGCTCGCCGCCGTGGCCATCCAGGCGGATGTTCACCTGCGGGCGACCCTGCTCGTCGAAGCTGGCCTGGGCGTCGGTGACCTGGTCACCGGTGATGATCAGGCCACGCTCGACCGCTGCCGGTGGGCGACCGCCCTCACGGAACTCGAAGGTCTCGGTAGTGGCCTTGGACGCACCCGGCTCGGCACCCAGACGGAACTCCAGGTTCGCGGTCTTGCCCAGGATACGCTTGGCTTCGGCGGTGTCCTGCACGCCTGGCAGCTCGACCACGATGCGGTTGGCACCCTGGCGCTGAACCAGTGGCTCGGCCACACCCAGTTCGTTGACGCGGTTACGTACCGTGGTCAGGTTCTGCTTGATCGAGTATTCACGGATTTCCGCGACCTTGGCCGGGGTAATCGCCAGACGCAGCACCGACAGGCCGTTACGCTCGGTGGTGGTCAGCTCGAAATCGTTGAAATTCTTGCGGATCAGGCTGCGAGCCTGTTCGCGGGACTGGTCATCGGAGAAGCCCAGTTGAATGCCGCCATCTTGCTGCGGCAGGCTGCGGTAGCGCACACGCTCCTTGCGCAGCAGGCTTTTGACTTCGCCTTCGTACACCTTCAGACGTGCCGCCATGGCCTTGTCCATGTCCACTTCAAGCAGGAAGTGCACACCACCGGACAGGTCCAGGCCCAGCTTCATCGGGCTTGCACCCAGGTTGCGCAGCCATTGCGGAGTGGTCGGGGCCAGGTTCAGTGCAACGACGTAGTCGTCACCCAGCGCCTTGCGCACAACGTCCTTGGCAGGCAGTTGGTCGTCCTGTTTGGCCAGACGCACCAGTGCGCCCTTGCCCTTCTCGCCCAGGCTTGCACCCTTGACCGCGATACCGGCGTCGGCCAGTGCCTTGGTGGCACGGTCCAGGTCGGCCTGGCTGACCTGCAGCGCCGTGCTGGCACCGCTGACCTGAATAGCCGCATCGTCAGGGTAGAGGTTGGGAGCGGAATAAATAAAACCGATCGCCAGTACCGCCAGGATCAGTGCGTATTTCCATAGAGGATATTTGTTCAGCATCACGCCGCCCGTTCAAGACGCGGGGCGCCTTGCGCGCCCCGTCGATTGTAGAAAATCTGAAACTTAGATCGCTTTGAGCGTGCCCTTGGGCAGGGTCGCGGCAATAGCACCCTTCTGGAACTTCAGTTCCACGGTGTCGGACACTTCCAGCACCACGAAGTCATCGGCCACTTTGACGATCTTGCCGGCAATACCGCCGTTGGTGACAACTTCGTCACCTTTCTGCAGGTTGCTCAGCAGGTTCTTCTGCTCTTTGGCGCGCTTGGCCTGTGGACGCCAGATCATCAGGTAGAAGATGACCAGGAAGCCGACCAGGAAAATCCACTCGAAGCCGGTACCGGCTGGGCCGGCGGCAGCTGCCGGGGCTGCTGCGTCCGCGTAAGCGGCAGGAATCAGAAAGCTCATTTAGCACTCCAAGTTGCAAGTTGTTGTACGTGTGTCAGGTTCGACAGAACATCAATCCAAGGGCGGCACAGGCAGCCCGCGCTTGGCGTAAAAGGCATCGACAAAGACGGCCAATGTACCCTGTTGAATAGCCTCGCGCAAACCAGCCATCAGGCGCTGGTAATGACGCAAGTTGTGGATGGTATTCAACATGCTGCCCAACATTTCGCCGCATTTATCCAGGTGATGCAGATAAGCGCGGGAGAAGTTCTGGCAGGTGTAGCAGTCACAGGTCGGATCCAGTGGCGAATCATCATGGCGATGGAACGCGTTACGGATTTTAAGCACGCCGGTATCGACAAACAGATGACCGTTGCGCGCATTGCGCGTGGGCATCACGCAATCGAACATGTCGACGCCGCGGCGCACACCCTCAACGAGATCTTCCGGCTTGCCTACCCCCATAAGGTAACGAGGTTTGTCAGCCGGCATCATGCCCGGCAGGTAGTCCAGCACCTTGATCATCTCGTGCTTGGGCTCGCCCACCGACAGCCCGCCAATGGCCAGGCCGTCGAAGCCGATCTTGTCCAGGCCCTCCAGCGAACGCTCGCGCAGGTTGCGGTGCATGCCGCCCTGCACGATGCCGAACAGCGCCGCGGTGCTGTCGCCGTGGGCGTTCTTGGAGCGCTGGGCCCAGCGCAGCGACAGCTCCATGGAGATGCGCGCCACATCTTCATCGGCCGGGTACGGGGTGCACTCGTCGAAAATCATCACCACGTCCGAGCCCAGGTCGCGCTGCACCTGCATCGACTCTTCCGGGCCCATGAACACCTTGGAGCCGTCCACCGGGGAGGCGAAGGTCACGCCCTCCTCCTTGATCTTGCGCATCGCGCCCAGGCTGAACACCTGGAAGCCGCCGGAGTCGGTGAGGATCGGGCCCTGCCACTTCATGAAGTCGTGCAGGTCGCCGTGGGCCTTGATCACCTCGGTGCCCGGGCGCAGCCACAGGTGGAAGGTGTTGCCCAGGATCATCTGCGCGCCGATGGCCTCGATGTCGCGTGGCAGCATGCCCTTGACCGTGCCATAGGTGCCCACCGGCATGAAGGCCGGGGTTTCGACCACGCCCCGGGGGAATGTCAGGCGGCCGCGACGGGCCTTGCCGTCGGTGGCCAGCAACTCGAAGGACATACGACAGGTGCGACTCATGCTTGATCCTCGGGCCCGCGTGGCGCCGGATTGCGGGTGATGAACATGGCATCACCGTAACTGAAGAAGCGGTAGCCGTTTTCCACCGCTGCGGCGTAGGCAGCCATGGTCTCGGGGTAACCGGCGAAGGCCGAAACCAGCATCAGCAGCGTGGATTCGGGCAAATGGAAGTTGGTCACCAGGGCGTCAACCACGTGGAACGGGCGGCCCGGGAAAATAAAGATGTCGGTATCGCCGCTGAACGGCTTGAGCGTACCGTCGCGCGCCGCGCTTTCCAGCGAGCGCACGCTGGTGGTGCCGACCGCGATCACCCGCCCGCCACGCGCCCGGCATTCGGCCACGGCGTCCACCACGTCCTGGCCCACTTCGAGCCACTCTTTATGCATGTGGTGATCTTCGATGCGCTCCACGCGCACCGGCTGGAAGGTGCCGGCGCCCACGTGCAGGGTGACGAAGGCGGTACTCACGCCCTTTTCGGCGATCTTGCCCATCAGCTCTTCATCGAAGTGCAGGCCGGCGGTGGGCGCGGCCACGGCGCCGGAGCGCTGCGCATAGACCGTCTGATAGCGCTCGCGGTCGGCGCCTTCGTCGGGGCGGTCTATATAAGGAGGCAACGGCATGTGGCCGACGCGGTCGAGCAGTGGCAGCACCTCTTCGGTGAAGCGCAGCTCGAACAGCGCGTCGTGGCGCGCGACCATCTCGGCTTCGCCGCCGCCGTCGATCAGCAGCTGGGTGCCTGGCTTGGGCGACTTGCTCGAGCGCACGTGGGCGAGCACGCGATGGCTGTCGAGCACGCGCTCGATGAGGATCTCCAGCTTGCCGCCGGAGGCCTTCTGGCCGAACAGTCGGGCCGGGATCACCCGGGTGTTGTTGAACACCATCAGATCGCCCGGGCGCAGGTGCTCGAGCAGGTCGGTGAACTGGCGATGCGCGAGCGCGCCGGTGGGCCCGTCGAGGGTCAACAGCCGGCTGCTGCGCCGTTCGGCCAGTGGATGGCGGGCGATCAGGGAATCTGGAAGCTCAAAGGAGAAATCGGCGACGCGCATGATGGTGATCGGTTTGACAGGGCCGCAAAGTTTAGCGGAAAGCGGCAAAATTGACCATGAAAGCTGATTGACCAACGGTAGGCGCCTCACTATACTTCGCCGCCACAAGCCCTGATGGCGGAATTGGTAGACGCGGCGGATTCAAAATCCGTTTTCGAAAGGAGTGGGAGTTCGAGTCTCCCTCGGGGCACCATACAAATCCTTGTAAATCAAGGACTTAGAGAAGGGGTAGAAAGAAATTTCTACCCCTTTTTCTATCCAGAAAATCTGTTCTTCTCAAACCCATTTCCCTCGGAAAATGCGGCCCCAAAGCGTTACACCACGCGAAGCCAAGATCATACAAACCCACAAAAGGCAATAGATTTTATGGGTATTCAAGAACCTTCGCGTCTCCGGCAAGGTCGTTTTTTGTGGTTGAACGTGTTCAAGCATGAAAATTGAGCACGGGTCTAACCCTAACTTTTAATTTTTGACAGCTACAATCCAACCCTACATATATTTTCAATCTACCATTGACACAATATTTCGTTGCATTAAGCCATTATTTGACTGTCATCGAAATTAAAAGACCGAACAAATCAAGCATTCAACAATGCTTGGCAACTGTATAGCAGGCATTGAAAAGGCCACCTTGAAAGGCAGCCTGATAGTTATCGACCATTATACGAACGCGGTCTATCTTCTCTTCATCGACCTCAAATCAACAAAAACACTGATGTGCTTTATTGTCGTTTACACATTTCAAAAAACAGTGCCATCATCCAAGGCAGACTTCAACTCGCTCTTGTAATTACTCTTATTGAAACTGTCGACTTTCTTGTAAGTATTCAGCTTTTCAGGAGAGCGATATTGCGTATCACTTGCGAACGATTGAAAGGTGTCATCGTCAACCATTCTTATATGCATTTGAAGCTCCCTTGAATCATAGCCATAAAACTCAACAAAACCGGGAATTTGACTTTGACGTGCAACCATCAACGCTTCTTTGACTGGCTTGTCATAGAGATAAAATGTAGCAGTCACCATAATGGCACCCCCGGATTCAGTATTGTTCTTACCGAATTGGGGATTCACATAAGGGGTGAACACGACCCCACCATCCATAGCCTTGGTTTGTCCTAGCCATTTACGTTCTTTAATCGCACTGATTGTCTTATTGATAGGTCCAGAATACTCAACGCTTCTTCTGTCTTTATCAAGCTCGACGTGTTCAAAGGTTTCTGCTGATGCTGTGCACGCAAAAGCGGCAACCAACGATGCCAGCACAAAGCTTTTAATTTTTTCCATCTTTTCCTTATCCATTCAGTTGAATCGCGAGAGCCAAGTCTTGCCACCAAGGCAAAATGCTATCACCATTTGAGTGATAGTTAAACGCCATCATTCCAACATCGAGAGGACGTAATATATTTAAGACTGGAACTTGTATGCGAGTTCTTCAAGTGCTTTCCTTCGCAATACCTGTCAACAGTCATCCGCAACAAACCCTCTGCTTTATGACCTACCCATGAAATGATGACAAGGTTTTTTACATCTGCACGCTCTAATGTAGCAATTACGGTTTTTCGTATGCGGTGGAAAACACATCGCTTATCACAGCCCAACTCTGTTTTGGATGTGCTTACCGAATGGCTTCCAAACCCATTACTATTTCGATGTACATAGCCGTCCAACGACGACTACGCAACACCCATAAAGCCCGCTGACTGCGGGCTTTTTAGTCTCTGGGGTTTCATCCCCTTCCCTGGCAAGTCAACGCTTCAGCGCCAACAATCCAATTGCCCCTGCGCACGAGCGCTGAAGATCGTCAGCAGCTCGCCCAGTGTATGCGGTGGCGGTTCGGCAGCGCGGGTCACCGCGTACAGGGTGATCGGCAACGCTGGAGCCAGGGGGCGAATGGCGATGGCCCCAGGCGACGCGCTGAGGGCGGTGAAGGGATCGATCACCGCCAGCCCTGCACCGGATTCGACCATCGCCCTGGCCAGTGAATAGGTTTGCACCGCGATGCTCACCCGTGGCGGCGGCTCTACCGCCTCGAGATAGCTGTCGAGGCGGGCCGACAGCGGATCGGCACTGGACAGCCCGATCAGCGGCGCGTCGGCCAGGGCCTGCAGCGGCAGCGGCTGGCCTTCTTCCTCCTGGGGCCAGTAACCGGCCGGCGCCAACGCCACCAACACCCCACTGGCCAGCGCCTGGGCATTGAGCCCCGGGTGATCGGGTAGTTGCAGGGTCAGGGCGACATCGATTTCGCGCATCAGCAGGTTCTGCACCAGCTCGCGGCTATGGGCACTGGACAGCTCGCAGGCGATCTCCGGATAACGTTGCGTCCATTCATGAATGGCCGGCGGCAACAACGACAGGGCCAGTGCCGGGGTCGCGCCGATCCGCAGGCTGTGGCCCGGCTCGCGGCGCAGGCTCTGGGCCAGGCGTCGCACCCCTTGCAGGCTTTCGGTGACCTTGTCGACCTCACGCTCCAGCTCCAGCGCTTCCGGGGTGGCCTGGAGTTTGCCGCGCACCCGTAGAAACAACGGGAAACCCAGATGCTGCTCAGCGTGTTGCAGCACTTTGGTCACGGCGGGTTGGGAGACGTGCAGTAACTGCGCGGCAGCGCTGACCGACCCGGTCTGACGGATGGCCTGGAAGATCTCGATGTGGCGAAGGCGCATGGCGAGTCCATAACCTTTGTTTATGGGATGACCATCTTTATTCATTGTTCGGCGCCTGTCACCTGGCTCTAACCTCGGTCTCGTCTCAACCACGGCTAAGGAATGACATGGCTCAGCGTGTATGCATCATCGGCGGCGGCGTCATTGGCCTGGCAACGGCTTACGCACTGGTGCGCGATGGCGTTGAGGTGACCCTGGTCGAGGCGCGGGATTCGCTGGGCAGTGAAACCAGTTTTGCCAATGGCGGCCAGTTGTCCTATCGCTACGTGGCGCCCCTGGCCGATGCCGGCGTGCCATTGCAGGCCATCGGCTGGATGCTGCGCGGTGACTCACCGTTGAAGCTGCGCCCCCGCCTGGACCCGGCGCAGTGGCGCTGGATGGCGTCCTTTCTGGGGGCCTGCCGCTCCTCCGTCAACCGCACCAATGCAGCCCACCTGCTGCGCCTGGCGTTGTTCAGCCAGGCCACCCTGCAGGCCTGGCGCGAGGACGATGCCCTGGACGGTTTCCACTGGCGGCGCAATGGCAAGCTGGTGACCTTTCGCAACACCGCGAGCTTCGAGCACGCCCGCCACAGGCTGGCCGCCCCCCAGCAACAGCAGGTGCTGTCGTCTGCCGACTGCGCCCGCCTGGACCCGGCGCTGGCCGATGCCCCCTTTGTTGGCGCGATCTACACCCCCGATGAAGAGGTCGGTGACTGCCACGGCTTCTGCCAGCTACTGGCGGCGCGTTTGCGGGCCTCGGGCCGTTGCGAGTTCCGCCTGGGCCAGGCCGTGACCGGTATTCGCCAGGCCAATGGCATGGTGAGCGCAATCGAACTGGGGGATGAAGTGCTGCCAGTGGAGCATCTGGTGATTGCCGCCGGCCATCGCAGCCCACTGCTGACGTTGCCAGGGGTGCACCTGCCCCTGTACCCGCTCAAGGGCTATAGCCTCACCGTGCCGATCGGCGCCCACCACTGGGCCCCGGACCTGAGCATCACTGACTATGACCGCAAGATCGTCTACGCCCGCATCGGCGAGCAACTGCGGGTAGCGGCCATGGTCGACATCGTCGGCTTTGAACAGGCGCTGGACCCCAAGCGGCTGGCCCTGATCAAGCGCCAGGCGCGTGACACCTTCGCCAATGCCGGCGACTACGAGCAGGCCATCGAGTGGGCCGGTATGCGCCCGGCGACCCCTAGCGGCGTGCCGCTGCTGGGCGCAACGGCGTATCGCAACCTGTGGCTCAACCTCGGCCATGGTGCCCTGGGCTTCACCCTGGCCTGCGGCAGTGCGCAGTTGCTCGGCGAGCTGATCGGCCAGCGCCGCCCCTCCATTGATCTGCAGGGCTTTGCGCCCCGTGTGGCCTGAAATTACCCAAGAGAAGGACTATCCGATGACCATCAGCCGCATCCAGCCCAATCCACGCTTGTCCGCTGCCGTGACCTTTGGCGACCTGGTGTTTCTCTCCGGCCAAGTACCGGGTGATGCCACCGACGCCGCTGGCCAGACTCGCCAGGTGCTGGCAAAAATCGACGCGCTGTTGGCCGAGGCGGGCAGCGACAAGGATCACCTGCTCAGCGCGACCATTTACCTGAAGGACATTGGTGAGGATTTCGCGGCGATGAACTACGTATGGTCGGACTGGTTGTCGCCTGACCAGGCACCGAGTCGCACGACCTTGCAGGCCGAGCTGGCCCGCCCGCAGGTGCGAGTCGAAATCAGCGTTATCGCGGCCCGCCGCTAAGCAATCCATCACCCACAACGGAGAATAACAATGCAAAAAATCACGTTGCTCGGCTGCACCCTGGGCGTATTGCTCGGCACTCAAGTGCAGGCTGAAGAAACCTCGCTGGGGCCGACCCTGAGCAAGATTGCCAGTACCAACAGCATTACCCTGGGTTATCGCGATGCGTCGGTACCCTTCTCCTACGTGGGCGATCACTCGGGTCAACCGATGGGTTACTCGGTGGACCTGGCGAACAAGATCGTCGAGCGCGTGCAGCAAAAGCTCGCGGCGCCCCAGCTCAAGGTCAAATACAACCTGGTGACTTCGCAAACCCGCATTCCGCTGGTGCAGAACGGCACGGTCGACCTGGAATGTGGCTCGACCGGCGTGACCGCTGAGCGGCAAAAACAGGTGGCGTTTTCCTACGGCTTCATCTACGTCAAAGGCCAGTTGCTGACCGCCAACGACAGTGGGATCAAGAGCTTCGCCGACCTGCGCGGCAAGAACGTGGTGACCACCGCCGGCACCACCAACGAGCGCTATCTGAAGAGCTACAACATCGATAACAAGATCGACATGTTCGTGATCAGCGCCAAGGACCACGGCGAAGCCTTCCAGCTGTTGCAGTCCGGTCGGGCAGCGGCGTTCTACATGGACGATGCATTGCTCTACGGCGAGCGCGCCAAGGCTCGCGATCCGCACAAGTGGGTAGTGGTTGGGGAGGAGCAGTCTCGGGAAATCTACAGCTGCATGGTGCGCAAGGACGATCCGCAATTCCTCGCACTGGTGAATTCGACACTGGGCGAGCTGTACAGCTCGGGGGAGATCAACGGGATCTACCAGCGCTGGTTTGAGCAGCCGATCCCGCCAAAAGGCTTGAACCTCGAGTTCCCGATGACCAGTGAACTCAAGGCGATCATTGCCAAGCCGGTGAGTGATCCGGTGCAGTAGCGATCAGTGCCCTGCCCCTTCAGCAACAACGCTGGCGCCTACACCGTCTCGCGCTCCCCTGTAGGCGCCAGCCTTGCTGGCGAATGCGCCCGCCCAGGCCACTTCACGAACCCCGCCCCCAGCGCCGCCAGAATCAACCCGATCGAAACCGCCTCGTGCGCATCCACCCGGTGCCCCAGCAGCACCATCGACCCTGCCACCCCGAATACCGGGATCAGCAACGACAACGGCGCCACCTTCGACACCGGATACTCACGCAGCAGCAGGTTCCACCCCCAGTAACAGAAGTGCGTCGCCGCATACACCTGGAACACCAGCGAAAACACCGCCACCCACCCCACCTGCGCGGCCACCCCGGTGAACGGCGCGGTGCCATGCATCAGCCAGGTGAGCAGCACCAGCGGCAGCGGTGCGAACAGGCTCGCCCACACCACAAAGGCAAACATCTCGCGCACCTTCGAGCGCTTGATGATGACGTTGCCCACACTCCAGCTGAACGCACTCACCAGCAACAAGCCATAACCCACCACCGAGCCATCGCCGGGCCTGCCATTGATGATGGACACCAGCCCCAGCACTGCCAGCCCCACCCCGACGCCCTGCCCCACGCCAAGGCGTTCGCGAAACAGCAACACGCCCCAGCCCAGGGTGAAAAACGCACTGAACTGCACCAGCAACGCCGCCGTGCCCGGCGGCACGCCCAGCTCGATTCCCAGGTTGATCAACGCCCACATCGCCACGCCAAAGATCAACCCGTATGCCGCCACCCAGCCCAGGCCGACCGCCGGGCGCCGGATGAAGAACACCCACGGCAACGCCGCCAGGGTGAATCGCAACGCCGTTAACAGCAGCGGGTCAATTGCGGCCAGGCCGAGCTTGGTGATGGGAAAGTTGAACCCCCATACCGCCGTCACCAGCACGGCCAGGGCCAGATGTTTCTTTTGCATGGCGTACCTATCCCGAAAGTCAGGGCGCCACTATGCGCAATGAGCACACTGGCTCGCTTGCACTATCAGGTCATAGATCATTAAATTCGGGCCATGCGCGAAATCGACATCGACCCCTATGAACACACCCCCCGCGACGCCGTGGTCACGGCCAACGACTATGGCGACGGGCAGCACTTTGCCTTGCATACCCATCAGCGTGGGCAGTTCGCCTATGCGGCCTGCGGGGTGATCACGGTGTTCACCCGCCAGGGCAACTGGGTGGTGCCGCCGCAGCGGGCCATCTGGGTGCCCGCAGGCGTGCCCCACGAGATGAGCATGAACGGCCCGGTGACGATGCTGAACACCTATGTGCGCCAGCCTGCCGCCACCCGCCTCGGCCTGCCCGAACACTGCCAGGTGTTCGGTGTGTCGACACTGCTGCGCCAACTGCTGCTGCGCGCCCGGGATGTGCCGGCGCTGTATGCCGAAGGCAGCCGCGAGGGCTACCTGATGAACCTGCTGCTGCACGAGATTGCCGACATGCCGGCGCTGTCGCTGAATGCACCGCTGCCCAGCGAACCCAGGCTCGCCCGGGCCTGCCAGCACTTGCTGGCACAGCCCTCGCTGGATACAGGGATCGATGACATGGCCCGCCAGGTGGGCATGAGCCGGCGCACCTTCACCCGGCTGTTTCGCCAGCACACCGGCATCAGCTTCGTGGCATGGCGACAGCAGGCATGCCTGATGGCGGCGGTGGTGCGCCTGGGCAATGGCGAGGCGATCACGCGGGTGGCGACGGACCTTGGCTACAGCAGCCCCAGTGCGTTCACCAGTGTGTTCCGGCGCGTGCTGGGCGCGGCGCCCAGCCAGTACTTCGCCAACGCGGTAAGTTGATGCACCACGATTCGCTGCAACCCAAGCAGTAGCGCGCCAGGCCTACACCCACAGCCAACTGTCTGCCCAGCAACTGTTGCCCCAGCAACAGCCAGCCAACAAAAACCTCCCGCACCAACACCATTGCCACCTCACTACCGCGCCAGGCCCAGCAAAAACGGGGCCTGCGACTGTGGTACGGCTCTTGCTCAAGCCTGGGTAACGCTCTGAGCGCAGGGCCACACCACAGGACGCACACATGACCGCAGCACTCAAGGTCGTCGCCGTTTCCGGCGGCGCCTATCGCCCCTCACGCACCCTGGCACTGACCGAGGCGATCGTCGCCGAGCTGGGCAAGCACCTGCACATCGACGCCCAGCTCATCGAGCTGAGCGAGATCGCCCGCCAGGTAGGCGGCGCCCTGTCGCGCGCCGAACTGCCGGCCACGGTCGAACAGCAGCTGCAGGCCATCGAGCATGCCGACCTGCTGATCGTTGCCTCGCCGGTTTACCGCGGCTCCTACCCCGGCCTGCTCAAGCACCTGTTCGACCTGGTGGGCCAGGACAGCCTGATCGACACCCCGGTGCTGCTGGCCGCCACCGGTGGCAGCCCGCTGCATGCGCTGGTGATCGACCACCAACTGCGCCCGCTGTTCAGCTTCTTCCAGGCGCTGACCCTGCCCATCGGCGTGTATGGCAGCGAAGGCGACCTGCAGAACTACCAGGTCAGCAGCCCGGTACTGCAAGCCCGTGTCAGCCTGGCCGCCGAGCGTGCCGCACCGTTCTTCGCCGCCCACGCCCACAGCCAGCGCAAGCTCGCCAGCGGGGCCGAACGATGAACGTGTTCTGGTTCCTGCCCACCCACGGCGACGGTCATTTCCTCGGCACCAGCGACGGCGCGCGCCCGGTCACCCTCAACTACCTCAAGCAGATCGCCCAGGCCGCCGATGGCCTGGGCTACCACGGCGTGCTGATCCCCACCGGCCGCTCGTGCGAGGACTCCTGGGTGGTCGCCTCGGCCCTGGCGCCGCTGACCGAACGCCTGCGCTACCTGGTGGCGATACGCCCCGGCATCATCTCGCCCACCGTGTCGGCGCGCATGACCGCCACCCTCGACCGCCTGTCCGGCGGGCGCCTGCTGATCAACGTGGTCACCGGCGGCGACCCCGACGAGAACCGCGGCGACGGCATCCACCTCAGCCACAGCGAACGCTACGAGGTCACCGACGAGTTCCTGCGTATCTGGCGCCGCGTACTGCAAGGCGAGTCGGTGGATTTCGAGGGCAAGCACTTCAAGGTCGAGAACGCCAAGGCGCTCTACCCACCGGTACAAAAGCCCTACCCGCCGCTGTACTTCGGTGGCTCGTCCGACGCCGCCCATGACCTGGCCGCCGAACAGCTGGACGTGTACCTCACCTGGGGCGAACCGCCCGCCGCCGTCGCCGAGAAGATCGCCGATGTGCGCGCCCGCGCCGCCAGGCACGGGCGCACGGTGAAGTTCGGCATCCGCCTGCACGTGATCGTGCGCGAAACCGCCGAAGAGGCCTGGCAGGCCGCCGACCGCCTGATCGCGCACATCAGCGACGACACCATCGCCGCGGCGCAACAGTCCTTCGCGCGCTTCGACTCCGAGGGCCAACGGCGCATGGCTGCCCTGCACGGCGGTCGCCGCGACCAGCTGGAGATCGCCCCCAACCTGTGGGCCGGTGTGGGCCTGGTACGGGGCGGCGCCGGCACCGCGCTGGTGGGCGACCCGCAACAGGTGGCCGCGCGCATCAAGGAATACGCCGACCTGGGCATCGAAAGCTTCATCTTCTCCGGCTACCCCCACCTGGAGGAAGCCTACCGCTTCGCCGAGCTGGTGTTCCCGCTGCTGCCAGAACCCTACGCCAGCCTAGCCGGGCGCGGCGTCACCAACCTGACCGGGCCGTTCGGCGAAATGATCGCCAACGATGTGCTGCCCAAGGCGCAGACCGCATGAGTGCCAAGCAACCGGAACCCACCCTGCTCAGCCCGCTGCAGACCGCGCGCGCGCTGGCCGCCGAGTTCGCACTGACCGCCGCCGAACGCGACGAGCGCGGCGGCACACCCAAGGCCGAGCGTGACGCCATTCGCCACAGCGGCCTCTTGGCCCTGAGCATTCCCACGCAGTTCGGCGGCATGGGCGCCAGCTGGGGCGAAACCCTGAACATCGTGCGCGAGTTCGCCCGGGTCGACAGCTCCATCGCCCACGTGTTCGGCTTCCAGCACCTGATGCTGGCCACCGTGCGCCTGTTCTCCAGCCCCGACCAGTGGCAGCCCTGGTTCGAGCAGACCGCCCGCAAGAACTGGTTCTGGGGCAACGCCCTGAACCCGCTCGACACCCGCACCGTGGTCAAGAAGTACGACGGCTGGCGCGAATTCTCGGGCAAGAAGAGCTTCTGCTCCGGCGCCAGCGACTCGGAAATGCTGATCGCCTCGGCGGTGGATGAAAGCGCCGGCGGCAAGTTGCTGATCGCCGCCATCCCCACGGCACGTACCGGCATCACCCTGCATGGCGACTGGAACAACATGGGCCAGCGCCAGACCGACAGCGGCAGCGCCACCTTCGAGCGCGTGCGCGTCGAGGAATCCGAACTGCTGCTCGACCCCGGCCCGCTGAGCACTCCGTTCGCCTGCCTGCGCCCGCTGATCGCGCAACTGCACTTTGCGCACATCTTCCTCGGCATCGCCGAAGGTGCGCTGGAAGAGGCACGCCAGTACACGCTCAAGGAAGGGCGACCGTGGTTCAAGTCCAACGCCCGGCACGTCAGCGAAGACCCGTACATCCTGCGCCACTACGGCGACTTCTGGGTGGGCCTGGAAGGCGTTCGGCTGCTGGCCGAACGCGCCTGCAACCAACTCGACGAAGCCTGGCACAAGGGCCCCACGCTGAGCAGCGACGAGCGCGGGCAGCTGGCGCTGTCCATCGCCGCGGCCAAGGTGGCGGCCACCCGCACCGGCCTGGACCTGTGCAACCGCCTGTTCGAAGTGACCGGCGCGCGCGCCACGCATGCCTCGCTGCGCTTCGATCGCTACTGGCGCAACCTGCGCACCCAGACCCTGCACGACCCGGTGGACTACAAGGTCCACGAGCTGGGTGACTGGGCCCTGAACCGGACGGTGCCCGCCCCGTCCTTCTACTCCTGAGGGCTGCCCATGCACCTGTTGACGCTCCCGCCATCGCCAACCCTGGCCACCTCGATCAGGGCCACCGCACAGGTGTTCGAAGACCCGAGGTCGCAGGCGCTGCTCGCCCACCTGCAGCAGGTCGCGCCGAGTGAGGCCAGCGTGCTGATCATTGGCGAAACCGGTACGGGCAAGGAGCTGGTGGCGCGACATATCCACAACCTCAGCCGGCGCCACCACGGGCCGTTCGTGGCGGTCAACTGCGGGGCGTTCTCCGAGTCGCTGGTCGAGGCCGAACTGTTCGGCCACGAAAAGGGCGCCTTCACCGGCGCCCTGGCGTCCAAGGCCGGCTGGTTCGAGGAAGCCGACGGCGGCACGCTGTTTCTCGACGAGATCGGCGACCTGCCGATGGCCATCCAGGTCAAGCTGCTGCGCGTGCTGCAGGAGCGCGAAGTGGTGCGCCTGGGGTCGCGCAAGAGCATCCCGATCAACGTGCGCGTGCTGGCCGCCACCAACGTGCAGTTGGAAAAGGCGATCAACGCCGGGCACTTTCGCGAAGACCTGTTCTACCGCCTCAACGTGGTCAGCCTGCAGCTGTACCCGCTGCGCGAGCGCCCCGGCGATATCCTGCCGCTGACCCGCCACTTCATGGCCAGCTACAGCGCCCGCCTGGGCTATGGCGATGTGCAGTTGAGCAGCGAGGCCGAGCACAAGCTGGCCAGCTACGACTGGCCGGGCAACATCCGCGAGCTGGAAAACGTCATCCACCACACCCTGCTGATCTGCCATGACGGCGTGATCCAGCAGGACGACCTGCGCCTGTCCAACCTGCGCATCGAGCGACCCGAGGGCACACCCGCCCCGGACACATCCGCCAACGCCCTGTTGCAGCGCGCGTTTCAGAAGCTGTTCGAAGAAGAGCACGGCGCGCTGCATGAAAAGGTCGAGGAGGCGCTGCTGCGCAGTGCCTACCGCTTCTGCCACTACAACCAGGTGCACACCGCGCGCCTGCTGGGCCTGAGCCGCAACGTCACCCGTGCCCTGCTGATCCGCATCGGCGAACTGGTGGTGAACAAGCGCCAGCCGCCACCGGAGCCGAACGCCACACGCGTCATCAACCTGTCGATCTGACCCAGACTTGCCCAAGCAAGCAGCGACTTCACCCACCTTGCGTTGCACGCCGTCCCGGCCGGGGCGGTGGCCCATTCTTCCTGCAACGAGCACCCCACCATGAGCCTCGATATCTTCTGGTTTCTGCCCACCTCCGGCGACACCCGCTACCTCGGCCACTCCGCCAGCGGGCGCCCGGCCACCAACGCCTACATGCGCCAGATTGCCGTGGCCGCCGAGAACCTCGGCTATGACGGCATCCTCATCCCCACCGGCAGCAGCTGCCTCGACCCCTGGGTCACCGCCGCCAGCCTGGTGCCGGTGACCCACCGCCTCAAGCTGCTGGTGGCCCTGCGCACCTCGCTGGGCAACCCCACCGCGTCGGCGCGCCAGGCCGCCACCCTCGACCAGGCCAGCGGCGGACGCCTGCTGCTCAACGTGGTGCCCGGCGGCGATGCCACCGAGCTGGCCGCCGATGGCGTGTTTCTCGCGCACGACCAGCGCTACGACGCCGCCGACGAATTCCTCACCGTGTGGCGTCAACTGCTCAGTGGCGAACGGGTCGACTTTCACGGCGAGCACCTGCGGGTGGAGGGCGCGCAGAACTTCTTCGCGCCGGTGCAGACGCCCTACCCGCCGCTGTACTTCGGTGGCTCGTCAGCCGCCGCGCACGAGCTGGCGGCCAGGCATGTGGACGCCTACCTGACCTGGGGCGAGCCACCCGCCGCGGTGGCCGAAAAGATCGCCGACGTGCGCGCCCGTGCCGCCCGCCACGGGCGCACGGTGCAGTTTGGCGTGCGCCTGCATGTGATCGTGCGTGAAACCAGTGAACAGGCCTGGGCGGCGGCCGAGGAATTGATCAGCCACCTGGACGAGGCCACCATCGCCGCCGCACAGGCCAACTACGCCAGCATGGATTCCGAAGGCCAGCGGCGCATGGCCGCGCTGCACGGCGGGCGCCGCGACCGGCTGGAAGTCTCGCCCAACCTGTGGGCCGGGGTCGGCCTGGTGCGTGGCGGCGCCGGCACCGCACTGGTCGGCGACCCGGCCACGGTGGCGGCACGGCTGCAGGAGTACGTCGCCCTGGGCGTGGACCGCTTCGTGCTGTCGGGCTACCCGCACCTGGAGGAAGCCTACCGCTTCGCCGAACTGGTGTTCCCGCTGCTGCCCGGCAAAAGCAAGGTGACGGTGGATGGCGCCTTCACCGGGGGCGCCTTCGACGTGCGTGCCGGCCAGGCCAGGCCCGCCGCCAGCCAGTAACGGGCAGGGCCCGGGCTACCCGGTGCAGGCCGGCCGGCTCAGGCCCGTGCGGCCACCCGCTCGACGCTGTCGGCCACTGTACGGGCCTGCTGCAGCACCTGCGCACACACCTGTTCAGGGGCCTCCACGCGCACGCGCAGACGGCCAAGGATACGCCCCTGGATACGCTCGATATTGGCCTGCACCAGGTGGGTCGGGTAACCCAGTGCCGCGCTGATCGCGCTCAGCTCCGGCGCCTGGCCACGGGCCCCGGTGTAATGCAGGTCGAGCAGCCAGTCGCCGGCGCTGGCTGGGGCCAGGTCATGGGCGCCGCCAGGGTGCAGGGTGCGCAGCAGGGTGCGGGTCACCTCGTGGCACGGGCAGCCGAACACCCGCCACACCTCGCCCTGCTCCACCACCTCGCCCGCCTCCAGCACCACCACGCGGTCGCACAGCTCGCGGATCACTTCCATCTCGTGGGTAATCAGCACGATGGTCAGGTTCAGGCGCCGGTTGATATCGCGTAGCAGCGCCAGAATCGACTGGGTGCTTTGCGGGTCCAGCGCCGAGGTCGCCTCGTCGCACAGCAGCAGGTCGGGCTGCAGCACCAGCGCCCGGGCGATGCCGACGCGCTGCTTCTGGCCACCGGACAGCTGTGCGGGGAAGGCATCGCGCTTGTCCTCCAGGCCCACCAGTTGCAGCATCTCGCTCACCCGCCGCTCGCGCTCGGCGCGGCCAATGCCGGCCAGCTTGAGCGGCAGGCCGATGTTCTCGCCGACGGTTTTCACCGACATCAGGTTGAAGTGCTGGAAGATCATGCCGGTGCGCTGGCGCTGGCGGGCCAGTTGCGCGGTGTCGTAGCCGGCGATGTCCTCGCCGTCGATCAGCACCTGGCCGTTGCTGGGTTGCTCCAGGCGGTTGAGCGAACGCAGCAGCGACGACTTGCCCGCGCCGCTGCGCCCGATGATGCCGAACACCTCGCCCCGGCGTATCTCCAGGTTGATGTCGCGCAGCGCATGCACAGTGCGCTCGCGCCCCGGGTACTGCTTGCCGAGCCCCACCAGGCGGATATGCACGGCGCCTGCCAGCGGCTGTTGATTGAAACTGACCATGGATCAAGGCCTGCCCTGCGAAGGATGCGATTCGACCAAGGCCCGCGCTGTCGCCAGCGCGGGCCACCGGGGCTCAGAAGCCGGGCACTATCTGGCCCTTGTAGCGGGTCAGGATGAAGTCACGCACCTGTGGCGAGTTCAGCGCCTTGGCCAGCTTCTGGATGCGCGGGTCATCGATGTTGTCGGGGCGTGCGACCAGGTACTCCACGTACAGGTCCTTGCCCTTCTCCACGATCAGCGCGCTGCTGGTATCGATGCCCGCCTCCAGCGCGTAGTTGGCGAAGACGAACGCCAGGTCCACCTGGTTCACCGCACGGGCCAGCAGCGCGCCTTCGAGTTCGCGAATCTTCAGGTGCCTTGGGTTGGCCGCGATGTCGCGCTGGGTCGCCAGGGTGTTGCTCGGGTCCTTGAGGGTGAGCAGCCCGGCTTCGTGCAGCAGCACCAGGGCACGCCCGGCGTTGACCGGGTCGTTGGGGATGGCGACGCTGGCGCCGTCCTTGAGCTCGGCGATGCTCCTGATGCGGGTGGAGTACGCACCGAAAGGCTCGATGTGCACGCCCACCACCGGCACCAGGTCGGTCTTGCGGGTGGCGTTGAATTCGTCGAGGAACGGCCGGTACTGGTAGTAGTTGGCGTCCAGGTTCTTCTCGGCCAGTTGCAGGTTGGGCTGGATGAAATCGCTGAACACCTTGATGTCCAGGTCCACGCCTTCGGCCGCCAGCGCCGGTTTGACGAACTCGAGGATCTCGGCGTGCGGCACCGGGGTGGCGCCCACCACCAGTTTCTCGTTGGCGTGCGCCGACAGCGACAGCACGGCGGCCAGTACGGCCAGGGTCTTCTTCATGGGCTTGCTCCTGAACAGGTAGAACATTGGCCGCCGTGGGATACGTGGGCCGGCGGCAGCGAAACCCGGCTGCCGCTGACGGGAAACACAATTCAACGCCGGGTGAAGCGCCGCACCAGGCGGTCGCCACTCACCTGCAGCACCTGTACCAGCACGATCAGCAGCAGCACGGTCACCACCATCACGTCGGTCTGAAAGCGCTGGTAGCCAAAGCGGATCGCCAGGTCGCCCAGGCCGCCGCCGCCGACCACACCGGCCATCGCCGTGTAGTCCACCAGCACGATGGCGGTCACCGTCACCGCCGCGATCAGGCCGGTGCGCGCCTCGGGCAGCACGGTGTGCCATACGATCTGCCAGGTGCTGCCACCCATCGACTGGGTGGCCTCCACCAGGCCGCGGTCGACCTCGCGCAGGGCGATTTCCACCAGCCGCGCAAAGAACGGCGTACAGCCGATCACCAGCGGAGGTATGGCGCCGGGCACGCCCAGCGAAGTACCGGCCACCACCTGGGTGAGCGGGATCAGCACAATCAGCAGGATGATGAACGGCATCGAACGCAGCACGTTCACCACCACCGACAGCACGCGGTACACCAGCGGCGAGGCCAGCAACTGGCGCTGGCCGGTGAGGTACAGCAGCACCCCCAGCGGCAGCCCCATCAGCACCGTGAAACCCAGCGCTACGCCGAGCATGCTCAAGGTGTCGAGGCAGGCCTGGCCCACCTCGGGCCAGTTGACATGGGCCAGCAGCTCGCTCATTGCCCAGCGCCCCTGCGCAGCGCGGCGGCCGGGTGCGGCGCGCCCAGCCGGTCACCTGCGTCGAACAGCTTGTTGCGCAGCGTGCCCTGGGCGTAATCGCGCTTGAACAGGCCACGGGCCTGCAGCTCGGGCACCAGCAGGTCGACCACCGCCTCGAAGGTTTCCGGGGCCACCACGCTGGCCAGGTTGAAGCCGTCCACGTCGGTCTCTTGCACCCATTCCTGCAACTGGTCGGCCACCGTCTGCGCCGAGCCCACCAGCACCGGGCCGTCGCCACCGATGGCGCAATAGTCGGCAATTTCGGCGGTGGTCCAGGTGCGGCTGGGGTCGGCACGGGTGAAGGCTTCCACCGCCGACTGGATCGCATCGCTCTGCACTTCGCGCAGCACCTGGTCGCCCTGGTACTGGGCGAAGTCGATGCCGGTCCAGCCCGACATCAGCGTCAGCGCACCGCTGGCGCTGGCGTACTCGCGGTACTCGCGCAGGCGCGCCAGGGCCTGTTCATCGGTGGGGGCGACAATCACCGTAAGCTGCTCCAGCACCAGGATATCGCCCGGTGCGCGGCCGGCCGCCACCGCCGCAGCGCGCACCTGCGCCACCTGGTTCTTGAGCACCGTCTTGCTCGGCGCAGCAACGAACACGCACTCGGCGTTGGCCGCCGCAAACGCCCTGCCGCGCGTCGAGGCACCGGCCTGGTACAGCACCGGGGTGCGCTGGGGCGAGGGCTCGCACAGGTGAAAGCCCGGCACCTGGAAGAACTCGCCCTGGTGGCCGATGCCGTGCACCTTGGCCGGGTCGGCATACACCCCGCTGGCGCGGTCGGCGCGCACGGCGTCGTCTTCCCAGCTGGCCTCCCACAGCTTGTAGCAGACCTGCAGGTACTCCTCGGCCAGGGCGTAGCGCTGGTCATGCGACAGCTGTTCGCGCTGGCCCAGGTTGCGCGCCCCGCTGGACAGGTACGAGGTGACGATGTTCCAGCCGGCGCGGCCACGGGTCAGGTGGTCGAGCGTGGACATGCGCCGGGCAAACGGGTACGGGTGCTCGAACGACACCGAGGCGGTCACGCCAAACCCCAGGTGCTCGGTGACGGCGGCCATGGCCGGCACCAGCTGCAGCGGGTCGTTGACCGGCACCTGCGCAGCCGTACGCAGCGCCTCGTCGGCGTTGCCGCCGTACACGTCGTAGGCGCCCAGCACATCGGCGATGAACAACCCGTCGATCTTGCCGCGCTCCAGGGTCCTGGCCAGCTCGGTCCAGTAGTGGATGTCGGTGTAGCGCGTGGCCTGGTCACGCGGATGGCGCCACAAGCCCGGCGACAGGTGGCCGACGGTGTTCATGGCAAAGGCATTGAGGCGTATCTGCTTGGGCATGGTGGCGGCCTAGTTCCAGTCGTGACGCTGTGGCTTGGCCCCGTTCAAGGCCCAGTTGCCCACAAGGTGGTACTTCCAGCGCACCGGGTCGTGCAGGGTGTGCACGCGGGCGTTGCGCCAGTGCCGGTCGAGGTTGTGGCGCACCTGGGTGGAGCGCGTGCCGCCCAGCTCGAACAGGCGGTTGCTGGCCTCGATCGCCGCTTCGGTGGTCAGCACCTTGGCCTTGGCCACGGCCACCGAGGCCTGGGCCACCGAGTCCTCGTCGGGGGCCAGGCTGGCCCGGTCGAGCACCTTGCCGGCGCGCTCCAGCAGGGCCTCGGCGGCTTCCTGGCGAATCTCCAGCGCGCCGATCTGCACGATGGTCAGCGGGTCCTGGCTGGCCTGCTCCACGCCCGCATCGATCCACGGGCGGGCCTGCTCGCGGATGAAGGTGATGGCGTCGTCCAGCGCCGCACGGCCGATGCCGGCGTCGATGGCGGCGGTGGTCAGTTGCGCGAAGGGGCCGGCCAGGGTCGGGGTTTCGTACGAGCGGTAGGTGGGAAACAGGTTGAAGGCCGGTACGATCAGTTCCTGCGCCAGCACCGTGCCGCTGGAGGTGGTGCGCTGGCCGATGTTGTCCCAGTCATCGACGATCACCAGGCCCGGGGTATCGCGGCGCACGAAGGCCAGTTGCGAGCGGTCCTGCGCGTCCAGCGCCAGCACCCCCAGCCAGTGCGCGTACAACGAGCCGGTGCAGTAGCCCTTGCGCCCGTCGATGCGGTAGCCATCGGCATGGGGCACGATGCGGGTCTGGATCTCCTTGACGTTCTTGCCGCCGGTTTCCGACAGCGCATTGGCAAAGCGGTGCCCGGCCAGCACCAGGTCGAAGAAGAAGCGCTTCTGCTCTTCGCTGCCCTGCAGGCGGATGTCTTCGAGCAGGCAGTAGTGGTTCTGCGGTATCTGCCCCAGCGAAGGGTCGGCGGCGGAGATGATCGCGATCACCTCCGCCAGGGTGGCGAAGGACACCTGCGCCCCCCCGTACTGTTTCGGTACGGTGATGCCCCACAGGCCGCTGTTGGAGAACGCATCCACCACGTCGGCCGGGACCTGGCGGCTGCGGTCGCGCTCGGACGCGCCTTCGCGCAGCAGCGCGGCAACCCGATGGGCAATGGCGATGGCTTCGGCATCGTCACGGATGACGTGGGCATCCGGCTGGCGGATGTCGTAGTGGGCAGATACAGGGGTGGCAGTCATGGTCTATCTCGATGAGTACACAGAGTCACCCGTGAGATAGCACAACCCATGCCACTTGAATTTCACCTATAAATCAATGAGTTACGTACAACATAAAGCGACATGGCTGGATGCACGGCAACAAAGTGTTGGCCAACTGTTCGCAGTGCAACAGTACGACAGCGGTCAGTTGCTCCCCGTACACCGCGCGCCTATTCGCAGTAACGGGCAGGCATGAAAAAACCGGCTGCTGCGAGCCGGTTCCCATGCAGTACCGCCAGCCTCAGCCGCCGCTGGCTGCCACGCTTTTGCGTTCAGCCACAAAGAACAGCGGGCGAATCCGCACCCCCACCACGTTGCCGGCATACGCCGCCACCAGCCACAGCCAGCCATGCACGCTGCCCGAGGCGATGCCGCTGAAGTACGCGCCGATGTTGCAGCCATACGCCAGCCGCGAGCCGTAGCCCAGCAGCAGGCCGCCGATCACCGCGGCCAGCAGCGAGCGCATCGGAATCCTCAGGCTCGGCGCGAAGCGCCCGGCCAGGCCTGCTGCCAGCAACGCACCCAGCACGATGCCGATGTCCATCACCGTGGTCACGTCCTCCCACAGCGGTGCAGCCAGCGCCTTGGCGTTGCCCGGCATCTGCCAGAACGCCCAGCTGCCCACGTCCACGCCCAGCCCGCTCAGGGTCTTGGCGCCCCACAGGGCGAACGCCGAGGTGATGCCCCACGGCCGGCCCGCCAGTGCCAGGGTCGCGTAGTTCAGCAGCGCCAGGCCGATTGCGCCCCACACCAGCGGCCACGGGCCACGCAGGAAGCGACGCAGGCCCTCATGCTGGCTGCCTGCCGGGGCCTCGAGGGCGCCGTGGCGACGCTTCTCCAGCACCACCGTGCCCCAGGCGATCAGGCCGAACACCACCAGGTTAAGCACCAGCGCGGGGGCCACGCCAAAGGTCTGCACCACGGAGGTGGCCGGGAACGACGGCAGCGCGAACCACCAGTCGGCGTGGTGGGTTGCGGTTACCGAACCGATGATGAAGAACAGCAGCGTCACCAGCATGCGCGCGTTGCCACCGCCCACGGTGAACAGTGTGCCCGAGGCACAGCCGCCGCCCATCTGCATGCCGATGCCGAAGATGAACGCACCGAACACCACCGACACCCCGGCCGGCGCCACCAGCCCGGTCACCGGCTGGCCGAACAGCGTGCCGGCGCCCAGGGCCGGAAAGAACAGCAGCACGGCGATAGCCAGCATCACCATCTGCGCGCGCAGGCCGGCGCCACGGCGCTCATTGATGAACACCCGCCAGGCGGACGTGAAGCCGAACGCGGCGTGGTACAGCGTGAGGCCCAGGGCGGCGCCGACGATCAGCAGCAGCACCTGTTTGATGCCCACGCTGGCATTCAGAAAGACGGCGCCGACCACCAGCAATGACAGCGCAACCAGTGGCGCGCCGAGACGGCGCTCAGGCGCCGCAGAGAGAGAAAGACCCATGACGATACTCGGATATAGACGGAACAGGCCGCGAGTATACCGTCACCGGCCGCCGTGCGGGCTCACGGATAGAACAGCGGGTACATCGCCAGTGCCAGGGTCGAGGCGCAGGCATGCATCGCCATGGGCACCAGCAGGCCGCCGGTTCGGATCCGCGCATAGGCCAGCATCAGGGCGAGGATGAACAACAGCACCACGGTCGACCTGAAGGTGTACTGCAGGTGGATGGCGGCAAACGCCAGGGCGCTGACCACGATCGCCACCACCGCCCACAGCGGCTTGCGGAACGGGAACAGGTTGAGCAGAAAATGCCGGAATGCCAGCTCTTCGCCGAGGGGGGCGAGCACGATGACCATGCTGGTCAGCAGCACGCGATCGGCCAGCGAACCGGCACCGAGCAGGGTCATGAACTGCAGCATGAACGGCTCGGCGGGCTGGTCGACCAGGGCGGCGTAGTTGTAGGCCAGCAGGTAGACCACCACCACGCTGGTCAGGCCGAGCCAGAGGGCCTTGTAGCTGAAGTTGGCCCCCCTGAAGGCATGCCCGGCCAGCGGGTTGCGCCGCAGCAACAGGTACAGCCCGCCGATGGTTGCACACGCCACCAGGTGGGCGCCGAACAAAGCCAGGGTGAAGTCCAGGCCACTGCCGAACAGAAAGGCGCCGGCGAACTGCGCGGTGAAGTACAGCAGCAGGCCCAGCAGCGCGAGGCCGATGCGCTTGCCGGCGGTGCTGGCGATGTAAGGGGTGGTCACGGGACCTCCTTGTACGGGGTTGTTCACAGCGCTCTCCTTGGTGGGGGGCGCATTATGGCGAGTTTCGCGGCTGCTGCGCAGCCCATCGCCGGCAGCCGGCTGCTACAGGCTAAGTGCTCAAGTAGATTCACATCTGGATACATCCGGCCATTTGCCATTCCCCTCGCCCTCTGTTTGCATCCGCGCTCTCTCCCCGTGCAGACAAGGAAATCACCCCATGAAAACCCTGGTAGTCGGTGCCAGCAAAGGGCTGGGCAAGGCCCTGATCGAAGGCCTCGGCGAGGCGGGCGACACGCTGGTCGGCGTGTCGCGCACGCGCCCCGACGGCATCGCCGCCAAGGCCGGCGTGCAGTTGAACTGGGTCGAAGCCAACCTGGCCGAGCCGGCCAGCGCCGCGCACGCCATCGCCCAGGCTGTGGCAGAGCACGGCCTCGACACGCTGATCTACAACCTCGGCATCTGGGAAGAGCTGGCCTTCGACCCGGCCTACGACTTTCTCGGCGACAGCGACGCGCAGGTACAGGCCATCGTCAGTTGCAACATCACCGCCACCCTGCTGCTGATCAAGCGCCTGCTGCCCACCCTGTTGCGCAGCGCCACCCCGCGCATCATCCTCACCGGTTCCACCTCCGGCCTGCCCCAGAGCGGGCGCCCCGAGGTGGCCTTCGGCGCCTCCAAGTTTGCCCTGCGTGGCATCGCCGATGCGCTGCGCGAAGGCTACCGCGAGCAGCGCCTGGCCGTGACCTGTCTGAACCTGGGTTACCTCAACACCGAAGACCCGCTCAGCACGCCCCGCGACGTGGCCGAACAACGCGGCGAAGGCCAGCTGATCCCCGTGCACGACGTGGTGCAGGTGGTGCGCATGGCGCTGAGCCTGTCGTCGGCCAGCTACGTCAAGGAGCTGACCTTGCCGGCCCTGCTCGACGAGCGCTTCTGAGCGCTGATCAGCACGCTGGATAAAAACCGGCGAAAGCGCCATCCTTCCCGCCTTTGACGCGCAGCCTGGCTGCGCCCACCGTTATGTGAAGGACCTTTTTCATGCAGACGCTCAACGACACCGACTTCGAGTTCATCGAAGACATCCTGCTGCAGTATGGCGATGACCATTCGGTGCTCAACGCCTCGGAACTGGACGGCTACCTCACCGCGCTGGTGTCCGGCCCGGCGCCTGTGGCTATCGACGAATGGTTCCCGGGGATCTTCGGTGGTCGCCAGCCGGAATGGGAAAGCGCTGCAGACTGCCAGCGCTTCGTCGAGCTGGTGACCCTGCACGCGAACAACCTGGCCGAGCGTTTCTCGCCACGCTTCGAAGAGACCGAGCACAACGGCCAGCCGCTGACGCTGGCCGAAGAGTGGTGCTTTGGCTACCTGCGCGGTGCAGGCCTGGCCAACTGGCCGGCCTTGCCGGCGGCGCAGCAGGTGGCACTGGATGTGATCGAGACCTGTGCCGCACAGGACAACTTCGAACTGCCTGCCGACCTGGATGTGGTGCTGCATCGCCAGCGCGTGGCCGCCATCGAGCCCGCGGCGCGGGCGTTGCAGGGGTACTGGGCGACGCAGCGCTGAAGCGGGCTGCGGCGCCGCCCATCGCGGGTCGAGCCCGCTCCCACAGGTTCGGCGCAGTTCCTTGTGGGAGCGGGCTTGACCCGCGATGACGCCAGCACATACCCCAACAATCCGGAGCAGTGCATGCCCACCACCCTCACCGCCGCCTTCCCCCACCACCTGGCCCGCGAAGTCCAGGACCTGGCCCGGCACCTCGACCTGCCCAACGGTGACCAGGGCATCGCCGTCACCCTCGACGGCGAACCCCTGACCCTGCCCTACCGCCTTCACCTGCCGGCTGCCGATACAGCCCGGTCACTGATCCACGCCTGCCTGCTCACCCGCCACCCCGACGGCCACGTGCGCGAGCGTTACCTGCAGCAGATCATTCGGGCACCAGAGACGTGGGTCATCCCGTTCGTGTTCCAGCTCACCGGCGAATACGTGATCGAGCTGCTGGCGCTGTGCGAGGCCAACCTGCCGACCCTGGACGCCAGCGCCTACGGCCGCTTCTTCAACGACAACCCCGCCTACTTCAGCCTGACCCGCGCACGCATGGTCAGCTACTGGGATTGCTACCACCGCAGCCGCCACCCGCACCTGCGCAGCTACGTGGGCACCCGCCTGTTCCGCGCCTTCAGCGACTTCACAACGACCACTTCACGGTGAACATCACATTGCGCGGCTCGCCGAAGATGTTGGCCCCGGCCGGGTTGCTGATGCTCTGGTAGTAACGCTTGTCCGCCACGTTGTTGAGGTTGGTCTGCAACGTCACCGCCGGCGTCACGCGGTACTGGGCCATCAGGTCGACCACGCTGTACCCGCCCTGCTTCACGCTGTAGCTGGTATAGGTGCGGCTCTGGGTGCGAAAGGCCCCGCCCACGCTCCATTGATCGAGGTCGCCCGGCAACTGGTAGCTGGTCGCCAGCTTGAACAGGTTGTACGGCGAATCACTGTCGAAGCGGTCACCCTTCTGCGCCGAGCCGGTGGCCTTCACATACTCGGCCGCCGCATAGGTATAGCCGGCCGACGCCTGCCAACCCGGCGCCAGTTCGCCGCCCAGCTCCAGTTCCAGGCCGCGGGTACGAATTTCGCCGGCCGCCTCGTAGCAGGCATCCATGGTCGGGCAATCACCTGCCGGCAACGACTTGGCCAGGTTCTCCTGGTCGAGCTGGAACAGCGCAAAACTGGCGTTCAACGCACCACCGAAGTACTCGGCCTTGAGCCCGGCCTCGTAGTTGGTGCCGGTTACCGGCGCCAGCAGGCCACCGCTGCTGTTCTGGTACTCCTGCGGCTTGAAGATGCGCGTCCAGCTGGTGTAGACCGAGTAGGTGTCGTTCAGGTCATAGATCAGCCCCGCATACGGGGTGACCTCGCGGGTGGCCTTGTAGTCGGCGCCGAAGGCGTAGGCCCCGACCTCGGTGTGCTGCTGGTACTCATACCAGTCCAGGCGCGAGCCGAGGATCAGCTTCAGGTCATCGCGCAGGTTGAAACGCACGGCGGTGTAGGCACTGGACTGATCCACCTTGCCCTTGCGCGACCAGTTGTAGTCGATGGCCGGCCGGGGCACGTCCTTGTAGTGGAAGTTGTTGGGGTCCACGACATAGTTGAAGCTCGCATCCGGGCCGCCGCCAGGGCCGTCGTCGGTATCGTCGCGGCGGTAGCTCGCCCCCACCACCAGTTCATGGGTACGCCCGAACAGGCTGAACGGCCCGCTGGCATAACCATCGATACTCTTCTGCGTATGTTCGTAGGAGTAGCGCCCCACATTCAGTTGCAGCTCGTCGGCGGTCGGGTCGAGCCGGTAGTAGCTGCTGCCCAGCATCTCCAGGTTGGCCTTCAGCCAGCTGGCGCTCAGGCGCAGGCGCCAGTCGTTGTCCAGGCGATGTTCCACCTCGGCGAACACGCTCTTGTTGGTCTTGTCCCAGTAGGTCCAGTCGGGGCTGAAGCGCGACGAGCGGGAAATGTCGAGGAAGCTGCCATCGGCATGGGTCGGGCTGCCGTTCCAGTCCGCGCCGGGGTTGTCCTCGCGGTTGTAGTAGCCGCCCAGGGTCAGCGTGGTGGCGTCCGACAGGTCGAATTCGGTGATCCCGTACAGCAACTGGCGCTGGTTGCTGTAGGCATCGGTAAAGCTGTTCTTGTCCTGGTAGCTGCCCACCACTCGCCCGCGTACGGTACCGGCATCATTGAGGCTGCTGCTGGCGTCGATTTCGGTACGGTAGTTGTCCCAGCTGCCGGCTGCCGCCGTGAGGGTGATCTGCGGCGCCAGCGTGGGGCGCTTGCGCACCAGGTTGAGGGTACCCGACGGGTTGCCCGAGCCCACCATCAGGCCGGAAGCCCCGCGTACCACCTCCACCCGGTCGAACATCGCCAGGGTCGCGGTGCCCAGGGTGTCGCTGTCGTAGGCGATGGGCAGGCCGTCGACCATGATGTTGTCGATGGCCGCACCGCGCGAGTAGAACTGCGGGCGCTCGCCGCCGGTCTTGCGCAGAGTCAGCCCCGGCGTGTAGCTGGCGATGTCGTCCAGGGTCTGCATGTTCTGGTCGTCCATGCGCTGGCGGGTGACCACGGTCACCGACTGCGGGGTTTCCCGGGCCGAGGCCTTGAACTTGGTGGCCGTGGCCATGCTGGCGGTGGTGTAGGAGCCAGTGTTTTCCGTGACCTCGCCCAGCGTACTGCCGGTGATGCTGGTGGCACCCAGTTGCAGCGCATCACTGCTGTCGGCCTTCTCCAGGGTCAGGGTGCCGTTGTCGGTCACGCGCAGTTGCAGGCCGCTGCCCGCCACTGCCTGGCGCACCGCTGCCTCGGCGCTCAGTTGCCCGTTCACCGCCGCGCTCTGGCGCCCGCGCAGCAGCGCCGGGTCCACCACCAGGGTGCTGGCGCTTTGCCGGGCGATCTGGCGCAGGGCCTGGTCCAGTGGTTGCGCCGGCAACGCATAGCGCTGCATGGCTGGGTCCGCCCAGGCGCGGTTCAGGTCGAGGGAGCAGGCAGAAACGGCAACCGCGACAGCCAGTGCCAGGCGCGCGGGGCTCAGGAGTTGGGGACGCATGTGAAGGGCTTTCCTCGCAGGAAGTGAATGGGCGTTTCCTGCTATGTCCAGCGAGCCGAAAAAAGCCTTCACCCTGGCGGAATGTTTTTTCAGCGCAGGTCGATCAGGGTGATCGGCCCAAACGCCTCGACACTGATCGGCAGCACCTGCGCCAGCGATTGCAGGGCGCGGTCGCTGTCGTCCAGCGGGAACACCCCGAACACGCGCAGTTGCGCCGCCGCCGGGGAAACCCGCAGCACGCCGTAGCGGTAAGGGCGCAAGGCATCGATCACGCTGCCCAGCGACGCGTCGTCCACCTCCAGGCGACCTTCCATCCAGGCATCCAGGCGGCCTTGCTCATTGCCCAGGGGCGAGAGTGCATCGTCGGCAAAGCGCAGGGTCTGCCCGCTGTCCACCACGATGCTCTGCCCGGCGCGGTTACGCACCTGCACGCTGTGCTGCTGCACGCTGACGGCACTGCGCTGATCCAGCGTGGCGACACTGAAGCGCGTGCCCAGGGCCCGCACCCGGCCTTGCGCAGTGACCACCTCGAGGGGGCGGTGCGGGTCGCGGGCCACCTGGATGTTCAGCTCGCCGTGGCGCAGATGGATCACCCGGGCTTCGGCACTGAACGCCACCTCCACGGTGGTGCGCGCATTGAGCAGCAGCACGCTGCCGTCAGCCAGTTGAATGCGCCTGCGCTCGCCGGTGCCGCTGTAGTGGTCGCTGAACACGGCGTCCAGTGGCATGCGCCGTTGCACCGTCAACAACGCCGGCAGGCCCAGCATCAGCAGCAAGGCGCTGCCGCCGCGCAGCAACCGGCGCCGCTGCAGCGACAACCCGCTGCTGCGCAGGGCGCGCGTGGCCGCACTGGCGCTGCCGGGCACTTCCAGCAAGGGGTTCAAGGGTGTGTGGGTGGCCTGGGTAACCGCCTGCCAGGCCTGGCGATGGCTTGCGTCCAGCGCCTGCCACTGCTCGAAGGCGTCGCGGTCGGCTGCCGTCGCCGCCCCCGAGCCCAGGCGCACGCTCCATTCGATGGCTTCGCGCACCGCCGGGGTCAGCGCTGCCAGGCTGCGGCCGCTCACGTGCCCGCGCCCAGTTGTGCCAGGTAGCAATGGGTCACGGCGCGCCGCACCCAGCGCTCGACGCTGCTCAGCGACACCTGCATCTGGTCGGCGATCTGCTGGTGGGTCAGGCCCTCCAGGCGGTTGAGCAGAAAGGCATGGCGCACCTTGGCCGGCAACCCGGCCAGCAAGGCATCCACCGCCTCCAGCGCCTCGCGCAGCACCGCCAGGGTTTCCTCGCACGGCGCCACCGGCTCGGGCAGGTTGGCCAGCGCTTCAAGGTAGGCGCGCTCCAGCTCGCCGCGACGCCAGAAGGTGTACAGCACCCGCTTGGCGACCATGCACAGGAACGCCCGCGGCTCGTCCAGCTGGCCCAGGTGCGGCGAAGTCAGGGTACGCAGGAAGGTGTCGTGGGTGAGGTCCGCGGCATCGGCGTGGGAATTGAGCCGACGGGCCAGCCAGCCGCGCAACCAGTGATGGTGTTCGGCGTACAGCAGGTGCAACGGGTGCTGGGCGGACGGGCGCGGGTTGGACATGCGAGGGGCACACTAATGGTAATTGTTCGCATTCTTATCCCTCGCCCTGGGATTTGCAAGCCGTGCCCTACTCGCGGCAACTGGGCGAGCCGCCCCAGCGCATGTTGCGAATGCAGAAGTAGCGGTCCTTTTTCAGGGTCACGGGGGCGATCGTGCAAGGCAGCACCGCCGGGTCGATCTCGATCGACATCTCATCGGCCGCGTAGCGATCGTCATCGAATTCGATCACGCAGGTGCCGTCCTCCTGCGCCCGCTCGGGAAAGCGCAGGCCCTGTACCACCTGATCGCCCATCTTCACCCGCAGCGGGCTCGGTGCCGATGAGCTGCACGCCTTGAGGGCCGGATGGTTGACGGTTATCCACAGGGGGTACTCGCCGCCTGTGCGGTCAGGGAACAACGGAATGAACAACAGCGACTGGTAGGTCGACTGACCGTGATTCACCACCTTGAGCCACAACGGGCTGGCGTTGCAGGTGGCGCCCAGCGACGCGCCGTAGCGCAGCTTGGGGTCGGTGTGGTCCTGCCAGCCGCCCAGGCGGTCGGGCTTCCAGTCATGGCCCCATTTGTATTCGGTACAGCCGCCCAGGGTGAGCAGCAAGCACAACAGCGTGGCGATACGGTGCACGGTGAAGTCCTTCCTTGGTGGAGCATCCATCGGGAACACATTGTCGGGGCCAGGCGCCTCGCCGGCAAGGCCGGCTCCTGAACGCCGGCTCCTGCACGAGTCAGCCGCGCTGGAAGCAGCCCGGGGTGATGCCGACCACTTTCTTGAAGGCCCGGGTCATGTGGCTCTGGTCGAAGAACCCGCAACGCAGCGACGCCTCGGCGATGCCCACGCCACTGCGCAGCAACTGCTGCACCCGCGCCACCCGCGTCTGGATCTGATAGCTGTGCGGCGATACGCCCACGCTCTTCTTGAACACCCGTATCAGGTACAGCGGATCGAGCCCCACCCACTGCGCCAGGTCGTTCAGCGCGATGTTCTGCGCGTACTGCTCGTCGAGCATCTGCCGCACCCGTCGCACCACTTCGCGTTCGTCGGCCACCGCCCGGGGCTGCGGCCCGCCGCACCGCTCGAACAGCTGGCTGACCAGGTGCAGCAGCACGCTCTCGCGCTCAAGGCTCGAACACGACTGCTCGATCACCTGATGCTGGTGCAGGAAGGCCTGGGCAAAGCCCATGTCGTGGGTCAGCGCCTGCTGGAACAGGTGGATATGCCCGTCGCCGAAACGCCCCTCGAACACCGCACGGTTGAGCCACTGCGGGTCGAGGTAGAGCATGCGGTAGCTCCAACCCTCGGCGCTGCCCGGCACGCCGTCGTGCATCTCGCCCGGGGTCAGGGTGACGATGCTGCCGGCGGTGCCCAGGTGCTGGGTGCCACGGTAGAAGAGCTTCTCCACGCCCGCACCGATCACCCCCACCGCGTAGCGCTCATGGGAATGGCGGCCGAAGGCCCGTGCGCTGTAGCGCGCCGCCAGCAATTCACAGCCCCCTTCGGGGACGCGCCAGAAGCGCGAGAAGTCCTGTTGCTCCATGGCCTGTCCAGTTTTGTGCAATACGCGCGCAAGGCGGGTGGATAAATTTGCCCGACTTCTTCGCAACAGACCAGAGAAAACCATGCAGTCATCCAACGGGGTCACCCTCTCCAGCAACCGGGCCATCGTCGAGCTGACACTGGGCGGGCTGATGCTCAGCCTGTCGGCGCTGGCGGTGGCCTTCGCCCATATCGGCGCCGGGGGCGCGGGTTTCTACCGGATGCTGATCGCCTCGGTGCTGTTCTACCTGCTGCTGCGGGTGAGAAGGCAACCTGCTCGCCTGGCCCACCCCAGGGCTCGACGCTACACCGCCCTGGCCGGCGTGTTCCTGGCCATCGACCTGATCCTGTGGCACCACAGCATCTACATCGTCGGGCCGGGCATCGGCTCGATCCTGACCAACTGCCAGGTGTTCTTCATGACCTTGCTCGGGCTGTGCCTGCTCAAAGAGAAACCGTCGCTGTATTTCGTCGCCTCCATCAGCCTGGCCTTCGTCGGCCTGTACCTGTTGCTGCTGCCGGAGATGGGCAGCGCGCTGGGTATCCAGGGCGTGGTCTATGGCGTGCTGTCGGGGCTGGCCTATGCCGTGTGCGTGTACTACCTGAAAGTCACCACTCAACTGCCCCAGGGCGGCGGCGACAAGATCGCGCAGATGCTGCACCTGAGCCTGTGGGCGGCCGGGGTGATGCTGGGGTACGCGCTGTTGCGGGGCGAGAGCCTGGCCATCGCCGACCAGCAGACCTTCTACATGCTGGTGATCTATGGCGTGCTGGTGCAGTTCGTCGGCTGGTTGCTGGTCAACCGCTCGATTGGTGCCATCAGCCTCGGGCTGGCAGGGCTGATCCTGCTGCTGGAGCCGGTGATCACCTACTTCATCGACGTGGCATTTCTGGACAAGGCCAGTTCGGCCATGCAGATCACCGGGGCGCTGGTGACGGTGCTGGCGGTGTACATTGGCTCGATAAAGCCGCCGAGCAAGGCCCCGGCGCTGAGCGAGCCGGCCTGACACGGCGCTCGCGCAGCTGCTGCCTGAGCACATGCAGGGGCGGTGCGTAGAGGAAGCCGAACGACACGCTGTGCCTGCGCCCCTTCACCGCGTGGTGCATCAGGTGTGCGTGGTACAGCCGACGCAGATAGGGGTGGCGCGGCCTGGGGCGCGCGGGCCAGTGGCGGTGCACGATGCCGTCGTGCACCAACACGTAGATCAGCCCGAACCCCGCCACCCCGGCGCCCACCCACTGCAACGGGTCGTGGCCGGCATTGCCCAGCACGATCAGGGTGATCGCGGCCAGGGCCAGGATCAGCAGGTAGATATCGTTGGTTTCAAGCGTGCCCAGGTGCGGTTCGTGGTGCGAGCGATGCAGAAACCAGCCCCAGCCGTGCATCACGTACCTGTGCGCCAGATAACCGACACCTTCCATGGCGACCAGGGTGCAGAGAAAAATCGCGAAGTGGGCAATCATGGTCGGTACGGGGTTGGGAAATGACGGTGTCAGGGTATTTGATCGGCGGCCGATGGTCCATGCCCACCGGTAGCCAGGGCCAGCATCTGCATGGCCGGCGCCACTGCCTTGAGCAGGCGCTCACGCGCGACCCCGTCGCGGGCCTGCACCGACAACCCATGCAGCAGCGTGGCAAAAAAATCGCCCAGCGATTGCACATCGACCTCGGGTTTCAACTCGCCCGCCTCGGCCGCCTGCTGCAAGCGCTGAATGATCGACAAGGTTTTTTCGCGGCGGTGGTCGGCCAGCCATTCACGC
The DNA here is from genome assembly GCF_052850635.1 of Pseudomonas sp. 1176_21. NCBI lineage: Bacteria > Pseudomonadati > Pseudomonadota > Gammaproteobacteria > Pseudomonadales > Pseudomonadaceae > Pseudomonas > Pseudomonas sp. 1176_21. The sequence goes on from NZ_VXCV01000013.1 coordinate 47,136, forward strand.
ACGGCGTCGTTGTCGGCCGAGCAGTTGGTGGCTGCCGACACCACCATGCAGCCCAGTGGACCCGCTGGGCGGGTGTACAGGTCGACGGCATCGAGCAACAGCCGCTCGATGGCCTGGTAGGCCGTGGGTTGCTCGCTCAGCGCCTGGGTCGAAAATGCGCCCTCTTCGCGCTCATACAGCTCGATGGCCTCCTTGAACAAGCGCTCCTTGGAGCCGAACGCGGCATAGATGCGCGCCGAAGCGATACCCAGCGCAGCCACCAGGTCGCTCATGGACGTGGCTTCGAAACCGCGTGCCCAGAACACATCCCGGGCGGTGCGCAACGCGGCTTCACGGTCGAACTGGCGTGGTCGGCCTGCCATCTCGATAGTTCTCCAACCAGGAATGAAGGCGGCATTATCCGTAATTGTTTGTCGAAAGACAAAGAATACTTGACGACGCGCAGGCTGCATCCTTATTGTTTGTCGATCAACAAACAATAGGAGTTCCACATGATCACGTTGAAAGGCCCCAGCCTGCATCTGGCGCAATTCAGTGCCGACCAGGCACCGTTCGACTCACTGCCAAACATCGCCCGGTGGGCTGCGCACATGGGCTTCAAGGCGTTGCAGATACCGGCCTGGGACAAGCGTCTGTTCGATGTCGAGCTAGCCGCAAGCAGCCAGGCCTACTGCGACGACATCACCGCCATGCTGGCCGAACACGGGCTGGTGATCAGCGAGCTGACCACGCATCTCTTTGGCCAACTGGTGGCGGTACACCCGGCATACGACGCCTTGTGCGACAGTTTTGCACCGGCCCACCTGCAGGGCGACGCGGCTGCCCGCAGTGCCTGGGCGGTGCACCAGCTCACCTGCGCGGCCATCGCGTCGCGGCGCCTGGGCCTGAGCGACATGGGGACTTTTTCCGGTGCACTGGCATGGCCGTACGTCTTTCCCTTCCCGCAACGCCCCGACGGCCTTGTTGAAACAGCCTTCGCCGAGTTGGCCAGGCGCTGGCTGCCGGTGCTCGATACCTGCGCCGAACAGGGCATCAACCTGTGCTTCGAAATTCACCCCGCCGAAGACCTGCACGACGGTGCAAGCTTCGAGCTGTTTCTCGAACACGTCGGCCACCACCCGCGCTGCAAGATGCTGTTCGATCCCAGCCACCTGATCCTGCAGCAACTCGACTACCTGGCGTTCATCGACCACTACCGGGACTACATCCGCATGTTCCACGTCAAGGACGCCGAGTTCCTGCCCACCGGCAAGCAGGGCCTGTTCGGCGGTTATCAACCCTGGCTCAAGCGCGCCGCACGCTTCCGTTCGCTGGGGGACGGGCAGGTCGACTTCAAGGGCATCTTCAGCAAGCTGGCCGAATACGACTACAGCGGCTGGGCCACGCTGGAGTGGGAGTGCTGCCTGAAAAACCAGCACGATGGGGCACGTGAAGGCGTGGCGTTCATCAACCGGCACATCATCCAGGTCACCGACACGGTGTTCGACGACTTCGCCGGTACCCCGGTGGCGCCGGCGGTCATCGCCAGGATGCTCGGCCTTGAAGGCAACCCTGTCGGGGAGCTGCAACGATGAGCACGCACACTCACCATTACGCCCATGTGCACGGCCTGCGCCTGCACTACGTCACCCAGGGCGAAGGGGCACCGGTACTGCTGATCCCCGGCTGGCCACAGACCTGGTACACCTGGCGGCACGTCATGGCGGCCCTGGCCGACAACGGTTACCAGGCGATTGCCGTGGACCTTCCCGGCATGGGGCTTTCCGACAAGCCGCTGGACGGCTACGACACCGGCACCTGCGCCGCCCGCCTGCACGCGCTGATGGGGCAACTGGGGCACGAACGCTATGCCGTGGTGGGCCACGATGTGGGCATGTGGGTGGGGTATGCCCTGGCCAGCGATTTTTCCGGGGGTGGTGAACCGGCTGTGCCTGAGCGAAGCGGTGATTCCGGGCCTGGCGCCGGCGCCGTCGATCTTCGCGCCGCCGGAGCAGAACATCTTCCTGTGGCACTTCATGTTCAACCAGTTGCAGGACCTGCCCGAGGCGCTGATTACCGGGCGCGAAGCGCAGTACCTGAGGTTCATGTTCGAGAAATGGGCTGTGCGCCTGGATCGGGTGGCGGTGGATACCTATGTGCAGGCGTATTCGGCGCCGGGGGGCTTGCGTGGCGGGTTTGCCTACTACCGCGCGATACCCGAAACGATTCGCCAGAACCAGCAGCGCGGGCAGGTGCCACTGGGCATGCCGGTGCTGGCGATCGGGGCGCAACTGGCAACCAATGATGCGCCGCGGGTAACCCTGGAGGGGCGCGCCACCACGTTGCAGGGCGCGATCATCGAGGGCTGCGGGCACTTTGTGACCGAAGAGGCGCCCGAGGCGTTTGTCGGGCACCTGCTGCCGTTTCTGCGCTGAGGGTTGCGGCGCGGCCTTCGCCAGCAAGGCGCTCGCCTGTCATCTAGCGCGTGCCATTGCCCGCGAAGGGCGTTCAAGGCGCCTGCAATGCCTCCAGCTCATCCGCGCGTTCGGAGGTCATGCGCAGGCGGCAGCCACCGCCATTGAGGATGTCCATGGTGCCGCCGGTCTGCGTGAAGTAGAAATCGCAGTTGCTGTCGATGTACTTGATCCACGCCCGCTGCGCATCCCGGAGCTTGCCCTGCTGCACCGGCCCAAACGCGGCCATGGCCTTCTTGTAGACCTGGTTCAGGCGTTTGTCCTGGCGGGCGATCTCGGCGTTGTTGCATTCGTTCATGCTCACCGTGGTGTTCGCGGTGTCCATGCAGGCCTTGTACGCCACCGAAGTCTTGTCCTGCGCCAGCGCCAGCGGCGCAACTGCCGCCAGCGACAGCACCGCAACCCCCATCATCCGCTTGATACTCATGGCTTGCCTCTCCTGTTCTGACTGCCTAGGGCGCACAGGCTCGCATGACCTGCTCGCGCAACCAATGGTGCGCCGCTTCCTTTTTGCGTCGCTCGTGCCACACCTGCTGAAAGGCGAACGCGCGAATCGCCAGCGGCGGCTCGAAACAGCGCAACCCACGCTGCGCCTTGAGGTTCTGCACGCTGCGCCGCGCCACGGTCAGCACCAGGTCGGTACCCACCAGCACGTCGCTGGCCGCCGCCCAGTGCGGCAACGCCAGCACCACCCGGCGCTGCTGCCCCAGCGCCGCCAGGGCCTGGTCGATCTCGTTGTCGGCCCCGGGCCGCATCGCCACCAGCACATGGGGGCGCGCCAGCCAGGCGGGCAATGTCAGCCCGCCACGGGCCGGCAGCGTGGCGCGGTCGGCCACACACACGAACCCCTCCTCGAACAGCGTGGCGGCCTGCAACGGCTCGGCCAGGGTGGGGAATACGCCCAGCGCCAGGTCCACCTCGCCATCGAGCAACTGGCCGAGCATCGCCTCGCGGCTGCCCTGGCTGACCACCAGGTCGATGCCCGGTGCGGTCTCGCGCAGGCAGCGCATCAGGCCCGGCAGCACCACCCGCGCGCCATAGTCCGACATCGCCAGGCGAAAGCTGCGCCGCGCCCGCGCCGGCTCGAAACCGGGGCTGCCCAGCAGCGCATCCAGTTGCTGCAGGGCATCCTGCAACGGCGCCGCCAGTTCCAGCGCACGCAACGTGGGCTGCAGGCGGCCCGCACGGCGCACCAGCAGCGGGTCCTGGAAGATCTCGCGCAACTGCGCCAGCGCATGGCTCACCGCCGGCTGGCTGCGGTGCAGTCGCAAGGCCGCGCGCGAGACGTGCTGCTCGGCCAGCAGCGCATGCAGGGTCAGCAGCAGGTTGAGGTCGATACGGCGCAGATCATCCATGTGGCGAATAGCCCCTGTGCACAATTCGAATTTCCATCAGTGAAACAGATAACCAAGACTGTACCAAGCCCTCCATAGCCAGAAGGAAACCACCATGAACCTCAACCTCGCTGTCGCCATACCGCTGCTTGTCGCCCTGCTGGCCGGTGCCGCCGTGCCGTTCCAGGCCGGTGCCAACGCCGCGCTCGGGCGCCTGCTCGGGCACCCGCTGTGGGCCACGCTGATCTCGCTGGCGGTGAGCGTGCTGATGGTACTGCCGGCCCTGCTGCTGATGCGCGCACCGCTGCCGCAACTGGCCAACCTCGGCCAGGCGCCGTGGTGGGCGTGGTTGGGTGGCGTGGCCGGGGTGGCCTACATCACCGCGGCGCTGATCCTCACCCCGCGCCTGGGCGCGGCCGGTTTCATCGTGTGCGTGATCGCCGGCCAGGTACTCTCGTCGCTGATCATCGACCAGTGGGGGCTGATGGGCCTGCCATCGCGCCCGGTCAACGGCCTGCGCATCGCCGGGGTGGCGCTGATCATCGTCGGCATGCTGGTGGTGCAATGGGGCACCCGCACCAACCGTTGAGGGCTCACCAGGGGTGGGTGCGCTCGAACACGTAGCCGTGCTGGGGGAACGCATTGAACAGGATCCCCCCCAGCACCACCAGCAACAGCAGCCAGTCGACAACGCGCAGACGCGGCACCTGGCGCACCTCGCGCCGGTCACGACAGTGCAGCGCCTGCCCCAGGGTCATCAGTACGAAGGCGCCGATCCACAGGTAGTACCCCACGCCCAGCGCGGTGAGTCGCACGAAATCGTAGGACTGCGGCGTGTTATCCGGCACCGTGCTCACCACCAGGAACGACAGCCCCAGCAGCAGCGCCAGCACCGACAGGCCCAACCCCACCCGCGGCCACCAGCGGTGGGCCAGCAGCGCCAGGCCGAAGACCGGGTTGGCAAACCAGCCATAGATCTGGAACGGGATGCCCCACAGCCCGTACACCAGCAACCATACCGAACTCATGTGGGCACCGTTGTCGGTGTAGTAGGCATTGAAATACAGGCAGGCCACGTACAGCACCAGGCTGAGCGTGAGGTAATGACGTTTCACAGGAGTGTCCGCAGGTCAGATGGAATTGGAGGGTATTGCCGGGGCCGGGGGCGTGACATTGGCGCCGCTGCCCACGCTGAACGAGAACGCCGCCGTGGCATAGATCGCCGCCACCAGCACCCAGGCCAGCCAGCCCTGGCCCGGCCCGCCCGGCGCCTGCCGGCGGTTGAGAAACTGGCCGGCCACGTATGCCGCCAACGCCAGCAACCACAGGTAGTAGGCGCCGAGCAGGTTGGCCTGGCCATTGGCCTTGCGCGGCACCAGCGCGCTGTCGCCCCAGCCGATCACTGGCAGCCACTGCGCCGCCAGCACCAGTGCCGCGACCGCCGCCAACAGCGACAGCAGCGGCCGGTTGCGCCGCAGCATCAGTGCCAGGCACAGCAGCGGGTTTGCCCACCAGGCGCTGCCACCCAGCCAGCCGAGGGTCAGCACATGCATGCCGCGCATGGTCACCTCGCTGACCGGCACGGCATCCAGAAACAGGCTGCCCAGGTACAGCACCAGGCTCAGTACCACGTAATGCCGCTTGAACAGTGCCAGCATCTAGTTGACCCCGAGTTCGCAGTCGTCGCAGGCCGCTGGTGGCTCGCCGAGGTTCATGTAGACCGGTCGCGCCGGCGCGACGGTGGCCTTGACGAACGACAGTGGAATGGTCAGCACGATACCCGCCACCAGCACCCAGTGCAGCCAGCCCAGCGCTGGCTGGGTAAGCCTGGGCTGGCGCCGGTAGCGGTGCTGGCCGATCACGAATGCCAGCATCGAGGCCAGCCACAAGTAGTAGCCGGTGCGCACGTCAGGCCCGCCGTGGGGCGCCGGCGGGATCGGCGACCAGTCGGTCCAGCCCAGCGCCAGGGCCGAGCCCGCCAGCAGCAGTGCGCACCAGCCCAGGCGGTAAGCGGTTTTGGGGTCTTTGCGGTGGGTTGCGAAGGCGCCCAGCAGCAGCGGATTGGCGAACCACAGGCCGCCGGCCAGCCAGCCCATCGACAGCGCGTGCATGCCGCGCAGCACCGAATCGTGCCCCCAGGCGCAGGCCTCCGGGTACAGGCAGGCGAGGTACAGCAGCAGGCTCAGCAAGCGGAAATCGAAGCGCACCAGTAAGTCCATTCAGCCGGGTGGGAAGCGGGGCGCGACGATAGCCCATCGCCTGCCCCGCTGTCCAAGTCATTCAGGCCGATTCGAGCAGCAGCCCGTACAACGCCGAATCCGACACCTCGCCGGCGATGCACCAGCGCTCGCGCAGCAGCCCTTCACGCTCGAAGCCCATGCGTTCGAGGGTGCGCGCCGAGGCACCGTTGCGCGGGTCGATCTCGGCCTCGAGGCGGCGCATGTTCAGGCCGATGGCAAGGTACTCGACGAACAGCTCCAGCGCCTCGCCCATGTAGCCCTGGCCCTGGGCGCTGCTGGCCAGGCAGTAGCCGATTTCGCCGCGGCGCGACTCGGCGTCGATGTTGAAGAATTGGCACATGCCCAGCAGCAGGTCGCTGCCCTGGGGGTAGATACCCAGCTTCAGGCTGCGCCCGGCCAGGTAGGCGGCGCGGTCGGCCAGCAAGGCCACTTCGGCTTCGTCCAGGGTCTGCCACGGCCCGTGGTGCCAGTAACGCATCACCTCGGGGTCGGCCATGATCCCCAGCCACTGCTCGGCATCGCGGGCCTGCATGGGCCGCAGTTGCAGGCGCGGCCCGTTCAGGCACAGCGCGGTGTCGAAAGCTTCAGGCAAACTCATGAAATTACTCCTGGTGGGTGAACCTGCCACCACGCCACCACGCCCACCGTTACCAGCAGCACCGCGGCCTGGGCCAGGTTGAATTCGTAGAGCCGGTGCAGCGTCACCCACGGCTGGCGCCACGCCGGGCCGCCTTCCTGTGGTGGCTGATACGGCAACAGGCCAAGCAGCCCGACAGCGAAGTAGCCCGTCAGCGCGACGATACCGGTCCACGGGTGGGTACCGGCCAGCATCGGGTAGATCGGCAGTGCCAGCAGCAGGCGCGGCACGCCATGGCGCAGCAGCAGACGCTCGCCATCGGGGTTGAACCGACGCGGGATCAGCCATTCGCTCAGGCGCAGGTCCAACGCCAGCAGGTTCGGCGCGGTCCACAGCCAGAAGCGCATGAACACCGCCGACAGTTGCACCGTCAGCAGCGAGCCCACCACGGCGGCAATCAGTACATTGGAGGGGTGCGCGAAGAAATCCGGCCCCGCCAGCCACAACACGATCACCAGCACCATGCAGCTCATCACCCGCAGGTAGCTGCGCGGGTGCAGCGGGCGCGGCGCCAGCCTGCGCCAGAAGTACAGGTCGCGGTGCGGCACCTGGTCGAGCAGTTCGGGGTAGTGGTAGAGCAGGGTTTGCGTCAGGTGCTCACAGGCTTCCCAGTCGGCCTCGCTGAAGCCCTGGGCCAGCGCCACCTGCTGCTTGAACTCGAGGTTGCGCAGCAGCAGGTAGGCCGCATTGCCCTCGGGGTTGGTGTGCCAGTGCCACTGCTCGGCCAGGGCCTGCTGGCGGGCGAACCAGGTATCGCGACGGCAGCGCTCGTTCAGGCCCTGCCACAGGTGCGCGGGCCGGGGTCCACCGTCATCGTCGCTCCAGTTGAAGTAGCCGCACACGCGTTCGAACAGCGCGGTGCTGCTGCCGGGGTGATCGTGCAGCAGCTCCAGCAGCATGGCCTGGAACTGCTCGCGGCGGTCGAAGGGCTCCAGCCAGGCCTGCCCGCCCCAGTGCTGCAGGCTGGCGAAAAACGCCTGTTCGTCGCCCGCCTGCAAGTAGTGCTGCAACTGCGCGTGGCAGGCTTGCCAGAGGCTGCCCAGCAGTTCGTCGCCCTGGTACGCGCCGATCGGCACCGCCTGCCAGGGGGTGAACCAGCCACGCCTCGGCACCGCCCAGTGCAGGATGGGCAGGCGCAGGGTTTCGTCATCCAGGCTGCGCTGCAGCAACTGCTGCTCGAAGGCCGCCTCGCACCCCAGTTCGCCGGCCTGGCGCCACAGGTTGTCGAGCTGCGCAGGGTCCAGCCCTTCGAGCAGCGCGCGGGCCTGTTGCTCCCTGGCGGGTGCGGGTTCGACGTCGACGTGCACCGCCGCGGCCTGCGGGGCTGGCACATCGGCCGATTCCAGCGCTGGCGCTGCATCGTCCTCGTGTGCCCAGCGGCTGCGCGCCAGCGCCTGTTCATAGGCCTCGCGCAGGCGCTGGAAGGCCTCGGGGTCCTCGTCGGGGCGGTGCACCTTGAGCAGGCGCGCATACTGGCGCCTGATACTGCGTTCATCAGCGCCCGGGGCCAGGGCCAGCACGCTCCAGCAGTCTTCGATCACGTCACTCATTGCCGCTCCTTCAGCGCCAGCTGTCCTGGCCCAGTTCATTCACGCGCTGTTCGAGCTCGTGGCGCACCTCGCGGATCTGGCGCTCGTCCTGGGTTTTCAGCACGCGCTGGAACTGAGCGGCCCAGGCCCCGATCAGCTCACGTACCTCGCCCAGGCTTTCCTGATACAGGCGCTCCAGGCGCGCCAGCAACAGGGTGTTGGGTTGCTGGTCACGCGGGTGGGTCTTGAGCTCGGCCAGCGCCGCCAGGCGTTCGCGTACCTCTTCGGGGCTGAGTACGCCGGGGTTGTTCTCGATCACCAGGGCATGCTGCTCGCCGGTCAGCGGGATGCTCACCTGGGCTTCGAGAATGCCGTTGATGTCGTAGGTGAAGCGCACGTCCAGGGCCACCTCGCCGGCCTTGCGCCGTGGCACCGGAATCTCCAGCACGCCCAGCAGCACGTTGTCGCGCACCAGGCGGCTCTCGCCCTGGAACACCTTGACCAGCACCTGCTCCTGCTGGTCGCCGACGGTGTACACCGTCTGCACCCGGCTCACCGGCACCACGCTGTTGCGCTCGATGATCGGCAGGTAGTGCCCGCTCTCGTGGCGGTCACCGACCTGGCGCACGGTTTCCATGCCCAGGGTGTAGGAGCACACGTCGGTCAGCACCACCTCTTCGAGCGCGGCATCCCGGGCCTTGAGCGCGGCCTGCACGGCGGCGCCGTGGGCCACCACTTCATCGGGGTTGAGGCTGATCGAAGGGAAGCGCCCGAACAGCCCGGCCGCCAGCTTGCGCACCAGCGGCATGCGCGTGGTACCGCCCACCAGCAGCACTTCGTCCAGGTCCGAGGCGCGGATGCGCGCATCGCGCAGGGCGCGTTCGATGGGGGTGCGCAGGCGTGCCAGCAGCGGTGCGAACAGGTCGGCCAGGGCGTCCTGGGTGTACACGTGGCGCCATTCGCGGCCCTCCACGCGTACCACGAAGTCGGCCTGCTGGGCCTGACCCAGCTGCCGGCGTACACGCTCGGCCTCGCGGCGCAGCGGCTGCAGCAGCGTGGTCGCGCCGGGGAAGTCGTTGCCCTGCTGGGCCTGCACGAAATGCTCCAGCAGCAACTGGTCGAAGTCTTCACCGCCCAGGTAGTTGTCGCCGGCGCTGGCGCGCACCTCCATCACCCCTTCGAACAGCTCCAGAATCGACACGTCGAAGGTGCCGCCGCCCAGGTCGAAGACCAGAAACGAGGTTTCCTTGTCGCGCTGGTGCAGGCCGTAGGCGAGTGCGGCGGCGGTGGGTTCGTTGATCAGTTTGTCGACGCGCAGCCCGGCCAGTTCGCCGGCCACGCGGGTGGCCTTGCGCTGGGCATCGCTGAAGTAGGCCGGCACGCTGATGACCGCCTCGGTGACCGGCTCGCCATAGGCACGCTCGACGTCTTCCTTGAGGCTCTTGAGCACCAGTGCCGAGAGTTCTTCGGGGCGGTAGGCACGCCCACCCAGGGTGACCTGCTGGTTGCTGCCCATGTAGCGCTTGAACAATGCGGTGGTCAGGTGCGGATGGGTGTGCAGGCGCTCGCGCGCCGCCTGCCCGACCAGCACCCGGCCCTGGTCGTCGAGCCCCACCACGCTGGGGGTGAGCGTGTGGCCGAGTGCGTTGGCCACCAGTTCAGTGGCGCCATCGCGCCACACCGCCACCAGGCTGTGGGTCGTGCCCAGGTCGATACCGACGATCATCAGCGACTTCCCTCTCATCAAATCAGAGGGCGATGGTACTTGAGGTACCTGCGCTCAAGCCACCGCCTTCACGCGCCGTGATCGTCGTTCGCCGCCTAGAACCCCATGCTGAAACTCAACGTTACCGCATGGTCGCGGGTGTCGCTGGACAGCTGCCCCGAATAGCCCAGGCCCAGTTTGCCGGCCTGCCCGATCGACAGGTCCAGCCCCGCCTCGACCACCGCCGCATCGCGGGCGATCGGCACGCCCTGGGTGGTGAAGCCGGCGCCGCCCTCGATGAAGCGCAGGTCGGCATCGGGCTTGGTGTCGCCGTAGGCATGCCGCCAGCCCAGGCTGCCACGCGGGGTCAGGGTGCTGCCGTTGGCCAGCTTGAACGCCTTGCCCGCCCGCAGGCCCACGGTGGAGAAGGTGATGTCCTGGTCGGCACTGGCCTTGAGCCGCGCCGCGCCGCCCTTCTCGCGTGCAGTGTCGCTGTCGTAGTTGACGTAGGCCAGGCCCGCGAACGGTTCCAGCGCCACGCCGCCTGCCTCGATGGCGTAGCTCACCTCGCCGAACACCTGCGCGGTGCGCGCCTTGTACTTGGCCTTGAGGCGGTCGTCGTAGCTGCCGATGGCGACGTCACGCTTGCTCTCGATGTCGTGCCAGCTGTACGCCGCACCCACGCGGGCCGAGAAGGCATCGAGCTGGTAGCCCAGGTAGGTGGCCAGGTGGTAGCTGTCGATGCTCGCATCGGAACGGCGGCCGCTGGCATCCAGGTCGCTGCGGGTATAGCCGGCGGCCACGCCCACGCGCCAGTCGCTGTTCAGGCTGCGGTCCACCCCGAGCAGGAAGCCCTGCACGTTGCGGTCGATACTGGCGCTGTTGCTGTTGCCGTCCATCTTGCCCCAGGTGCCCAGTGCCTGCGCCCAGCCCACGGCCTCGTCGTGGCAACCGTCGCTGGTGAGCTGGTTGGCGTTCGGTGCCAGGGCCCGACGCGGATCCTCCTCGCGCATGCAGCCTGGCTGGCGCAGGCGGTCGTTGACCGCTTCGCGCACGTAGCGCGAGTCTTCGATCAGCGCACTGGCGGTACTGGCATGGATCTCGCCCGACAGGCTGTCCAGCGCCGCCTGAACGCCACCACGGTTCTGCGCCATGACCGCGCCCAGTACCGCCGCCGGTGCCCCGCTGCTGCCCAGTGCGCCGGCCACGGCCTGCTGGTTGGGGGTCGAAGCCACATCGCCGAGGCTGGTGCCGTTGCGGCTGATGGTGACGCCGACCTGGTTGCTGCCGTAGTTGAGCGTGGTGTCGTAGAACGGCGTATCCGGCAACTGCACGGTGGTGAAGGTGCCGTTCACCCCGCCGCCGGCAGTCACCACGGTGTACTGCGCGTTGCCCGAGGCCGGTGCCGAGTTCAGCACCACCAGGCTGCCGCCCAGGTTGGCCGTGCCGCCCACGGTCAGGCCGCTGCTGGCGGGGTTGCCGACCACCACCTGCAGGGTGCCGCCCGGGGCGTTGGTGAAGTTGCCGCCGACCTTGAGCCCACTGGCCGGGTCAGGCTGCACCACACCGTTGTTGACCAGCGAGCCCACGCTGCCGTCGCCGCTCAGTGCGGCACCGGCCCCCACCGTGACCTTGGCCCCTAGCACCGTGCCCGGGTTGGCCGCATTGCCCACCAGCAGCAGGCCCTGGTTGACCGCCAGGTTGCCGCTGAACGGCTGGTTGCCGGTCAGCAGCAGGCTGCCACTACCCTGCTTGACGGTGTTGCCGGTGCCGCTGAGCACACCGTTGAAGCGGCCGTCGGTGTCCTGCTGGAACACCAGGCTGGCGTTGTCGACGATGTTGCCTTGCAGGCTGGTGGTGTTGCCCACCAGCGTACCGCCGCTGACCCTGGTGCCGCCGGTGTAGGTGTTGGCGCCGCTCAGGATCAGCGTGCCTGCGTCGAGTTTTTCGATACCGCCCGCGCCCACCAGCGGCGCCGAGATCTGCGTGCTGTCGCCGGTGTTCACGCGCACGGCGGCCAGGTCGCCATTGGCTGCATTGACCGGTGTCAGGCTGCCGCCGCTGCCGGCCACCAACTGGTAGCCGCCGCTGAGGAACTGCAGGCCGGTGAAGGACTGGTTGCCGGCCACGGTGACGGTCCCCGCCTGGCCACCGAACACGCCGAACTGCGCATCCCAGGATTCGCTCAGGTTGCCGTTGACGTCGGTCCAGTTGGTGCCGTTGCCCCAGGTACCGCTGCCGCCACCGATGGTGCCGTCGGCATTGGTCTTGCCGCCGTTCCAGAACTGCAGTGCACCACCGGCGCCCTGCACCACCAGGTTGATCTGCTGGGCGATGGCCGTCTGCAGGGTCAGTTGGCCTGGCAAGGTGCCGCCTGGCAGCAGGCCGAACAGCAGGCCGTTGTCGGTCAAGTTGCCACCGTAGCTGAACAGCTGGTAAACGCCGCTGCCGAAGCCACCGGCGTTGCTGATGTTGAGCGTGCCATCAAGGGTCAGGTCGCCCGCCACCTTGACCACGGTGGTCGAGGCCGATGCCTGCCCGAGCGCCAGGTCGACATTGCTGCCGGCATCCAGGTTGAGCGCACCGACCTTGAGTGGCGTGGCGCCGCTGCCCGCCGCCAGGGTCGCACCGCTGGCCAGGTTGACCGTGCCGGCGTAGTTGCCGCTGCCGCCCAGGGTCGCGCCGTTGTTGACCTGCACCGTGGCACTGGCCAGGCTGCCGTTGACCAGCAGGCTGCCGGCGTTGACCGTGGTGGCGCCGGTGAAGCCGCTGTTGCCGGTCATCAGCAGTTGCCCGCTGCCGTTCTTGATCAACGTGCCGCTGCCGGTGAGGTTGCCGGTGTAGGTACCGTTGCTGGCCTGTTCGAAGGTCAGCGCAGCGTTGTTGAGGATCGCGCCCTGCAGGCTGCTGGTATTGCCCTGCACGCTGCCGGCGTTGAAGGTGCTGCCGCCGCTGTAGGTGTTGGCACCGTTCAGCAGCAGTGCGCCATTGCCGTTTTTCACCAGGCTGCCGTTGCCGCTGATCACCCCGTTCAGGGTCAGGTCGTGGCTGCCGCCCAGGGTCAGTTGCGAGGCCAGGCTGACGGCGTTGCCCAGTTGCAGGTCAAGCGTGCCGTCCAGCTGCGCAGTGCCACCCACCGTAAGCGCGCCGCTGCCCAGTGCAGCGTTGTCGCCCAGGGTCAGGCTGCCGGCATTGAGGCGCGTGCCGCCCTGGTAGGTGTTGGCGCCGGCCAGGGTCAGGTCGGCCGTACCGTTCTTCACCAGGCTGCCGCTGCCGCTGACGAGGTTGGTGAGATCAAGGTCATTGCTGCCCGCGATGGTCAGCGCACCGCCGAGCGTCACGGCGTTGCCCAGGGTCACAGCCTGGTTGGCATCCAGCGTGGTGCCGTCGGCAGCCGTCAGCGCGCCGCTGCCCAGGGCGGTGTTGCTGCCCACCACCAACGTGCCGCCGTTGAGCTGGGTGCCGCCGGTATAGCCGTTGTTGCCGTTGAGCACCAGGGTGCCACCTTCGAGCTTGGCCAGGGTGCCGCTGCCGTTGATGTCCACGTTCAGCGTGGCGCTCACGCCGTTGCCGATACGCACGTTGCCGGTGCCCTGGGCACCGTTGGTGAGGTTCAGCGCGTCACCGCTCAGCACGTAGCCATTGTCGAGGAACTGCAGGCCGTTGACGGTCTGCACACCATCGACGGTCACCGCGCCACCCGTGCCCTGGAACACCGCGAAGGTGCCGTTCCAGGCCTGGTTGAGCGCTCCGTTGGCATCGGTCCAGTTGGTGCCGCCAACGCTCCAGACACCGGCGCCGCCGTCGACCGATCCATTGCCGACAGTCTGGCTGCCGTCCCAGAACAGCACATTGTTGTTGCTGCCGCCCACCACCAGGTTGACCTGGTTGTTGACGGCGGTCTGCACATCCAGATCGCCCGCGATGACCCCATTGGGCACGCTGCCGATGGCCAGGCCGTTGTTGGTCAGCGCGCCGCTGTAGTCGATCAGGCGATACACGCCCGCACCGAACCCGCCCAGGTCGGTGACATTGAGCTTGCCGTCCAGGGTCAGGTTGCCGCCCACATTGATCAGCGCCGGGGTACCCACCACAGGGGCGCCCAGGGCCGCATCCAGGTTGGCGTCCGCGCCCAGTACCAGCGAGCCGACGCTCAGGGTATCGCCGCTGCGCAGCGACAAGTGCCCGCCGTCGGCGACGGTCAGCGCGCCGCCGAGGCTGCCGGTGCCGCCCAGGGTGCTGCCGCTGTTCACCGTGACGGTACTGCTGGCCAGGCTGCCATTGACGATGAGGCTGCCGCCGCTGACGGTGGTGGCCCCGCTCAGGGTATTGCCACCGCCCAGGGTCAGCGTGCCGGTGCCGGTCTTGTCCAGCGTACCGGTGCCGCTGAGCACCCCGCCGAACGTGCCCTCGCCCACTTGCAGGCCGGTACCGGCGCCCACGTTCACGGTGCCGCTGCCGCTGAGCTCGCCCAGGTTGGTGGTGCCGCCCAGGTTGAGGCTGGCGCCGTTGCCCAGGTTGAGCTCGGCCGGGTTGCCGAGTGCACCGCTGCCCACCGTGCTGAGGCTGCCGGAGAGAATGTTGAGGATGCCGCTGAAGCTGTTGTTGCCGCTGAGGGTGAGGTTGGCCGCACCGTTCTTGTTCAGGGTGCCCGCACCGCTGAGCACGCCGGCCAGGGTCAGGTTGTTGGTGCCCGCCACGTTGAGCGTGCCGCCCACATCCACCGCGTTGGCCAGGGTCATGGCGCTGGTGGTGGTCAGGGTGGAGGTGCCGCTGACGCTCAGTGCACCGCTGCCCAGCGCCGAGCCGTTGCCCAGGGTCAGGTTGCCGGCACCCAGCTGGGTGCCGCCGCTGTAGGTGTTCACCCCGGTGAGGGTCAGGCCGCCGCTGCCGGTGTGGTTCAGGCTGCCCGTGCCACTGATGACACCGCCCAGGGTGAGGTTGTTGCTGCCCGGCAGGGTCAGGCCGGCGTTGAGCACGATGGCATTGGCCAGTGACAGCGCACTGCCATTGACCAGGCTGGAGGCGCCACTGACGGTGAGCGCACCACTGCCCAGCGCCCCGGCGTTGCCGACATTCAGGGTGCCGCTCTGCAGTACGGTACCGCCCGTGAAACCGTTGGCACCGTTGAGCGTGAGGCTGCCGCTGCCCTGCTTGGTGAGGCTGCCGGCGCCGTTGACCAGGCCATTGAGGGTCAGGTCGTTGCTGCCGAGCAGCGTCAGGTTGCCGCTCAGGTTGAAGGTGTTGGCCAGCGCCAGCGCGCTGCTGCTGTCCAATTGCGTGCCCGCGGCCGCGTTGAGGGCGCCGACGCCCAGTGCGGTGTCACTGCCCAGTACCAGCGTGCCGGCATTCAGGGCGGTAGGGCCGGTGTAGCTGTTGTCGCCGTTGAGCGTCAGGCTGGCGCCGCCCGCCTTGAGCAGGCCGCCGTTGCCGCTGATATCACCGTCCAGCGTCAGTGCGTTGCTGCCGGCAATGCTCAGTTGGCCGAGCAGGCCAATGGTGTTGGCCAGGCTCACCGCCTTGTTGCTGTCCAGGGTGGTGCCATTGGCCGCAGTCAGCGTGCCACTGCCCAGCGCGCCGTCATTGCCGACCACCAGGGTGCCGCCATTGAGCTGCGTGCCGCCGGTGTAGCCGTTGGCGCCGTTGAGCACCAGCGTGCCGCTGTCGAGCTTGGCCAGGGTCGCGCTGCCATTGACCGGCAGGCCCAGGGTGGCGGTCACGTTCGGGTCGACACGTACCGCAAAGCTGCCACTGTTGCCGTTGACGGCGTTGAGCACCCCGCCGCTGCCGGCGACCAGCTGGTAGCCGTCGGTGATGAACTGCAGGGCATTGACGGCCTGGCCACCTTCGACCGTGACCACGCCGCCCGCAGCGCCCTGGAACACCGCGAACTGCCCCTGCCAGACGTCGTTGACGGTGCCGTTGAGGTCGGTCCAGTTGGTGGTGGTGCTGTTCCAGGTGCCGCTGCCGCCCTGCACCACGCCATCGGGGACAGTGCCCGCCCCATCCCAGAACTGCACGATCAGGTTGGGCGAGTTGACCAGCACGTTGACCTGGCCGGTAATCGCGGTTTGCAGTTGCAGCTCGCCGGGCGTGACGCTGCCCGGCAGGCTGCCCAGCACCAACCCGTTGTTGGTCAGCGAGCCGTAATCGAACAGGCGATAGATACCATTGCCGAAGCCGCCGTCATCGGTGATGTTGAGCGTGCCACCCAGGGTCAGGTTGCCGGCAACACTGAACAACGAGGTACCGCCGGTGACGGGCGAGCCGAGTGCGACGTCGATGCTGGCGTTTGGCGCCAGCGCCAGCGAGCCGAAGCTGAGCTGGGTGCCGCTGGTGCCGGCCAGGTGGCCGCCGTTAACGATGGTGGTCAGCCCGCCCACGCTGCCGCTGCCGGTCAGGGTCGCGCCGGAATTGACCGTCAGGTTCCCCCCGTTCAGGGCGCCCGACACGTTCAAGGTACCGCCGCTGACCTGGCTGGCGCCGCCCAGGTTGCTGATGCCGGCAAGTTCCAGCACGCCGGTGCCGACCTTGTTCAAGCCGCCGCTGCCGACCAGGGCACCGGCGAAGACGCTGTCCAGGTTGGTACTGCCCAGGCTCAGCGTGCTGCCCAGGCCGATATTGGTGGTGCCGCTGCCGGTGAGTGCACCGATGCTGGTGTTGCCGTTCAGGTTCAGGTCGGTGCCGCTGCCCAGGTTGACACTGGCGACATTGCCCAGGGCGTTGCTATTCAAGGTGGTCAGCATGCCCTGGGTGATATCGAGTGTGCCGCTGAAGGTGTTGTTGCCGAACACCACCAGTTCCTGGACGCCGCTCTTGATCAGGTTGCCCGAGCCACTGATAACCCCACCCAGGGTCAGGTTGGCGGCCGTGTCCAGGGTCAGGTCGCCATTGACCGCGATGGCATTCAGCAGCGTGACAGCCTGGGTATTGCCCAGGGTGCTGGTGCCCGTCGCGCTCAGTGCGCCGCTGCCCAGCGCAGCGCCATTGGTGACGGTCAGGGTGCCGCCGCCCAGGCTGGTACCACCGGAGTAGGTGTTGGTGCCGCTCAGGGTCAGGTTGCCGCTACCGGTCTTGATCAGTTGGCCGTTGCCGCTGATCACGCCGCCCAGGCCGAAGTCGTTGCTGCCGTTGACGGTGAGGTTGGCATTGAGGCCGATGCCGTTGTTCACCACCACGGCGCTGTTGCCGCTGCTCAGGGTCGAGTTGCCGGTGACCGACAGCACCCCGGTGCCCAGCGCATTGTTATTGCCCAGCACCAGGGTGCCGGCGGTGAGGATGGTCTCGCCGCTGTAGGTGTTGCTGCCGTTGAGGGTGAGGGTCGCAGCGCCGTTCTTGGTCAGGTCGCCGGGGCCGTCGATCACGCCGTTCAGGGTCAGGTCGTTGCTGCCGCCGACGTTCAGGTTGCCGACGATGTTCAGCGCATTGCCCAGCGTCACCGCCGTGCTGGCATCGAGGATGGTGTTGTTGCTGGTGCGCAGGGTACCGACGCCCAGTGCGCTGTCGCTGCCCACGATCAAGCGGCCGGCGCCCAGCAGGGTGTCGCCGCTGTAGGTGTTGGCGCCGCTCAGGGTCAGGTCGCTGGCGCCGGTCTTGACCAGGCCGCCCGCGCCGCTGATCGCGCCCGTCAGGGCCAGGTTCTGCGCGCCGAGCAGGGTCAGGTTGCCGGTCAGTACCAGGGCATTGTCCAGGGTCAGCGCGGTGCTGGTGTCCAGCGTGGTGGCGCCGGCGGCGGTCAGGGTGCCACTGCCCAGCGCCGTGGCCGAGGTCAGCAGCAAGCCGCCGGCATTGAGCGCGGTACCGCCCTGGTAGGTATTGTTGCCGCCCAGGGTCAGCACCCCGGTGCCGGTCTTGATCAGGCCGCCCGCACCGCTGATGTCGCCGCCCAGGGTCAGGCCGGCGCTGTTGGCGACGGTCAGGTCGGCATTCAGGCCGATGGCGTTGCCCAGGTTCAGGGCGGTGTTGCTGGCCAGGGTGGAGGCGCCGCCGACCGTCAGCGCGCCGCTGCCCAGTGCGGTGGCGTTGCCTACGGTGAGGGTGCCGGCATTCAGGGTGGTGCCGCCGCTGTAGGTGTTGGCACCGGTGAGGGCGAGGTTGCCGCCACCGGTCTTGATCAGCCCGCCAGTGCCGCTGACCACGCCCGTCAGACCCAGGTCGGTGTTGCCGGCGACCGTCAGGTTGGCGCCCAGGTTGACCGCGTTGGCCAGGTTCACCGCAGCGCTGCTGGCCAGGGTGGACGCCCCGCCCACGCTGAGGCTGCCGTTGCCCAGCGCCAGCGCATTGCCCACGGTAAGGGTGCCGGCGTTCAGGGTGGTGCCGCCCTGCCAGGCGTTGGCACCGGTCAGGGTCAGGTTGCCCGCGCCATTCTTGGTGAGGCTGCCGGCACCGTTGACCTGGCCGCCCAGGGTGATGTCGTGGGTGCCGCCAACGGTCAGGTTGCCGGCCAGCGATACGGCGTTGAGCACGGTGACATCCAGGCTGCTGTCCAGCGTGGTGCCGCCTGCTGCCACCAGGTTACCCAGGCCCAGCGCCTGGTCACTGCCCAGGACCAGGCGGCCGCCATTGAGCAAGGTGTTGCCCAGGTGGGTGTTGCTGCCCGACAGGGTAAGCGTCGCGCCACCATTCTTGCTCAGCCCGCCGCTGCCGGTGAGGTTGCCGGCAAGGGTCAGGTCGTTGCTGCCGACCACCGTCAGGCCGCCGAGCAGGCCGATGGCATTGCCCAGGGTCACGGCGCTGCTGGCGTCCAGTGACGTGCCGGCCTGTGCAGTGAGCGTGCTGGTGCCCAGTGCGGTGTTGCTGCCGACGATCAGGGTGCCGCCGGCGAGGCTGGTACTGCCCTGATAGGTGTTGTTGCCATTGAGGGTCAGGCTGGCCGAACCGTTCTTGACCAGCCCGCTGCTGCCGCCGATCACGCCATTGAGCACCAGGTTGCTGGTGCCCGGCAGGGTCAGGTCGGCGCCCAGGTTGATCGCGTTGGCCAGGCTCAGCGGGGTGCTGGTCGCCAGGCTGGACGCGCCGGTGACGTTCAGCGCACCACTGCCCAGTGCCGCACCATTGCCCAGGGTGAGGGTGCCGCCGCCGACGCTGGTGCCGCCCTGGTAGGTGTTGGCACCATTGAGGGTCAGGTTGCCCGTGCCGGTCTTGTTCAGGGCACCGCTGCCGCTGACGATGCCGTTGAGGGTCATGGCGTTGAGGCCGTCGAGGGTCAGGTTGGCGCCCAGGTCGATGGCGTTGGCCAGGTTGGTCGTGGTAGTGCCTGCCAGGCTGCTGGCAGCGGTCACGTGCAGCGCGCCTGTGCCCAGGGCCAGGTCATTGCCCAGCAGCAGCCGGCCAGCGGCCAGGGTGGTGCCGCCGGTGTAGCTGTTGGCGCCGCCCAGGGTGAGCGTGGCAGCGCCGTTCTTGGTCAGGTTGCCGGCGCCGTTGATGCTGCCGTTCAGGGCCAGATCGTTGCTGCCGGCCACCGTCAGGCCGCCGAGCAGGTTGACGCTGTTGCCCAGGGCGATGCTGGCGTTGCTGTCCAGCGTGGTGCCGTTGGCGGCAGTCAGCGCACCGCTGCCCAGCGCCAGGTTGTTGCCCACCACCAGGGTGCCGCCATTGAGGGCGGTGCCGCCGCTGTAGCTGTTGCTGGCGTTTAGCACCAGCGTGCCGCTGTCGACCTTGCTCAGCAGGCCGCTGCCGCCCAGGGCGACACCAACCGTGGCGGTCACACCCGGATCGACACGCACCGTGGTGGCGCCATTGCTGCCATTGACCAGGTTCAGCTGGCCGGTCACGCCATCGAGCAGGCGGTAGCCATCGGTGACGAACTGCAGGCCGGTGATCGACTGCGCGCCATTGACCAGCACGTCGCCTGCGGCGCCCTGGAATACCGCGAAGTTGCTGCTCCAGTCACGGTTGCCGGTGCCGTTGACCGTGGTCCAGTTGGTACTCAGGGCATCCCAGGTGCCGTTGCCGCCCTGGATCACGCCGTTGCCGACCAGGCCGGTGCCGTCCCAGAACAACACGCTGCCATTGGCGCCACCGACCAGCAGGTTGACCTGGCTGCCGATCGAGGTCTGTACCTGCAGGTCGCCCAGCTGCACGCTGCCGGGAATGCTGCCGATCACCAGGCCGTTGTCGGTGAGCTGGCCGGTGTAGTTGATCAGGCTGTAGATACCGGTGCCAAAGCCGCCGATGTCGCTGACATTGAGGGTGCCGTCCAGGGTCAGGTTGCCGTTGACCTTGATCAGCGCATTGCCGCCGGTAGCCGGCGAACCAAGGCCCACGTCCAGGTTGGAGTTGGCGTTGAGCACCAGCGAGCCCAGGGTCAGGCTGCTGCCGCTGTTGGCCGCCAGGTGGCCGCCATCGGCGATGGTCACCGCGCCCAGCACGCTGCCGGTGCCAGTACTGGTGAGAGTGGCGCCGGTATTGACCTGCACCAGGTTGCTGCCCAGCGAACCGGTGACGTTCAGGGTGCCGCCATTGACCTGGGTGGTGCCAGTGAGCAGGCCGTTGTTGCCGGCCAGTTCCAGGCTGCCGCCGCCGACCTTGATCAGGCCACCGGCCCCGGCCAGGCCGCCTGTGAATACGCTGCTGGCATCCCCCGCGCCCACGCTCAGGTTGGTACCGGCCCCCAGGTTCACGCTGCCGCTGCCGGTGAGGCTGGCAAGGCTGCTGCTGTTACCCAGGTTGAGGCTGGCGCCCAGCCCCACGTTCACCGCCGAGGCATTGCCCAGTGCGCCGGCACCGACCGTGGTGAGGCTGCCATTGAGCACGTTGACCGCGCCGCTGAAAGTGTTGTTGCCACTCAGGGTCAGGTCGGCCAGGCCATTCTTGATCAGGCCACCGGTGCCGCTGATCACCCCGCCCAGGCTCAGGTCGTTGTTGCCCGCCAGGCTCAGGTCGGCATTGAGTATCAGGTTGTTGCCCAGTGCGAAGCTGGCGCTGTTGTCCAGGCTGGCGTTGCCGGCCACGGTCAACGCGCCGGTGCCCAGGGCATTGGCATTGCCCAGGGTCAGGCCGCCGGCATTGAGCACGGTGCCGCCCTGGAAGGTGTTGACGCCATTGAGGGTCAGGTTGCTCGCCCCGTTCTTGACCAGCCCGGCGGCGCCGCTGATCACGCCGCCCAGGGTCAGGTCGTTGCTGCCGGCCAGGGTCAGGTTGGCACCCAGGTTGATCGCGTTGGCCAAGGCGAAGCTGGCGCTGTTGTCGAGGCTGGCCGCACCGGTCACGTTCAGTGCGCCATTGCCCAGCGCCGAGGCATTGCCCAGCACCAGCGCGCCGGCATTGAGCAAGGTCCCGCCGGTGAAGGTGTTGAGGCCATTGAGGGTCAGGGTGGCGGCACCATTCTTGATCAGTTGGCCGGCCCCGGCGATCACACCGCCCAGGGTCAGGTCATTGCTGCCGACAACGCTCAGGTTGGCGTTCAGGTTCACCTGGTTGGCCAGGTTGAGCGCCACGCTGTTGTCGAGCGTGGCAGCGCCGCCCACGTTCAGTGCGCCGCTGCCCAGTGCCTGGTTGTTGCCCAGGCTGAGGCCGCCGCCATTGAGGTTGGTACCGCCTTGATAGGTATTGGCCGCGTTCAGGCCGAGGGTGGCCGTGCCCGTCTTGGTCAGGCTGCCGGTGCCGCCCACCACGCCGTTGAGCGTCAGGTTCGCGGCCCCGCCGATGCCCAGGTTGCCGGCCAGGTTGACCAGGTTGGCCAGGCTGACCGCCGTGCTGGCCTCCAGTTGGGTGTTGCCGGCTGCGTTCAGCACGCCGGTGCCCAGCGCGGTGTTGCTGCCGACGATCAATTTGCCGGCGTTCAGGTTGGTGGCGCCGCTGAAGGTGTTGGCGCCGCTCAGGGTCAGGTCGGCACCGCCGGCCTTGGTCAGGCCGCCTGCGCCGCTGATCACGCCGCCGAGGTTGAGGGTGTTGCTGCCCAGCAGGTTGAGGTTGCCGGCCAGGGTCACGGCATTGCCCACCGTCAGGGCTTTGGTGGCGTCCAGCGAGGTGTTGCCGGCAGCAGCCAGCGTACCGGTGCCCAGTGCGGTGCTGTTGCCCAGGATCAGCGTGCCGGCATTGAGCGCCACGCCGCCACCGAAGGTATTGGCAGCGCCCAGCGTCAGGTTGGCCGCGCCGTTCTTGCTCAGGCCCGAGGCGCCGCTGATGACGCCGTTCAGGGTCAGGTTGCTGGTGCCCGGCAGGGTCAGCACGCCATTGAGGACCACGGCATTGGCCAGTACCAGCGGTGAACTGTTGGCAAGGCTCGCCGCGCCGCCGACAGTCAGGGCGCCGGTGCCCAGCGCTGCGGCACTGGCCAGGGTCAGGGTACCGGCGTTCAGGGTGGTACCGCCGAGGAAGGTGTTGTTGCCGCTGAGGGTCAGGTTGGTGGTGCCGTTCTTGATCAGGCTGCCATTGCCGCTGATCAGGCCTTGCAAGGCCAGGTCGTTGCTGCCGTCGAGGGTCAGCGCGCCGTTGAGCGTGAGGGCGTTGCCCAGGGTCACGCCCGGGGCGGCGTCAAGGCGGGTACCGTCCGCCGCGATCAGTGCGCCCTGCCCCAGCGCCGTGCTGCTGCCGAGCACCAGCTTGCCGGCGTTGAGCCGGGTATTGCCCACGTAGGTGTTGTTGCCGGCAAGGGTCAGGTCGGCCGCGCCGTTCTTGATCACGCCGCCCGCGCCACTGATCGGGCCGCCCAGGCCAAGATTGGCCGTGCCGCCGACGGTCAGGTCGGCGCCAAGGTTGACCGCGTTGGCCAGGCTGAGTGCCACGCTCGCATCCAGGCTGGCGGTGCCCGTGGTGTTCAGGGCGCCGCTGCCCAGGGCGTTGGCCGCGCCCACCATCAGGCCGCCGGCATTGAGCGTCACACCGCCCTGGAAGCTGTTGTTGCCGTTGAGCGTGAGCAACGCGGCGCCGTTCTTGACCAGCCCGCCGCTGCCCGACACCACGCCGCCGAGCGTGAGGGCATTGCTGCCGGCCAGGGTCAGGTTGCCGCCCAGGCCGATGGCATTGGCCAGGGCAACCGAGCTGGTGCTGTCCAGCGTGGTGCCATCGGCCACGGCCAGCGTGCCGGTACCCAGCGCCGCATTGTTGCCGACGATCAGCTTGCCGGCCTGCAACTGCACCCCGCCGCCGAAGGTATTGGCCGCGCCCAGGGTGAGGTCGGCCGCACCGCTCTTGATCAGCCCGCCCGTACCGCTGACCCCGCCCCCCAGGGTGGTCGCGCTGGTGCCCAGCAGGCTCAGCGTGTTGGCGCCGAGCACCACGGCGTTGTTGAGGTTGACTGCGCTGCTGGCGTCCAGGCTGGCATTGGCGCCCAGGGTCAGCGCGCCGGTACCCAGCGCCGCACCGTTGCCTACGGTCAGGCTGCCGCCGTTGAGCAGCAGGCCGCCGGTGAAGGTGTTGGTGCCCGTGAGGTTGAGGTTGGTGGTGCCGTTCTTGACCAGGCTGCCGTTGCCGCCGATGACGCCGCCTAGGGTCAGGTTGTTGCTGCCGGTGAGGGTCAGCGCACCGCCCAGGTTGATGGCGTTGGCCAGGGTCATCGCACTGCTGGTGTCCAGGCTGGTGCCGGCGGCCGCAGTCAATGCACCGCCCCCCAGCGCGGCGGCATTGCCGAGAATCAGCTTGCCGGCGCCCAGCGTGGTACCGCCGCTGTAGGTGTTGCTGGCGGCCAGGGTCAGGTCGCCGCTGCCGGTCTTGTTCAGCGAACCGGTGCCGCTGACCACACCGCCCAGGGTCAGCGCATTGCTGCCGGGCAGGCTCAGCGCTGCCGACAGCTGCACGGCGTTGCTCAGCACCAGCGGTACCGAGCCCTGCAGGCTGCCGGCCCCGGTAACGCTCAGGCTGCCGGTGCCCAGGGCCGCGGCGTTGGCGAGCGACAGTACGCCAGCATTGAGGAAGGTGCCGCCGGTATAGGTATTGGCCCCGCTCAGGCCCAGGGTGCCGGCGCCTGTCTTGGTCAAGGCGCCGCTACCGCTGACGATGCCGGTGAGGGTCAGGTTGTTGTCGCCGATGATGCCGAGCCCGCCGGCACCGAGGGTGACGGCGTTGGCCAGCGACAGGTTGGCCGCGCCCGCACCCAGCGCGCCACCGTTGGCCGCGATGGTGCCGGTGCCGAAGGTCGAGGCGTCGTCGAACACCAGCGAGCCGCCGTTGAGGCTGGTGCTGGTGACCCCGAGCAACGCGCCGGAGAGTGTCCAGGTGCCGCTCTGCACGAGCAGGTTGTTGAAGTTGATGTAGTTGCTGGCCGAAAGCGTGCCCGTGCCGCCGGTACCGGTGCCCCCGCCGATGGCGTTCTGCAGGGCCAGGGTGTTGCTGCCGCCGGCACCGCCGTCGACCTTGCCGCTAGGCGCATACAGCAGGTTGATGCCGGCGATGCCCAGGTCGACGCCTACACCTCCCCCGCTACTGACACTGGAACCGGTGATTGCGTTGAAGCGGTTGGTGGAGTTCGCCCCCATCGACACGCCGCCACTGATCGCGCCACTGTTGGTGAAGGTATTGCCGGTGGCAGTGCCCGATGCCTGGAACGCCACGCGACCGATGATGGTGCCGGTGTTGGTCATGTTCACGCTGCCGCCGCCATACACCGCCACCACCGGGGCGTCTGGGGCCAGCACGCTGACGCCGACAATGTTCGATGAACCGATGGTGCCGTCGTTGACCAGCGTGGTAACGCCACCGTTGCCGTTCTGCACGCTCAGGGCCAGGCCGTTGAGGTTGAGCAGGCTGGCACTGAGCACACCGGTGGTGCCCTTGATCACGCCACCGCTGAAGTTGGTGATGCTGACCGTGCTGGCCGCCGAGTTGCCGACCTTGATCCCGGAGCTGAGCCCGCTCAGGATCCCGAGGAATGCGGGGTCGATGGTGCCCGAGTTGTTCAGGGTGACGTTATTGCCGCTCAGGTTGACTGCCGTGCCGAGCAACGGCGCGTTGATCTGCGAGCCATTGCTCAGGTTAAGGGTCAGGTTGTTGGCGGAGGAACTGACGTTGCCGTTCAACCCCGGGGTGCAGGTGACCGTCGCGCCCGCACCGGGGATCAGCGGGGTACAGGCGGCACTGGCCGTTGCACTGAACAGGCCGAAAGCGATTCCCGCGGTGGCCAGGCTCACGGCCAGCGACAAGGGGCGAACACGGGTGGGGGCAAGCTTGACGGCACGTCTGTCCACGGGCGACTCCTTCGTGGATCAGGCAGTTCGTTCCTTGAATGCGTGCGACGGGTACGCCGTGGAAACTACACACACTAACGTCGAAATGCCTGACCTTGGCGACTACGATTCCAGTGCTGGAATATGTAGCCGCTTTCCCGGAGCCCTTGCGCAAAGGCGTTACGTCAAATGGTGTTAATACTTTGGCAATGGGCCCCGTGAATACAGGGCCTCGTCAAACTTACAGCGTCAGCCAACCGACGAACGGTCAGGCCACCTCCGGGTCTTCGGCGGGCCAGAACGGCTCGTTGGCTTCCAGAGGGGGCAGGCCGTGGGCGGCCCGCGCCGCGTTGCAGTCGTCGTTGGGCTGGCCATTGACCCAGGCGGCATCGAACTCGCGGCAGGGGCTGGAGCGCTGGGCATAGAGCGAACAGCTGACGCTCTTGCCGATCTCGCCTTCAAGCCCTATGCAGCGACACGGCTTGGCGTCGGTGCCGATCATCGCCACCCGGGTCGGGTTGATCTGCACCACCAGTTCATCAGGCACGACACCCCCGGCCGAGGTGCATTCACCCCAGAAAAAGGACACACGGAAATACGCGCAGCAGGCACCGCAAGTCAAACAAGGATTGTTTTCGGACATGATTTGGGAGGGGGGGAGAAGTATCGTTGGAGGGAGAAACCCGACGATCATTCTATGCTTCGGCGTGGCGTTGAAAAGGGGGGCAGTGAAAGAAATATGGGCGGCCGACGGAAGGCGGTGTCGCGCCCTTCGCCGGCAAGGCCGGCTCCTACGGGAGCAGGCCTTGCCGGCGAGGTGCATCACGACGTGCGTGAAGCCCTGGCCGCCTTCGGCGCCTCGATGCCATCGGCACGGAACATCTGGCGGATGCCGCGCACCGCCTGGCGAATGCGGTCCTGGTTCTCGATCAGGGCAAAGCGCACATGGTCATCGCCATAGTCGCCAAAGCCGATGCCCGGCGACACGCATACCTTGGCTTCGGCCAGCAGCTTCTTGGCGAACTCCAGCGAACCCAGGTGCGCGTACTGCTCGGGGATCTTGGCCCACACGTACATCGAGGCCTTGGGGTTCTCGACCATCCAGCCGGTCTCGTGCAGCCCCTTGACCAGCACGTTGCGCCGCTGGCGGTACTGCTCGGCGATGTCGCGCACGCACTGCTGGTCGCCTTCGAGCGCCGCGATCGCCGCCACCTGCAACGGGGTGAAGGTGCCGTAGTCGTGGTAGCTCTTGATTCGCGCCAGGGCGTTGACCAGCTCCGGGTTGCCGACCATGAAGCCGATCCGCCAGCCGGCCATGTTGTAGCTCTTGGACAGCGTGAAGAACTCCACGGCGATGTCCTTGGCACCCGGCACCTGCATGATCGACGGGGCCCTCCAGCCGTCGTAGACGATGTCGGCATAGGCCAGGTCGTGGATCACCAGCACGTCGTACTGCTTGGCCAGCGCCACCACACGCTCGAAGAAGTCCAGCTCCACGCACTGCGCGGTGGGGTTGGAGGGGAACCCCAGGATCATCATCTTGGGCTTGGGGATCGACTCGCGGATCGCCCGCTCCAGCTCGTTGAAGAAGTCCACGCCGGGCACCAGCGGCACCGAACGCACCTGGGCCCCGGCGATCACCGCGCCGTAGATGTGGATCGGGTAGCTGGGGTTGGGCACCAGCACGGTATCGCCGTGGTCCAGGGTGGCCAGCATCAGGTGGGCCAGGCCCTCCTTGGAGCCGATGGTGACAATGGCTTCGGACTCGGGGTCGATCTCGACGTCGTAGCGGTCCTTGTACCAGTGCGAGATGGCCCGGCGCAGGCGCGGGATACCGCGCGAGGTGGAGTAGCCGTGGGTGTCTTCGCGCTGGGCGACCTGTACCAGCTTTTCGACGATATGCGGCGGCGTGGCCCCGTCGGGGTTGCCCATGCTCAGGTCGATGATGTCTTCGCCACGACGGCGCGCGGCCATCTTGAGTTCGGCGGTGATGTTGAATACGTAGGGGGGGAGACGATCTATGCGCGCAAAGCGGCGCGGCGAACCTTGGTCAGCCATGGTTACCTCGAGGACGTAAGCGCCCGGAACCGTCCGAGCGACGTTGGCCACTGCGGTGGCCGAGGCAGAAGATAGTGCCTGCAGGCAATGCCTGTAAAGTGGATTCGATCGCGGGCCGCGCAGCGCGGCCGCGACCGATGCCGGGGTGTCAGCACAGACGCTCGAACGACAGCGAGCGCCAGCTCCCCACATCCAGGCCCTCCTCCGGCGCCATGTGGGCCCCGCGCACGAAGCTGAAAGCCTTGCGCATATCGCCCTGGTGGACCAGCCGATGCTCCCCTTCGGACTCGCTCAGCAGCGTGTAGGAGTGCTTGCGCATGGCCCTGTAGCGGGCATCGTCGCGGTCCATGGCATCCAGGTAGTCGGCCACCTGCCCTTCGCTCAGCTCAAGGCGTTTTTGCAGCGTCACGCCCCAGCGGGTCAGGCAGGTTTCGGCAAAATGGCGCACGATCAGGCCCGGGTCGGGCAGCTCGTTGCCGGCACTGGCGCCATCGGCCGAGGCATTGCCCACCAGCGTGGCGTGGCGTCCTGGCAGCGGAAAGATGTGGACACGGGTATCGGGATGGGTGGACGGGATGACGCAGGCGAAGCCCTTGGAGCGCTCGTCGCGAGAAAAGAAACCCACGTACTCCTTCACGTTGGTGCGCAGGTGCAGGCGGTGTGGCTGCAGGTTGTTGATCCCGGGCACGGGGTCGATGGCAAAGATGTTCACCGGCACGTGGGCCAGTTGCGGGTCGTCGGCCATGGCGTTGGCGAGCATGTGGGCACTGATGCCGCCGCGGCTCCAGCCCACGATATTGACCTGATCAGGAATCAGGCCGTCCTTGCGGTGCATGCGGATGATGCCTTCCTGGAGTTGCTGCGGGGTCACGCCGCGGTCGCCATAGTCGTACTGGCGCCAGAACCAGGAACCCTCCTTCTTCACGTCCTCGATCGGCACGCCGGCTGACTTCAGGCGGTTGTAGTCCTGCTCGGTGAGTTTTTCGCGCTGCCAGGTGCAGGAGCCCTTGATGACCTGCAGGGCGTGGGCCACGTTCTGCTCCCAGCCGGCGCCGAACAGGGTGCCGGTGAGGCCGTATTCCTTGTTTTCGATGAACAGGTCATCGGCCTGCAGGTTGCCGCTGCCCGGGCCGTCGATGGCGATCCAGTTGGCGAACTCGCGGCTCTGGTCGTTGGAAGCAAGGGTGGCGACCAGTTCGCCGTTCCAGAAATTGGGGTTCTGGTCATCGAAACGGTGCGATCCGGTGCCGCAGAAGTAAACGGTCAGAATGCTCATGGCGGTGTGCTCCTTGGGGTGGGGAGCCGTCACGCTAGCAATGCCGGGGGTTGCGTGTTCAGCGGGGAGTGGTGCCCGGGTGGGAGGGATTGCCGGCCGTTGGCATACACCGATCCAGAGGCGCTCAGGCTTTTGATCTGCTTTTGATCTTCTGGCCCTTCAGGAGGCCGAGTGGAGCGCCTGCGTAGTGGGGTGTAGGGCCATGGATGGCCCGGAAAGTGCCGACGGGCAGGGACGCCCGTGCGGCGCGGCCCCCGGAGCAGGTGCGGAGCGAGGGGACCCGGAGCGTAGCGTAGGGCCGTATGCAGGGCCCAGCCCTTTTGGTTACTTTTGGGGCGTTTGCCAAAAGTGACCCGCTGTAAGAGCGGAAGGCGCCGCTCGCAGCGCTATCCATGTCGGATAATCACAACAACATGAAAATCGACAATCATGTGCTTATCCAGCATGGATATCGACACTTAGGGCCCCTTCCGCTCTTACAGCGGCTTACTTTTTTCTTGGAAAAAGTAAGCAAAACCGCTCCGTCCAGCATCCGGCCCTACGCTTCGCTACGGGTCCCCTCACTCCACCCACACTCCGTGGGGCCGCGCCGCACGGGCGTCCCTGCCCGTCGGCACTTTCCGGGCCATCCATGGCCCTACACCCCACTACACGCGGGCTCCATTCGGCCTCCTGAAGGACGGAAAGATCAAAAGCAAAAGCAAGAGCAAGAGCAAGAGCAAGAGCAAGAGCAAGAGCAAGAGCGAAGCCGTTTCTGAAGGGCAAAAAAAACCCCGGCACCTTTCGGCCCGGGGTCTCTTTCAACACATCAGATCAATGCGCGTAGGTCAGCAGCAGCTCGGTCGGCACCTTGGTGTCCAACGACATCATCACGCTCAACGCAGTGATGGTGAAGATGGAAAACACGAACAGCTTGCGCGCCCACAGGCGATCATCCACAGCCTTGTAGCCGGTCCAGGCCATGTACAACCAGTACATGCCCATCGCCGCGGCCACGGCCATGTAGCTCATGCCGGCATAACCACCGATGGTCAGCATCAGGGTCGCTGCCAGGAACGCCACGATGTACCAGAGGATGTGTTTCTTGGCCACCAGGATGCCACGCTTGACCGGCAGTACCGGAATCGAGGCCGCCAGGTAGTCGTTGAAGCGGAAGATCGCGATCGCATAGGAATGCGGCATCTGCCACAGGCTGAACATCACCAGCAGGGTCAACGCAGCCAGGTCGAAGCTGTTGCTCACGGCGCAGTAGCCGATCACCGGAGGCATGGCACCGGACAGGCTGCCTACCAGGGTGCCGTGCACCGATTTGCGCTTCAGGTACAGGCTGTAGAAACCCACGTAGATGATGAACCCGATCAGGCCGAACAACGCTGCCAGGGCATTGGCCTGCACGTACAGCAGGCCAAGCCCGGCCACCCCGAGCAGGGTGGCGTAGGCCAGCGCGATCTTCAGCGAGACCTGCCCTTGAACCATCACACGGTTCTTGGTGCGCTCCATCTTGATGTCGATGTCACGGTCGATGCAGTTGTTGAACACGCAACCGGACGCCACCACCAGCGAAGTGCCGATCACCGTGGCCAGGAACAGCATGAAGTCCACATGCCCTTGCGCGGCAAGGAAGAAACCGCCTGCCACAGAAAGCACGTTACCGAAAATGATCCCCGGTTTGGTGATTTGGATAAAGTGCTTAAAGGACATGCCGTCTTACCTCACTTCGCCATCATGCTGGTGTGGATGCTGAACATGATCCACAGCGACAGGCCGACCAACAGTGCAATGACCAACCCGGTGAACAGGAAGGCGCTGACGTTCTCACGCTGCTCTGGCGAACGGTCCAGGTGCAGGAAGTAGTACAGGTGCACGACGATCTGGATGACCGCGAAGGCCACCACGATCAGTACGGTCATGTCTTTGGGCAAGGTCGGGTACATCACCAGACCGAACGGGATCAGCGTCAGGATCACCGACAGTACGAAGCCGATTGCGTACGACTTCACGCTGCCGTGGCTGCCCTCGGCGTGCTCGTTATGTGCGTTAGCCATTTACAGAACCCCCAGCAGATAGACAACGGTGAATACGCAGATCCAGACCACGTCCAGGAAGTGCCAGAACAGGCTCAGGCAACCCATGCGGGTCTTGGCCGAACCGGTGATGCCCTTCTTCTGGATCTGGTACATCATCACGGCCATCCAGATCAGACCACCGGTCACGTGCAGACCGTGGGTGCCGACCAGGGCGAAGAAGCCCGACAGGAAGCCGCTGCGCTGCGGGCCGAAGCCTTCGCTGATCAGCAGGTGGAACTCGTTGACTTCCATGACGATGAAGCCAAGGCCGAGCAGGAAGGTGACTGCCAGCCAGGCCAGTACACCGTTCTTGTTGCCCTTGTACATCTGCAGCATGGCGAAGCCGAAGGTGATACTGGAGAACAGCAGCAGCGCGGTTTCAGCCAGTACATACGGCAGTTCGAAGATGTCGTGACCCGACGGGCCGCCGGCAAAGTTGCCGGACAGCACCGCGTAGGCTGCGAAGATCGACGCAAACAGGATGCAGTCGGTCATCAGGTACAGCCAGAAACCGAATACGGTCATCTGGCCCGAGTCGTGGTGTTCTTCGTGCCCATGGTCGTGACCATGAGCAGCATCAGCATTGATTACATGACTGGACATTGATTAAACCCGTTCAAACGATTCGACAGGCGCACCGACTGGCGAGCCGGTAGCCAGACCGAGGTGCTTCAGACGCTCACCTTCGATACGTGCCACTTCCTCGGCAGGAACCATGTAGCCCTGGTCGTCACGCGCAGCGTGAGCAACGAAGACAGCGATGGTGCCGATCAGGCCGACCGCGGCCAACCACCAGATGTGCCAGATGGTGGCGAAACCGAAGACGGTCAACAGCGCGCCCATGTACAGACCGGTAGCGGTGTTGTTCGGCATGTGGATCGGTGCGTACTGGGCCGGAGCCTTGTAGGCGATACCGGCGCGCTTGGCTTCGGTCCATGCGTCCAGGCCGACTTTTTCCGGCATGGTGGCGAAGTTGTAGAACGGCGGTGGCGACGAGGTCGACCATTCCAGGGTGTGCGCATTCCATGGGTCGCCAGTGACGTCCATGTTGTCCTTGCGATCGCGGATCGACACGTACAGCTGGATCAGCTGGCAGGCGATACCGAACAGGATCAGCACGGCACCGACCACGGCCACGTACAGGTACGGTTCCCAGGCAGGGTTGTCCGAGTGGTTCAGACGACGGGTCATGCCCATGAAGCCCAGTGCGTACAGCGGCATGAAGGCCACGTAGAAACCGGAGATCCAGAACCAGAAGGCAGCCTTGCCCCACTTCTCGTTCAGGGTGAAACCGAAGGCTTTCGGGAACCAGAAGGCGAAGCCGGCAATGTAGCCGAACACCGCACCACCGATGATCACGTTGTGGAAGTGAGCGATCACGAACAGGCTGTTGTGCAGCACGAAGTCAGCACCAGGTACGGCCAGCAGTACGCCGGTCATGCCGCCGATCGAGAAGGTCACCATGAAGCCCAGGGTCCACAGCACTGGCGCGGTGAAGCGCAGACGGCCCTGGTAGATCGTGAACAGCCAGTTGAACAGCTTGACCCCGGTCGGGATCGAAATGAGCATGGTCGCCAGACCGAAGAAGGTGTTGACGCTGGCGCCCGAACCCATGGTGAAGAAGTGGTGCAGCCATACGCCGAAGCCCAGAACCGAGATCGCACCCGAGGCGTAGATCATCGACTTGTGGCCGAACAGGCGCTTGCCGGTAAAGGTCGAGATGACTTCCGAGAACACGCCGAACGCCGGCAGGATCAGGATGTACACCTCAGGGTGACCCCATGCCCAGAACAGGTTGACGTACATCATCGGGTTCCCACCAAGCTCGTTGGTGAAAATGTGGAAGTCCAGATAACGGTCAACGGTCAGCAGTGCCAGGGTCGCGGTCAGGATCGGGAACGAAGCCACGATCAGGATGTTGGCCCAGGTGCAGGTCCAGGTGAAGATCGGCATGTCCATCAGCTTCATGCCAGGGGCGCGCATTTTCAGCACGGTGGCCAGGAAGTTGACACCGGTCAGCGTTGTCCCCAATCCGGATATCTGTAGCGCCCAGATGTAGTAGTCGACACCGACCCCAGGGCTGTACTGGATACCCGCCAGCGGTGGATAGGCCACCCAGCCGGTCTTGGCGAACTCGCCCACGCCCAGGGAGATGTTGACCAGCGCAACGCCGGACACCAGCAGCCAGAAGCTCAGGGAGTTGAGGAACGGGAAGGCAACGTCACGTGCACCGATCTGCAGAGGCAGGGCCAGGTTCATCAGGCCGGTGAAGAATGGCATCGCCATGAAGATGATCATGATCACACCGTGAGCGGTGAAGATCTGGTCATAGTGTTCAGGAGGCAGATAGCCCTCGGCGCCGCCAGTGGCCATGGCCAGCTGGGTACGCATCATGATGGCGTCGGCAAAGCCGCGCAGCAGCATGACCATCGCGACGATGATGTACATCACCCCGATCTTCTTGTGGTCGACCGACGTCAGCCACTCGGTCCACAAGTAGGTCCACTTGCGGAAATAGGTGATTGCAGCAACCAACGCGAGACCGCCGAGCGCGATCATGGCGAGGGTCACCATGACTATCGGCTCGTGATACGGGATCGCGTCCAGACTAAGTTTACCGAACATCTTTTACTCCTCTGCCCCAGCAGCTGAATGCATACTCACGTCCATCGCTTCGGCCGCTTCTTTGTGCTCTTTCTTCTCGTGCACCACCGGCTTGCCACGGTTCATGCCCTCGTACTTGTCGACGATGGACTGGAACATGTTTTCCGGGGCCACGCTGTAGAGCGCAACCGGGTTGTTTTCGCTAGGTTTGGCCAGAGCCTCGTAGGTGGCCTTGTCCAGTTGTTGCGGCGACTGCTTGACCTCGTTGACCCACGCCTCGAAATCTTCCTGGGACGTGGCGATCGCCTTGAACTTCATGCCGGTGAAGCCGGCACCGCTGTAGTTGGCGGAGATCCCGTCGAACTCGGCGTTCTGGTTGGCAATCAGGTGCAGCTTGGTGGTCATGCCCGCCATCGCGTAGATCTGGCCGCCCAGGCCCGGGATGAAGAACGAGTTCATCACGGCGTCGGAGGTCACGCGGAAATTGACCGGGGTGTTGGCCGGGAAGACGATCTTGTTGACCGTGGCAATGCCCTGTTCCGGGTAGATGAACAGCCATTTCCAGTCCAGCGCGACCACGTCGATCTGCACCGGCTTCACGTCGGAATCCAGTGGACGGTACGGGTCCAGCTTATGGGTGGAGAGGTAGGTGACATAACCCAGGGCGATGATGATCAGCACCGGGATGGACCATACGGCCACTTCGATCTTGGTCGAGTGCGACCAGTCAGGGGTGTAGGTGGCAGCCTTGTTGGAGGCGCGATACTTCCACGCGAACGCGATCGTCATGAAAATGACAGGAATCACCACCAGCAACATCAGGCCGGTAGCGATCAGGATCAGGTTCCTTTGCTCAATGCCGACCTGGCCCTTCGGGTCGAGCAGGGTCCAGTTGCACCCACTGAGTAAAAGCATGCCTAAAAAGGGCAGAATGCCAAACAGTCTGGGGTAACGCTTTTTACTCATCTCACGACCTCTAGAGCAGCTTGCTTCAATGCAATTTGTGTTTTGGTCGCCAACACTTCGTCCTGCCAAGCGTCAGCATTTATGGGATCGAATACGGTCACGCCGGAATTCAGCTGCGGCTGCTCGGCAGAACCGGTGTGCAACGGTGCTTATTGTTTTGACTTCGTAGGCAATCAGGCCTGTTTACAGACCAATTCCATTTGGTGCGGAAAATCACGGGAGGGGGGTCAGCCCGGCATCGCCGCAGGCGATGCTCGTCAGAGTCACGAAAGGGGCCGGAGCTCCTTTAATCCTGCAACTCGCAAGCGGTGCCGAACGGAAATTGGGGGCGATTGTAGTGACGTAACATGGCCATGACTATGACTTATTGAGCAACAGTCCTTTACAGAAAACGTAACAATAGCGCAGCAAAAATCAGTTTCGCGACAGTTTGTCGCACCCCTGGCTGTAGCCCTGAAATGCCCGTACCGCAAGGGTCGGGACTTGATCCAGGTCAACCTGGAGGCGACTTCTTCGGAAAATTCTCAAGCCCTGCGCACTTGCCTCGACACGGGACTTTTGTCTAACGCTGGCGACGGTTGCGGTAGATGCCCAGCGGCACCAGCACGGCGGTCAGCACGAAGGCCAGCAGCGCCCATTGCGCCAGCGACAGCCCCAGCACCGGCGGGTACGGCGTCGAGCAGAAACCATCCACCTGGAACACCAGCGGCAGCACCGAGGCCAGCGGCAGGCCGTCGACGATCGGCTGCAGTGTGTCGATGCCGCAGCTGACGGCCGGGTTGGCCAGAATGTAGGCGTGGTTGCCCGCTGCAGCAATGCCGCCGATGGCGCTCAGCACCACCAGGGCCTCGAACAGCGTGAGGCTGCGCCGCCCGGGCATGGCCGCACCGATGAAGGCGAACAGGGCGATGAACAGCAACGCATAGCGCTGCAGGATGCACAGTGGACACGGTGCCTCGCCCAGCACGATCTGCATGTACAGGGCACCGCCGATCAGCGCCAGGCAGATGGCGCCCAGCAGTACCAGAAAGCGCCGTTCCCGATTCAGGCGCTGCGTTAGATCGTTCATTCCCGTTCCCTTCACTAGATAGGTGGCTCAAGCCTGGGCGCAATTCTACACGCCGACCATGACCACAGGGAGTGAAGGTTAAACCGATTAAAAGAAGATTAAGGTCGGCAGCTTAGCCGGCGCCTGCAGCACATACGCGCAGCTGCAGGCGCCGGCATTGCCGGCGAACAGGCCCCGGCCCTTACTCGAGTGCCGCCGCCGGCCCGAAGAACTCGTAGCGGCTCTGCTGCTCCGGCACCCCCAGGGCCTTGAGCTGACGCCTGATCGCCGCCATGAAGCCCTTGGGCCCCAGGAAGTACGCGTCCAGGTCACGCTCGACCGGCAGCCACTGCGCCAGTTGATCCTGGCTCAGCAGCCCCACGGCGTCGGCCGGCAGGCTCACCCCATCATCCTCGGCGTAGCAATAGAAGCGCTTGAGCTGCGGATGACGCGCCGCGCGTTCGTCCACCCAGTCGCGAAACGCATGCACCGCACCGTTGCGCGCGCAATGAATGAAGTGCACCAGGCGACCGCTGGCCAGGGCCGCGTCGAGCATCGCCAGTGTCGGGGTGATCCCTACCCCGCCGCTGATCAGCACCAGCGGCTTGTCGCTGGCGCTCAGGGTGAACTCGCCCGCCGGCGGGAACAGCTCCAGGGTATCACCCACCTGCAGGTGCTCATGCAGGTAGTTGGACACCTTGCCGCCCGCCTCGCGCTTGACGCTGATGCGGTACTCGCGGCCGTCACCCAGCGCCGACAATGAATAGTTGCGCCGATGCTCCTGGCCATCGATCTGCACCTTCAGGCCCAGGTACTGGCCGGGCTCGCCCTTGAGGACCGGGCCGCCATCGAGCGGGGCGAAGTGAAACGAGACGATCTCGCTGCTCTCCTGCACCCGCGCCGCCAGCCGGAACGCCCGCGCACCGCGCCAGCCACCCGGCGCCTGGGCCTTCTGCTGGTACAGGCCCTCTTCGGCGCCGATCAGGATATCGGCCAGTTGCTGGTAGGCCGCGCCCCAGGCCGCGATGACCTCGGGGGTGGCGACCTCCTTGCCGAGCACCTCTTCGATGGCACGCAACAGGCAGGCGCCGACGATGGGGTAGTGCTCGGGCAGGATCTGCAGCGCCACGTGCTTGTTGATGATCTGGTTCACCAGGCCGCCCAGTTGCTCGAGCTGGTCGATATGGCGTGCATACATCAGTACGCCATTGGCCAGCGCCCGCGGCTGGTCGCCGCTGGCCTGGTTGGCCTGGTTGAACAACGGACGCACCTCGGGGTATTCGCTGAGCATCAGTTTGTAGAAATGCGTGGTCAGCGCCTCGCCGCCGCTTTCCAGCAGCGGAACGGTGGCTTTGACGATGGCACGATCTTGGGCATTGAGCATGGGTAACTCCCGGGCCTTATGGCTTCTGGATAATCTGCCCGGGTTGTTTCAGCTTTCGTGCCAACTATTAAATCCATATAAATCAATAGCTTGAATATTTTTGAGTCAAATTGACCACAGCCCTGCTAGAGTCATAAAGACTCGAAGGAGTCATCATGACCGCAAAATCCCTGCTTACCGCACTGCTGCCCCTGGTCAGCGACCTGTCTCGCGAGCTGCCCGAACGCGAACGCTACCGTCGCCTGCTCGAAGCCATGCGCGCCCTGTTGCCATGCGACGCCGCCGCGCTGCTGCGCCTGGATGGCGAATGGCTGGTCCCCCTGGCGGTGGACGGCCTGAGCCCCGACACCCTGGGCCGGCGCTTCAAGGTCAGCGAACACCCGCGCTTCGCCGCCCTGCTCAGCCGCAGCGAGCCGACCCGCTTTGCCAGCGACAGCCAACTGCCCGACCCCTACGACGGCCTGGTCGAGGGCCTGCACCAGCACCTGGAGGTACACGACTGCATGGGCTGCCCGCTGTTCGTCGACGAACGGCCCTGGGGCCTGATCACCCTCGATGCGCTGGCCCCGGAGCGCTTCCAGCAGGTCGAGCTGGACGCCCTGCAGGCCTTCGCCAGCCTGGCCGCCGCCACGGTCAACGTGGCGCAACGTATCGAACGCCTGGCCCTGCGCGCCGAAGACGAACACCAGCGCGCCGAGATCTACCGCCAGGCCAGCGGCCAGCAGCACCAGGAACTGATCGGCCAGAGCAAGGCCCACAAGCACCTGCTCGAAGAGATCCGCCTGGTCGCCGGCAGCGACCTGACCGTACTGGTCACCGGTGAAACCGGAGTCGGCAAGGAGCTGGTGGCCCAGGCCATCCACCAGCAGTCGGCGCGTGCCGACAAGCCGATGATCAGCCTCAACTGCGCCGCCTTGCCCGACACCCTGGTCGAGAGCGAGCTGTTCGGCCATGTGCGCGGCGCCTTCACCGGCGCGGTGGGCGAGCGACGCGGCAAGTTCGAGCTGGCCAACGGCGGCACACTGTTTCTCGACGAAGTGGGCGAACTGTCGCTGGCCGTGCAGGCCAAGTTGCTGCGCGTGCTGCAAAGCGGACAGCTGCAGCGCCTGGGCTCGGACCAGGAGCACCAGGTGGATGTACGCCTGATTGCCGCCACCAACCGCGACCTGGCCGAGGAAGTGCGTGCCGGGCGCTACCGCGCCGACTTCTACCACCGCCTGAGCGTGTACCCGCTGCGGGTGCCGGCGCTGCGCGAGCGCGGGCGCGACGTGCTGCTGCTCAGCGGCTACTTCCTGGAGCAGAACCGCTCGCGCATGGGCCTGAACAGCCTGCGCCTGAGCAGCGATGCCCAGGCCGCGCTGCTGGCGTACGACTGGCCGGGCAATGTGCGCGAACTGGAGCACCTGATCGGCCGCTCGTCGCTCAAGGCGCTGGGCCAGCACCCCGAGCGGCCGAAGATCCTGACCCTGGAGGCCCGCGACTTCGACCTGCCCGGCGCCGGCCCGGGGGCAGCGCCCAGCGTGGCGGCGCCACTGCCACCGCCGCCCGGCACCGACCTGCGCCAGGCCCTGGACCTGTACCAGCGCCAGCTGATCGAGGCCTGCCTGGAGCGCCACCAGCACAACTGGGCCAGTGCCGCGCGCGAGCTGGGCCTGGACCGCGCCAACCTCAGCCGCCTGGCCCGCCGACTGGGGCTACGCTGAAGTGCAGTGGCGGATTAAAGCCTGGCGTGCTCGGGTCGATAACCCGGCAGATCCCTTATTCTCTTTGCCCTGAAGGTGCCTATGGCCTCGCAAAATGCCCGCGCCGACTCGCTGTCGCTGCTGCTGTTCACCCTGCGCAGCGGCAAGCTGATGGCAATCAACCTGCTCAAGGTCAGCGAGATCATCCCTTGCCCGCCCCTGACCAAGCTCCCGGAATCGCACCCGCACGTCAAAGGCGTGGCCACCCTGCGGGGCAACTCGCTGTCGGTCATCGACCTGTCGCGCGCCATCGGCGAGCGCCCGCTGGAAGACCCCAACGGCGGCTGCCTGATCGTCACCGACATCAGCCGCTCCAAGCAGGGCCTGCACGTGCAGGCGGTAAGCCGCATCGTGCATTGCCTGAGTACCGACATCAAGCCGCCGCCCTACGGGTCGAGCAGCAAGGCATTCATCACCGGGGTAACCCAGGTGGACGGCACCCTGGTGCAGGTGCTGGACATCGAAAAGGTCATTCACGGCATTGCGCCGCCGCCGCGTGAAGTGAGCAGCAGCGAGCTGAACCCCGAAGACGCCGCCGTTCTGCAGGCCACCAACATACTGGTGGTCGATGACAGCCATGTGGCACTCCACCAGTCGGTGCTGACCCTGCGCGGCCTGGGGCTGGAATGCCACACCGCCAAGAGCGCCAAGGATGCCATCGACACCCTGCTGGAGCTGCAGGGTACCGACCGGGAGATCAACGTGGTGGTCTCGGACATCGAGATGTCCGAGATGGACGGCTACGCCTTCACCCGCACGCTGCGCGAAACGCCTGACTTCCAGCACCTCTATGTACTGCTGCACACCTCGCTGGACAGTGCGATGAACAGCGAGAAAGCCCGGCTGGCAGGGGCGAACGCGGTGCTGACCAAGTTCTCCTCGCCGGAACTCACCGATTGCCTGATCGTGGCAGCGCGGGCGGTGGCTTTCGCCGAGCGCTGAGCCGGCCCCCTTCGCCGGCAAGGCCGGCTCCTACAGGCACCGCGTACCCTTGTAGGAGCCGGCCTTGCCGGCGAAAAAACCGGACAAACGCTGAAACGCTCCCGCTCCTGCAAAAATCGACGCTCTGGCATAATCAGCGGCCTGCCCCCCATGAGCCGCCCATCATGAAAACCCTTACCTTTACTCTGCTGGCCCTGTTCAGCCTGGGCGCCCACGCCTCCAGTGATCAAGCCTGGGCTAACCACGAAAAAGCCCTGACCAGGGCCTGCCTCGCCGCCAGCCAGTTCAAGGATGCCCGGCCCGCCAGCAAGCCGGCCGAGTTCGACGACCGCGTCGGCTACAGTGCCCTGCTGATCAGCGGCCACTACCCGCAAAAGCACATGAAGAACCAGAAAGGCAGCGAGCTGTGCCTGTTCGACAAGCAGCGCAAGACTGCCTTCATCACCGAATGGACCCCCGCCAAACCGTGACCAGCGCTGCAACCTCACTCCAGTTCGACTGCACCGGCTGTGGCAAATGCTGCAATGGCCACCACGTTCCCCTGACCCTCGACGAAGCGCGCCACTGGGTGGCAGATGGCGGCCAGCTCATCGTGCTGGTGGAAGCCTTTCTGGCCAACGGCCTGGGCCTGCCCGACGCCCAGCGCGAGCACGCCACCCGCCGTGCCTGCGCCGTGCCCTGCGGCAGTACCCAGGCACACGTGGCCATCACCTTCGCCGCGTTCAACCCCGGCGCCTGCCGCAATCTGGATGCCGACAACCTGTGCCGCATCTATGAGCGCCGGCCGCTGGTGTGCCGCATCTACCCGATGGAAATCAACCCGCACATCCCGTTGCGCCCCGACGCCAAGGACTGCCCGACCGAAGCCTGGCAACGCGGCCCGGTACTGATCCACGGCAGCCAGTTGATGGACCGCCAACTGGCCGAGCTGATCGAGCGCTCGCGCCAGGCCGACCGCGACGATATCCACGCCAAGGTGCAGATCTGCCAGCAACTGGGCATCACCACCAGCGCGCTCAAGGGCAACGGCTTCACCGCCTACCTGCCCGACACCGGGGCGCTGCACGCCGCCCTGCATGCCCCGGGCAACGCCGCGCTGGCGCCCTGGACCCTGCACGTGGAAAACCCGGCACTGGTCGAGCAACTGCATCAGGCCGGCGCCCGGGTGTGCAGCACATCGGCTGGCCACTACAGCTTCATCGGTTTCTGAGCGGCGCCTAGCGGCGCTGCCAGAACTCCTCGGCCAGGCGCCGCAGGTCTTCGGCCAGGCCGGCCACGTCGCTGGCGTTGGCATGCCCGTGCTGACCGGCCACCACGCTCTCTTCGCTGGCCTGGCGAATGCTGATGATGTTGCGGTTGATGTCTTCGCTGACCAGGCTCTGCTGCTCCACCGCCGCAGCAATCTGCAGGCT
Source organism: Pseudomonas sp. 1176_21 (assembly GCF_052850635.1). NCBI lineage: Bacteria > Pseudomonadati > Pseudomonadota > Gammaproteobacteria > Pseudomonadales > Pseudomonadaceae > Pseudomonas > Pseudomonas sp. 1176_21. Next base: position 87,636 of record NZ_VXCV01000013.1, read on the forward strand.
CATCTCGCTGATCTGGTTGACCTGCTGGCTGATGCCGTCCAGCGCCACCGCCGCCTGCTGCGCCTGCTCGACGCTCTGCCCGGCATGCTCGCGGCTCTCGTGCATGGCCTGCACCGCATCGCGGGTGCCGCGCTGCAAGGCGCTGATCATGCGCTGGATTTCGCCGGTGGACTCGGCCGTGCGCTTGGCCAGGCCGCGCACCTCATCGGCGACCACCGCAAAGCCACGCCCCTGATCCCCCGCCCGCGCCGCCTCGATGGCCGCGTTCAGTGCCAGCAGGTTGGTCTGCTCGGCGATGCTGTGGATAACCGACAGCACCCCGGAAATTTCCATGCTGTGGCCTTCCAGGGTGTGGATAACCTCGGTGGCAGCGCTCAGTGCGCTGGCCAGTTCGAGGATGCTGCTGCGGCTGCGGTCCACCAGCTGATGACCATTCTGGGTGGCATCTTCGGCATGCTCGGCGGCCTCCGAAGCCTGCTGGGCATTGCTGGCCACCTCGGCCACGCTGGTGGTCATCTGGTTGATTGCCGCCGCCACCTGATCGGCCTCGCCCTGCTGGCCCAGGGTGGTGGTGTGGCTGTGCTGCAGGTGCTGGGCCAGCTCTGCGGTGTGGCCGGCCAGGCGCTGCGAGGTGTCGCCAATGCGCCCCACCACCGCCCCGATCTGCGCCTCGAGCATCAGCAGGGCGAACTCGATCTGCCCCACGGCGCCCGCCTTGCCGGTATACAGCTGCTGGCTCAACGGGTTGTCGGCAATCGACTGCGCCCGCACCCGTAGTTGTTCCAGCGGGCGCAGCAGCACCGACACCAGCAGCGCACTGAGCCCACCGGCGGCCACCAGCTCCAGCAGCCACTGCCACGGCAGCGCCGGCAACAGCAGGCGGCTGGTGCCCAGCACCACTGCCAGCACCAGGCCTGTGCCCAGCCCCAGCTGCAACGCCAGGCCAGGGCGCGGCAGGCGTTGCCACCAGGGCAACGGGCGCTGCTGGCGCAAGCGTGCATAGCAGCGTTCGGCGGCCTCCACCTGCGCCGGGGTGGGCTTGGTGCGCACCGACTGGTACTCCACCGTCTGGCCCTGGCTGGTGACCGGCGACACGAATGCGCTGACCCAGTAATGGTCGCCATTCTTGCAGCGGTTCTTCACCAGCCCCATCCACGAGCGGCCGGCCTTGAGGGTCTGCCACATCTGCGCAAAGGCCTGGGAAGGCATGTCGGGATGGCGTACCACATGGTGCAACTGGCCAATCAGCTCGTCGCGCTCGAACCCGCTGACCTTGAGAAAATCCTCGTTGGCATAGGTAATGGCGCTGGTCAGATCGGTGGTGGAAAGGATATTCGCGTCACCGGGGTAATCTACATTGCGGCCGGTCACAGGCAGATTGCTCTTCATCGAAAGCGCTCGCGTTTTTATAGGTGGAGGGGCGGCAGGGCGAGAGACTCTACGGGGCAACATTTAGTAAAACCTTGATCCAGCGCAGACTATTGGCACTTGGCCATCTGCCAGCTGACAGCGCTGACAGGTGGGCGTCACACTGCTGACCCCCAGTAGCAGCTATAACCTACTGACAGCCCTCCTTTTTCTGCCCTGGCGCCGTGCACGCATGCGAATTTCCAGCTCTCGAGTGTTTTTTTTCGGCCTGATAGCGTTGCTGCTGGGCCTGGCGCTGTACCTGACTTTCGGTCGCCACACGGCCAGCCAACCGGCCATGCCCGTGGCCACCCCGGTCAGTGTGATCCAGGTGCAGCAGCAGGATGTGCCGCACTACCTCAGCGCCATCGGCGCGGTGCAGTCGCTGCACAGCGTGCAGATCCGCCCCCAGGTGGAGGGCGTGCTGACCCGGATCCTGGTCAAGGAGGGCCAGTCGGTGCAGGCCGGTGACCTGCTGGCCACCCTGGATGACCGCAGCATCCGCGCCAGCCTCGAGCAGGCCCAGGCGCAACTGGGCCAGAGCCAGGCCCAGCAGCAGGTGGCCGAGGTCGACCTCAGGCGCTACCGCCTGCTCAGCGAAGACAACGGCATCTCGCGCCAGACCCTCGACCAGCAGCAGGCGCTGGTCAACCAGCTCAAGGCAAGCATCCTCGGCAACCAGGCAGCGATCGCCGCGGCCAAGGTGCAGTTGTCGTACACCCAGATCCGCTCGCCGGTCACCGGACGGGTGGGCATTCGCAACATCGACGAAGGCAATCTGGTGCGCACCAGCGACGCCCAGGGCCTGTTCAGCGTGACCCAGATCGACCCCATTGCGGTGGAGTTCGCCGTGCCGCAGCAATGGCTGCCGACCCTGCAGGGGCTGGTGGCCGCCGAACCCCCGGCGCCGATCCGTGCCTACCTCGAAGGCAACGGCGACAGCGGCGGCCTGCTGCTGGGTGAAGGGCACCTGAGCCTGATCGACAACCAGATCGCCGCCAACACCGGCACCCTGCGCGCCAAGGCCGCGTTCGACAATGCCCAGGCCCGCCTGTGGCCGGGGCAACTGGTGAGCCTGAAGATCCAGACCAGCATCCAGCGCGATGCGCTGGTGGTGCCCCCCGGCGTGGTGCAGCGGGGCATCGACCAGCACTTCGTGTACCGCGTCGAGGGCGACAAGGTCGCGGTGGTGCCGGTCAAGGTGCTGTACCAGGACAGCAACCTCAACGTGATCAGCGGCGTAGCGGTCAACGACACGCTGGTGGCCGACGGGCAGTCGCGGCTCAGGCCCGGCGCCCGGGTCGAGGTGCTGGCAGCCCCGCCCGCCGCGCCCGTCGGCGACGATGTTGCCGGCAGCGGTGTGCAGCCATGAGCGGGCGCAGCTCGATCAGTGCGTGGTGCATCGACCGCCCGGTGGCCACCCTGCTGCTGACCTTCGCCCTGGTGCTGCTGGGCGTGGTGGCGTTCCCGCAGTTGCCGGTGGCACCGCTGCCCGAAGCGGACTTCCCCACCATTCAGGTCAGCGCGCAGCTGCCCGGCGCCAGCCCCGAGACCATGGCCTCGTCGGTGGCCACACCGCTGGAGGTGCAGTTCAGCGCCATCCCCGGCATGACCCAGATGACCTCCAGCAGCGCACTGGGCTCCACCAGCCTGATCCTGCAGTTCACCCTCGACAAGAACATCGACACCGCCGCCCAGGAAGTCCAGGCCGCGATCAACACCGCCTCCTCGCGCCTGCCCCAGGACATGCCGAGCCTGCCCACCTGGCGCAAGGTCAACCCGGCCGACAGCCCGGTGCTGATCATGACCGTCAGCTCCGCGCAGATGCCGGCCAACGAACTGAGCGACTACGCCGAAACCCTGCTGGCACGCCAGCTGAGCCAGATCGACGGGGTCGGGCTGGTCAACATCACCGGCCAGCAGCGCCCGGCGATTCGCGTGCAGGCCCAGCCGGAAAAACTCGCCGCCATCGGCCTGACCCTGGCCGACCTGCGCCAGGCCATCCAGCAGACCAGCCTCAATCTGGCCAAGGGCGCGCTGTACGGCGACAGCAGCGTGTCGACCCTGGCCACCAACGACCAGCTGTTCCACCCCGATGAATACGCCCAGCTCATCGTCGCCTACCGCGACGGCGCCCCGGTACACCTCAAGGACGTGGCCACGGTCATCAACGGCGCCGAAAACGCCTATGTCAAAGCCTGGTCCGGCGACCAGGAAGGCCTCAACCTGGTGGTGTTCCGCCAGCCCGGGGCCAACATCGTCGACACCGTGGACCGGGTCATGCAGGCGCTGCCGCACCTGGAGGAAATGCTCCCGGCATCGGTGCAGGTGTCGGTGCTCAGCGACCGCACCCAGACCATCCGCGCCTCGCTGCACGAGGTGGAGATCACCCTGCTGATCGCCGTGCTGCTGGTGATCGCGGTCATGGCGCTGTTCCTGCGCCAGTGGTCGGCCACGCTGATCGTCTCCAGCGTGCTGGGGGTATCGCTGGTGGCCAGCTTCGCGCTGATGTACCTGTTCGGCTTCAGCCTGAACAACCTGACCCTGGTGGCCATCGTCATCGCCGTGGGGTTTGTGGTGGACGATGCCATCGTGGTGGTGGAAAACATCCACCGGCACCTGGAGGCCGGCGACGACAGCCGCACGGCTGCCCTCAAGGGCGCCGGCGAGATCGGCTTCACCGTTGTCTCGATCAGCTTCTCGCTGGTGGCCGCGTTCATTCCGCTGCTGTTCATGGGGGGCGTGGTGGGGCGGCTGTTCAAGGAGTTCGCCCTCACCGCCACCTCCACCATCCTGATTTCGGTGGTGGTCTCGCTGACCCTGGCGCCGACCCTGTGCGCGCTGTTCATGCGCCGCCCGCAACACCCCGAGCACGCCGCACCGACCTTCGGCGAGCGCCTGGTGGCCGGTTACGATCGTCTGCTGGTCAGGGCCCTGGCGCACCAGCGGCTGATGCTCGGGCTGTTCTTCGTGACCCTGGCCCTGGCCATCGGCGGCTACGTGGCCATTCCCAAGGGCTTCTTTCCGGTGCAGGACACCGGCTTCATCCTCGGCACCACCGAGGCCGCGGCCGACGTGTCGTACCCGGACATGGTGCGCAAGCACCAGGCGCTGGCGAAGATCATCGAGGCCGACCCTGCGGTACGCGCGTTCTCGCACTCGGTGGGGGTTACCGGCAGCAACCAGACCATCGCCAACGGGCGCTTCTGGATCGCCCTCAAGGACCCTGCCCAGCGCGATGTGTCGGCCAGCGAGTTCATCGACCGGCTGCGCCCCAAGGCCGCCCAGGTGCCGGGCCTGGTGCTGTACCTGCGGGCCGGGCAGGACATCAACCTCAGCTCCGGGCCCAGCCGCAGCCAGTACCAGTACGTGCTCAAGAGCAACGACGGCCCGGCACTCAACCTGTGGACCCAGCGCCTGACCGAACGTCTGCACGCCAACCCGGCGTTCCGCGACCTGTCCAACGACCTGCAACTGGGCGCCAGCGTGACCCGCATCGACATCGACCGCCAGGCCGCCGCGCGTTTCGGCCTGACCACCGCCGACGTCGACCAGGCGCTGTACGACGCCTTCGGCCAGCGTCAGATCAGCGAGTTCCAGACCGAGACCAACCAGTACAAGGTGATCCTGGAAATCGATGCACGCCAGCGTGGCAAGGCCGAGAGCCTGGCCTACTTCTACCTGCGCTCGCCCCTCAGTGGCGAGATGGTGCCGCTGGCGGCGCTGGCCAAGGTCGCGGCGCCCAGCACCGGGCCGCTGTCGATCAGCCACGACGGGCTGTTCCCGGCCGCCAACCTGTCGTTCAACCTGGCACCGGGGGTAGCCCTGGGCGATGCGGTGAGCATCCTCGAACGCACCCAGCGCGAGCTGGGCATGCCGGCCTCGATCATCGGCACCTTCCAGGGCGCGGCCCAGGCCTTCCAGAGTTCGCTGTCGAGCCAGCCGTGGTTGATCCTGGCCGCGCTGGTGGCGGTGTACATCATTCTGGGGGTGCTCTACGAGAGCTTCGTGCACCCGCTGACCATCATCTCCACCCTGCCTTCGGCGGGCCTTGGCGCACTGGCGCTGCTGTGGCTGATGGGCCAGGACTTCACCATCATGGGCCTGATCGGCGTGGTGCTGCTGATCGGCATCGTCAAGAAGAACGGCATCCTGCTCATCGACTTTGCCCTGGAGGCCCAGCGCCAGCGCGGGCTTGCGCCAGAGGCGGCGATCCACGAGGCGTGCCTGACGCGCTTTCGTCCGATCATCATGACCACCCTGGCCGCCCTGCTGGGCGCGGTGCCACTGATGCTCGGCGCCGGGGCCGGGGCCGAGCTGCGCCAGCCGCTGGGCATCGCGGTGGTGGGCGGGCTGCTGGTCAGCCAGGCGCTGACACTGTTCACCACGCCGGTCATATACTTGGCCCTGGAGCGCCTGTTCCACCGCCGCCGCAACGACCTGCCGGCGGCCCGGCCGATCGAGAACTGAGAGCCGACCATGCGCGTGCTGATTATCGAAGACGAACAGAAGACCGCCGACTACCTGCATCGCGGCCTCACCGAACAAGGCTTTACCGTGGACCTCGCCCCGGACGGCATCGAGGGCCTGCACCTGGCCCTCGAGGGCGACTACTCGGTGATCGTGCTCGACGTGATGCTGCCGGGCCTGGATGGCTACGGCGTACTGCGCGCCCTGCGTGCACGCAAGCAGACCCCGGTGATCATGCTCACCGCCCGCGAGCGCGTCGAAGACCGCATCCGCGGCCTGCGCGAAGGCGCCGACGACTACCTGGGCAAGCCGTTCTCGTTCCTCGAACTGGTGGCGCGCCTGCAGGCGCTGACCCGCCGCAGCGGCGGGCACGAGCCGGTGCAGATCCAGGTCGCGGACCTGTGGGTGGACCTGATCAGCCGCAAGGCCAGCCGCGCCGGCCAGCGCCTGGAACTGACCGCCAAGGAGTTCTCGCTGCTCAGCGTGCTGGCGCGCCGCCAGGGCGAGATCCTGTCCAAGACCGCGATTGCCGAGCTGGTGTGGGACATCAACTTCGACAGCGACGCCAACGTGGTGGAGGTCGCCATCAAGCGCCTGCGCGCCAAGCTCGACGGCCCGTTCGAGACCAAGCTGCTGCACACCATCCGAGGCATGGGCTATGTACTGGAAAGCCGTGCGCACTAACTCCATCGCCCTGCGCCTGAGCCTGCTGTTCAGCCTGGTGGCGCTGGGCGTGTTCCTGCTGATCGGCGGTGCCCTGTACAAACAGGTCGACCGCAGCCTCGACCTGCTGCCGGAGGCCGAGCTGGACGCCCGCTACAGCGTGCTGGAATCGGCGCTGACCCGCTATGGCACCCGGGAGCACTGGGCCAAGATCACCAACAAGCTCAACCTGCTGGGCGAGGAAGACCGGCGTATCCGCTTCTGGGTGGTGAGTGGCGACGCGCACTACGAGTACGGCCAGCCCGACGCCGCGATACGCGACTTTGCCGCCGGCCCGCTGGGCATGCGCGACCTGCAGCTGGAGGGCCGGCCGTACCCGTACAAGGTGCTGGTGAGCGAGCTGCCGGCGCTGGACCGGCGCCCTGCCCTGCGCTTTCTGCTCGGCATCGATACCGAAACCTTCTGGCACACCCAGCACACCCTGCTGGGGGCATTGATCAGCCTGGCGGTGATCGGCGTGCTGCTGGCCTCGGCCCTGGGCTACTGGGCCGCGCGCATCGGCCTGCGCCCGCTGCGGGCGCTGTCGGCCGAGGCCCAGCAACTGGCGCCACCGCACCTGAGCGCACGCCTGTATGCGGCCGACCTGCCGCCAGAGCTGCAACAGTTCGCCGGCACCTTCAATGCCACCCTGGAGCGGGTCGAGCAGGCCTATTCACGCCTGGAGGGGTTCAATGCCGACGTGGCCCATGAGCTGCGCTCGCCCCTGACCAACCTGATCGGCCAGACCCAGGTGGCGCTGACCCGCGGTCGCAGCGCCGAACATTACTTCGAGGTACTGCAATCGAACCTGGAGGAACTGGAGCGGCTGCGCAGCATCGTCAACGACATGCTGTTCCTGGCCAGTGCCGACCAGGGCAACAAGGCCACCGCGCTGACCAGCAGCTCGCTGGCCGAGGAAGTGGCGACCACCCTGGACTACCTGGACTACATCCTCGAGGACGCCCAGGTACGGGTGCAGGTCAGCGGCGATGCACGGGCGCGCATCGAGAAGGCGCAGTTGCGCCGGGCGCTGATCAACCTGCTCAACAATGCGGTGCAGCACACGGCCCGCCAGCAGGTGATCCAGGTGCATATCGAGCGTCAGGGCGAGCAGGTATGCATTGCCGTGAGCAACCCGGGCCCGGCCATCGAGGCCGTGCACCTGCCTCGCCTGTTCGAGCGCTTCTACCGGGTGGATGCCGCGCGCAGCAACAGCGCCGTGGGCAACCATGGGCTGGGGCTGGCGATCGTCAAGGCGATTGCGCTGATGCATGGCGGCAGCGTGTTTGCCCGCAGCCAGGCGGGGGCCAATACCTTCGGGATTCTGTTGCCGGCCTGAAGCCCCCATCGCGGGTCAAGCCCGCTCCCACAAGGGCCAGCGAACACCCTGTGGGAGCGGGCTTGACCCGCGATGGGCCAAACGCTGCGCTCGACTGTTGCCCGGAATGCAACAGTGCATTGCCCAATCCCCTCTGTTTCAACCCCCCACCGAGGACTATCGTACCCACACCAAATAGATAGCTTGCTATGCAAGAAGGTAGCTTCAAATGTCCAACAGTATGGGTATTGCCAGTATTTTCGTCCTGTCGTCCGTATTGCTCTCGCCCCTGGCCATGGCCGAGGAGTCCCCTGCTTTCGTGGCGCAGTACGCCGCCCGCGCCGCTGCCGCGCAGCAAGGCCGCGAAGCCCTCGCCCAGCAGCAGGACCACGCCAAAAACCTGGAGCAGACCGCGTCCAAAGGTTCTGCGAGTGCCGACAAAGACAGCTGATACGCTGCCTCTGCCTCTCTCCTATTCCCTCGACTGCTGCGCTGGCGACGTGTTCGCCTGCGTGGCCGTCTTTCAAAGCCGCTGCTATCAGCGGCTTTTTTTTGGCCTGGACAAAAGGTTCTGCGGCCAGAGATGTGTCCTCACAAGAAAACACCGCTTCGCACAATAAAAAGCTGCATCCCTCACCTCAAGGAGTCCACACCGGTGATCCACGCGTTTCGCTTGACCCCGCTGTTCGTTGCGCTGGCTGCAACGATGCCCCTGCACGCCCAGGCCGACGAGGCCGAAGGCTTCGTCGAAGGTGCGCACTTCGACGTGCTCAGCCGCAACTACTACCTCAACCGCAACCAGCTGCAGCGCGGCAACCACGACAACCGTGAATGGGGCCAGGGCTTCATCGGCAAGTTCGAGTCCGGGTTCACCCAGGGCACCGTGGGCTTTGGTCTGGATGCCCATGCCATGCTCGGCCTCAAGCTGGACGGCGGTGGCGGCACGGCGGGTTCGAGCATCCTGCCCTACCACTACAAGGACGATGGCGAACTGGGCAAGGCCCCGGATTCGTTCTCCAATGCCGGCGCTGCCATCAAGCTCAAGGCCTTCGACACCGTACTGCGTGCCGGCGACCTGTTCCTGACCAACCCGGTGATCGCCGGTGGCGAGACGCGCATGCTGCCGCAGACCTTCCGCGGCGTCAGCCTGACCAACAACAGCATCGACGGGCTGCAACTGGAAGGCGGCCAGGCCAGCTTCACCAAGCTCTACAACCAGAGCGGCCACAAGCGCATCGGCGCTACCTACGGCAACCTGCCAGATGACCGCGAAAGCCGTCACCTGAACTGGGCCGGCGCAGCCTGGGCACCGGTCGAAGGTTTTACCAGCAGCCTGTACGCCGCCGAACTCAAGGACGTGTGGAACCAGTACTACCTGGACCTGGACTACACCTGGCAGCTCGCCGACGGCGTCAGCCTCAACCCCGGCCTGCACTACTACCACACCCAGGACACCGGCGATGCGCTGCTGGGCAGCATCGACAACAACACCTACAGCCTGCATCTGGCGCTCGGCGTGGGTAACCACACCGTCACTGCGGTGTACCAGCGGGTCAACGGCAACACGCCGTTCGACTACATCACCCTGGGCGACAGCGTGTACCTGGACAACTCGCAGATGTACTCGGACTTCAACGGGCCTGGCGAGCGTTCGTGGAAACTCAAGTACGCCTATGACTTCGCCGGCGTCGGCATGCCCGGCCTGACCACCGCCGTGTCGTACTCGCGCGGCAAGCTGGACCTGAGCAAGGTCGACCCGGCCAGCGCCGGCTACAGCAACTGGTACAGCGCCGACGGCGACAATGCGCGCCACTGGGAACGCGACATCGACCTGGCCTACGTCTTCCAGCAAGGCTCCCTCAAGGACCTCAGCGTGCTGCTGCGCTGGGCCTCGCACCGTGGCAGCCAGGGCTACGCCCAGGTCGACAACGATGTGGACGAATACCGCGTGATCGTCGAATACCCGCTCAACGTCTTCTGATCCCACCGCCATGCGCCAAAGAGCTTGCAGGATGCAGGCTCTTTTCCTGCAAATAGCCCCAAGATGCCGTACATCAATCGGCACCAGCAACAGCTTGTCCGACAATCTGCACCCGCCTAGAATACCGCCGCCTCGCACCTGCCCTTTCAACGACAGCGGTACGAATCACCTCCATCATGCCTTCGCGCCTTCCGCCCCAGCGCCCGACCCTGTACAGGACTCATCCGGAGTTGATCCTTAACCTGGGCAGTTGCCTGGCGGTTCTGGCCATCATCACCATCGTGACCTTCCTGCTGGTACGCGAAAAAGCCAACGTGGGCCAGGCGGCCGCACGCTCGGCCAGCAATATCGTGCAGTTGATCGACACCGACATCGTGCGCAACGTCGAGCTCTACGACCTGTCGCTGCACGGACTGATCTGGGCCATCCAGCGCCCTGAGCTTGCCAGCGTGGCCGCGCCGCTGCGCCAGCAACTGCTGTTCAACCAGGCCTTCACCGTGCCGTTACGCGGCGACATCCTGTGGCTGGATCGCAACGGCAACGTGGCGGCCGACTCCACCAGCGTGGTGCCACGCAGCGCCAACTTTGCCGACAGCAAGGTGTTCCAGGCCCATCGCGACAACCCCGGCCTGGGCCTGGTCATCAGCCCGCCATTCAAGGCGCGCCTGGGCGAGCTGGACTGGTGCATCAGTTTCAGCCGGCGCATCAACGATGCCGATGGGGCCTTCGCCGGTATCGCGTCAGGCGCCCTGCGCCTGGCCTACTTCAGCGAGCTGTTCCAGCGCCTGGACATCGGCCGCGACAGCAGCGTCAACCTGTTCAACAGCGACGGCGTGATGCTCGCCCGCCACCCTTCGCTGCCCAGCGACCCGCTGATCGGCGCCGACCTGTCCGAGCAGCCCAACTTCAAGCGCGCAATGGCCCAGGGCAACGGCAGCTTCACCGCGCGTTCGAGCCTGGACGGCAAGCATCGCCTGTACACCTTTTCACGGGTGGACGACCTGCCGCTGCTGGTGGTGGTGGCCTTGTCCACCGACGAGGTCTATGGCTCGTGGCGGCGTACCGCACTGGTGGTCAGTATCGCTACCGGCCTGTTGTGCATCGGCATCCTCTGGCTGTCGTTGCTGCTGGGGCGCGAATTGCGCAGGCGCCACAGCGCCGAGCAGGGCCTGGCCGAACTGGCAGCCACCGACAGCCTCACGGGGCTGGCCAACCGTCGTCAGCTCGACCAGGTACTGCGCCGCGAATGGGCACGTGCCCAGCGCAGCCAGCGCCCGCTGGCGGTACTGATGGTGGATGTGGACCACTTCAAGGCGTTCAATGAACGCCACGGTCACCAGGGCGGGGACGAAGCGCTACGCCAGGTGGCGACGACGATCGCGCACAGCATCCGCCGCCCGGGGGACCTGGCCGCGCGATATGGCGGGGAGGAGTTTCTGGTGATCGTGCCCGAGACCGACCTCAACGGCGTGCTGACCCTGGCCGAACGTATCCGCAGCAGCGTCGAGGCACTGCCGCCGTTCGGCGACGACCAGCACCCGGTGACCGTCAGCATTGGCGTGGGCCTGCAGACGCCAGAAGCCCAGCAGGATCTTTCGACCTTGCTGGGCTGTGCGGACGATGCGCTGTATTGCGCCAAGCGCAACGGGCGCAACCGGGTAGAGGTGTACGCCGGTTAGGAACGTGCGCGGGCCGCGTCGCGCAGCACCTTGACCTGGTCATGGTTGCGCTGCACGCCATGGTACTGGCGCTCGACCAGAGCATATGCCGGGTCACTTGCCGGTACATTCAGCTTGGCCAGTTTTTCCAGGGCATCCTTGTAGGCTTTGAGGGCGTGGTCTTCACCGCGCTCCACTTCTTCCAGCACCGCCTTGTCGTCGTTGCTGGTCAGCGAGGACTTGAGGTTGACCCAGGCGCGGTGCATGTCACCGCTGAGGCTGGTGGTGGTTTCCGGGTCGCCGCCCAGGGAACGCACGTGCTGCTGCAGATCTGCGGCGGCGCTACGGCATTCGCCTTCACGCTGCAGGAAGAACGCCTTCAGGTCCGGGTTCTTGGCATCCTCGGCAGAAGTCTTGAAGCCCTTCTCGCCATCCTTGCTGTACTCGATGAGGTTGTTCAGAACCGAAATAACGTCTTTGTTCACGTTGGTCATGACAGTGCTCCTTTGCATGAGGGTGGTTGCGTAGTACAGGAGCAGTGTTCATGCCAGCTTTTCTATAAAAATTAAATCTTTTAAAATCAACAACTTATAAAAATTTTGAACCTTCCCCAAGCAGCGTTTTGCATGAACGGACCTTTGGTCTCGTGCAGATTGCATGTATTGTCGGGGCCTTTCCTGCACTGCTGCGCCGAGCCCATGACTCCCGAGACACTCGAACTGCTGGTCACCCGCGAAATGCCCTATGGCAAGTACCAGGGCCGGCTGATCGCCGACCTGCCCGGCCACTACCTCAACTGGTTCGCCCGCCAGGGCTTTCCCAAGGGCGAACTGGGCGGGCTGCTGGCGTTGATGCACGAGGTCGACCACAACGGCCTGGCCGACCTGCTCGAACCGCTGCGCAAGAAGCACCCGCGCCCACGCCCCTGATCAGGCCTTGGCCGGCTCCAGTGCCAGCTCGGCCACGTCCCTGCGCTTGAGCACCGCGTACACCACAGCGGTCAGCAGGCTGCCGGCGGCGATGGCCAGCAGGTACAGCAGGGCGTGGTTGATCGCGTTCGGAATCAGCATCACGAACAGCCCGCCGTGGGGCGACATCAGCTTGCAACCGAAATACATCGACAGCGCGCCGGTCAGTGCACCGCCGACCACGCTGGCGGGGATCACCCGCAGCGGGTCCTTGGCCGCGAACGGGATCGCCCCCTCCGAAATGAAGCACATGCCCAGCACCAGCGCCGCCTTGCCGGCCTCGCGCTCGCTCTGGGCAAACTTGCGTCGCGCCAGGAAGGTGGCGATGCCCAGGCCGATCGGCGGCACCATGCCGGCGGCCATGGTCGCGGCCATCGGCGCCATGCTCTGGTTGGCCAGCAGGCCCACCGAGAAGGCATAGGCGGCCTTGTTCACCGGCCCGCCCAGGTCCACGCACATCATGGCGCCGAGCAGTATGCCCAGCAGCACCGCGTTGGCAGTGCCCATGCTGTCGAGAAAATGCGTCAGGCCATCGAGCATGCCGGCCACCGGCTTGCCCACCACGTAGATCATCACCAGGCCGGTGAACAGGCTGGCCAGCAGCGGGATGATCAGGATCGGCTTGAGACTCTCCAGGCTGCTGGGCAGGCGGACCCAGTGGCTGATCGCCTTGGCCGCGTAGCCGGCCACGAAGCCTGCGACGATGCCGCCGATGAAGCCGGCGCCCAGCGAACTGGCGAGCAGCCCGCCGATCATGCCCGGCGCCAGGCCCGGGCGGTCGGCAATCGAATAGGCGATGTAGCCGGCCAGCAGCGGCACCATCAGCTTGAATGCGGCGTCTTCGCCGATCTGGCGCAGGGCGGCGGCCAGGGTGCCCGGCTCCTTGTAGGCATCGAGCCCGAACATGTATGCCAGGGCGATCAGCAACCCGCCTGCCACCACCATCGGCAACATGAACGACACCCCGGTCAGCAGGTGCTTGTACACCCCAGCCCTTTCACTGCGTGCAGGTGCGGTGCCGGCGCTGCCGGCGGCACGCTCTTCGCGACCTTCGGCCAGCGCCTTGTTCAAGGTGGCCTGGGCCTGCTTGAGGGCCACGCCGGTGCCACAGCGGTAGATGCGCTTGCCGGCGAAGCGCTCGGTGGGCACTTCGATATCGGCGGCCAGCAGTACCACGTCGGCTTCGGCGATGGCCGCGGCGCTCAGCGGGGTGCGTGCCCCCACCGAGCCCTGGGTTTCGACGGCCAGTTGATAACCCAGTTGCCGCGCCGCCTGCTGCAAGGCTTCGGCGGCCATGAAGGTGTGCGCCACCCCGGTGGGGCAGGCAGTGACCGCAACGATCTTCTTCACCGCCCCCGCTGCGGCCGGCGCAGGCGCCATGGCTTCGGGGTGGTGCACCTGGGCCTGTTCGGCGGCCAGGCGCAGAAAGCTCTCCACATCCTGCAGGGCCTGGGCCGGGGTGCTCTGGAACAGGCGCTTGCCGGCAAAGCGCTGCAGGTCGAACGGGCCGGTGCTGATCACCAGCACCCAGTCGGCGGCGGCGATCACTGCCGGCGAAAGCTGGCGCTCGGGATGGTCGGGGTCGTGCACCTCGACACTGGTGCTCCAGCCCTGGCGCTGCGCGGCCGCATCCAGCAGGCGCGCGCTGAGCAGGCTGGACACCTGGCCGTTGGGGCAGGCGGTGACGATGGCGATCTTCATTGTTCACCCTCTTGTCGAGCGTGGGGAATCTGCACCCGGACGGCATCTTCGAGCTGCGCCAGTTGCACGCGGTCGCCGATGCCGAAGCCGATCTGGGTCACGGCCTGGGCGGCAATCGCGGTGGCGCGGCGCAAGGTCTGCGCGGCAGGCTCGGCATTGAGCAGGCCGTGCAGCATGCCGGCCAGCAACGAATCGCCCGCGCCCACCGTGCTGGCCACCACCACCTGGGGCGGCAGCGCCTGCAGGGCGCCGTCGCGCCGGAACCAGATCACCCCCTGCTCGCCCTGGGACACCACCACATGCTCGACGCCCTGGTCGATCAACTGGCGGGCAGCGGCCTGCTGCTCGGCAATGCTGTGCAGCGGGCGGCCCAGCGCTTCGGCCAGTTCGTCGGTATTGGGCTTGACCAGCCACGGCGCGCTCTTGAGCCCGGCGACCAAGGCCGCACCACTGCTGTCCAGGATCACCTTCAGGCCCAGCGACTTGAACCACGCCAGCAGCATCTGCAGCCACTGCGGGCTCACACCCGGCGGCAGGCTGCCGGCCACCACCACCGCGTCATACCCGCTGGCCAGGTGCTGCAGGCGAGCCAGCAGCTCGCCCTGGGCGTGTTCGTCGACCTGCGGGCCCACGCCGTTGATATCGGTGACCCGGCCATCGCCCTCCACCAGCTTGAGGTTGCTGCGGGTTTCGCCGGGCACCCGCACGAAGCAATCGGCAAAGCCGCGACGGGCCATCAGGGCCTCGAAGGGCTGCAGGTTGTCCTGGCCCAGGAAGCCGCCCACCGTCACCGAATGCCCCAGGTCGGCCAGCACCTGCGCCACGTTCAGGCCCTTGCCCGCCGCGTGGCTGTGCTGCGCGTGGCTGCGGTTGACCGCGCCGGGCTGCAGGGTGGCGAGGCTGACGGTAAGGTCCAGCGCCGGGTTGAGGGTCAGTGTGAGTATCCGTGCCATCAATGCATCTCCACCCGTGCGCGCACATCGGCGGCACTGCCCTGCACCAGCGCATCACGCGCCAGTTGCCGGGCCTGTTCAAAATTCAGTTCGCGCACCACCGCCTTGACCTCGGCAATGCTGCGCGCCGCCACGCTCAGTTCATCCACGCCCAGCCCCACCAGCACCGCCACCGCCTGGGGGTCGGCGGCCAGTTCCCCGCAGATGCCCACCCACTTGCCGTGGGCATGCGCGGCGCGCACGGTGATGTCGATCAGCTGCAGCACCGCCGGGTGCAGGCCATCGGCCTGGGCCGACAGGCTCGGGTGGCCGCGGTCGATGGCCAGGGTGTACTGGGTCAGGTCGTTGGTGCCGACGCTGAAGAAGTCCACCTCCGGCGCCAGCACCGGTGCCAGCAGCGCGGCCGAAGGTACCTCGATCATGATGCCCACCTGCAGGTCGCCGACCGGTATCTCCTGGCGCAGGCGCTCGACCATTGCTCGGGCCTGGCGCCACTCCTCCACCTGCCCGACCATCGGGAACATGATGCGCAGCGGTCGCTCGCCCGCCGCGCGCAACAGGGCGCGCAACTGGCTTTCCATGACCTGCGGCCGTTGCAGGGTCAGGCGAATGCCGCGTACCCCCAGAAACGGGTTTTCCTCCTTGGCGATGGGCCAGTAGGGCAACGGCTTGTCGCCGCCCACATCCAGGGTGCGCACCACCAGCGGCCGGCCCTGCAGGCCGTCGAGCACACGGCGGTACTCGGCTTCCTGGGTGGCCTCGTCGGGCACCTGTGGATGGGCCATGAAGATCAGCTCGGTGCGCAGCAGGCCGATGCCTTCCGCGCCCAGGTCGATCACCTGTTCGATACCCGCGCTTTCACCGATGTTGGCGAACACTTCCACGGCATGCCCGTCGCGGGTCACGGCAGGTTCCAGGCGACGCGCCCGGGCCGCCTGCAGGCGCTGTTCGCGCTGCTCGCGCTCGGCCAGGGCGCGCTGCAGCTCGTCCGCCGCCGGGGCCACGGTCAGGCGCCCACGCTGGCCGTCCAGCAACAGCTCGGTGCCGGCGGCGATCAGCAGCACCGCCGCGCCGGCCCCCGCCACCGCCGGGATGCCCAATGCCCGCGCCACGATCGCGCTGTGCGCGGTGGCGCCACCCCGTGCGGTGAGAATCCCGGCCACCCGCGCCGGATCGAGGCGCGCCACATCGGACGGGCCGACTTCGTCCATCACCAGCACATAGGGCTGTTGCGGCTCCGCCACCTCGGCGGCCCCGCACAGGGTGGCCAGCACACGGCGGCCCACGTCGCGCAGGTCGGCGGCGCGTTCGGCCAGCAGGGCGTCGTGCAAGGCCTCCTGCTGCCGCGCTGCGGCCTCGATCACGGTCATCCAGGCCGCTGGGGCGCTTTCGCCCTGGAGCAGGCGCAGCTCGACTTCATCGCCCAGCCCCGGATCGCTGAGCATTTCCTGGTGAGTGACGAAGATCTCGCGGATGGCCTTGGCCGGGCTGCGCCGGATCAGCGCTTCGAGCTCACTGGCCACGGCGGCCAGGGCACGTTGCAGGCGGTCGCGCTCGATCACCGGCGACTCGCCCCGCAGCGGGTAGTCGAAATGGCGCAGCACCTGCACATGCGCCGGGCCGCAGGCGATGCCCGGCGATGCGGCCACGCCCTGGACCTGCGTGCCCGGCAGTGGCGCGCTCAGCACCGGCTCGAGCACCTGGGGCGCCGCTACCTCGCTCACCGGCGCCAGCGCCTCGACCGCTTCGCCCAGCCCGGCCTGCACCGCCGCCAGCAACGCCGGCAGCGCGCTGTCGGCCACGCTCGGCTCGGCGATGAACTCCAGTACCTGGCCACGGCGTGCGCCCAGGCTCAACAACTTGCTCAGGCTCTTGACCGACACGGCGGCCTCGCCGCTGTCGACCACGCGCACGCGCACCTCGCCCTCGAACGCCTTGGCCAGTTGCGCCAGCTCCTTGGCCGGGCGCGCATGCAGGCCGTGGGCATTGGCCAGGCCGACGCGAACGCTGGGCCAGTCGGCCGGCAGCTCGCCGCCCAGCACCTCCAGCACCGCACGGCTGCTGGTAGCGCGAAACAGCTCCTGCGCCCGACCTTCGATCAGCAGGGTACACAGACGTTCGAGCAGGGCCTGGTGCGCCGCGCCCAGGCTGGCCAGGCAGAACAGGCCGTTGAGCGGCTGGCCCAGGTAGCGCAGCGGCTGCTGCGGGGTGACGAACGCCAGGCCCGGCTTGCGCACGGTCTGCTCGCTGTGCAGCCACCACAGGCCATCGCCCAGGGGCAGCGCCTCGACCTGCTGCAGCACGGCGGCAAAGCCATTGCCGGCGCAATCGGCGCGGCGCAGCAGGCGGGCGCCACGCCATACCAGCTCTTCGAAATCCTCGGCGGGCACACCCAGGCCGATCATCTGTGCATCCAGTGCCAGCTCCTGCGGCGCCCCCTGCAGCAGTTTGAGCAACGCCTCGGCGCTGCCGGCCCGGCGCAGCGCCTGGGCCAGGTCGGTCTCGCCCAGCGCGCGGGTGAGCAATTGCAGCAGGCGCAGGTGCTCGTCGGAGCGCGCGGCGATGCCGATGGCCAGGTACACGATCTGCCCGTCGCCCCAGTCCACGCCCTCGGGGAACTGCAACAGGCGCACGCCGGTGGCATGCACCAGCTCGCGGGTCTGCGGGGTACCGTGGGGGATGGCGATGCCCTGGCCGAGAAAGGTCGAGCCCTGGGCTTCACGCGCCTGCAGCCCGGCCAGGTAGCCCTCGGCCACCAGCCCGTCGGCCACCAGGCGCTCGGCCAGCAGCTGCAGCGCGGCGGTCTTGTCCACGGCCGACTGGCCCATGGAAATCTGCTCTATGGTGAGCTCGAGCATGAACCTCTCCTTTGCAGCGCCGGGCCGGCGCCGAGGTATTGTTGTGAATTTAGCAGCACCCGACACTTCGCAGGGCCGGGCGCAGGCGAAGGCCACGGCAGAAAAATCGCCTGCTGAATCGTTTAACCTAGAATAGCGTGCACGTTACTCGATAACCTGCGAACAATGAAAGCCCCATTTTGTCGGACAATTGCGACAATGGTCGTCTGCGCCGATGCTTCGCAATCGGCGACAATACCCGGTCAGGCTCTGCAGCCAACCCCGGTAATAACAAGGAAAATTCGGTGAAACTCAGCGATATCGCCCGTCTGGCCGGTGTGTCCGTTACCACTGCCAGTTATGTCATCAATGGCAAGGCCGAACAGCAACGCATCAGCAGCAGCACGGTAGAGCGTGTGCGTGCGGTGGTGGAGGCCCATGGCTTCACGCCCAACCCGCAGGCGGCCGGGCTGCGCAGCCGTCACACGCGCACCCTTGGCTTCATCCTGCCAGACCTGGAAAACCCCAGCTATGCGCGCATCGCCAAGCAACTGGAGCAAGGCGCAAGGGCCCAGGGCTACCAGCTGCTGATCGCCAGCAGCGACGACCAGCCCGACAGCGAACGCCAGTTGCAGCAGCTGTTTCGCGCACGGCGCTGCGACGCCCTGTTCGTCGCCAGCTGCCTGCCCGAAGACGACGACAGCTACCGCACGCTGCAGGCCAACGGCCTGCCGATCATCGGCATCGACCGCAGCCTGGACCCGGCGCAGTTCTGCTCGGTGGTCAGCGACGACGAGCATGCCAGCCTGCACCTGACCCGCAGCCTGCTCGACAGCGCCCCGGCGCATATCGCACTGATTGGCGCACGCCCGGAGCTGAGCGTCAGCCGCGCTCGCGCACGTGGTTTCGACCAGGCCCTGCAAGGCTTCGACGGACGGGCCAGCCAGCACCAGGGCGAAGCCTTCAGCCGCGAGTGCGGGCGCCGCCTGATGAGCGAGCTGCTGGCCGACCTGGGGCGCCTGCCCGACGCACTGGTGACCACCTCCTATGTACTGCTGCAAGGCGTGTTCGATGTGCTGCAGACCCGCCCGCCAGCATCGCGCAGCCTGCACCTGGGCACCTTCGGTGACAACCAGTTGCTGGACTTCCTGCCCCTGCCGGTCAACGCCATGGCCCAGCAGCACGGCCTGATGGCCGAAACCGCCCTGCGCCTGGCGCTGGAGGCGGTGGAGAAGCAGCACTACACGCCGGGTGTGCACGCGGTGGCGCGCACCTTCAAGCAACGCCTCTTCAAGGCCTGACCATGCGCCTGGTAGACACCCACACCCACCTGGACTTTCCCGACTTCGATGCCGACCGCAGCGAAGTGCTGGGGCAGGCGCGCCGCGCCGGGGTCGAGCGCATGGTGGTGCTGGGGGTGTACCAGGACAACTGGCAGCGGGTATGGGAGCTGGTCAAGAGCGATCCGCAGCTGTATGCGGCGTTCGGCCTGCACCCGGTGTACCTGGAACAGCATCGCCCGGAACACCTGCTGGCGCTGGGCGACTGGCTGAGCCGCCTGCGTGGCGACCGGCAGCTGTGCGCGGTGGGCGAGTTCGGCCTGGACTACTACGTGGCCGAGCTGGACCGCGAGCGCCAGCAGGCGCTGTTCGAGGCCCAGTTGCAGCTGGCGGTGGACTTCGACCTGCCGGCGCTGCTGCATGTACGGCGCAGCCATGCCGACGTGATCGCCCGGCTCAAGCGCTTCAAGCTGGCGCGTGGCGGCATCGTGCATGCGTTTGCCGGCAGCTACGAGGAGGCCCGCGAGTACCGCCGCCTCGGGTTCAGGCTGGGGCTGGGCGGGGCGGCCACCTGGCCCCAGGCGCTGCGCCTGCGCAAGGTGCTGCCGCGCCTGGGGCTGGACGGCGTGGTGCTGGAGACCGACTCGCCGGACATGGCCCCGGCGATGTACGCCGGGGTGCGCAACAGCCCTGTGCACCTGCCGCAGATTGCCGTGGCACTGGCTGAGGTGATGGGGGTTGCGCCCCAGGTGCTGGCCGAGGCCAGCACGCGCAATGCCTGCGAGCTGTTTGGCTGGTAATACCGCCCCTGCGCCTTGCCGGCGAAGGGCCCAGCCCTCGCTCAGACCCTGAACGCCCCGATCAACTGCTTCAACTCCATCACCTGCGCCGACAGCTGCCGGCTCGCATCTTCGGTCTGGTGCGCGCCCTCGGTGGTGTGCTCAGCCGCGCGGTTGATCTGCACGATGTTCAGGTCGATGTCATGCGCCACCGCCGTCTGCTGCTCCACTGCCGCCGCAATCTGCTGGTTCTGCTCCACGATGCTGCCCATCGCCCCCAGAATGTTGACCAGCGCCTGCTGCACCTGCTGCGACTGCCCCACGGTGCCCGCCGCCATCTGGTGACTGCTGTCCATCGCCCGCACCGCCGCCTCCACCCCACCCTGCAGGCGTGAAATCATCTGGTCGATTTCCTCGGTCGACTGCTGCGTGCGCTTGGCCAGCGTGCGTACCTCGTCGGCCACCACCGCGAAGCCACGCCCCTGCTCCCCGGCCCGCGCCGCCTCGATGGCGGCGTTGAGCGCCAGCAGGTTGGTCTGCCCGGCAATGCTCTTGATCACCTCCAGCACCTGGCTGATCTGCTGGCTGTCGCTGACCAGCTGGTTGATCACCCCCACCGACTGGTCGATTTCGGCCGCCAGCCCGGCAATGCTGCCCTGCTGCGACTCCACCAGCTCGCGCCCGCTGACCGTCTCGCGGTTGACCCCGTGGGCGCTGTTCACGGCTGCCGCAGCGCTGCGCGCCACTTCCTGGGCAGTGGCCGACATCTGGTTCATGGCCGTGGCCACCTGCTCGATCTGCCCGCGCTGGCCGCTTACCGCCTGGTTGCTGCGCGCCGATACCGCATGCACCTGCTCGGCCTGGTGTTCCACCTCGGCCACCGTCTGCCCGACCCGCTCGATCAGGTCATGGATGCGCCGCACCGTGGTGTTGAACACCTCGCCCAGCTCGCCCAGCTCGTCGCGACTGCGGGCCTGGAAGGTCACCGTCATGTCGCCACCGGCCACCTTGTCCATCACCTTGCCCAGGGTACGCAGGGTGCTGCGGGTGGAGGCATAGAAGCCGCCATACAGGTAGCCGATCAGCATGAACACCGCCGCCAGGGCCAGCACCAGCAGCACCATGTGCTGGCGGTAGTCGCCCAGGCGCGCCTGCAACTGCTGTTCGAGTACCTGCAGGGTGGCGCCATTGAGCAGGTAGGTCTGCTCGATCAGGCCGCTGACCTGCTGGTAGAACGCCGGCCACGGCGCATCGAGGGTATCGGCCATCACCACCTGGTCTTCGAGCAGCTCGCTGGCCTGCTTGAGCGACGCCTGGCTGCTGGCGGCCTGGCTGGCCAGCCGCGGCTCGTCGCCCAGGGCGTCCTGCAGGCGAATGGCGTAGTCGGCCGACAGCTTGTCGAGGCTTTTGAGCAGTTCTTCGAAACGGGTACTGGCCGATGAGTTGAGAAACCCCTGGCCCAGCGAGTAAGCCCCGATTGCCCGGCCTTCACCCAGGGTCTGGGTGACCTGGGCGGTGACCGTGGTCAGCAGCTCGCCCATCTGGCGCACGCCGGCATCGCTGTCCTGGCCAAGGCCCGACTGGCTGACCACCAGCTTGCCAAGCAGTTGCGCCTGCGCCAGCAGGGCGTCGTACAGGGCTGCACGGGTCTGCAGCGAGGAGTCGGCTCGCGCCGCCTCGAGCCCTGCCAGCAACTCGTCGCGCCGGGCGGTGAAGGCCTGCACCTGGGCCGGGTCCTCGGTCATCGGGGCCAGCGCGGCCACGCGCTTTGCCACCTGCTGTTCCAGCGCATCGATGCGCGCCTCCAGGTCGTCGGCCTTGCCGGACTGCCCCAGCACCGCGTTGATCTGCACCAGGTTGCCCAGGCTCTCCAGATCACCGCGCACGGCCAGGCTCTCGCTCAGCAGGCCGAGGCTGTGCAGCTCCACACGGGTGGCGTGGAACTTGGCATAGGCGTCGCGCACCAGATAGAAATTGGTGACCAGCATGGGCAGAAAGAACAGCACGCTGATCAGGCTGAACTTCATGCCGAAGCTCAGCCGGTTCATCAATGCGATTGCCGGATACAAGAGGCGCTTCAAGGGTCGTCTCCTTTCGATTTCTTATTGTTTTCTGCGCAATAGCACTAGGCCACTGGCGATCGTCAGCAGCCTCTGTATAGCGCATATCGAAGGGAAGTTTTGTAACTTAAGGTTAACCACCAGTAGCGGCGGCCTGTAGGAACGAGCCGCCGTTGCGGCAGCCCGTTTACACGTTGTGAGTCAGCCGAGCACGGTCCACAGGGCAAAGCCCGCGTACCAGAGCACTGCGGCACGCAGCAGTAGTTCCCACAGGCTGTCGAGCCCGGTCAGGCCTTGCGGGCCGGCCTCGACGTCGGCGGGAATCTCCGCCGCTGCCGTGCCCGCCTGCTCCACCAGGCGCGGCGCGCCGATGTGCCAGTTGAGCAGCTCGTGCAGCATCATGCGGCTGACCGCCACAAAGTTGCCCACCAGTGCAAAACTGGCGGCCAGTACCCGCACCGGCGCCCAGTCGAAGGCATGGCGCAACTGCCGGGCGCGTTCCTGTACCGCCGGGTTGCCGGCCCGCTCGCCCGTCAGCGCCAGCAGCCGGTAAGCCAGCGCTGCAGCCGGGCCCAGCAGCACATACCAGAAGATCACCGCAAAGAAGCTCTGGTAGGCCTGCCACAGCAGGTGCCCCTGCACCTTCTGGATCAGGCCCTGGCTGTCGTCGGCCGTCACCCCCAGGTCGCGCTCGGCCACGTGCACGGCCGCCTGTTCATCGCCGCGTCGCCAGGCATCGCGAAACGGCCCCAGCGCCGCCTTCACATCGCCCCGGCCCAGGCTGTAGATCAGCACCAGCAGGTGCACCGGCAGGGCTAGCAGGCCATAGGCGACCGGGTCGAGCACGTGCAGCAGCAGCGCCAGTACCGCCACCGGCAACAACACCAGAATGCCCAGCACCCACCATGGGTCGGCCTTGGGCCTGCGCTCCAGGCGGGCCAGTTCGGTGAGAAAAAAGCCGTCGCGTTGCAGGCGCTGGCGCAGCGCCGAGAACTTCTCGACCCACAGCACCAGCAGTAACACCAGAAAACTCATGATCTGTCCTCGTTGACGTGCAGGCTGGCGCGATAGCGTTCCCAGTCGAACGCCGGCCCCGGGTCGGTCTTGCGCCCCGGCGCAATGTCGCTGTGGCCGCGGATTCGCCCCGCGATGGGCCAGGCAGCCTGCAGTTGCAGGGTCAAGTGTTGCAGGGCAGTGTACTGGGCGTCTGTGAACGGCGTCTGATCGGTGCCTTCGAGTTCGATGCCCACGGAAAAGTCGTTGCAGCCCTCGCGGCCCTCGAAGCGCGATACCCCGGCATGCCAGGCCCGGTCCAGGCACGAGACGAACTGGGTGACCCTGCCGTCACGCTCGATCAGAAAGTGCGCCGATACACGCAGGTCCTTGATCTGCTCGAAAAACGCATGCTCGGCGATGGGCAGGCGGTTCTGGAAGAACGCCTGCACCTTGCCGGTGCCGAACTGCCCGGGCGGCAGGCTGATGTTGTGGATCACCAGCAGGCTGATGGCTTCGCCCTCGGGGCGCGCGTTGAAGTTGGGGGAAGGGCAATGGGTGACGCCAGCGACCCAGCCAGTAGCGTGGTCAAGTTGCATAGAAGATCCTGAAGCATGAGGGCTCTGGCGCAGTATGCCCCGAGGAATCGACGGTTGTATCGTTAAAAAGTGCGGGCGCTCAGGGTTGGCGCTGGCGCAGTTGGCTGACCACCGAACCCAGTGCACGCTCGAACAGCTGGGTGGCATCGAGCAGGCGTACCTGGCCCTGGCTCAACGCCGCGGCAAGCCCCTGCTGCGACCATTCGCGCAGCTTGCGCCCGGTACGGTCGACGAACACGTAGGTGTGGGTGCTGTCGATGATCGCGATCAGCTTGCCGCGCACCGGCTCGTCATCCTCGTCGCGCAGCTCGATCCAGGCCCCCGGGCGCAGGTCGCGCACCTGGTGCAGCGCCGGGTCGTCGTCGGGCAGGCTGGAGCACAGCCCGCCCGCCGCCACCGACTCCGGCCCCAGCAGCACGATGCGATCACGCACCAGCACCCGCTCGATACGCGCCTGGCCGGGGTGCCCTGCCCCTTCCACAGCCTGCAGGTGCAGCGCTTCGAGCTGGGCGAAGAACTCGCTGGTGGCAAAGGGGTCGTAGGCAACCCGGGTCAACCCCTCGCGCAGGGCCTTGAGCAGGCCCGGCACCTGCTCCAGCAGCCGAGCACGGTCGTCGCCTGTGTGTGACTCGACGCTCCAGAGCAACAGGTCCATGTTGGCCAGCGCGTCCTGCCACTGGGTCGAACCCCGCCCATGCTTGAGGCAGGCCAGCAGCAGCACCTGGCTCCAGGCCTGCTCGATCACCCGTACCACGCCTTGCGGCAGGCACTTGCCGAGCAGGCGCAGGTTGAGTTCGCTTTCAACCTGCTGGCGCGCCAGCACGGTGCGTGCCCGGCCCTCTTCGGCATCGCGGGTGCGCTGTTCGAGCAACTCGGTACGGCGGCGCTCATCGGCACTGAAGGCAAGGAACTCGGCCAGCAGCTCGGCGAAGATCTGCGGGTCGTCGGCAAAATCGGTGAGCAGGCGCTGCACGATGGCCTCGACCCGCAGGTACAGCTCGTCGCGCTGCACGTCATCACGCGCGCCCCAGCCCATCGCCACTGCGGCAATCTCGTCGAGCAGGCGGCGCGCCGGGTGGGTGGCGCGGCTGAAGAAGCTCTTGTCGAGCAGCGCCACCTTGAGCATCGGGATCTGCAGGCGTGCGATCAACTGGCGCAGCGAATGCGGCAGGTTGCGATCGCCGAGGATGAAGTCGAAGAGCATGGCGATCAGGTTGATCACATCCTCATCGATCACCTCGACCCTGCGGTACTTGCCGCTTTGCACGCTGGCCCGGGTCAGCAGTTGCTCCAGCTGGTGGCGCAGGTCGAAGTCCTGCACCTCCCCCGCTGCCGGCACGAACTGCTGCAGGTGCGAGAGCAGGCGCAGCAGGTCCTGCCTGCTGATCGGCTGCACCCGGTCATAGGGCTCCAGGCGCGGGGCCACCCTACCGCGCACCGGGGACAACAGCACCTGCAGCGAGGCGAAGGCAGCCTGCGCCCCGGCATCGGCCATCAGCGGGGCTGGCTTGACCTCCGGATCGCCGGCCGGGTGCGCCGGTTCGGCCGCCGGGGTGCGCCAGCCCGGCGCGCTCTTGAGGTCGGGCAGGATCCCGGTGGCGCTCAACAGCTGGTTGGCTTCGCCGTACAACTGGCCGACGTCGCACAGCACGTAACGCTCGAACAGCTTGAGCAGTATCAGCTTGACCTTGATGCCCACGCCCAGGCTGCGCCCGGCCTGCAGAAAGTACTCGCACAGCAGCGCCGGCCCCAGCGGGTTGGCGCGATCGTCCAGGCGCTGGCTGATCAGGCTGTTCATGCGCAGGGTCAGTTGGCCGAGGGCGAAGCCGTCACGCGTGGCCACGCGGGCCACCATCGTCTCCACGGCCTGGGCCCGCTCACGCGCATCGTCGGCCATCAGCGCCTGCCTGTCGTAGCCACGGCGCGCCAACGGCGCGGTCGGATCGTTGCCGGCAATATCGATGAAGGCGTCATAGAACAGGTCGAGGAAGGCACGCTCGATGCTCTTGCGCTTGAGGCGCAGGTCGCGCATCGCTTCGAAGAACAGGCTGCGGTCATGGTTGTCGGCGGCCGTGTCGGCCATTTCGAAGAGCGTGTCGTCGGCGTTGTCGAACAGCCCCTGCAGCGCCTGGCGCAGGTGCTGCGCTGCCTTGTCGCGCACTTGCAGCAGGATGACCGGCAGACGAGCGAACGGCGTGCGTGACGCCTGATCGGTGGCCGCCTTGAACGGCACCACCTTCCCGTCATTGGGCATCCCGGTCTCCTTGCTGGGTTGGCTACGAAGTGGATTGAATGGCTGTCAAAGTCATGACGCCAATTACAAGGCGCGCATTATCTGGCAAAAACGCGCGGCCTGCCAGCGAACTGTGCAGTACGTTTCGGCCAGCCTGTGGATAGACCGCCATGGGGCGCAAATGCTCATTTGCTGCGACCAAAGGCGGATTGCTGCACGCCCGCCCCGGGCTGCCCTATAATCGCGGCCACCTAGCTTGTGGAGCCCACCATGCCGAATCTACGCCTCGCCGACCTGACCGCCGAAATCGAAGCCAACGTGCGCCGTGCGTTGCTCGAGGATGTCGGCAACGGCGACATCACCGCCCAGCTGATTCCTGCCGAGCGCCTGGCCAAGGCCACCATCATTACCCGCGACGACTGCG
The DNA here is from genome assembly GCF_052850635.1 of Pseudomonas sp. 1176_21. Classification (NCBI taxonomy): domain Bacteria; kingdom Pseudomonadati; phylum Pseudomonadota; class Gammaproteobacteria; order Pseudomonadales; family Pseudomonadaceae; genus Pseudomonas; species Pseudomonas sp. 1176_21. The sequence continues at coordinate 113,999 of NZ_VXCV01000013.1, forward strand.
TGATCAGCGGCACGGCCTGGGTGGACGCGGTGTTTCGTCAGCTCGACCCGCGGGTGGCGGTGCACTGGCAGGTCAAGGACGGCGACCGGGCCACGGCCAATCAGGCACTGTTCCACCTGGAAGGGCCGGCCCGCTCGCTGCTGACCGGCGAGCGCAGCGCGCTGAACTTTTTGCAGCTGCTGTCGGGGGTGGCCACCCATGCGCGGCACCTGGCCGACCTGGTGACCGATACCCAGGTCAAGCTGCTGGATACGCGCAAGACCCTGCCGGGCCTGCGCCTGGCGCAGAAGTACGCAGTGACCTGCGGCGGCTGCCACAATCATCGCATCGGCCTGTACGACGCGTTTCTGATCAAGGAAAACCACATTGCCGCCAGCGGCGGGATTGCCGAAGCGATCGCTGCGGCGCGCCGCATTGCGCCGGGCAAGCCGGTGGAAATCGAGGTGGAGAGCCTGGATGAACTGCAGCAGGCGCTGGAGGCCGGGGCCGACATCGTCATGCTCGACGAGCTGAACCTGGACGAAATGCGCGAGGCGGTGCGCCTCAATGCCGGCAAGGCCAAGCTGGAAGCCAGCGGCGGGATCAGCGAAAGCACGTTGCGCGCAATTGCCGAGACGGGGGTGGACTACATCTCGATCGGGGCAATGACCAAGGATGTGAAGGCAGTGGACCTGTCGATGCGCCTGAGCCTTTGAAAGCATCGCGGGTCAAGCCCGCTCCCACAAGGACAGCAGTGATCCCTGTGGGAGCGGGCTTGACCCGCGAAGGGCTGCGAAGCAGCCCCAACAGTCCTCAGAACGAAGCGTTCTGCAGGCCGTCCAGGTAACGCTCGACATCCAGTGCCGCCATGCAGCCGGCACCGGCCGAGGTGATTGCCTGGCGATACACGTGGTCGGCCACGTCGCCGGCGGCGAATACGCCCTCGATGCTGGTGGCGGTGGCATTGCCGTCACGCCCGCCGTTGACCACCATGTAGCCATCCTTGAGCGCCAGCTGGCCTTCGAACAGCGAGGTGTTGGGGGTGTGACCGATGGCGATGAACACGCCGTCGACCTTCACTTCATCGAAGCTGCCGTCGTTGTTCTTCAGGCGCGCACCGGTCACACCCATGTTGTCGCCCAGCACTTCGTCCAGGGTGGCGTTGAGCTTGAGCTCGATCTTGCCTTCGGCCACGCGGGCGTGCAGCTTGTCGATCAGGATCTTCTCGGCGCGGAAGGTCTCGCGGCGGTGCACCAGGGTCACCTTGCTGGCGATGTTGGCCAGGTACAGGGCTTCCTCGACGGCAGTGTTGCCACCACCGACCACGGCCACCGGCTTGTTGCGGTAGAAGAACCCGTCACAGGTCGCGCAGGCCGAAACGCCCTTGCCCATGAACGCCTCTTCCGACGGCAGGCCCAGGTAGCGCGCGCTGGCGCCGGTGGCGATGATCAGTGCGTCGCAGGTATAGGTGGCGCTGTCGCCCTTGAGGGTGAACGGCTTGTTGGCCAGGTCCACGGCGTTGATGTGGTCGAACACCACTTCGGTCTCGAAACGCTCGGCATGCTCCTGCATGCGCTGCATCAGCGCAGGGCCGGTCAGGCCATGTGCATCGCCCGGCCAGTTGTCGACTTCGGTGGTGGTGGTCAGCTGGCCGCCAGCCTGCATGCCGGTGATCAGCAGCGGCTTGAGGTTGGCACGGGCCGCGTACACGGCGGCGCTGTAACCGGCAGGGCCGGAACCGAGAATGATCACTCGCGAATGACGAACTTCAGACATGAAACGCTCCTGTCGAGCTGGCGAGCCAGCCACATGACGCCGGGGGCACCGGCTGGAATAAAAAAGAACCCGCGAAGCACTTGGGGAAGGCTTTTGGCCGCAGGTTCTGGAAACCGTGAAATTGGTGCGACTGTAACGAGGAGGCAGAGATTAAGGAAATATCCTTAGACAATCCACCTTATAGACGACCTCTATTCACCTGCCGAGCACCGGCCGCTTTGCCTATTAAATGATCGACAGGGTTTTGTTACCGGGGGTTGCGCGCATTTCGCCGCGCTTTCGCCCAGGCGTCAAACTCGGTAAGGTCGGCGCGTTTACCACCGCTCGGAGCCTTTTATGCAAGCCCCTGTCCTGTCTGGCCCCCAATACCTGCGCGAGGGCCTGAAACTGGTCCTGAGCCCGGGCCTGCGCCTGTTCGTACTGCTGCCGCTGGCGGTCAACCTGCTGCTGTTCGTGGGCCTGATCTATTTTGCCGGTCACCAGTTCAGCCTGTGGGTGGACTCGCTGATCCCGACCCTGCCGGGCTGGCTGAGCTTTCTCAACTATGTGCTGTGGCCGCTGTTCGTGGTGCTGGTGGTGCTGATGGTGTTCTTCACCTTCACCATGCTGGCCAACATCATCGCGGCACCGTTCAACGGTTTTCTGGCCGAAAAGGTCGAGGTGGTGGTACGTGGCACCGACCCGTTCCCGGCCTTCAGCTGGGGCGAACTGGCCGCCATGGTGCCGCGCACCCTGAGCCGCGAACTGCGCAAGCTGGGCTACTTCGTGCCGCGCGCCCTGGCGCTGTTCATCCTGTCGTGGATCCCGGTGGTCAACATCGTGGCCGCACCGCTGTGGCTGCTGTTCGGTGTCTGGATGATGGCCATCCAGTACATCGACTACCCGGCAGACAACAACAAGATGAGCTGGCAGGACATGCTCGCCTGGCTGCGTGCCAAGCGCTGGCAGAGCCTGGGCTTTGGCGGCTCGGTGTACCTGGTGCTGCTGATCCCGTTCGTGAACATCGTGATGATGCCTGCCGCCATCGCCGGTGCCACGCTGTTCTGGGTACGCGAACGCGGCTGACGGTTGCCGGGGCGACGGTGGCGACGGTGCAAGGCCGCCGCCACCGCGCCGTCAGGGCGCCAGCTGGTTGGAGAACTGGCCGACCGCGTCCACCACCTTCTGCGCCCCGTCCTGAATCTCGACGATCACCGTACCGGTCTGCCCGGCCAGCGACAGGCCCTCTTCGGCCTGGCGCTTGCTGTTGTCGATGATGTCGACCGCCGCCTTGGCCAACTGGGCGTTCTGCTGCACCACCCGGGCGATTTCCTCGGTGGCGCTGCTGGTGCGCGAGGCCAGTTGCCGCACCTCGTCGGCCACCACCGCAAAACCCCGGCCCTGCTCGCCGGCACGCGCGGCTTCGATGGCCGCATTGAGCGCCAGCAGGTTGGTCTGCCCGGCAATGTCGCTGATGGTCTTGATGATCGAACCGATCACCTGGGACTGCTTGTCCAGCGCCTCGATGCCGTCGGCGGCCTGCTGCATGTACGTCTCCAGGCCACGCATGACCTCGACCGTCTGGGTCACCACCTCGGTGGCGCGACGTGCACTGGAGTCGGTGTCCAGGGACGTGGTGTAGGCGATGTCGGCGGCGTGGGCCACCGCCGCTTCCTGGTTGACCTGGTCGGTGATCACGGTGGCGAACTTGACCACCTTGTACAGCACGTCATGGGCGTCGATGATCGGGTTGTACGACGCCTCCAGCCAGACCACGCGGCCATGGGCATCGATGCGCTTGAAGCGCTCGGCCACGAACTCGCCACGGCGCAGTTTTTCCCAGAACTGCTGGTAATGCGCCGAGTTGTACTCTTCCGGCTCGCAGAACATGCGGTGGTGCTTGCCGCGCACCTGCTCCAGGGAATAGCCCATGGTCTTGAGGAAGCGGTCGTTGGCAGCCAGCACCTCGCCATTGAGGTTGAACTCGATCACTGCCGTGGAGCGCATCAGGGCCTTGATCAGGCTCTCGTGCTCGCGTGACGTCTCGATGGTGCGGGTCAGGTCGCTGGAGTGCAGGGTGAAGTAGCGCAGGCGCCCGTCGCTGCCCTTGACCGGCTGCAGGATCGAGCGCAGCCAGGCTTCCTCGCCGTTGCCGCGCAGCAGGCGAAACGCGCCGTTGAGGTGCTCGCCGCGGTTGATCGCCTGTTTCATGCGCTGGTAGAAATCCAGCGGCTTTACATGCGCCGGCACGATCTCTTCGATGTTGCGGCCCAGCAGCTGCTGGCTGCTGTAGCGCATCTCTTTCTCGAAGTTGCCGTTGACCGCTTCGATACGGCCCTGGGGGTCCAGTTGCAGCACCAGCATCTCGCTGTCCAGGCTGCACTTGACCTGCTCCATGGTCATCAGCTCTTCGCGCAGCCTGGCATTTTCTTGTTTCAGTTTGCTGTTGAACATCACCGCTCCTGGAGCGAAAGTCTCATTCGAATGCAACTTCATCGGCTGGCGATGCGGCATTCTTGAGGCGCCGGCCAAGCTTATTTTCACAGCGCAAAAGCGCCAATGATCGGGCGTCATGTATCCGTCATTTTGCTGTCATCCGGGCGCAATCGGCACCTCGGAAAATCCCCCCATGACCAGTCCCGCCGCCCTGCACATCACCCTTGTCAGCGAAACCTTCCCACCCGAAATCAATGGCGTGGCCAACACCCTTGGCCGCCTGCACGAAGGCCTGCGCCTGCGCGGCCACCGGGTGGAGCTGGTGCGCCCGCGCCAGGCCGGCGATGCCGCCGGCCCTGCGCAGGCCGACCTGCTGTTGTGCCGTGGCTGGCCCCTGCCCGGCTACCCCGGCCTGCAGTGGGGGCAGGTGTCGATGCACAAGCTGCTGCGCCGCTGGCGCCGCGACCGCCCGGACGTGCTGTACATCGCCACCGAGGGGCCACTGGGCCTGAGTGCACTGCGGGCGGCGCGGCGCCTGGGCATCGCGGTGGTCAGCGGCTTTCACACCAACTTCCAGCAGTACTCCGGCCAGTACGGCTTCGGCCTGCTCACGCGGCTGGTCACCCGTTACCTACGTGGCTTCCACCATCGCTGCCACAGCACCCTGGTGCCCAGCGTCAGCCAGCGCCTGGAGCTGCAGCGGCGCGGCTTCGAACGCCTGACCCTGCTGTCGCGCGGGGTCGACAGCAGCCTGTTCAACCCGGCCCGGCGCCGCCAGAGCTTGCGCGACCAGTGGGGCCTTGGGCCCGACGACATCGCCCTGCTGCATGTGGGGCGGCTGGCCACCGAGAAGAACCTGGGCCTGCTCGGCCAGTGCCTGGACACCCTGCGCAAGGCCTACCCCCTGCGCAACCTGCGCCTGATCGTGGTGGGGGACGGCCCGCAGCGCGGCGCACTCGAGCAGCAGTTGCCAGGTGCCGTGTTCTGCGGGGTACAGCGCGGCGAATGCCTGGCCGAACACTACGCCTCGGGGGATATCTTCCTGTTCCCGAGCCTGACCGAAACCTTCGGCAACGTGGTGCTGGAGGCGCTGGCCTCCGGCCTTGGGGTGGTGGCCTACGACGAGGCCGCAGCAGCCCAGCACATTCGTCATGGGCACAGTGGCGCACTGGCCATGCCGGGGGATGCAGAGGCCTTCATCGATGCCGCCAGCTGGCTGCTGGAAGACAGCGAGACCTTGCGCCGGGTGCGCCTCAATGCCCGCCAGCATGCCAGCCGCCAGGGCTGGCCGGCCATCGTCGAACAGTTCGAGGCGCACCTGCGCGGCGCCTGCGAACAGGCACCGGCACCGTCTCAGCGCCGCGTCGATGCGGCGCTGCTGGTCAAGCCAGGCTCGTCAGCGCCTCGCGGCTGAACGGCAGGATGTCCTGCTCGCGCCCCTCACGCACCTTGGCCGCCCACTGGGCATCCACCAGCAAGGCACGCCCTACGGCCACCAGGTCGAACTCCTGGTCGCCCAGGCGCTGCAGCAGTTTCTCCAGGCTGGCCGGTTGCGCCACCTTGTCGGTGTCGACCATGAACTGCAGAAACTCCCCATCCAGGCCCACGCTGCCCACGGTGATGGTGGGCTTGCCGGTGAGCAGGCGGGTCCAGCCAGCCAGGTTCAGGTCCGAGCCTTCGAACTCAGGCTCCCAGAAGCGGCGCGTGGAGCAGTGGAAGATATCCACGCCGGCGTCGGCCAGCGGGCGCAGGAACTCGCCCAGCGCCTCGGCGTTGTCGACCAGGCGGGCGCTGTAGTCCTGCTGCTTCCATTGCGAGAAGCGCAGGATGATCGGAAAGTCCGGGCCTACGGCGGCGCGTACCGCCTGCACCAGCTCGATGGCAAAGCGCGAGCGGCCGGCCAGGTCGCCGCCGTACTCATCGCTGCGCTGGTTGCTCGCAGCCCAGAAGAACTGGTCGATCAGGTAGCCGTGTGCGCCGTGGATCTCGACGCCATCCATGCCGATGGCCTTGGCATCGCGGGCAGCCTGGGCGAACGCCTCGATCACGTCGCGGATGTCGGCATGACTCATGCCGTGCACCACCACCTGGCCATCCTTGAGTTTTTCGCTGGGGCCGTAACCCGGCACGCTGGCGTCCGGCTCGGTACCCAGGCGGCGCACGCTGCCCACGTGCCACAGTTGCGGCACGATCCTGCCGCCTTCGGCGTGTACGGCATCGACGACCTTCTTCCAGCCCGCCAGGGCATCTTCACCATGAAAGCGCGGCACGTTGGGGTAACCGTTGGCGGCCGGGTGGTCGACGGTAGTGCCTTCGGTGATGATCAGGCCGACATCGGCAGCGGCGCGGCGGCGGTAATACTCGACCACCTGCGCATGAGGCACACCGCCGGGGCAGAAGGTTCGGGTCATCGGTGCCATGACCACACGGGTCGGCAGCTCGAGGGCGCCCAGCTTGAAGGGGGTGAACAGGGCTTGAGCAGGCATTCGGCGCTCCTGGGAAAGGGATGGCGCCTGAGCATAGGGCGGGATTGTCGCTGACCCCAGTACTATTGATAGCGGTGATCGGGGTGGATTTTTCGCCGGCAAGGCCGGCTCCTGCATACGACGGTGCATCCATTGCAGGAGCCGGCCTTGCCGGCGAAGGGGCACCTCAGGCCAAGGCTTTCTCGATAGCCTGCACCACCGTGGCATCATCCGGCGCAGTACGCGGCGCAAAGCGCGCCAGCACGCGGCCGTCCTTGCCTACCAGAAACTTCTCGAAGTTCCAGGTGATATCCCCCGGGAACTCGGCGCCTTCACCGGCCAGCAGGCGGTACAGCTGATGCCGCTCCGGGCCGTTGACCTCCAGCTTGCTGCCCAGCGGGAAACTCACCCCGTAGTTCAGGCTGCAGAACTGGGCGATCTCCTGCTCGCTGCCCGGCTCCTGCCCGGCAAACTGGTTGCACGGCAGGCCCAGCACGCTGAAGCCCTTGTCCTTGTACTGCTGGTAGAGATTCTCCAGCGCCGCATATTGCGGGGTCAGGCCACATTTGGAGGCGACATTGACCACCAGCACCACCTGCCCCTTGAACGGCGCCAATGGCAACTCCTGGCCATCCAGCGCCTGCAATTTCAGGTCGTGAAATGCACTCATGACGTACTCCCCTTTCCAGTTCCCGGCCAGTTACCGGCATCGGTCCCGGCTGGCGCAACAAATGCTGCCCACTAAAAAAGCGCCCGGCCAAGCCGTCTGCCTCCAGGGAGAACACGACAGACTTGCCCGGGCGCCTTAGCGACCTTCTGAGCTTAGCGCAGAAATCAGTGCTGATGGCCACCTTCGCCATGCACGTGACCATGGGCGATTTCTTCTTCGCTGGCATCACGCACGGCAACGACCTTGACCTTGAAGTTCAGGCGCTGGCCAGCCAGTGGGTGGTTGCCGTCGACGGTCACGTCGTCGCCGTCCAGGTCACGGATGGTCACGATCTGCATCTGGCCATCAGGCGCGGACGCGTGGAACTGCATGCCCACTTCCAGCTCGTCGACACCTTCGAACATGCTGCGGTTCAGGGTGCTGACCAGTTCGGCCAGGTATTCGCCGTAGGCGTCTTCCGGCTCGATGGCAACGTCCAGCTCGGCGCCGGTATCCTTGCCTTCCAGGGCTTTTTCCAGGCCCGGAATGATGTTGCCTGCACCGTGCAGGTAAACCAGCGGCGCGCCGCCGTTGGAGCTATCGATGACCTCACCAGCGTCGTTGGTCAGAGTATAGTCGATGGAGACAGCCTTGTTGGCGGCGATCGGCATGGGGCGAGACCTTTTGCATAAGAATGTAGAACGAACAAGTGTAACCAACGCATCGCCTGAAAGCGAACGCAACCCGGACAAACGGGAAGCCGCTTTTCCCAGCCGGGTGCTGGGTTTTCATCAGGACGAGCATGGCCACTGGGTGGTCGAACTGTCGTGCGGGCATACCCAGCACCTGCGCCACGAACCGCCGTGGCAGTCGCGTGGCTGGGTGCTGGACGCAGACCTGCGCCAGCAACGAATCGGCCAGCCATTTGCCTGCGGCTGGTGCGCTCAGGGGGTCGATAGCGCTACCCTTGGCAATTGATTCTTTTGCAACAGCTCACTTCGAGAAGCTCGCATGCAGACATTTTTCATCGCGCCGACCGACTTTGGTGTCGGCCTGACCTCCATCAGCCTGGGCCTGGTGCGCACCCTGGAACGCGCCGGACTCAAGGTCGGCTTCTTCAAGCCGATCGCCCAGCCCCACCCCGGCGACACCGGCCCGGAACGCTCCACCGAACTGGTCGCCCGCACCCACGGCCTCAAGCCGCCGCAACCGCTGAGCCTGGCGCATGTGGAACGCATGCTCGGCGATGGCCAGCTGGACGAACTGCTCGAAGAGATCATCACCCTGTACCAGCAGGCCTGCATCGGCAAGGACGTGCTGGTGGTCGAGGGCATGGTGCCGACCCGCCATGCCAGCTACGCCGCACGGGTCAACCTGCACCTGGCCAAGAGCCTGGACGCCGAGGTGATCCTGGTGTCGGCGCCGGAAAACGACGTGCTGGCCGAGCTGTCGGGCCGTGTCGAGCTGCAGGCCCAGCTGTTCGGCGGCCCGCGCGACCCCAAGGTGCTGGGCGTGATCCTCAACAAGGTGCGCAGCGACGAACCGATGGACACCTTCGCCAGCCGCCTGCAGGAGCATTCGCCCCTGCTGCGCAGCGGCGAGTTCCGCCTGCTGGGCTGCATCCCGTTCCAGGCCGGGCTCAACGACCCGCGCACCCGCGACGTGGCCGAGCTGCTCGGTGCCCAGGTACTCAACGCCGGCGACTACGAAACCCGGCGCATGAACAAGATCATCATCTGCGCCCGCACCGTGGCCAACACCGTGCCGCTGCTCAAGCCCGGCACGCTGGTGGTGACCCCGGGTGATCGCGACGACATCATCCTGGCCGTCAGCCTGGCGGCGATCAACGGTGTGCCACTGGCCGGCCTGCTGCTGACCAGCGACAGCAAGCCCGACCCGCGCATCCTCGAACTGTGCCAGGGCGCCCTGCTGGCCGGCCTGCCGGTGCTGTCGGTGAGTACCGGCTCCTACGACACCGCCAACCAGCTGAACCAGTTGAACAAGGAAATCCCGGTGGACGACCGCGAGCGTGCGGAGATCATCACCGACTTCGTGGCCAGCCACCTGGACGCCGACTGGCTCAACCAGCGCTGCGGCACCCCGCGCGAGATGCGCCTGTCGCCTGCGGTGTTCCGCTACCAGCTGATCCAGCGAGCCCAGCAGGCCAACAAGCGCATCGTGCTGCCCGAAGGCGCCGAGCCGATGACCGTGCAGGCCGCCGCCATCTGCCAGGCCCGCGGCATCGCCCGCTGCGTGCTGCTGGCCAGGCCCGAGGACGTACAGGCAGTGGCCCGCGCCCAAGGCATCAGCCTGCCCGAGGGGCTGGAGATTCTGGACCCGGACCTGATTCGCGAGCGCTACGTCGAGCCTATGGTCAGCCTGCGCAAGAGCAAGAGCCTGAACGCGCCGATGGCCGAGCAGCAGCTAGAAGACCCGGTGGTGATCGGCACCATGATGCTGGCCCTGGACGAGGTCGACGGCCTGGTCTCGGGCCTGGTGCACTCCACCGCCAACACCATCCGCCCGGCCCTGCAACTGATCAAGACCGCCCCCGGCTGCAGCCTGGTGTCGTCGGTGTTCTTCATGCTGTTCCCCGAGCAGGTGCTGGTGTATGGCGACTGCGTGATGAACCCGCACCCCACTGCCGGCGAACTGGCCGAAATTGCCCTGCAAAGCGCCGATTCGGCCGAAGCCTTCGGCATTACCCCGCGGGTGGCGATGATCAGCTATTCCAGTGGCGATTCGGCCAGCGGCGAAGAGGTCGAGAAGGTGCGCGAGGCCACCCTGCTGGCCCAGGAAACCCAGCGTGGCCTGCAGATCGATGGGCCGTTGCAGTACGACGCCGCCGCCAACCAGGACATCGCCCGCCAGCTGGCGCCCAACAGCAAGGTGGCCGGACGCGCAACGGTGTTCGTGTTCCCCGACCTGAACACCGGCAACACCACCCACAAGGCCGTGCAGCGCAGCGCCGATTGCGTGAGCCTGGGGCCGATGCTGCAGGGCCTGCGCAAGCCGGTCAACGACCTGCCGCGTGGCGCCCAGGTCGACGACATCGTCTACACCATTGCCCTGACCGCGATTCAGGCCAACCGCTCGCTGGATAACTGACCATGCTCGCTTTTCTGCCCGCGCCCGTGCGCGGAGTCATCGGCTCGCTGCTGCTGGCCGCCAACACCATCCTGTGCTGCACACCGCTGTTCATCGTCAGCCTGTTCAAGCTGTGCCTGCCCTTTGCCGCCGCGCAGCGCGTCACCGACGAACTGATGCGGCACATCCACGAAGCCTGGATCAGCAACAACAAGGGCTGGATGAACCTGGTCGGGCGCACCCGCTGGGACATCGAGGGGCTGGCCGGGCTGGACTACCAGCACAGCTACCTGGTGACCAGCAACCACCAGAGCTGGGTGGACATCATGGTGCTGCAATACGTGCTCAACCGGCGTATCCGACCGCTCAAGTTCTTCCTCAAGCAGGTGCTGATCTGGGTGCCGGTGATCGGCCTGGCCTGGTGGGCGCTGGGCTTTCCGTTCATGAAGCGCTACAGCAAGGCCTATCTGGCCAAACACCCAGAAAAACAGGGCAAGGACCTGCAGACCACACGCCGTACCTGCGCCAGGTTCCGTGGCAAGCCCACGGCGATCTTCAACTTTGCCGAAGGCACGCGTTTCACCCCCGCCAAGCATGCCGAACAGGGTTCGCCGTTCCGGCACCTGCTCAAACCCAAGGCGGGCGGCATTGCCTTCGTGCTGGATGCGATGGGCGAGCAACTGGAGTCGATCATCAACGTGACGATCCATTACCCGCAGGGCACACCGGGCTTCTGGGACCTGCTGTGCGGGCGAGTGGCGCGGGTGGAGGTGACGTTCGAGGCGCTGGCGATTCCCAAGGAATTTCTGGGACGCAGCTACGACCAGGATGAAGCCTACAGGCTGGCGTTCCAGCAGTGGATCAACCGGTTGTGGGAAGAGAAGGATGAACGGCTGGAGCGGATGCGCCAGCAGTGAGCCCTTTGCCGGCAAGGCCGGCTCCTACAACGGCGTGAGCCCCCTGTAGGAGCCAGCATTGCTGGCGAAAAGATTTACTGGTACTGCTGCCCAGGAATCGGCTTGAGGTTCACCTCCACCCGACGGTTCTGCGCACGCCCGTTGGCATCGGCGTTGCTCGCGATCGGCTGGTCCGGGCCCAGGCCACGCGCACTCACGCGCGAAGGGTCGACGCCCTGGGAGGTCAGGTAGGTGCTCACGGCCTGTGCACGACGCTGCGACAGGTCCATGTTGTGCTGGCGACTGCCGGTGCTGTCGGTGAAACCGACCACTTCGATGGTGTTCTGGTTGAACTGCTTGAACGAGTTGGCCAGGTTGTTCAGCGGCGCGTAGAAGCTTGGTGCAATGCTCGCCGAGTCGGTGGCGAAGGTGATGTTGCCCGGCATGATCAGCTTGATCTGGTCGCCTTGGCGCTGCACTTCGACACCGGTGTTGGCCATGCTCTCGCGCAGTGCCGCTTCCTGGCGGTCGGCGTAGTAGCCGTAGCCGGCGGCGGCGGCGCCCACCGCGGCGGCGCCGATCAACGCACCCTTGCCACGGTTGTTGTGGTCGATGGCGGCACCGGCAACGGCACCGGCCAATGCGCCCAGGCCGCCGTACTTGGCGGTCTTGCTCATCCCGGTGGAGCCTTGCGCCTGGCCCTGGTTGTCATAGGGGTTCTGACTGGCGCAGCCAGTCATCAGGGCAGCAGCAGTAGCGACGATAATCAGACGACGCATGGTGAACATGGACAAGCTCCTACAGAATTCGTGTATGCAGCGGACCGACGGCGGTTCCCTGCCAGGCTTGGAACGCGAGCTGCGATAAAAATTCCCTCGGGACAAACTGTAGTCTACTGGCTGCCACGGTAAACCCGAAAAGTGCGAAGCCGGCGGCCCCCCCAAACAAACAGGATGTTCATCACGCGCACCGGTCAGAACCGAGTGCACGTCTGCGCCCTGCAAATTCGACGCTGTTCACCCCATGCGCAGCAACCGGAAACCTCCTACACCCGTTACAAAAATGACGTCAATTAGCCATCACTTCGACGCTTTTTTGCAGTATCCTGCGCCGCGTTTGTAGGAAACAGACGTTCTTTTTGCATAACGAGTGATGGATCACCCTCATGCTCTACCTCTTCCGTCGCCTGGCTTTCGGCCTGGCGCTGCTGCCGTTTTTCGCCTCGGCCGACCCGCTGCAAACCCCAGGCGACCGCGACCTGATCCGCGACCGCCAGGAGCGGCTGCTGCAAGAACAGCGCAAACGCCTGCAGGAGCTGCAAAGCCTCCCAGGCAGGGCTGCGCCCCAGGTGCCAGCCAGCACACCTGAAGACACCCGTTGCTTTACCATCCGTCACATAGTGCTCGAGGGCGCCGAGCACCTGGGCGAGCGCGAGCAGCGCCGTCTGCTCGAACCCTACGAAGGCCAGTGCCTGGGTGTCGGCCAGCTCAATGCGCTGCTCAAGGTGGTCACCGATCACTACCTCAACCGTGGCTACATCACAACCCGCGCCTACCTGCCCCAGCAGGACCTGTCCTCCGGCACCCTGCAGATCACTGTCGTCGAAGGGCGCCTGGACGGCCTGGACAGCTCCAGCCTGGCCAGCCCGCGCGAGCTGGCCATGGCCTTCCCCGGCACCACCGGCGAGGTACTGAACCTGCGCGAACTGGAGCAACTGGTCGACCAGCTGACCCGCCTGCCCTCGCGCCAGGCGCAACTGGAACTGGTGCCGGGCGACGAGGTGGGCAGCAGCCGGGTGCAACTGCAGGGGCAGCGCGACAAGCCCTGGCGCGTGTCGGCCACGCGCAACAATGACGGCGACCGCAGCAGCGGTGAACAGCAGATGGGCCTGGGCCTGGACTGGGACAGCCCACTGGGCCTGGCCGATCAGTTCAGCCTGAGGGCCAATCAGGACGCGGTCAGCGACCACTGGCGCCACTCCGACAGCCAGTACCTGAACTACAGCGTGCCATGGGGCTGGTGGACCTTCACCTACAGCTACAACCAGAGCTACTACCGTACCCGCGACGATTCCAGCGGCTTTCCCTTCAAGCTCGATGGCGACAGCCAGATGCACCAACTGCGCGTCGAGCGCGTGATACACCGCGATGCCCTGAGCAAGACGGCGGTCAACCTCGGCATCAGCCACCTGCGTACCAACAACTACCTGGACGACAGCCTGATCGACGTGTCGAGCACGCGCCTGAGCGAAAGCCAGCTGGGCGTGAACCATGGGCGGCGCATCGGCACCGCCTTCCTCAACCTCGACGCCGGCTGGCAGCAAGGCATCGGCGCCTTCGACGCCCAGGGCGCGGGCGACCCGCACGGCAACGAACCGGTTGCCCGCTACAACAAATACAGCCTGACCCTGAGCTACCTGCAGCCGTTCACCCTGTGGGGCGAAGCCTTCAGCTTCGACAGCCTGGCCACCGGCCAGCGCAGCGAAGACCCGCTCTACAGCCCGCAGCGCATCAGCGTGGGCGGGCTCAACTCGGTACGCGGGTTCAAGCAGCAGACCCTCACCGGCAACAGCGGCGGCTACTGGCGCAACCAGTTGCGCTGGCGTCGCCCGGTGAGCTGGGCGCCCTTGCAGCCCTTCGTGCAGGAGTACGGCGCGGCACTGGCCTACGACGTGGGCGTGATAAAGGGCGACCACAACAACCCCGACACCCATGGCCGCCTGAGCGGCAACGCCGTGGAACTGAACCTGCGCGGGCAGTACTTCGCCGCCAGCGTCAGTTTTGCCCGCTCGTTGCAGCGGCCCGACAGCCTCGAACGTCGTGAACACCCGATCTACGTGCGCATGGACGCGTTCTTCTGACCGGCCCCCCAGCCGATTAACGTGCCCTGATGGAGGGGCACCGATTTTCCGGAGTTTTGACATGGACGCCCGCAGCCCGTTGAACCAGTACCTGGCCCTGATCGTTGCCGGGGTCATGTTCCTCAACCCGATCGTCGCCACCGCCGCGCAGGTTACCGTGGATGCGGCGGCCAAGGCCGGCACCACGGTGGGCGCAGCCGGCAACGGGGTGCCCATCGTCAACATCGCCCGCCCCAACGGCAGCGGGCTGTCGAGCAACACCTTTCGCGACTACAACGTCGGCAAGCAGGGGCTGATCCTCAACAATGCCACCAACAAGACCCAGAGCACCCAGCTCGGCGGCATCATCGTGGGCAACCCCAACCTCAAGGGCCAGGCGGCCAAGGTCATCCTCAACCAGGTGACCGGGGGCAACCGCAGCACCCTGGCGGGCTACACCGAAGTGGCCGGCTCCGCTGCGCGGGTGATCGTGGCCAACCCCCACGGCATCACCTGCAACGGTTGCGGCTTCATCAATACCCCGCGCGCCACGCTGACCACCGGCAAACCGATCATGGACGGCGAACGCCTGGACCGCTTTCAGGTCGATGGCGGCGACATCGCGCTCGAAGGCGCCGGGCTCAATGCCAGCAATGTCGAACAGTTCGACCTGATCACCCGCAGCGCCAAGCTCAACGCCACGTTGCACGCCCAGCAACTGAACATCGTTACCGGACGCAACGACGTCAAGGCCGACAGCCTGCAGGTCACGCCACGGGCGGACGACGGCAGCGGCAAACCCTTGCTGGCCATCGACAGTTCCGCACTGGGTGGCATGTACGCCGGCGCCATCCGCCTGGTGGGCACCGAAAAGGGCGTGGGGGTGAAACTGGCCGGCAACATGGCCTCCACCGCCAGTGACGTGCAGATCGACGTGAACGGCAAGCTGAGCCTGGGCAATGTCACCGCCGAGCGCGACCTGAAAATCGCCGCCCACCAGGTGGAGCTCGAAGGCAAGACCTACGCAGCGCGCAACGCCGAGATTCGTAGCGCCGAGCAACTGGTCAACCGGCAAAGCCTGGCTGCTCGCGAACGCATCGACGTGGCAGCCAGGCAGATCGACAACCGCGGCGTGATCGAAGCCGGTGTCGAAGCCAACAACACCCGCAACAACCGCGGCGACCTGCACCTGGCCAGCCAGGACCTGCGCAACAGCGCCAGCGTGGTTGCCAGCCGCCAACTCGAAGTGACCGCCCGCGCCAACCTGGACAACCAGGGTGGCAGCCTGAAGGGCGCTACCACCACGGTGACCGCCGGCAAGCTGGACAACCGCCAGGGCCAGGTACTGGCCAGCCACACCCTCACGCTCAAGGCCGACACGCTGGACAACCGCGACAAGGGCCTGCTGCATAGCCAGCGCAGCACCGTGGTGCAGGCCAACTCCGGCCTGAACAACCAGGGTGGTCGAGTGATCGGCCTCGACAGCCTGGCCATTGACGCACCGCAGCTGGACAACAGCAACGCAGGATTGCTGGCCAGCAACCGGCAGGTGGTGATTCAAAGCCACGCGCTGAACAACCAGGCCGGCGAGGTTTCCGGCGCACGCAACGAAGTGCGCAGCGCCAGCGTGAACAACCAGGGCGGCAAACTGCTTGGAGGCGACGTGCTGCTGATCGCCAGCGCTGCCATCGACAACCGCCTGGGCCTGATCTCGGCCAGTCAGCACCTGGACATCCAGGGCCTTGGCCTGAACAACAGCAACAAGGGCGCCCTGCTCAGTCAGGGCACGCTGAACACCCGCATCAGCGGCCTGCTGGACAACCGCAACCAGGGCAACGTGGTGAGCGAAGGCGCGCTGCAGGTCACGGCCGGCCAATTGAACAACAGTGGCAGCGGCCTGCTGTCGAGCAAGGCCACACTGACGCTTTCGGGTGAGCGGCTGGACAATCGAGGCGGTGTACTGGTTGCCGATCAGGGGCTGACGGTGGTCGGCGACACCCTCGACAACAGTGGCGGCGGCAAAGCCAGCACCCAGGCCGACCTGGTCGTTGACGTGGGCACGCTGCGCAACCATGACGCCGGCAAGCTGCTCGGCCAGGGCCGCGTGACCCTCGACGCCAAGCACATCGACAACCAGCGCGCCGGGCAGATCGTCGGCAACGATGCGGTGACTATCACCACCCACGACCTGCTCAACCAGCAAGGTGTGGTGTCGAGCATCGGCACGGTGGGCATCGCAGCTACCGGGCAACTGGACAACACCAGCGGCAAGGTCATCGGCGACAGCGGCCTGACCCTCACCGTGCAGCGTCTGCTCAACCAGAGCAAGGGCCTGCTGGCTGGACGCGATGGGGTAGTACTGCGCGGCGCCGAGTTGCTCAACAGCGATGCCGGCCGGGTCAGCAGCCTGGCTTCGGTCGATATCGAACTCAGCGGCACGCTGGACAACAGCGTGGGCGGCGAGCTGGTCAGCGAGGGCCGCCTGAGCCTGAGTGCAGCTCAGTTGGACAACCACAACAAGGGCCTGGTATCGGCCATCGATACCTTGAATGTGGTCAGCCACGGCGCCCTGAACAACCAGGGCGGGACCCTGGTGACCGACGCCGCGTTGTCGATCCGCAGCGCGAACCTGGACAACCGTCATGGCGGCGCAATCAGCGCGGTGGGCGCACTCGAGCTGCGCAGTGGCGGGCTCGACAACCGCGACAAGGGCCGCATCGGCAGCGACACCGGCATCACCCTGCATGGCGCCCAGTTGTACAACGGCGAACAGGGCCGCATCACTTCCAGGGGCAAGATCGAGGCCACCCTCAGCGGGCTGGACCAGCGCGATGGCGGCTACCTGTTCAGCGCAACCGGCATCAGCCTGGACCTGCAGGGCGGCACACTGATCAACCGCGACAAGGGCGTGATCGCCAGCCCCGGCCAACTACTGCTGCGCCAGATCGGCGCGCTGGACAACAGCGCCGGTGGCGAGATATCCAGTGACCTCGGCTACAGCCTGCACACCGATCGCCTGGACAACCAGGGCGGGCGCCTGATCAGCGCCGACAGCCTCATCCTGCGCATCGCCAACGCCCTGGACAACAGCCGCAACGGCGTACTGTCGGCGGGCGCCGGGCTGGATATCGAAGCCGGCAGCCTGAGCAACACCCATGGCGGCACCCTGGCCAGCCGTGGCGACATCGGGCTGACCCTCGAAGGGCTGCTGGCCAACCAGCATCAGGGCACCCTGTCGGCAGGCGGCAATCTGCGCCTGAACAGCGGCGTTTTCGACAACAGCGACCAGGGGCTGGTATCCGCCAACCTGGGCTTGCACATCGACACCGGCACCCTGGACAACAGCCAGGGCGGCCAGTTGATCAGCCAGGGCGATGCACGCATCGACAGCACTACGCTGGATAACCGCAGTGGCGCCATCACCAGCGCCAAAGCCTTGCTGTTGAACAGCACCGACCTGCGCAACGGCGCCTACGCCAACGCCCTGCCCGGTGGCCGCATCAGCAGTGACGCCAACCTCACGATCACTGCCCGCCACCTGGACAATGGCCCGCGCGGCGAACTCTCGGCCAAGGGCGACCTGCGCCTGAGCGTACAGCGACTGATCCAGCAGCAAGGCCGCCTGATCGGCGAACAGGCCGTGCACCTGAACCTGCAAGGCGGCACGCTGGACAACCAGGGCGGGCTGATTCACGCCCGCGGCCCGCTGACCTTCGAGCACCTGGGGCTGGTCGACAACAGCAATGGCGGTGAGATATCCAGCGAGCAGGCATTCAGCCTGCTCGCCACGCAACTCGACAACCAGCACAAGGGCCGCCTCATCAGCGCCGGCACATTGCAGGTCGAGGCCACCAGCATCGACAACAGCAACGCGGGGCTTGTCTCGGGCCTGCAGGGCCTTGAGGTCAGGGGCACTACGCTGGACAACCGCGGCGCCGGCACCCTCTCCAGCCAACATGGCCGCCTCGACGTGCACCTTGAAGACACCCTGGACAACCGCGACCAGGGCGCACTGGTCAGCCTTGGCAGGCAGCAGATCACTGCCACGCGCCTGGATAACCGACACGGCATCATCGCCGGCGAAGCCGATGTGACCCTGAGCATCGACGGCCGGCTCGACAACAGCCAGGGTGGCCTGATCGCGGCCACCCAAACCCTGAGCCTGAACCGTACCAGCAGCGTGATCGACAACAGCGGCGGCCAGCTCAATGGCCAGCGCCTGGAAATCGACGGCAAGCAGCTGAACAACCAGAACGGCCAGGTGACCAGCCAGGGCGCACTGCGCGTCACCCTGCTCGGCGCGCTGCTCAACACCCAGGGCGCACGCCTGGCCAGTGGCGGCGACCTGCTGCTAAACAGCGCCAACCTCGACAATCGCGGCGGCAGGCTGGTCAGTCAGGCCTTGCTGCGCATCGACGCCGACAGCCTGAACAACAGCGCTGGCGGCACACTGGCCAGCCAGCAGAACCTGGTATTACGTCTGAAGGGCGACCTGCTCAACCAGCAGGACGGCCTGGTATTCAGCGAACGCGGCAGCCTCGACATCCAGGCCCAGGCCCTCGACAACCAGGCGGCGAGCCTCAAGGCCCAGGGCAATATCCTGCTGCGCCTGGGCGACGACCTGCGCAATCAGGGCGGGCGCGTGGACAGCGTGGCCGGCAACCTCGATATCCACAGCACCCACCTGAACAACAGCGCCGGCGGCATGCTCAATAGCAGCCAGGGCCGGCTCACGCTGGTCAGCGGCCTGCTCGACAACAATGCTGGCACCCTCCAGGCCCAGACGCTGGACCTCGAGGCCCGCGACGGCCTGCACAACCGCAAGGGTTTCATCTCTGCCTTGTCCGGCGACAACCGCATCGCCACCGCCACATTCGACAACCAGGGCGGCGGGCTGTATGCCGCAGGATGGCTGGGTGTGAACGCCGGGCAGTTCCTCAACCAGGCCGGCAAGGTGGGTGCCGGGCGCATCGACTTCGACCTGTCGGGCCTGCTCGACAACCAACTGGGCCAGCTCGAGAGCGAGGCTGACCTGGCCCTGCGCAGCCAGACGCTGAACAACGCCAATGGCAGCCTGCGCGCGCTGGGGCGCAGCGGCACCACCCTGATCAGCACCCGCGAGACGTTCAACAACAACGCTGGCCTGCTGGAAACCGCCAACCAGCACCTGGACCTGCAAGTCGCCGGCCTGAGCAACAACAGCGGGCAGTTGCTGCACACCGGTAGCGGCAACTTCGGCCTGGCCGCCGACAAGGTGATGCGTGCGGGCGGCCTGCTGTACACCAACGGCCTGCTCGACATCAAGGCCGCCAACTGGACCAACAGCAGCGTATTGCAGGCCGCGCGCCTGAACCTGGACATCGGCCAGTTCACCCAGACCGCGAGCGGCAAGCTGCTGGCGGCGCAGAGTTTCACCGGCAAGGGGGTCAATTGGCGCAACGACGGCCTGCTGGCCAGCGACGGCAGTTTGCGACTCGACATCACCGGCACCTACAACGGCACCGGGCGCACCACCAGCCTGGGCAACCTGACCCTGAACGCGGCCAGCATCGACCTTGCCAGCACCAGCACCCTTACCGGGGGCGCCACCAGCGTGGTGAGCGCCACCAACACCTTGACCAACCGCGGGCGGATCACCTCGGCGGGCAATCTGACCGCCACGGCCGGCACGCTCGACAACTACGCCACCCTGGGCAGCGCCACGGCCTTGCGCATCAATGCCGACACCCTGCGCAACGACCGCGGGCTGATCTTCAGCGGCAACGATATGACGCTGCGGGTAGGCACCTTCACCAACACCTATGCCGACCTGTACAGCCTCGGCGGGCTGAGCATCGCCCGTGATGACCGAGGTACCCGCGCCACGCACGTGGAGAACATTTCCGGCAGCCTGGAAAGCGCCGGCAACATGAGCCTGCTGGCCGACACCCTGATCAATCGCAAGGACAAGCTCACGGTCCGGACCGAACGGGTATCGGGGAGCATCAACACCTATGCCGACGACCATTGCAAGGGCAAGGGCTGCGAGTTCCAGTTCACCGCCGTCGAGATCTCCCACGATGTCATCGACCAGGACAGCCAGGCCGCATCGATCACCACAGGTGGCAGCCTGACGTTCAGCGGCAACGAGTTCAGCAACCGTTACAGCAGCGTCTCTGCCGCCCGCAACATCAGCATCGACACTGCCGTACTCAACAACGTTGGCGTGAGCGGTGGCGTGCAGCGCAACTTGAACGGCAGTTTCTACAGCCGTAACCGGTCGCACTATTCCGGCTTCATGCAAAAGAAGAACGCGTTCAACCAGTCCGGCGTACCCGGCATGGAAACCCTGGACCAATTCCTGGCCGCCGGCGGCTACCCCGGCAAAGGCGTATACAGGTTGAGCGACAACCGCACGCCCATCGCTGGCGCCGTGGTCTCCCCTGCCGTCATCCAGGCTGCGGGCGCCGTCACCATCAACGCCACCGAGCGCATCGACAACAGTGTGGTGCGCGCCAATGCCAGCGGGGTCGGCGGCATCGGCCAACGCGGTGCCAATGCCGACAAGGCCACCGCGCAAACCTCGGTACGTGCCGTTACCTCGCAGTTGCCGCCCGACCTGGCACAGCGCCAGGTCAACCCGGTCACGCTGCCAAGCTTCAGCCTGCCGCAGGGCGAGCATGGCCTGTTCCGCCTTAGCGGGCAGACCGGCCAGACAGCCCAGGCCAGCGGTGCACTGGCCGCAGGTGCCGACCTGACTCAGCACGGGCAAGCCGGCACGCTGGGCAGCCTGGCCAACACTGCCACCGGCAACGCCGGCCAGGGTCACTGGGCAGGCCCTGACGCACAGGCTGCCAGCGTTGCCGGGCAAACCGGTACGGGCCTGGACGGCCTGCCGGCAGGCGTGAAGCTGGTACAGGGCGTGCCAACCCCGGCAACTGCCAGCCAGCCGCACAAGTACCTGGTGGAAACCAACCCGGTGCTCACCGACCTGAAGAAATTCCTCAGTTCCGACTACCTGCTGGGCAGCCTCGACATCGACCCCGACGCCACCAAGAAGCGCCTGGGCGACGGCCTGTACGAACAGCGCCTGATCCGCGAAGCGGTAGTGGAGCGCACCGGGCAGCGCTTGATCGCCGGGCTGGACAGCGACGAGGCGATGTTCCGCTACCTGATGGACAACGCCATTGCCAGCAAGGATGCGCTGAGCCTGAGCGTAGGCGTGTCGCTGAGTGCCGAGCAGGTGGCCGCCCTCACCCACGACATCGTGTGGATGGAAACCATCGAGGTCAACGGCGAGCAGGTGCTGGCCCCGGTGCTCTACCTGGCCCAGTCCGAAGGACGCCTGGCGCCCAACGGCGCGTTGATCCAGGGGCGCGATGTCAGCCTGATCAGCGGCGGCGAGCTGAACAACGTCGGCACCCTGCGCGCCAGCAACAACCTTTCCGTCACCGCCGGCAACATCGACAACAGCGGCCTGATGGAAGCCGGCCAGCGCCTCGACCTGCTGGCCACCGATTCCATCCGCAACAGCGCCGGCGGCAACCTCAAGGGCCGCGACGTGAGCCTGTTGGCCCTGACCGGCGATGTCATCAACGAGCGCAGCGTCACCCGCCTGGACGATCGTGTCGGCGGCGAGCACGTGGTGCAGAACATCGTCAACAATGCGGCGCGCATCGAGGCTGCCAACGACCTGACCCTCTCGGCCGGTCGCGACATCGGCTTTGTCGGTGGCGTGGCCACCGCCGGCGGCAACATTGCGCTGAGCGCCGAGCGCGACCTCTACATCGCCAGCCAGCAAGTCACCGACAGCCACGAGTACCAGCGTCGCCGCGTCAGCGGCTACGACAGCACCACCACCCAGTACGTCAGCCAAGTGCAGGCTGGCGGCAGCTTCAGTGCCTCGGCCGGGCTAGACCTGTCGGTCATCGCCAGCGAGATCGAGGCACGTCGCGACATCGCCCTGGATGCTGGGCGCGACGTGTTCATCGCTGCTGCGGCAGACGAAGACCATGCCTATTCCAAAGGCAAAAAAGGCAACACCAAAACCGAGAAA
>NZ_VXCV01000014.1:0-122263 GCF_052850635.1 Pseudomonas sp. 1176_21
TACTCCTGCTTGGGACAACGCTATATCTAAAGCTGACGGAGACTTCGGGTATCTCCCACCTGTCCGACAAAACTATGTTAAAGATGTTTACGACTTGCAAGGTGCTGTGGACAAAATGCGTGCCGGCGGCGCTAGCGCAGAAGAAGTCGCAAAATATGCATATGGCGCAAGAAACGAGTTGAAAGTAAAGTATAGGGAGTATACGCCTCCGGATATGCTTGACGTAATCGATGCAAGAAATTTGGAGCGATATGGTAACAAGATCGGCCCTGCATTTGATGATTTAGTTAAAAAGGGAAAAACTTTTGATCAGATAATTGAGAGCTCTACGCGAGCTGGTGGTGGAGATCTTTTTCAATGAAAAAATTTATTGATGAAAAAGTGTTTTCTCTTGGCCGCATGAGGTCTGGGAGACTGTATGCGGAGCTGACTTCTGATGTGGGCTGGGAAGGCTTCCCTAATTATGCCGAAGAATTCGTTAAGTTATTTTCTGGAAAGATTATTAGCAGAAGTGATTCTGTTGATACTAGAGTGTGGGGGGTGATTATAAAAGACCGGCTCCTGCGATTGGTTTATGAAGACTTTCCTGTGATGATTAGTTTGGAGTCGCAAAGTGAGGAGGGGGATCGACTTATCGAGGAATTAAAAGAAATTTCTATTAAGTAGAATTAGTCCTTCGGTGCAAAAGGCGCAGGTGAGGTTGCCTCTATAGGCGGAAAGGCCTGTGTTTATAACTGCGTTATTGATGGCGTGACTCGTTACGTTGGAAACCGACGACATAGTTAAACGCAGTCAAGCTCACCTCAGACAAAAAGGTATAGTGGTTTCCGAAATCAGAGGGCTTGAGAATATTTCTCGTGCTGACGCTCGGGCAGTTGAGCAAACACTGATCGATTACGATGGCCTTGGTAAAGATGGCGGCACGTTAATCAATACTAACTCTACATAGTCCATCAAAAAACAGACCAAGTATGGTTTGTTTTGCGCCTGCAAGGCCAGGCGAAAGGTGTCCCGCTGAGTGTGTTTCAAAAACAATTTGGGTCTAAATTTGGCCCTATAACGGCGCCTGACAATATTGCGCAGCAAATGGCAAGCTCCGGAAATGGCGCTCGGGGAGTTGTGTTTGGTTCTTATGGGCTGGGTCAGCCAGGGCATGTTTTCAATGTGTTTAATCAGAATGGTGTTGTTAGATTCCTTGATGGGCAGACCGGGAAGCCAGCAAATCTCAGTAATTTCAAAATACTACGCAGTCTGGTGCGCTTCATGTTCTTGGAACAGCAAAGCCCTTAGAAAGTTATTTGGAGGACTACATAAAAGAGAAGGCCGTGAAATCTAGGTGATTTAACGGTGCAAAAGCAACTGGTGGCGCTGCCAGAAAGGTAGATGATCTAGCTACTAGTGGCTTAAGCTCAGCGTCAAACCTTCCAAGTGGAACAGGTCTTGGGCCACGCTTACGCACAGTGGTTTCCTGCTGCTGACCAAACAGCTCTTCGAGTTTGGTCGAAAGCAGTCGGGCCAGCTCTCATCGCTGGAATAATTGTCAATGCACGGCGGTATGGATCTCTGACATTCCGCACAAGGGCGGGTGGGCCGGGTGGCTCGCTCTGGCTGTGGGACGGTGACGAAGAGTATCGACCGGACAGGGCATTCAGCTCGCAAGAGCAGAAGTACCCCACCCGAGGATTAATCAGCGCGCCCTTGCTGGTCTAGCGCATCGAAAAAAACTACAGGGCCCAGCCCCATGAAGTCTGGTGAGGCTTGCCGCTGGTAGCCGGCCCTTTCAATGCATGACCGCCCGCGTAATCAAAAAGCTCAGCAGCTCGCCCTCATCATCCAGTTCGATGGCCTGCACCGGCCGTGGCAGGTTGTCGAGCACGCTGCGCCAGAACGCCTGTGAGGTTTCATCCTGGTCATAGAAGCGCACCAGCCAGTCCCCTTCCCCACTCATCAGCACCTGGGTAGCCAATGCCTGGCCGATGCCCTTGCGCCGGTAGCGCTTGAGAATGAACAGGTCGGCCAGCTCCTGTGCGTCCAGCCCTGCCAGTTCGCTGCGCTCGACCAGCAGGAAGCCGGCGATGTAGCCATCGACCAGAATCAGGTTGGCGCTCCACTGCGGCTCCTGCCAGTAGCGGGCCAGGTGTTCGTCGTGGATGTAGAAACGGCCGTCCACCTCGACGTCTTCCTGCTCCCAGTCCGAGGACTCGTAGGCATAGAACTGGTAGAGGTTGCGGATCAGCTCGATGTGTTCAGGGCCGGTCGGGATCAGTTCGACGGTGAGTTCACTCATGGCTACGGCAGGGGCTCGATGAAAAAGAGCGCGCAGTCAGCCACGATTCGCGTCACAACTCAACCCATTCGCCCTGCGAGTAGACGCTGAACCGGTTCGACTCGGAAAGCCGCATGGTGTAGGACGATTGCACGTGGTGGGTCTGCCCGCCGTCGCCGAGCAGGCGTACTTCGGCACCGCAGATGAAGTTCGAATCGCGTTCCGGGCCCATCGATGCGCAAGAGACGGTGGAGACTTCTATGCGGCCCAGCACCTTGATCGGCGACGTCATCCGGCCACTGGCGTGAAGCTTGCGGGTGAAGTCAGCCATGGCGTCTTGCACCTGGCCCTGGGTCGGCATCCAGTCGGGGCAGACATAATCGTCACCGCTGCAACTCTTGTCCGAGGCCGAAGGGGCTGCGTAGGTGAAAACCGGGAAGGACAACAGAGCGAGGGCAAACAGTGCAGTGCGAAGCATGAAGGCGAGGCTATCCTGGGCGATCTGGGCGCGGGATGATGTCATGCAGCCCTCTTCGCCAGCAAGGCTGGCTCCTACAGTCCTGTGCAGGGGTCAGCCTCCAGGCGAACAAGCGCATCGCGCTCACGCCATCAGAACTGCACCTTCACCTGTACGCCGGCCAGCAACGCGTCCTGGGTGTCCTTGCCGGAAAATGCACCCGGCTCCATCACGTACTGCACGCTCGGGCGCACCGTCAGCCAGCGGGTTACCTGGGCGGTGTAGCTCAGTTCCAGCAACTGCTCGCCCATGTCCAGGTTGCTGACACTCTGCGCCTGGGCCAGGTCGCCACCGCGCTCCAGGTTGGCGATCTGGACATCGCGGCTGCGCGAGTTGAACACCGCACGGCCGTATGCCAACCCCACGTTGTCATGCTCGCGCGAAGCGAACGGTCGGCTCAGCACCGCTCCGGCCGCGTACCAGTGCGAGAACGGCGAAGTGGCCGTGTCGGTGTCGGCGGCCTGCGCGAACAGGCGTACGCTGCGCCCCCGGGTCGAATCCGAACGCCATACCATCTGATCGACCAGGACATAGGCACCGTGACGCCCCGCCGCCTTGCTGTCGGGCTGGCCGATGCGCGCAGTGTCGGAGGTGTCGTAATACCAGCCGAACTTGTACTGCCCATCATAGGTAGCCAGGTTGTTGTAAATCAGCTCCACCGGCAGGATGGCCCCGGTGGTGCCGCTGGAGGTCAGGTCGAAGGCCTTGGACGAGGCGCTGTTGGTCTCGGGGTTCACGTTGAACCAGGCGGTCTGCACCGTCCACTCGGGGCTGATGCGGTATTTCAGCTCCATGCCCCAGTGCGCGGTGGGGTAGTTGCCCCAGCCACTGCCACCGGACATGCTCAGCGGGTGCGCGCAGAAACCTGCGTTGACGAAGTTGGTGAGGATGCCCATGCCGCCGAAGTCATTGCCCATGGCCATCCAGCCGAGCTTGACGTTCAGGTCGTCGGTGAACAGGCTGCGCGCATAGCTCAGCTCGCTCAGGCGCGTGTACAGCCCGCCGTAGATCTCCTGCACCGGCAGCCGGTTGCCCACCAGGTCTTGCGAGGCGCTGTTGCCGCGCCGGTCATTGATCGTCAGCTGGACCGTGCCTGCATCCGCCTCGTCCAGCAATGTCTCGAGGTCGAAGGTGGCGCCCAGGCGGACCTGCTGCGCATAGCGCGCACCGTGCTTGAGGCCACCGCTGACCAGGCCCATGGTTTCCGACACATACTCGCCGGTGAGCTTGACGCCGCTCGCCTCCAGGCGTGAGCGGCTGCCGCCCCAGTCGCCGGTCAGGGTCGGGCTGTCGACAAGGGTGTCGAATGCATCGGCCTGCACCGCACACGCCAGCAAGCTGGAAGAAAGGCCCACGGCAAACGCGAGGGGGCTGAACGGAAAACGCGAAAAGAGGCTCAAACGGCCCTCCCGAAAGACAATAGATCACCACCCGGTCAGCGACGAAGACGCGAACCGGGACACAAGAAATGCAGGTGGCCTATATTACGGGATTTTATGTACTAACCGTTTAATTTGTAGACTTTGGTGCAACGCCCTGGCCGACCGGCGACTGGCTCAGGGCAGGTACAGCTGGAACAGGCCGCCGCCCAGGGCACCGCCATTGGCGATCTCGATGCGCCCGCGCACACCGTTGCGCTCGTGCAGCGCAGCAATGCGTTCAGCGAAGTACAGGCCCAACCCGGTGCTGCCGGTGTGCAGGTTGATGCCCTGCACGTAGTCGGCCTGACGGTCGATCATGCCCTGTGGATAACCCGGGCCGTCGTCATTGATGCTCAGCACCAGTTGCTCGCCCTGCTCGGCCACCGTGACCAGCAAGGCGTGCCCGGCATAGCGGATGGCGTTGTTGATCACGTTGGAGATCACCGAACCGACCAGCTCGCGGTCGAAGAAGCCCAGCGGGTTGAAGGCATCGATCTCGTAGCGCGCAATGATCTCGCGGCTGTCGATGATCGGCTGATTGGAGGCCAGCAGGCCGCCGATGAAGTCGTCCAGGTCATGGTAGTCGGGGCACATGGGCAACTGATTGACCCCGAGTTTGTACAACCCCAGCAGCTGCACGAGCATGCCGTTGAGGTGCGCGAACTCGTGCTCCACCACCGCCTGCTCCGGGCCTTGCGCCTGGGCGGCCGGCAGGCGCGACAGCCACTGGCTGTGCGCCTGCATCAGCATCGCCAGGGAGTTCTTCATGTCGTGTACGGTGGAGGCGATCACCGTGGAAAAATCCAGCCCCTGGGAATCGTTGCTCATGAGCCCACCGCCCGGATACGCAGTTTTCGATAGCGCTCGTAGCGCGGATCGGTATTGGGAATGCCCGCCACCTTGGCCAGGCACGCGCGGCATTCCTCCAGCGCGGCGCTCGAGGGGTTTTCCCCGGCCATGCGCAGCAGCGCCTGGGCAGTGTTCAGTGCAATGCTGATGTTCTTGGGCTGCAACGCCAGCGCGCGCCGGAACTGCTCCAGCGCCTCGCCGACCTTGCCGGCCTGATAGCTGCGCACGCCCTGGCGGTTGAGGTCGACGGCTTCGTTGCCGGCGCCCAGAATCGTCGGGTCGTCAGTCAGCTTGGCGATGCTCTGCATCACGCTCGCGTCGTCACCGTAGACTTCCACGCAGTTCTTGAGGATGGCCGTGCCCGCCGCCTCCTGACCCAGTTGCTGCAACTGCGCAGCCACTGCCAGGGCGGTTTCGGCCGAGAAGAACTGGTCCATGTTCTCCAGCCGCGCAACCGCCGCCTCGGTGAGCTTGGCGGCCGTCTCGGCATCGCCCGCCTGCGCCAGGCCGGTGGCCTTGATCAAGCGCGCACGTACCTGCAGGCCCTGGTCGTCGGTGTACTCCTTGGCCACATCGCCCAGCACCTGGTTCAGCTCCACCCGTGTGCGTGCATCCAGGCCGTTGCCCACGTTCTTCTGGATCAGCGCCTGGGCCAGGCCCAGGTTGCTTTCAGGGTCTTTGAAACGCGAATTCTGGCCCTGGCTCACGGCCTGGCGATAGGCCCGCGACGAGGTGTCGAAGTCGGCGTTGCCCAGGGCCAGCTTGCCCAGTTGCATCTGCCGGCGGACCGCCAGCGGCGACAGGCGTACGGCCTCTTCGAGCACCGACTGGGCACGGCGGGTTTCACCTGCGGCAGCCAGCACGTCGGCCAAGCCGTCGTACAGGCCGGGCATCATCGAAAACGCCTTGATCGCCTGTTCGTAGATTTCCTTGGCCTGGACGGCCTGGCCGCGCTTGAACAGCAGCTTGCCCAGCGCCGCGTACGCCCACGGCGTAGGGCGGTTGGCCAGGATCGCCTTGAGAAAGCGCTCCAGCTCCTCATGCCGGTTGAGGGCGCCCAGGGCGTCGGCACGGTAGCGCAGGCACAGCGGCGCAAAGCGCGGGTCCTGCTTGCACAGGTTGTCGCAGGCCAGCAGCACTTCGGCCGGTCGGCCACGGTCCAGCGCCTGCAAGATAGGCTTGAGCAGGGTCTTGCGCTGTACCAGCTTGTCCAGGCGCTGGGTCAGCCCCAGGCGGTTGAAGGGCTTGGTCAGGTAGGCGTCCGGCTCGTGCTCCAGGGCACTGAGCACCACCGCCTGGCTGCTCTCGGCCGTCACCATGACAAAGATCGCCTCGTGGCTGATCAGCTTGTCGATCATCAGGTCTTCCAGCACCTGCTGGCCGTTCTTCTTGCCGTCGCCCAGGTGGAAGTCGTGCAGGATGAAGTCATAGCGCTTCTGCCCGCACATGCGAATCGCCGTCTCGCCGCTCTCGGCGGTATCGACGTCGCGGATACCCATTTCCCGCAACATCGAACGCACGGACGTGCGGAAGTCGGTGAAGTCATCGACGATCAGAAAACTTTTTTGGCTATACACCAACATCCACAAAACCTGACTTGGAAGAAAGAAGAGCGGCGCCAAGGCGCCTACAGGGACAGGCTCGGCTTCAGGACGCAAGCAGCGCGACGATCATCGCCAGCGCATGCTGCTTGGGCAAGCAACGTCAACGGCTGCAGGCCTCGGAAAGGCTATCGGCAGCACGTGCACTTTGCTTGAGGCGCCGCAAGCATGCGGCATGAAGCCAACGCGCCAAGTATGATGGCGCTATGCCATCATACTTGGCCGACTGCCGTGCTACAACAGGCCCAGCGCCTTGGCCCGGGCGACCGCCTGGGTGCGGCGCTCGACGCCGAGCTTGCTGTTGATGTGGCTGGCGTGGGTCTTGACGGTGTGCAACGAAATGAACAGTTGCTCGCTGATCTGCTGGTTGGAGCACCCCAGCGCGATCAGCTTGAGTACCGACATCTCTCGCGCACTCAGAGCCTCGGTGCCCGCCCCGGGGGCCGGCGGGGTATCAACCACCGGCAACAGCGACAGCAGGCGCGCCTGCACCGGCCCCGCCGGCTGGGCCAGCAACTGCTCGCGCATCCACTCGGGGTGATCTTCCAGCAGCCGCTGGAAGGGTTGCAGCACGCCCCCCTGCGCGGCCTCCAGGGCCTGGGGCAGCAACACCACGGCCGCCTCTGCAGCACCGCTCGCCAGCAACAGGCCGATATGCTGACACACCGCGGTGGTGCCGAGCAGCTGGCCGCCATTGCTGCGCCCGTGCTCGGTCAGCGCCTGCAGGCGTTGTGCGGCCTGTGCGGTACGCCCCTGGGCCTGTTCCAGCAGGGCCTGCTGCAGTTCGATGTGCAAAGGCAGCAGCGGATGGAACTCCGGTGCGGCGGCGGCACGTTCGCCACCGTAGGTCTGGCCCAGGCGCAGCAGCCAGGATTCGGCCAGGTCCATGCGCCCCTGGGCCAGCCACAGCTCGCATTTGACCAGGGTGATCATGGCCAGGTAGAACACCGGCGGCACGTCCCAGATATGCATCAGGCGCTCGGCCTCGGCCAGCTCGCAGAAGGCCTCGGTAAAACGCCCCTCGCGTCCGTCCAGGGTGGCCAGCACGCAATGCCCGATCAGTACGCTGATGTCGCGACAGGCACGCGCTTCCACCAGCCCGGCGCGCAAGCGCGCACGCCCTTCCTGGGGCTGCAGCCCGGCGACCAGCAGGTAGCCTTCGTACAGCGCCAGGCGCGCACGCGCCGCGTACAGGCGCTGGGCCGACAGCCCTTGCAGGCGTTGCAGGCCGTGGCGCACCTCCTCCATCGAACGCAGGACCTCGCCACGGGCATGCAGCACCCGCGCGCGATCGTAGTGGGCCAGGGCCTCGAACAACGGGTTGCCGACCCGCCGTGCCAGCTCCAGCGCCTCGCGGTTCCAGCCACGGGCGTGCCAGAAATCGCCCTCGGCGATGGCCAGGTTGGACAACGTGGACAGGCACATCAGGCGCTGGCCGTAGCGCTTGGTGGGCAGGCTGCGCAGCGCCTGCTGGCAGTACGAGCGGGTTTTCAGACGGTCGCCGCGACCGCGGGCGATGATTCCGCTCAGGGCCAGCCATTGCGCCAGCATGGACTTCTGCGCCGTGGCCGAAGGCGCCGGCAGGAACCGGCTGAGGTGGCTGACCAGTTCCTCGGCCGCGTCCAGCTGGCAGGCCAGCCCCAGCGCCCAGCTGTACAGCACGATCAGGCGCGGGGTGCTGATCAGCAGGCTGTCGGGCAGGTCCATCTTCCAGCGCAGCAGCATGCCGACGTTCTGTTCGGCCAGCAGTTGCTCTTCGGACAGGTTCTGCACCAGGTTGGCCGCCACGTCCAGGTGACCGGCGCGCAGGGCCTGCTCCACCGCCTCGTCGAGCAGGCCCTGGGCGTGGAACCAGCGGCACGCGCGCAGATGCAGGCTGGCCAGCGGCTGGCTGGCCTGGCGGGTGCGCAGCAGGTCGGAGAACAGGTGGTGATAACGCAGCCATTGACCCTGCTCGTCCAGCGGTACCAGAAACACCTGGTGTGCCTTCAGGTAACGCAGTATCTGCGCGCTGTCGTGGCTTTCGCGCAGGGCATCGCACAGGTCGGCGCAAAAACGCTCCTGGCAGGCGGTGTCGTAGAGAAACGCCTGCACCTCGGGCGGCAGGCAGTCGATGACTTCTTCGAGCAGGTAGTCGCGGATCAGCCCTTCGCCGCCATGCAGGGCGTGGGGCAAGGCGCTGTCGACCCCCGCCTCGGAGGCGGCCAGCAGCCAGAAGCGCAGGCCGGCGACCCAGCCATCGCTGCGTTGAATCAGGTTGTCCAGGGCCTGGCCACGCAGCGTGGTGGGGTGCTGGTCGAGCACGGCCAGGGATTCCTCGGGGCTCAGGCGCAGGTCCTGTTCGGTGAGTTCGAGCAACTGCTGCGACAGGCGCAGGCGCGCCAGGTGCCAGTCGGGACGCTGGCGGCTGGTGACCAGCAGCACCAGGCCAGGCGGCAAATGATTGAGGAAGAACTGCAGGCAGCGGTCGAGCACCGGGCCCTGGGCCAGATGGTAGTCATCGAGCACCAGCAGCAGCGGGTTCTGCGGGTGCAGGTGCAGGGCCAGTTCGTCGAGCAGGCTGTCGAGCCACTCCTCGAAGGCAAAAGGCTGGTGCCGCTGGCGCATCTTGAGCAGGCCCAGGGCCTGGTTGCCCAGGTCCGGGCAGAACTGCTGCAGCCCTTCGAGCAGGCGCTCCAGAAAGCGCCCGGGGTCACTGTCGCGCTGGCTCAGCCCCAGCCACAGGCTGCCCCACGAGGCCGGCAGGCTCTGGCAGAACTCCACGGCCAGCGAGCTCTTGCCGAAACCGGCGGGCGCCGAAACCAGCAGCAGTCGACCGCTAAGGCCGGCGTGCAGGCGCTGGCATAGCCGCGGGCGCGGCACGTGCCCCTCGGGCAGTGGTGGACGGTAGAAACGGCCCTCCACAGCGCTGATGGCCTGGCTGGCGAACCCTTGCATACGCGACAGATCAGTCATGGCCGGCTCGTTTTAGTTGGAAGTCTTCGGCAGAACAGACCCGCCGAGACTAGCGCTTTAAACGGCACATTTGAAGATGATTGGCGCAGAGGTCGGAAAAAAGACTACAACAAAAAGCGACAAAAACTCACGAAGCGCAGCATTGCGTGCAATTCATCCCGCATTGCCCCTCACGGCCTGTTGTCGGGCCACACACAGAAACGCCCCGGGCAAGCCGGGGCGTTCTGGGGATCACACGGAGGAGGTTCTAACTCAGCGCACACCATCCTGGCGCAGCGCTGCCGGCTGGAAGTCGGCCTTGCTGGCAGTGAAGTCGAAGTTGTAGGCCTTCTGCTCTTCGTTCTTCATGCCCAGCGCCAGGTAACGGCCCGACTGCAGGTCGTAGATGGCTTCCAGGGTGTACCACGGCACCTGCTTGTTGTAGTAGTCCTGGGCATGTGCCTCGGATACCCGCCACAGCTGGCCGCGGCCGTCGTACTGGTCGATCACGGCCGCTTGCCAGGTGTCTTCGTCGATGTAGAAGTCACGCTTGGCATAGATATGCCGCTGGCCCGGCTTCAGGGTGCCCACCACATGCCACACGCGACGCAGCTCGTAACGGGTCAGGTCCTGGTTGATATGCCCCGGCTTGATGATGTCGGCATACTTGAGGCTCGTCGAATCGAGCTTGTAGCTGTTGGAGGCAATGTACATCTCCTTCTTGCCTTCCAGCTTCCAGTCGTAGCGGTCCGGCGCACCGTTGAACATGTCCAGGTTGTCGGAGGTACGCAGGCCGTCAGCGGCGGTACCCGGGCCGTCATACGACACTTGCGGGGCCTGGCGCACGCGGCGCTGGCCAGCGTTGTACATCCAGGCCTTGCGCGGCTCCTTGACCTGGTCGAGGGTCTCGTGAACCAGCAGCACGGTACCGGCCAGGCGCGGCGGGGCGGTCACTTTCTGCTTGAAGTAGAACAGCACGTTGCCAGGGTTGGCCGGATCGAAATCCTTCAGGCGATCGCGGAACATGAACTGTTCCTCGAGCTTCACCATGCTGTAGCTGCCGTTCTGCTGCGGCGTGGCCTGGTTCACCACACGCGTGACGCCACCGCCACGGTAGCGGGTGATGTGGTTCCAGATCACCTCCACACCGCTTTTCGGGATCGGGAACGGAATCGCGATCTGGAAGTTCTCCAGCCCGTTGCCGCCAGCTACCAGGTTGGTGGTGGTGGCGTTCTTCTTGATGGCGGCGAACACCGAGTCCGGCACCGTGGAGCCACGCTGGGTCGGGTACACCGGCAGCTTGAAGGTGTCCGGATAGCGCTTGAACATGGCCAACTGGCCAGGGGACAGCTTGTCCTTGTACTGGTCGACGTTCTGCGCGGTGATGGTGAACTTGGGCTTGTCGTTGCCGTACGGGTCGGACAGGAAGCCCTTGGCATCGACCGAACCGGCCGTGGTGCTCAGGGGCTGCCAGGCAGTGATCGAACCGTCGGCATTGCCGGCCTTCTCGGCGCCCATCGGGGTCAGGCTGGTGCCCAGCTTGGCGGCTTCGTCGGCGGACACCGCCGCCATCACGCCGGTGGCGAGCAGCGACAGGCTCAGCACACCGATTTTCAACAGACTCTTGGTTGCTTTCATGATCTTGGTCTTCCCGGATCAGTGCTTAGAAGTTCACGCCGAAGCTGAGGGCGATGAAGTCGCGGTCATCCACGGTGGTGTACTTGCCATCGAAGAAGTTGGTGTACGACAGGCTCGCGGTGTAGGTGTTCTGGTATTCGGCGTCCAGGCCCAGGCTGACCGCCTTGCGCCCTTCCTCGAAGTTGCCGCCCGGGCCTGGCGAGTAGCCGGACACGTCATGCGACCAGGCCACGCTCGGCTTGAGGTTGACCCCGGCGAACACATCGTTGTAGTCCCAGATCACGCGGCCACGGTAGCCCCACGAGGTGCTGGTGGTGTAGCCGTCCTTTTCGCACTTGCGGCTGCGGTTGGCGGAGGAACCACCGCCAGGCGCGGCGCCACCGATGGTGCCGGCGTTGAGGATGTCCGTGCAGGTATTGAGGCCGAAGGTATCCGGCAGCGGGCCAGGGCCATACACCGGATCGCGGCCGTAGCGCAGCTTGTCGGCGCTTTCCAGGCCGCCCACGTGGGTCACGCCCACTTCACCTACCACGGTCATGCGGCTGGCGCCCATCACCTGGTCGAAGAAGTGCGTCAGGGTGGTCTGGAACTGGGTGATTTCCTTGCGCTTGTAGCCGTGCAGGTCGGTATCGGCCTGGCCCTTGAGCAGCGAGGCATTGCCGAACGTGCCGCCCAGCTGGGTGACCCCGGCGTACAGGATGTCGGTGGTGTTCAGCTGCACCGGTGCGTTCGGCCGGTAGCTGATTTCACCGCTCCACGCGGTGCCGGTAGGCAGGGTGGTGGAGAAGCTCAGGCCGTACAGGCGGATGTCTTCGGGATACTCGACGAAGTACTTGGAGTTGCCCGCCACGATAGCGGCGCCGGTGCGCGGGTCGACCATGCCGGCAATGGCGTAGGCCTGTGCAGAAGCCCCCGTGGCGCTGAAGATCGGCGCACGGCTGTGGTAGTTCATGGCGTAGGCGCCGAACTCGGTATTGAGCGGTTCGAACATGTAGCGCAGGGCAACACCGAACTGGCCGCTGTCACGGGCATCGCGGTCGGGGCCGCGCGCCACCTTGATGCCTTCCTCGTTCACGTCCACGCCGAAGTTGGCCAGGCCGGCGATCTGTGCCGGGGTCATGGTGCGGCTGCTGGACAATACGCGCAGGTTGTCGGTGCAACCGTCGGCGATGATGTCCGGCTGGGAGAAGAAGGTGCCGCAGTTGTCGACGACGGTCTGGTCCCATTCCAGCTGGTAGAAGGCTTCGGCCGACAGGTTGTCGGTCAGGCTCTGGGAGATGTAGAACATGTTGACCGGGATCAGGCCTTCCTTGATCTCGGCACCCGGGCGGCGGAACGCGGAAACGTCGATCGGGTTGATCGAGTTGATGCCACCACCGATGAAGGTACTTTCACCCCAGCTCACCACCTGCTTGCCGAAACGCACCGAACCCGGCAGTTCGCCAATCGAGTAGTTGTGGTAGACGAAGGCGTCGAGCAGCTCGGCACCGGACGACTTGGCGCCCTCTTTGCGGTTGGAGTCGCTGATGTCCTTGAACTGGCGGTGTTCGTCCTTGAGTTCGAAGTCGTACCAGTACTTGCCACGCACGAACACGCCGGTGTCGCCGTACTTGAGCTCCAGGTCGTGGATGCCCTTGAAGATCTTCGAGAAGGTCTCGCCGCGCTTGAAGTTCAGGTGGCCGTCGTCGGAGGTCTGCGACAGACCCTTGCCGCCGTTGTTGACGCCGATCAGGTTCTGGTTCGGCTTGGCCGTCGACCAGCTGGCCCCCACGGACAGCGACGAGTCGAACTGACCTTCGATTTCACCGATGTTGAAACTGACGCCGAATGCAGGGCCGGCGAGCGTAGAAGCGAGGCTGACGGCCAATGGCAATTTCGCCCGGCGCCAGAACAGATTTACTGATGTCATCGACGCTACTCCATGTACTTTATTTTTATGGCAGTGAGTCCTTTGAGAAACGCATCGAACGACCGACGTGAATACGCCTGCTGGTCGACCAACGTGGCAGTGCGCAGTCATTTGCGCGGGCCCCCGTCCCTAAAAATCCCCTGACCCGACTATAGCCAGCAGGTACCTGTGCTTGATCCCTCTAAAGTGTGATTTGCACGTTGGTACTACACCCAAAGAGCTGATTCGCTCGCCAACTGCGCGGGCAGCGGCAAGGATGGCCTATTTTTTCGCTTTGACAAGGCGCGCAGGTGTCTGGCGCAAGGGTCGCACCCGCCAGGGCGCGACCGGCCCGCCTTCAGAGGGTGGACAGAAATGCGCTGTTGCTGGCCTGCCAGTGGCTGATGTCGACGCGGATGCGCTTCTTGTCCAGCTTGCCCACGCTGGTCTTGGGAATTTCGGTAACAAGGGCGATCTGGCTGGGGATTGCCCACTTGTTGATCATGCCCAGCTCCACGTAGGGTTTGAGGTGCTCCTTGAGCTCGCGGGCGTCGATGCTGGTGCCGTCACGCACCACCAGCAGGGCAAACGGACGCTCGCCCCACTGCGGATCGGGTACACCCACCACCGCCACTTCGCGCACCGAGGGGTGGCGGCTGACGAGGTCTTCGAGGGCCAGCGACGACACCCACTCCCCGCCGGTCTTGATCACGTCCTTGATGCGATCGCGGATATCGACCACGCCCATGCTGTCGATGGTCGCCACATCCCCGGTGTGCAGCCAGCCGCCCTGCCACAGCTCGGCGCCTTTCTCCGGTTCGCGGAAATACCCCATGCTCAGCCACGGCGCGCGCAGCACCAGTTCGCCCTGGGACTCGCCGTCAGCCGGCAGGAAGCCGCCTTCGGCATCCATCACCGCGGCCTCCACCAGCGGCACCGGCACGCCGGCCTTGATGCGGTAGCTGATGCATTCGTCGTCGCTGCCGGCCAGCAGCTCTTCGTTGAGGTGGGCACAGGCCACCAGCGGGCAGGTTTCCGACATGCCATAGGCCGCCGTGAGCTGGATGCCCTGGGCCTTGGCCGACTCATACAGGGCGCGGTTGAGCGAGCTGCCGCCGATGATGATCTTCCAGCCGCCGAAATCCTGGCCCTGCGCGCCCTTGGCGTTGAGCAGCATCTGCAGGATGGTCGGTACGCAGTGCGAGAAGGTGACCTTTTCGTCCCGCCACAGCTGACACAGCATCTCCGGCTCGTAGCGCCCCGGGTAGACCTGCTTGAGCCCGAGCATGGTGGCCACGTAGGGGATGCCCCAGGCGTGCACGTGGAACATCGGGGTGATGGGCATGTACACATCATCGGTGCCCAGCAGGCGGATGCTGTCGATGCTGCCGGTCACAGTAGCCACGCCCAGGGTGTGCAGCACCAGCTGGCGGTGGGTGAAATACACGCCCTTGGGGTTGCCGGTGGTACCGGTGGTGTAGAAGGTGGTGGCCACCGAGTTCTCGTCGAAGTCGGGGAAGTCGTAGGTGGTGGCCGCGCCGGCCAGCAAGTGCTCGTACTCGCCCACCAGGTTCGGCAGTTCGGCATGCTTGTCGGGGCCGTCGGTGAGCAACAGGGTCTTCTCGACCGTGGTCAGTTGCGGCGCGATGGACTGATACAGCCCGATGAAATCGCTGTTGACCAGTACGAAGCGGTCTTCGGCGTGGTTCATGGTGTAGAGGATCTGCTCGGGCGACAGGCGCACGTTGATGGTGTGGGCCACCGCGCCGATCATCGGGATGGCGAACATGCACTCCAGGTAGCGATGGCTGTCCCAGTCCATCACCGCCACGGTGTCGCCGGCCTTGACCCCGGCTGCGGTGAGCACGTTGGCCAGGCGCGCGATGCGCTCGCTCAGGGTCAGGTAGTTGTAGCGCAGCTGACCGCGGTACACGATCTCGCGGGTTTTCTCGTAGCGGCTGCCCGACATCAGCAGGCGCTTGATCAGCAGCGGGTATTCGTAAGCGCCCGCAGCGGGGGCGATAATCCTGGTTTGCAGCATGGGAGTCCCTTTTTCGAGTACGCAGGCATGGCAATACGGCGCTTACTCTAGAACGGGACGGGGGCGCTCAAATCAGCCAAAGGAATGATTTGCGCGCCCGCAGGGATGACAGGCCAATGGCCATCAACCGCCTCAGTGCATCTCGGTGAAGGCGATCTTGATACCCAGCGCCACCAGCACCGCGCCCATGCCGCGATCGAACCAGTGGCCCATGCGCGCAAACCCGGAGCGCACGCGGGCGTGGCTGAACAGCAGGGCCACCAGGCAGAACCACAGGCCGGTGGCCAGCGCCAGGTAGGCCCCGTAGCCGGCCTGTATCAGCAGCGGCGTGTGCGGGTTGATCACCACCGTGAACAGCGACAGGAAGAACAGCGTGGCCTTGGGGTTCAGGCCGTTGGTCATGAACCCTGCCACAAAGGCGGCACGCGGGGTGCGCGCCACGGTCGAGACCTGCACGCTCTCGCTGCCGGCAGGCGCCGGGCGGGCACGCAGGGCCTTGATGCCGATGTACACCAGGTAGGCCGCAGCCAGCCACTTGAGCACGTTGAACAGCATGATCGACTGCGACACGATCAGGCCGATGCCCAGCAGCGAATAGCCCACATGCAGGAAGATCGCCGTGCCCACGCCGAAGGCGGTCCAGGTACCGGCGCGCCGACCGTGGGTAACACTTTCGCGCACCACCACCGCAAAGTCCGGGCCGGGGCTGGCCACGGCCAGCAGGTGGATCAGCGCAACGGTGAGAAATTCTGCCCAGTACATGGGGTGACGCTCCTGGCAAACGATCGGGTGGCGTACCTTACCCACTGCCTGGCAGTTCTGAAAGATACAGTTACAAGTGAATCGGCACAGTCACCTCCCGTGCAGCCGGATGCCTGGCTTTACGCCCACGGCGATGCAGGCTCTAATGCCCCACTACCTGCTCAAACCACACCCCAGGAGCCTGCCCCATGACCTTGCGCCGCGCTGTATTCCTCGACCACAGCTCCCTGGACCTGGGCGACCTCGACCTGAGCCGCCTGCGCGGCTGCTTCGATGAACTGCAGTTGCATCCGACCACTGCCCCCCACGAAGTGGCCGAGCGCCTGCAGGGCGCGAGCGTGGCGATCACCAACAAGGTGCACCTGGACGCCGCCGCCCTCGCGGCCTGCCCCGACCTAAGGCTGATCCTGGTGTCGGCCACCGGCACCAACAACGTCGACCTGCAGGCCGCGCGCGCCCAGGGCATCGTGGTCAGCAACTGCCAGGGCTACGGCACGCCCTCGGTGGCGCAGCACACCCTGGCCCTGCTGCTGGCGCTGGCCACTCGCCTGCCCGATTACCAGCAGGCGGTGGCCGACGGCAAATGGGCCCAGGCCAGGCAGTTCTGCCTGCTCGACTTTCCCATCGTCGAACTGGAGGGCAAGACCCTCGGCCTGCTCGGCCACGGCGAACTTGGCGGTGCGGTGGCGCGCCTGGCCGAAGCTTTCGGCATGCGCGTGCTGTCCGGCCAGTTGCCCGGCCGCCCGGCCCGCGATGATCGCCTGAGCCTGGCCGAGCTGCTGCCGCAGGTGGATGCGCTGACCCTGCACTGCCCGCTCAACGACAGCACCCGCAACATGATCGGCGCCGCCGAGCTGGCCCTGCTCAAGCCCGGCGCGTTCGTGGTCAACACCGCCCGTGGCGGGCTGATCGACGAGCAGGCGCTGGCCGACGCACTGCGCAGCGGGCACCTGGGTGGCGCCGCCACCGACGTGCTCAGCGTGGAGCCTCCGGTCAATGGCAACCCCCTGCTGGCAGGCGATATCCCGCGCCTTGTGGTCACCCCGCACAGTGCCTGGGGCGCGGTCGAGGCGCGCCAGCGCATCGTCGGCCAACTGGCCGAGAACGCCGAAGCCTTCCTGCAGGGCAACCCGCGCCGAGTGGTCAGCTGAGTTCTGCTAGAATTCGCGACTTTTTGCAGAGGGGCGCCGACCATGGACCCGCGTAGTGAAGTGTTGCTCCGTCAGGCCGAGCTGTTCAAAGGCCCCGTGTTGCTGGCCGGCCTGCCCGCCGACGACCTGCTGGGCAGCCTGCCCGATGCCCGCGCCTGGAGCTGGCACGCCGGCGACCAGGCCGCGCTCGAGGCGCGATTTGCCGGGCGCAGTCACTATGGCGTGGAGGTGCCGCCGGTGGCTTTCGACGGCGCCGTGCTGTTTCTGCCCAAGTCCCGCGATCTGGCCAACTACCTGCTCAATGCCCTGGCCTCGCGCCTGGGTGGGCGCCAGCTGTACCTGGTGGGTGAAAAGCGCGGGGGTATCGAGGGTGCGGCCAAGCAGCTGCACGCCTTCGGCAAGCCGCGCAAGCTCGACAGTGCACGCCATTGCCAGCTGTGGCAGGTCACGGTGGACACCCCGCCAGAGGCGCAGCCGCTGGAAAGCCTGGCGCAACGATTCGAACTGCCGCTGGCCGAAGGCCCGCTGCAGATCGTGAGCCTGCCCGGGGTCTTCAGCCATGGCCGGCTGGACCGCGGCAGCGCGCTGCTGCTGGACAACCTCGAGCAACTGCCCGTGGGCCATGTGCTGGACTTTGGCTGCGGTGCGGGCGTGCTCGGCGCGGCGATCAAGCGCCGCTACCCACAAAGCCGGGTAACGCTGCTGGACGTGGATGCCTTCGCCGTGGCCAGCAGCCGCCTGACCCTGGCCGCCAATGGCCTGGAGGGGGAGGTCATCGCCGGCGACGGCATCGATGCCGCGCCCCGCGAGCTGAACGTGATCCTGAGCAATCCGCCGTTTCACACCGGGGTTCACACCAATTACCACGCCTCGGAAACCTTGCTGAAAAAATCGGCCGATCATCTGAAAAAAGGCGGCGAACTTCGGCTTGTGGCCAACAGCTTCCTGCGGTACCAACCGCTCATCGAAGGCGCCTTGGGCAACTGCCTGATTCGCGACGAGGGACAAGGCTTTCGGATCTACCAGGCCACACGAACTTAAAAACTTCGCTTGCCCAAACGGTTTTGCCTAGGCAGAATCCGCTCCGTCCTAGGGGAGTAGTCTCCCGCGAGCACCCAGCTCGCCCGGTACGCGTCAACATACTTGGTCCTCAGACCATGGCGCGTACGACCCACGGTCCGCACAGACGGATCCAGGGTTTGACAAGACCTATGACACGCACACCTTACCCGGGGCGGGAAGGCTGTACGTGTCATAGCCGTGTCGACCCGCCCCCGTAGGAATCCTGATGCTGGAATCATTGCTGGTCCCCACCGCCATCGTTGCGCTCGCCGAAATCGGCGACAAGACGCAACTGCTCGCGCTCATCCTCGCTGCACGCTTTCGCAAACCCTGGCCGATCATCGCCGGTATCGTTGCCGCGACCCTGGCCAACCATGCGGCGGCCGGTGCGGTGGGTGCGTGGTTCGGCAGTTTCTTCTCGGAGGCCACGTTGCACTGGATCCTGGCCGCAAGCTTTGCCGCCACGGCCCTGTGGACCCTGGTGCCGGACAAGATGGATGACGATGAAGCCAGTACGGCGCGGCGCTTCGGCCCGTTCCTGACCACGCTGATCGCGTTCTTCATTGCCGAGATCGGC
Organism: Pseudomonas sp. 1176_21; assembly: GCF_052850635.1. Classification (NCBI taxonomy): domain Bacteria; kingdom Pseudomonadati; phylum Pseudomonadota; class Gammaproteobacteria; order Pseudomonadales; family Pseudomonadaceae; genus Pseudomonas; species Pseudomonas sp. 1176_21. The sequence goes on from NZ_VXCV01000014.1 coordinate 18,708, forward strand.
GACAAGACGCAGGTGGCCACGGTGATGCTGGCGGCGCAGTACCCGCACCTGATCATGGTGATCATCGGCACCACCCTGGGCATGCTGATTGCCAACGTACCGGTTGTGCTGGCGGGCAATTTTGCCGCCGAGAAGCTGCCGTTGACCCTGATCCGTCGCCTGGCGGCCACGGCATTCGTGGTGCTGGCGCTGGTGGCGGTGTATTCGGCGATGAAGGTCAGCGGGTGGGTGGGCTGATACCGGCTAGCGTGTGAAGCATTCGCCGGCAAGGCCGGCTCCTACAGGTTCAGGTAGGAGCCGGCAGTGCCGGCGAAGGTCACGGCGCTATTTTCTGGCTTGCTCGTACAACGGCATCACCTTGGGAATCGCCGCCTGCAACGACGCGATACGGCTGCTCGAAGCCGGGTGAGTGCTCATGAACTCAGGCTGCGAACCACCCGACGCTTCGGTCATCTTGTTCCACAGGCTGATCGCCGCATTCGGGTTGTAGCCCGCACGCGCCGCCAGCTCCAGGCCGATCAGGTCGGCTTCGTTCTCGTTGCTGCGGCTGTTGGGCAAGGTCATGCTGTACTGCACCACGGTGTCGGCCAGCGCCAGGCTGTCCTGGCCCAGGCCGAACAGGGCACCTGCGCCCTGGCGCGCCATCTCCACACCATAGGCCTTGGACATCGCCTCGCGACCATGCTCGCGCAGGGCGTGGGCGATTTCGTGGCCCATCACCGCCGCGATCTCGTCGTCGGTCAGCTTGAGCTTGTCGATCAGGCCGGTATAGAAAATGATCTTGCCACCCGGGCCGCAGTTGGCATTGAGCTCGTCGCTCTTGATCAGGTTGACTTCCCATTTCCACTGCGCCGCATCGGGGCGGAACTTCGGCGCCTGCACGATAAGCCGGTCGGCAATGGCCTGCACCCGCTTGGCGGTGGTACTGGTCTTGTCGAGCATACCCTTGGTGGATGCCTCACCCAGGGTCTGCTGGTACGACTGCGCGTACATCTGGTTGACCTCATCGGTCGACAGCATGCTGAACATGTACTGCTTGCGCTCCACGCCCACCGCTCCACCACTGGTGGTGTTCACGGCCTGGCAACCGGCCAGCAGCACACTGGCGCTCAGGGCACCGATAACAACTGATCTACGCATGAAAACACTCCCTTCGAACATGCGGCGTATCCTAGGCCGCGCATCATAAACGCGCTACAGCCGTTCGCGAAGAATTGCATCGCCACACTCATGCTTTGCCCCCGGCGCGCCGATAACGCCCAGACAGGCGACCCTCTTTGCGCTCGGAGCTCCCATGAAGTTCAAGTCGATCCAGTTTTCCGTGGCCGCGCTGGCCGGTGCCATCGTGCTGAGCATCGTTGCAGCACTGGTGCTATACGCAGTGTATTCCGGTGCCCGCACCCAGACGCTGGTGCACAACCGCACCCAGCAACAGTTCGAGGCAGTGATCGAGCAACGCCTGACGGCCCTGGCCCAGACCCAGGTCAGCCAGATCCAGCGCAGCCTCGAGGCGCCGCTGCTGATCGCCCGCGGCCTGGCCACCACCAATGCCCTGATCGGCATGCAGGATGCTGCCGGCAACCCGCAGCTCAAGCTCGAACGCGAACAGATGATCGCCCTGCTCAGGCAGACCGCCCTGGACAACCCGCTGCTGCTGGGCGTTTACGTGGGCTGGGAGCCCAATGCGCTGGACCACGACGATGCCCGCTATGCAGGCAGCACGCTGGCGGGCGTCAACCCGCAGAGCGGGCGCTTTCTGCCGTGGTGGTACCGTAACGACGACGGTAGCCTGACCCTCGACAAACTCCAGGATGTGGACGACCGTACCCTGCTGCCCACAGGCGTGCGCACCAGCGAGTACTACCTGTGTTCCAAGGAAACCGGCAAGGCCTGCGCCATCGACCCGGCCCCGTACCAGGTGGGCAACAAGACCGTGATGCTGGCCTCGTTCGTCGAGCCGATCATGGTCAACGGCCAGTTCCAGGGCATCGCCGCCGCCGACCTGTCGCTGAACTTCATCCAGGATATGCTCAAGGCCGCCGACGCCCAGCTGTATGACGGTGCGGGCGAGATGGCGCTGCTGTCCAACAACGGACGCGTGGTGGCCTACACCAAGGATGCGAGCACGTTCGGCAAAAAAGCCAGCGATGTGCTGCAACCCAATGAAGTGGCGGTGCTCGGCAGCCTGTCGGGCAAGGCGCTGCACTACGAAATCGACCATGCCAGCGGACAGATCGAGCTGTTCGTGCCATTTGCCGTGGGCAACACCGCCTCGCGCTGGACCTTGCTGCTGCAACTGCCGGTCAGCGCGGTGATGGCCGACCTCGACGCGCTGCAGCGCGAAATGAGCGCCCAGCGCAGCACCGACCTCACCGGCATGATCGTGGTCGGCCTGGGCATCGCCGGGCTTGGCCTGCTGGTGATCTGGCTGCTGGCCCACGGCATCGCCCGGCCGCTGCGCCAGATGGTCGGCATGCTGGACGACATCGCCCAGGGCGAAGGTGACCTGACCCGGCGCCTGAGCAGCGATCGCGCCGACGAACTGGGCGCCATCGCCCGTGGCTTCAATACATTCCTGAGCAAGCTGCAGGCAATGATCAGCCAGGTGGTGGTGTCGGTGCAGAAGGTCAGCGACTCGTCCGAGCACACCGCCGACATCGCCATTCGCACCAACCAGGGCGTGCACAAGCAGATGGCCGAAATCGACCTGGTGGCCACTGCGGTGCATGAAATGACCGCGACCGCCCAGGACGTGGCGCGCAATGCCACCCATGCGGCGCAAGCGGCCAGCAATGCCGACCAGGCCGCCAACCAGGGCCTGGAGATCGTGCGCAACACCTCCACCTCGATCAGCGCCCTGGCCGAGGAGATCGGCCGTGCGGTGGGTGTGGTACAGGCCCTGGCGCGCGACAGCGAGAACATCAACGCGATCCTGGTGGCGATTCGTGCCATTGCCGAACAGACCAACCTGCTGGCGCTCAACGCGGCCATCGAGGCGGCGCGAGCCGGTGAACAGGGACGCGGGTTTGCCGTGGTGGCCGATGAAGTGCGCAACCTGGCGCAGAAGACCCAGCAGGCTACCGAAGAGATCCAGCAGATGATCCAGCAGTTGCAGCAGGGCACGCGGGATGTGGTGCAGGTAATGGAGGACAGTCAGGGCAAGACCGAAGTCAGCGTGCAACAGGCGGCGCAGGCGGCCCAGGCGCTGGAGAGCATCACCCGGGCGGTGTCGGTGATCAACGACATGAACACCCAGATCGCCAGCGCGGCGGAGGAGCAGAGCGCAGTGGCCGAGGACATCAACCGCAATGTGATCAATATCGGCCAGGTGGCCAACGAAGTGGCTGGCGGGGCGGATGAGTCAAGCGCGGCGAGCGCGGAGCTGACCAAGCTGGCGGAGCAGCAGCGCCGGTTGATCAATCAGTTTCGCGTCTGAGCCAGAAGCTTCGCCGGCAAGGCCGGCTCCTACAGGGGCATGCAGTTCCTGTAGGAGCCGGCCTTGCCGGCGAAGGGCTCACCACTTACGCCGGGGTCAGGCACTCCGGCGCATTCAACTTCGGATCATTCACCAGGTTCGCCAGCACCCGCTCGCGCAAGGCGGCCTGCGGGCCAGCGAGCAATTCCTGCAACTTCACCAGCGGCGTCTGCGGGTCCAGCCACGCGGCCTGCCCTGCCGCATCCAGAATCAGCGGCCGGCGCTGGTTGACCGCGGCCTGGGTCACCACCGCCGTGCTCAGCCACACCTGGTCCTGCACCGGGTAGGCCTCCCACACGCCGGCAAAGAACAGCGAAGACCCCTCGCCCGGCGTCAGCCAGTACGGCCGCTTGCGCGCGGTGCCGCGCCACTCGTAGAAGCCGTTGGCCGGCAGCAGGCAACGGCGCAGGCGAAACGCTTCGCGAAACATCGGTTGCTCGGCCAGGGTCTCGGCGCGCGCCTGGGCCGGGGTGCGCGACAGGTCGGTCAGCCACGCCGGGGTCAGCCCCCAGCGCGCCCGCGCCAGCTCCAGCTGGCCTTCGCGCTGACGCTGGATCAGCACCGAGGCGCCGGGCGAGATGTTCCATTGCGCCTGCTGGTCAGGCGGGAACCCGGGCAGCGCGGCAAACGCCGAAGACCAGCGAAACAGGGCGTAACGTCCACACATGAGCAAAACCTAGCAAATCAGTATTCCCGGAAGGGTCTCCGGCTCGTCGCCAGGAAGCGGCTGGGCGCCATTGTACGCGGCGATCAGCTGGCGTGCGTATTCGGCCTGCGCATCGGGCACCGCCAGGCCCAGCAGCCCCTGCATCGGCAGCTCGCCCACGGCGCCCATCAGGTCGCGCCCACTCAGGTGCGCCTGGATCCCTTCGCTGCGCAGCATGCCGATCAGAAGCTCGGCCTCCAGCAGACTTTCCGGCTCGTAGATACGCTGCATCACTCGTCCTCGCGCTTGACGTCCAGCATCCACTCCTCGCCATGCACCTGCAGCACGAACACGATCGGCCGGCAACAGACCTGGCAGTCCTCGATATAGCTCTGGTCGCCACCGGACAGGTCAACGGTGGTTTCCACTTGCTCACCGCAGTAAGGACAATCATAGAAAGCAGATTCCACCATCGCAGTCTCCCAGGTGACTTGTGCGTATAATTGCCGGTCTATTTACAGGCCTTGCCGGTGTCTGAGCCGTTTTTCAGTCCGCAGCCCTACTATTACCCTAGCCGTTTCCAACAAGAGAGCATGATGGGCGAATTCGATGCCATCCGACCGTACAACGACGCCGAGGTGCCCGCCGTGCTGGCGCGCCTGCTCAGCGACCCGGCATTTCTGGATATCCTCACCCACTTTCGCTTCCCGCGCATGGCCGGGGCCTTCGGCTGGCTGCTCAAGCCGCTGATCGCTCGGCGCCTGCGCAAGGAATTTGCCGGGGTCAGTTGCGTATCGACCCTGCAGGACAAGGTCGAATACTACGTCGACCACACCATCGACCGCGCCACCGACGGGGTGACCTACACCGGTGTCGAGCAGTTCAAGTCCGGCAGTGCCTACCTGTTCCTGGCCAACCACCGCGACATCGTGATGGACCCGGCCTTCGTCAACTATGCGGTGTACCACGCCGGCCTGCCGACCCCGCGCATCGCGATCGGCGACAACCTGCTGCAAAAGCCGTTCGTCAGCGACATGATGCGCCTGAACAAGAGCTTCATCGTGCACCGCTCGATCACCGGGCGGCGCGAAAAGCTGGCGGCCTATCAGCTGCTGTCGGCCTACATCAACCACTCGATCCGCAACGACTGCGCCTCGATCTGGATCGCCCAGGCCGAGGGCCGCGCCAAGGATGGTGACGACCGCACCGATTCGGCGATCCTCAAGATGTTCCACATGAGCCGCAAGGACGAACCGTTCGGCGCGGTGATCCAGTCGCTGAACCTGAGCCCGGTGTCGATCAGCTACGAGTACGACCCGTGCGACCAGGCCAAGGCCCGCGAGCTGTACATCCGCGCCACCACCGGCACCTACAGCAAGGCGCCTGGCGAGGATGACGTGAGCATCGCCCAGGGCATCACTGGCTACAAAGGCCGCGTGCACATCAACTTTGCCCCGCCGGTGAGCGAGTACTTCGAAGACACCAAGCAGCTGGCGGCGGAAATCGATCGGCAGATACTGGGTGGCTACCGGTTGTTCCCGGTGCATTACCTGGCGTATGCACAGTGGGCCGATGCCGACCCGCAGTTGCAGGTGCCCAGGGCCGCCGAGGTGTTCCCGGCCGATGAGCTGGCCCGAGCCCAGGCCGAGTGGCAGCGGCGCCTGGATGCCTGCCCGGTGGAACACCAGCCGTACCTGGTGCTGCAGTATGCGATGCCGGTGCGCAACCAGTACCGCGTCAAGGCGGGGTTGGCGCTCTAGAGCGCGTCGCCCGTATCGCGGGTCAAGCCCGCTCCCACAGGGATATCACTGGCTTTGAGTACAGTGCAGAACATGTGGGAGCGGGCTTGACCCGCGATGGCTTCACCTCAGATCCAGGTACTGAACCACGACAGCAGCAGCGCCATCGCCAGGCACGAAAACCCCAGGATGTAGTAGAACCGGTTCACCCGCAGGTTCATCCCCTCCACCATCACCTCATCACGCGCCAGCCCCGCCAGCGCCTGCGCGCCACGACGCCGCGCCGCTTGCAACAGCAACCCGCCAGGGCAGGTAATCAACAAGGCCAGCACATTGATCAGCTTGGCCGGGTGGGCCGCCAGCAGCCCCCACATCACTTGCAACGACATCGCACAACCTCGATAAAAAACCAGACCTCGACACGCCGCGCATTCTACCCAAGCGCCAGCGGCTCTCTCGTACTTTGCGACCGATGACAATTAAATCCGGCCGTCACACGTTCGTCATCCCGACAAGCCACTCTATTGCCCTTCAACACTCAGGGAGCTTGTCATGCTGCACGCCGAAAACCAGGACCGCCTCTATCTGATCGCCCCCAGCGATGAACAACAGGCCTTGATCGACGGCCTGGCGTTCAACGTCCAGGACCGCCAGTGGCTGGTGTACTGCGCACTTGGCGGGCATGCCCACCATGACCTGCCGGAGGTCGACCAGGGCACCGGCATCAGCCTGCTGGACTTCTACGTCGAAGCCGCCTGAGCAGGTCACGCCCACTAAAAAGCCCGATGCCTGCAACGAGGCATCGGGCTTTTTCGTTTGCCGTCAGCGGGTTTACTCGCCCAGTACCTGACCGACCGTCGGGTCCTTGAACAGGCGGGTCAGGGCGTCGCTGAGCACGTCACCCACCAGCTTGGTGTTGGTTTCCTGGTTGGGCGCCATGCCGAAGCGCTGGTCCAGCGAGGCGCCGTAGCGACCGCTGTAGCGGCGGTTGGCATTGGACACGTCGGCACGGAAGGTGGCGCCGATGGTGGCCTCGGTCACGTACAGGCCTTCCTTGGGCGACTGGTACTTCAGCTCGGCCAGGGTCACGGTCAGCTGCGGGGCGTTGTAGGCGTTCGCCGTGGGCGTGAAGCCCAGCAGGCGCACCGCTGCCTCGGCCTGGGCCTGCAGCTTGGGCACGATGTCATTGCCGTTCACGGTGATGGCGCTGGTTTCCGGGTACAGCCCGCCGCGGGTACCCAGGGTTTGCGAAGGACGACCATCGACCACCTTGACCACCACCGGCTGGCCACGACCCACGGGCGCGAGCTGGGCAGTGAGTTTGGGTTGCGGGCTGAGTTGTTGCGGGCTGTGGGCACAACCGACCAGGGTCAGGCTGGTGACAGCGATCAAACCGAACAACAAACGTTGCAACATGCTCATCTCTCCAGGAATAGCAGCAAAGGTCGCCAGTATAACCACCCGGGACCACCCCAGCCATCGGGGCCAGCCACTGTCACAATCGTTTCATCATCGACCGCGTAGACTGCCCACCTGCGCCGGTGAACGCTCTGTTCAGCCGCCTGCCCCCTGCAGGCCAGCCCGCCACGGCGTGGCCGGCGAAGCAAAGCGCAACAAAAGTCGTTAATAAAGATCGTTTCTGCCCGCGACCTCGTTATAATCTCCCCCCGATTATAAGGACGTCTCCTGATCGGGCCTCGCAGCACCGCCAATGCCATTGCATCGGCATCCCCGAATCGCCCACAGAGAGCCGCCCACACAGGTCTTGCCAAGCTGGTGTGCCCGCGTTCCTTCGGCGCTCTGCTCTGCCTGAACCTGCCGGGTTTGCCATCGTGCACACCCTTTTTGAGGTTCACGACTCCAAAAGAGCGTGAAAAAACGGTTTTCACAACTTCACGAGAGTGTGGCGAGCAATGAACAGTCTGGCATGTGTAAAAGCAGCAACTGCGTCCCTGAAAGCCCCAAACAGCTGGCAACAGCACTCATCTGCGATGGGTGACTAAGGCCGGTCCATAGCGCACGATGGACACCTTGACCATAAGTCGAATTGCCGCACGGGCGGTAAAATGCGTTCATAGGCAACGCAAAGCCCGGTTGGTGGTGTCCGCGGAAGTTGAAAAACCTGCGAAGTAGCGGACATGGAAATCCCGGCCAAGCCTGGGAGCCATGCTGTCAATTTGGTGCTGAAGATTTTTGGAGACGCGTTAATGGCGCAGAACGAAGCAGTCGATGTAGTACTGGTAGGGGCCGGCATCATGAGTGCCACCCTGGCCGTACTGCTCAAGGAACTCGACCCGGCGATGAAGCTGGAAGTCGTCGAGTTGATGGATTCGGGTGCCGCGGAAAGTTCCAACCCGTGGAACAACGCCGGGACCGGCCATGCCGGGCTGTGTGAGCTGAACTACACGCCGCAGGCCGCCGACGGCAGCATCGACATCAAGAAAGCGGTGCACATCAATACCCAGTTCGAGGTATCCCGGCAGTTCTGGGCCTACCTGAGCAAAAAGGGCGCCTTCAAGAACCCGCGTGCCTTCATCAACCCGATCCCGCACCTGAGCTACGTCGAAGGTGACAAGGGCGTCGCGTTCCTGAAAAAGCGGTTTGAATCGCTCAAGCCTCACCACGCCTTCGCCGAGATGGAATACACCGAAGACAAGGCGCTGATGAACGAGTGGATGCCGCTGATGATGCCGGGCCGCCCCGCCGACCAGCACATCGCCGCCACCCGCGTGATGAAAGGCACCGACGTCAACTTCGGCGCCCTGACCAACAAGCTGCTCAAGCACCTGGCCGACACCCCCGAGTCGCAGGTCAAGTACAGCAAGAAGGTCACCGGCCTGCGCCGTAACGGCAGCGGCTGGACCGTCACCATCAAGGACGTCAACAGCGGCAGCAGCCGCGACGTCGATGCCCGCTTCGTGTTCCTCGGCGCCGGTGGCGCGGCCCTGCCGCTGCTGCAGCTGTCGGGCATCGAGGAGAGCAAGGGCTTCGGCGGTTTCCCGGTCAGCGGCCAGTGGCTGCGCTGCGACAACCCCGAGGTGGTCAAGCGCCACCAGGCCAAGGTCTACAGCCAGGCCGCCGTGGGTTCGCCGCCGATGTCGGTACCGCACCTGGATACCCGCGTCGTCGACGGCAAGACCTCGCTGCTGTTCGGCCCGTACGCCGGCTTCACCACCAAGTTCCTCAAGCACGGCTCGTTCCTCGACCTGCCGCTGTCGGTGCGCCTGGGCAATATCGGGCCGATGCTGGCCGTGGCCCGCGACAACTTCGACCTGACCAAGTACCTGGTCAGCGAGGTGATGCAGTCGATGGAACAGCGCCTGGAATCGCTGCGTCGCTTCTACCCTGAAGCCAAGGCCGAAGACTGGCGCCTGGAAGTGGCCGGGCAACGGGTGCAGATCATCAAGAAAGACCCGAAAAAAGGCGGCATCCTGCAGTTCGGAACCGAACTGGTGGCGGCCAAGGACGGCTCGCTGGCCGCCCTGCTGGGCGCCTCGCCGGGTGCTTCGGTCACCGTGTCGATCATGCTGGAACTGATCGAACGCTGCTTCCCCGAGCAGGCCAAGGGCGCCTGGGCGGCCAAGCTCAACGAGATCTTCCCGGCACGGGAGAAAGTCCTGGCGACCGACGCTGCGCTGTACCACAAGATCAGCGCGCAGAACGACGAGGCCCTGGGCCTGGTCGAGAACCAGCCGACGCAAAGCTACGCGTAAGCGTGATGCATGAAAAAACGCCCCTCGGGGCGTTTTTTCATGGCTGCGATGTACTCACTTGCGGGCGCTGTCGATGATCTCGATGTACTCGGGCGCATTGCGCTGGTCGCCGATCACCTGGGCGAAAGTGTTGCCGTGCTCGTCCTTGCCGTCCACATCGTATCCGGCCTCGACGAAGAAGCCGACGAAACGTTCGAAGTCATCGATGCGCAGGCCGCGATAGGCCTTGATCAGTTTGTGGTGCGAGGGCGAGCTGGCATCGGCCGGTTCGAACTGGAGAAACGACTTGATGTAGTCGTCGCTGATCTCATCACCAATCACTTGCTTCTTGTCTTTACGCATTGCCGACTCCAACTGAACCATCACGGACATTTTTCACGGGCCGGCAGTTTACCCCCCGGCAGCGCTGTGGCTCAACGCGCGCGTAGGGTGCCGGTGTGCACATCGGCCCAGATATGACCGTTGGCATAGCTGAGGAACTGCACGTACAGGGTGTCGTTGCGCAGCAGGTCGAGAATCACCCGGTACTGGCTGGCGGGATAGTTGAGGGTCAGGGTGCGGCTCTTGGCGTCGAACGCCGGCTTGCGCAGGCTCTTGCCTTCGCCGTCGAAGCTGATCAGCACCTCGCTGATGGTGGCGCCCTTGTTCAGGGGCTTGCCCTTGAGGCGCATCAGCACCGGTGCCGTGACCGGTATCGGTTGCTGGTTGGACTGTCGCTGGTTGCCGACCACCACCGAATACTGGGTCACCTGCAGCAGTTGCTGGGCTTCGGGGGTTTCCTGGCGCAGGGTAAGGTCGTCGGGCGGCAGGAACTGGCTGTGCAGCGGCGCGGCGGCCAGGGGCAGGCTGGTCAGCAGCAGGAGGGCGAGGATGGCGCGCATGGCAGGCTCCTTGGGGGCGGCCTGGCACTCTAGCATGAGAAATGTACGAAGCTGATGGCCTCTTGTGGGAGCGGGCCTGACCCGCGATGCAGGCACCGCAAATAGCTGATACCGCATCGACCCTTTCGCGGGCCAAGTCAGCTCCCACCCGGTTTTACATGCCCTTCACGGCATAGATACCCGCCGCATTGCGCCAGTAGCCCTTGTAGTCCATGCCGTAGCCGAACACATAGCGGTCAACGCAGCTCAAACCGCAATAGTCGGCCTTCAGGTCAGGGCTGGCCTTGCGGTCGTGGTCCTTGTCCACCAGCACCGCGCTGTACACCGCCTTGGCACCGGCATGCTTGCAGAAGTCGATGATGGCGCTGAGGGTGTGCCCTTCGTCGAGGATGTCGTCGATGATCAGCACTTCGCGATCGATGAACGACACTTCGGGCTTGGCCTTCCAGAACAGATCACCGCCGCTGGTCTGGTTGCGGTAGCGCGTGGCATGCAGGTAGGACGCCTCCAGCGGGAACTGCAAATGGGTCAGCAGCTTGCCGGAGAAGATCAGGCCACCGTTCATCACGCAGAACACCACCGGGTTGCGGTCGGCCAGGTCGGCGGTGATCTGCGCGCCCACACGGGCAATCGCCGCTTCGACTTCGGCTTCGCTGTGCAGGCAGTCTGCTTCACGCATGACTTGACGGATATGCTCGAGATCAGCGGACATGACGCTCTCCAGGGGGCTGCGGTTGAGAAAAGCGGGCAAAGGTACGCACCCTCACGCATCAGATCAAGCATTTATGGACTAACGTGCACAATGCCTATAGGACACCTGCGGCCGAATAGATTACTCTAGCGCGGTTTTTTTGCCCGCCCCCCGGAGCCTTTCCCTATGCCAACCCGTGAGATCCGCCATCCGCTGATCCGTCACAAGCTCGGCCTGATGCGCCGCGCCGATATCAGCACGAAGAATTTTCGCGAACTCGCCCAGGAAGTCGGCGCGCTCCTGACGTACGAGGCAACCAAGGATCTGCCGCTGGAAAGCTACGACATTCAAGGCTGGTGCGGCACCGTACAGGTCGAGAAGATCGCCGGCAAGAAGATCACCGTGGTGCCGATCCTGCGCGCCGGTATCGGCATGCTCGACGGCGTGCTCAGCCTGATCCCGGGCGCCAAGGTCAGCGCCGTGGGCGTTGCCCGCAACGAGGAAACCCTCGAAGCGCACACCTACCTGGAAAAACTGGTACCCGAGATCGACGAGCGCCTGGCCATGATCATCGACCCGATGCTGGCCACCGGCAGCTCCATGATCGCCACCATCGACCTGCTGAAGAAGGCCGGCTGCAAGGACATCCGCGCCATGGTGCTGGTGGCAGCGCCCGAAGGCATCGCGGCGGTCGAGGGTGCACACCCCGACGTGCACATCTACACCGCCTCGATCGATGAACGCCTGAACGAACACGGCTACATCATTCCCGGCCTGGGCGATGCAGGCGACAAGATCTTCGGCACCAAGCAGAAGGACACCTGAACATGCAGGACGAGTTCAACGACCCGCTCTGGCGCCAGGTCGTCTCCGGCGCGCAGATGCTCTTCGTGGCATTCGGCGCGCTGGTGCTGATGCCGCTGATTACCGGCCTCGACCCCAACGTTGCGCTGTTCACTGCGGGCCTGGGGACTCTGCTGTTCCAGGTGGTCACTGGCCGTCAGGTGCCGGTGTTCCTCGCCTCCAGTTTTGCCTTCATCACCCCCATCATTCTCGCCAAGGGCCAGTTCGGCCTGGCCGAGACCATGGGCGGGGTAATGGCGGCCGGGTTCGTCTACACCTTCCTGGGCCTGGCCGTGAAGATCAAGGGCACCGGCTTCATCGACCGCCTGCTGCCGCCGGTGGTGATCGGCCCGGTGATCATCTCGATCGGCCTGGCGATGGCGCCGATTGCTGCCAACATGGCCATGGGCAAGGCCGGCGACGGCGCCGAACTGCTGCCCTACAGCACCGCGATGATGATCTCGATGCCAGCGCTGCTCACCACCCTCATCGTGGCGGTGTTCGGCAAGGGCATCTTCCGCCTGGTGCCGATCATTGCCGGGGTGCTTGTGGGCTTTGGCCTGTCGTTCTACTTCGGTGTGGTCGACACCGCCAAGATCGCCGCCGCCCCCTGGCTGGCCCTGCCGCACTTCACCGCGCCGGCCTTCAACTGGCAGGCGATCCTGTTCATCGTACCGGTGGCCCTGGCCCCGGCGATCGAGCATATCGGCGGCGTGATTGCAGTGGGCAGTGTGACCGGTCGCGACTACCTGAAAAAGCCCGGCCTGCACCGTACCCTGCTGGGTGACGGCATCGCCACCACCACCGCCGGCCTGTTCGGCGGCCCGCCCAACACCACCTACGCCGAAGTGACCGGCGCGGTGATGCTGACCAAGAACTACAACCCCAAGATCATGACCTGGGCGGCCGTGTTCGCCATCAGCCTGGCCTTCGTCGGCAAGTTCGGCGCGTTGCTGCAGAGCATTCCGGTGCCGGTGATGGGCGGCATCCTGTGCCTGCTGTTCGGCTCGATCGCGGCAGTGGGCATGAACACCATGATCCGCCACAAGATCGACCTGAGCGAAGCGCGCAACCTGGTGATCGTCTCGGTGACCCTGGTGTTCGGGATTGGCGGTGTGCTGGTCGGCACCGGTACCGGCCCGGACGACTGGGGCCTGAAGGGTATCGCGCTGTGCGCCGTGGTGGCCATTGCGCTCAACCTGCTGCTGCCGGGCAATGACGGCTGGAAGAACAAGGTGCTGGACGACCATTTGCCTTGATCTGAAACGCTTCGCCGGCAAGGCCGGCTCCTACAGGGGTTCGCGCAAACCTGTAGGAGCCGGCCTTGCCGGCGAACGCTGCACTACCTAACCCGCCTGCTCACACAACTGCGTAAGCGCCTCCACCCACTGCGGGTGATCATTCAGGCACGGCACCAGCACCAGCTCTTGCCCGCCCGCCTCGACAAACTGCTCGCGCCCGCGATCGCCGATTTCTTCCAGCGTCTCGATGCAGTCGGCCACGAACGCCGGGCACATCACCAGCAGCTTCTTGACGCCTGCCTTGCCCAGCTCGTCCAGGCGCGCCTCGGTGTAGGGTTCGATCCACTTGGCCCGGCCCAGCCGCGACTGGAACGACACCGACCATTGGCCCTCGGCCAGGCCCATCTTCTGCGCGAACAACTGCGCCGAACGTAGGCACTGCGCGCGATAACACACCGCCAGCACCTCGGGCGAAGCGTTGCGGCAGCAGTCGGCATTCTGGAAACAATGCGAACCGGTAGGGTCGAGTTTCTTCAGGTGCCGCTCGGGCAAACCGTGAAAGCTCAGCAGCAGGTGATCGAAGCCCTGCTCCAGGTACGGCCTGGCACTGGCCACCAGCGCGTCGATGTACAGCGGCTGGTCATAGAACGGACGCAGCACCGGCATCTGCAATGCCAGCTTGTGCTCGGCCACCACGGCCTTGGCCTGCTCGATCACGGTGGTCACGGTGCTGTCGGCAAACTGCGGGTACAACGGCGCCAGGGTCACCTTGGTGACGCCCTGGCCGGCCAGACGCTGCAACACCGTGGACAGCGAAGGCTCGCCATAGCGCATGGCGATTTCCACAGGCCCGTGGGCCCAGTGCGCACCCATGGCCTGCTGCAGGCGCCGGGTCAGCACCACCAGCGGCGAGCCTTCCTCCCACCAGATGGAGGCATAGGCGTGGGCCGACTGCTCCGGACGCTTGATCAGGATCAGCGAGACCAGCAGGCGACGCACCGGCCACGGCAGGTCGATCACATACGGGTCCATCAGAAACTGGTTGAGGTAACGACGCACGTCGGCGACGGAAGTGGAAGCCGGTGAACCCAGGTTGACCAGCAGCAGAGCATGATCGGTCATGCAACATCCTTTTCAGAGGCGCGCGGACAAGTCATCCAGCGCCGATTGCACATCGTTGTAACGGAACGTGAAGCCTGCCGCCAGCAAGCGCACAGGGCGCGCCCGCTGGCCACCCAGCAGCAATACCGACAGTTCGCCGAGCCCGGCGCGCAGCACCAGCGCCGGCAACGGCATGAACGCCGGGCGGTGCAGCGCGCGCCCCAGGCGTCGGGCAAATTCGCGGTTGCGCACCGGCTCCGGCGCGCAGGCATTATAAGGACCGCTGGCATCCTCGCGCTGCAACAGAAAATCAATCAGGGCGATTTGGTCGTCCAGATGGACCCACGGCATCCACTGGCGACCACTGCCAATCGGCCCGCCCAGCCCGAGCTTGAACGGCAGGCGCAGGCGCGACAAAAAGCCGCCCTCGGCCGCCAGCACCAGCCCGGTACGCACCAGCACCACCCGCATGCCTAGGGCCTCGGCGCGCAGCGCAGTTTCTTCCCAGGCAATGCACAGCTGGCTGGCAAAGTCCTCCTTGACCGGCTGCGACAGCTCGGTCAGCTCGCGCTCACCACCATCGCCATACCACCCTACCGCCGACCCCGAGATCAGCACCGCAGGGCGCTGCTGCCGGCCTTGCAGCCAGGCGATCAACTGCTCGGTGAGGGTGATGCGGCTAGCCCATAGCAGCGCGCGTCGGTGCGACGTCCAGGGGCGATCGGCAATCGGCGCACCGGCCAGGTTGACCACGGCGTCCACCGGCTCGTCGCCAAGTTCGTCGAGCCGGGCAATGCCGCGCACCCCTGCCCCGCACACCTGAGCGACCTGCGCCGGACGCCGGCTCCACACCGTCAGGCGATAACCCCTGTCCAGCCAGAAGCGGCAAAGGTGTCTGCCGATCAGGCCCGTACCACCGGTCAGCAATATATGCATGGCTGTGTCCTCACATGGCGCGCGCTGGTCTATTTTTAAGTTCAAGGCACTTTTTTGACCGAACGCTCTCGGATAAACATAGGCCAACCTGCAACGTCGAGCGGAATCATCTTATACAAGCTGGAGATATTGTACAGGCTTGTCGGGCAGCGTAGGCTGTTTCCAAAAGGTTCGAAGAGGCCATCATGACTGTTCCTATCGCAATCATCGGTGCCGGCATCGCCGGCCTGTCCGCCGCCCAGGCCCTGCAGAAGGCCGGGCACACCGTGCACCTGTTCGACAAGGGCCACGGCAGTGGCGGACGCATGGCCAGCAAACGCAGCGAAGCCGGCGCCCTGGACCTGGGCGCGCAGTACTTCACGGCCCGCGACCGACGTTTCGTCGAACAGGTCCAGGCCTGGCAGGCCAAGGGCTGGGCGGCCGAATGGAAGCCGCAACTGTACAACTACCGCGAAGGTCAGCTGACCCCCTCGCCGGACGAGCAGATCCGCTGGGTGGGTGTACCGCGCATGAGCGCCATCACCCGCGGCCTGCTCAAGGATGTCACCGTCAACTTCAATTGCCGCATTGCCGAGGTGTTCCGCGGCAAGCAGTACTGGCACCTGCAGGACACCGAGGGCGGCAGCCACGGGCCGTTCAGCCGCGTCATCATTGCGGTGCCGGCGCCCCAGGCCACGCAGCTGCTCAGCGCCACCACCAAGCTGGCCGGCATGGCCGCCAGCGTGCAGATGGAGCCCACCTGGGCCATTGCGCTGGGCTTCGATACGCCCCTGGACACCCCCATGCAGGGCTGCTTCGTGCAGGGCTGCGACCTCGACTGGCTGGCGCGCAACCGCAGCAAGCCCGGGCGTGACGAAAAACTCGACACCTGGGTTCTGCACGCCACGGCCAGCTGGAGCAAGCAACACATCGACCTGTCGCGCGAGGCCGTGATCGAGCACCTGCTGGGCAACTTCGCCGAACTGGTGGGCTGCGCCGTGCCGGCCCCCACCTTCACCCTGGCCCATCGCTGGTTGTATGCCCGCCCGAGCAGCAGCCATGAATGGGGCGCCCTGGCCGATGCCGACCTGGGCCTGTACGCCTGCGGCGACTGGTGCATGTCGGGGCGCGTCGAGGGCGCATGGCTCAGCGGCCAGGAAGCGGCGCGGCGCCTGCTCGAACACCTGGAATGACCCCTGCACCGGCTGAAGCTGTACAGAACATTTGACTTGTACAACGCGTTATCTATGATGAGCGAAGCTGTACATAATTTTGTTTCTGTACAAATTTCAGTCGAGAGCGACCATGGCGGCCACCAGACCAAAGATTGCCATCAGTGCATGCCTGACCGGCGAAGAGGTCCGCTACAACGGCGGGCACAAGGCCTCGCGCCTGTGCAATGAAGTGCTGGCCGAACACTTCGACTTCATCGGCATCTGCCCCGAGGTCGCCATCGGCCTGGGCACACCTCGCCAGGCCATCCGCCTGACCGGTGACCCGGCCAACCCCAGGGCCGTGGGTAGCCGCGATGCCAGCCTGGACGTCAGCCAGGCACTGGATGCCTACGGCGCAGAAATGGCCGGGCAACTGACCGACATCTGCGGCTACATCTTCATGCAGAAATCGCCATCCTGCGGCCTGGAACGGGTCAAGGTGTACCAGGCCAACGGCTACCCGGCCACCGAAGGCGGTCGCGGCCTGTACGCCGCACGGTTCTGCGCCCAGCGCCCCGACCTGCCGGTCGAAGAGGATGGCCGGCTGTGCGATCCGGTACTGCGGGAAAACTTCATCACCCGCGTGTATGCCTACGCCGACTGGCAGCAACTGCTGGCAGGCGGGCTCAGTCGGCATGCCCTCATCGCCTTCCACTCGCGTTACAAGTACCAGTTGATGGCGCACAACCCCCAGCAGTACAAGGTGCTCGGCAAGTTGCTGGGCAGCATGCAGCGCCAGGACGACCCCACCCAGATCGGCCCACGGTATTTCAGCCAGCTGATGAGCGCCCTGAGCCGCTGCGCCAGTCGCGGCACCCACGGCAACGTGCTGATGCACCTGAGCGGCTACCTGCGCCGGTTTCTCGACCCCCGCGACAAACAGGAAATCCGCGCCCTGATCGACCAGTACCAGGCCGGCATCGTCCCGCTGGTGGTGCCGCTGACCCTGCTCAAGCACCACCTGCGCCGCCACCCCGACCCCTACCTCATGCAGCAGGTCTATCTGCAACCGCACCCGGAAAACCTGAGCCTGCGCAATGCCATCTGAAGACGACCTGCTGCCCATTCGTGAAGTCACCCGCCTGACCGGGGTCAACCCCGTGACCCTGCGCGCGTGGGAGCGTCGCTACGGGCTGATCGTGCCGCAGCGCACCGGCAAGGGTCACCGGCTCTACAGCGCCGCACACGTGCAGCGCATCCAGCAGATTCTGCAATGGCTCAACCGCGGAATCGCGGTGGGCCAGGTCAAGCCGCTGCTCGACACCTCCCCAGCAGTGCAACCCGCACCCGGCAACGACGACTGGCACACCCTGCGCCTGCAACTGGTCGACTGCATCGCGCAACTGGCCGAACGCCGACTCGACCAGCTGTTCAACCAGGCCATGGCCCTCTACCCCGCCGCCACCCTGTGCGAGCAACTGTTGCTGCCGTTGCTGCAAGAACTCGACACCCGCTGGCACGGGCACTTTGCCGCCCGCATGGAGCAGGTGTTCTTCCATACCTGGCTGCGCAGCAAACTTGGCGTGCGGGTGTATCACAACAACCGTCAGCTGAACGCCGCGCCCGCCCTGCTGGTCAACGCCTCGGCCCTGCCATTCGACCCGCAGCTGTGGCTGTGCGCCTGGCTGCTCAGTGATGCCGGCTGCGCGGTCGAGGTATTCGACTGGCCGCTGCCACCTCGAGAGTTGGCGTTTGCCGTGCAGCAGCTCAAACCCTGTGCGTTGGTGATGTGCCTGAACGCGGCGCTCGATCCGCGTGAACTGCAGCGCAGCCTCAATGCGATCGATCTGCCGACCCTGCTGCTGGGCAGCATGGCCGCGCTCTACAAGGAGCATGCCGAGGCGGCGGGCCTGCAGGCAGGCAACGTGCATCTGCCGTCCTCTGTGGTGGCGCTGCCCGCCCTGTTGCTGGGCCTGCTGGCCACCTGACGTCTCCCCCACATTCACAGGATTTCGTATGCAACTGATCTGGCTGCGCAACGACTTGCGCGTTCACGACAACACTGCGCTGGCCGCTGCCTGCTCGCGCGGCCCCACCCTGGCGGTGTGGCTGGTAAGCCCCGGGCAGTGGCTCGCCCACGACGACGCCCCGTGCAAGGTGGACTTCTGGCTGCGCAACCTGCACAGCCTGCGCCAGTCACTGGACGCCCTGAACATTCCCCTGCTGATTGTGCCTGCCGACCAGTGGGCCGATGCACCTCGGGTGCTGCTCGCGCTGTGCAGGCAACATGCGGTCAGTACCGTGCACCTGAACGAGGAATACGGGGTACACGAACAACGTCGCGATCAGGCCGTGCAGCAGGCATTGCGCCAGGCCGACATCCAGGTGCACAGCTACCTGGACCAGTTGCTGTTCAAGCCCGGCAGCATCCTGACCCGCAGCGGCGGTTACTTCCAGGTGTTCAGCCAGTTTCGCAAGGTGTGCTACGAACGGCTTCACCTGGGGCTTCCCTCACGGGTAGCGGCGCCGGCAGCCCAGGCCCGGCTGGCCATTGCCAGCGACACCGTCCCCACCCAGGTGGCCGGCTTCGAGACGCCGCCCGACGCGTTGCGCACGCTGTGGCCGGCAGGCGAGGATGAAGCCGCGCGCCGCCTGGCGCGCTTTGTCGACGAGGCCATCGAGGATTATCCGGTACAGCGCGACCTTCCTGCCGTGCCTGGCACCAGCCAGCTGTCGGCCTACCTCGCCGCCGGGGTGATCTCCCCCCGCCAGTGCCTGCATGCCGCCCTGGCCTGCAACTTCGGCGAATTCGACAGCGGGAATGCCGGCGCCATCACCTGGATCAACGAACTGCTGTGGCGCGAGTTCTACAAGCACATCCTGGTGGGCTACCCGCAGGTTTCCCGCCACCGTGCCTTCAGGTCACATACCGAAGCCCTGCCCTGGCGCAACGCGCCACAGGACCTGCTGGCCTGGCAACAGGGCCGCACCGGCATCCCTATCGTGGATGCGGCCATGCGCCAGTTGCTCGCCACAGGCTGGATGCACAATCGCCTGCGCATGGTCACGGCCATGTTTCTGACCAAGAACCTGCTGATCGACTGGCGTGAAGGCGAACGCTTCTTCATGCGCCACCTGATCGACGGCGACCTGGCCGCCAACAACGGCGGCTGGCAGTGGAGCGCCTCGACCGGTACCGACGCCGTGCCCTACTTTCGGATCTTCAATCCGGTGAGCCAGTCACAACGCTTCGACCCTGCAGGGCGATTTCTGAAGCACTGGCTGCCTGAACGCGGCAAACTGGACCACAAGGCCGTCCATTTACCCAATGTCCAGAACGATTTGTTTGCAATAGATGTCTATCCTCATGCAATTGTAGACTTAAGTTCTAGTCGCCAACGCGCACTGGATGCGTTCAAACACTTACCTAAACGCAACGATTGAGGAAAGGATCTTGAGCAGTGATCGACCTCGGCGCATCTGGATTACCGGTGCCAGCAACGGACTTGGGCATGCCTTGGCAGAGGCGCTGCTTGAACAGGGCTGCAAGGTGGCGCTCAGTGTTCGCAATCGCGACGATGCACACCCCCTTGAGACCGACTATCCCGGTAGGGTCCTTGTGCTTGCCGGCGACCTGCACCAGATGCCGCAGGCCAGGCGCGCCTGCGCCACCCTGACCGAACAATGGCAGGCCATCGACGGCCTGATCGTCAACGCCGGCACCTGCGACTACCTGCCGTTGCCGATTACCCAGACACTGCTGCAGGACGTGGTGCGAAGCAACCTGGCCGCCGCCTCGCACTGCCTCGATGGCGCGCTCCCCCTTCTGGACAAGGGGCGCGCCCCGCAGGTGGTGGGGATTCTCAGTGCGTACTCTGCCCTGCAGCTGGGCGAGCCCGGCCAGCCGCGGCGCCCTGCCAACAGCATCGCGTCACTGTTCGAAGACGCCCGCCCCCTGCTGGTCGCACACGGCATCGACCTGACCATCGTGGCCCCTCAGACGCCTGCACAGGCCATGAACACACCCACTGCCATCCCGGATGAGTGGGACGCCAGTTCGGCTGCCAGCGCCATCCTGCAACGCCTGGGCGAACGCCCGCAGCAGTTGACCCTGCAGGCGCTGGCGGTCAATGAGCTGTGGCCGCTGCCAAAATGAAAAAAGGCCCTGACGCAAGTCAGGGCCTTTTTCGAGGTGCAG
Source organism: Pseudomonas sp. 1176_21 (assembly GCF_052850635.1). Classification (NCBI taxonomy): domain Bacteria; kingdom Pseudomonadati; phylum Pseudomonadota; class Gammaproteobacteria; order Pseudomonadales; family Pseudomonadaceae; genus Pseudomonas; species Pseudomonas sp. 1176_21. Next base: position 39,305 of record NZ_VXCV01000014.1, read on the forward strand.
GGTACCGGCCGACCGTCAGAGCGGCATGCGGTAGTGCAGCGAATAGCTTTCCACGCCATCGTTGGGGCTTTGCAGGCCCGCGTTCGAATAGTGGATGGCGCGCACGCCTACCTCGTGTCCGCCCGCGAAGCGCAAGCCGAACCCGATGCGGTCTTCGAACTGGAACGACGAGCCGAGCTTGTTGGTTTCAAGCTTGGTGCTGGAGAAGGCCGCTACACCGATACCCGCCTCGATGTAGGGTTTGACCGACTCACCGGCGAACTCGTAGACGAACACGGGCGCGAACGAGAGGCTGTGGTTGCTGGAAGTCTTGTCGCCGTCCCAGTAGGTGTAGGCACCGTCCCAGTAGCCGGTCACGCGGCCGACGCTGGTCTGCCACCAGCTGGCGTCCCAGTTGGACTGCAGCCCAAGGCGATAGACCATGGTCGAGTCACCGGTCTGCCCTACGGAAAACGAGGCGTCAGCGGCGTTTGCGGTGAAAGAGTGCCCCAGGGTAACGGCTGCAATCGCAGCCAAGCAAAGCAGTTTCTTCATGAGAAACGTCCCTTTTCCTAAATGCTGTTGTGGTTTTGTGTCTCATCAGACGATTGAATAGAAATCGGCAGTAGTACGATAGTTCAGGAAAAAAATGCATTTTTCACAGTTTTTTTACAAGTCGAAGCTTCGCACACTGTCAGATTTATTCCACAACATCGGCAGAATCTTTACCAAATGTGCCGGACTGCCGCTGGTCCAGAACTGCGCAGGCTGCGCCGGGCCGTGGGCCAGCAGGTCCCGTTCACCCAGCAAACGCTGGAGTTGCCGGGCCACCGCAGCGCCGGTATCGATGATGGCCACGGCCGGCGGCACCATGTGCGCCAGCAGCGGTTTCAGGAAGGGGTAATGGGTGCAGCCCAGGATCAGGGTGTCGCAGCCGGCGGCCAGCAGCGGCTCGACATAGCCCTGCAGCAACTGGCGCAGTGCGGGGCTGTCCAGGTCGCCCGCCTCGATCAGTTCCACCAGCCCCGGGCACGGCTGGGTAACTACACGAACGTCGCTGGCAAAGCGGTCCAGCAACGCGGCGAACTTGGCGCTCTGCAGGGTGCCGGTGGTTGCCAGCACCCCTACCACGCCACTGCGGGTGGCCGCTGCCGCCGGCTTTACCGCCGGCTCCATGCCCACCAGCGGCCAGTGCGGGTAGCGCTCGCGCAGATCGGCCACCGCCGCCACGGTGGCGGTGTTGCAGGCCAGCACCATGGCCTTGGCGCCCTGTTGCTGAAAGAACTCGGCTACCAGGCGGCAGCGCTGGCGGATGAACTCGGGCGACTTCTCGCCATAGGGAATATGCCCGCAGTCCGCCACATACAGCAGCGACTCGTCGGGCAGCAGGCGGCTGATTTCCGCCAGCACCGACAGCCCGCCCACGCCGGAATCGAACACCCCGACCGGCGCTTCACGCATGGCCGGCGCCACACACGCTGCAGGCCGGGTCGCGCTTGACCCGCAGCTCGCGAAACCGCGTTCCCAGGGCATCGACGAGCAGCAGGCGACCCACCAGCGGCTCGCCAAACCCGGCCAGCAGCTTCAAGGCCTCCAGCGCCTGCAGGCTGCCCACCAGGCCTACCAGCGGGCCGAGCACACCGGCTTCGCTGCAGGTCAGCTCGGCTTCGCTGCCATGCCCGTACAGGCAGTGGTAGCAGGGGCTGAGCGGGTTGCGCGGATCGAACACCGACAGCTGGCCTTCCAGGCGAATGGCCGCACCGCTGACCAGCGGCTTGCCGGCCGCGACGCAGGCAGCGTTCACCGCCTCGCGGGTGGCAAAGTTGTCGCAGCAGTCCAGTACCAGGTCGACCGCCCCCACCGCCTGGGCCAGGGAGTCTTCATCCAGGGCCTGGCGATGGGCAACCAGGGCGACCTGCGGGTTGATCGCCTGCAGCCGGGCCATGGCCGAATCGACCTTGCTCAGGCCCACGGCGGCCGTGTCGTGCATCACCTGGCGTTGCAGGTTGGTCAGGTCGACCGTGTCGAAGTCGGCCAGGTGCAGCTCGCCGACCCCGGCCGCCGCCAGGTACAGCGCCACCGGCGAACCCAGGCCGCCCAGGCCGACGATCAGTGCCCGGCTGCCCTTGAGGCGCAACTGCCCGTCGATATCCACCTGGGCCAACAGGATCTGCCGGCTGTAGCGCAACAGCTCCTCGTCGTTCAGCATGCCAGGCGCCCGAGGCTGATGCGCTCATGGCCGCCAAGGTCGGTGCGGCTCTGGATCTGCTCGAACCCGTGTCGCGCCAGCAGTTCGCGCACCGCTGCAGCCTGGTCATAGCCATGTTCCAGCAGCAGCCAGCCGCCGGGCAGCAGGTGCTGCGGGGCCTGTGTGATGATCTGGCGCAGGTCGTCGAGCCCGTCGCTGCCGGCCACCAGCGCACTGCTGGGCTCGAAGCGCACGTCGCCGGCCGCCAGGTGCGGGTCCTGCTCGGCGATGTAGGGCGGATTGCTGACGATCAGCGTAAAGCGCTGCCCTGGCAGGGCGTCGAACCAGTGGCTGGCAAGCACCTTGGCGTTGTCCAGCTGCAAACGCTGGCGGTTGCGCTCGGCCAGGGCCACGGCTTCGGGCACCCGGTCGACGGCCGTCACCTGCCAGCCGCCGCGCTCGCTGGCCAGGGCCAGGGCGATGGCGCCGCTGCCCGTGCCCAGGTCGAGCACCTGCAATGGCGTTGCCGGCAGCAGCTCAAGGGCGACCTCCACCAGCAGCTCGGTGTCCGGCCGCGGGATCAGCGTGTGCGGGGCCACTTCCAGGTCAAGCTTCCAGAAGCCCTGCTGGCCGAGGATATAGGCCACCGGCTCGCCTTGGCTGCGCCGCTGCAGGTAGGTGGCGAAGGTCGCGGCCGCTTCGCTGCTGACGATGCGCTCGGGCCAGGTGTGCAGGTAGCTGCGCGATTTGCCGATGGCCGCAGCCAGCAGCAGCTCGATATCCAGGCGCGCGGTGGGCGAGTCGGGTAGCTGCGCCCCGCGCAGCAGGCTGGCAATGATGGTCATTTACTCACCCAGTGCGGCCAGTTGATCGGCCTGGTATTCGGACAGCAGCGGCTCGATGATCGCATCGACGCCGCCCGCCAGTACTTCATCCAGCGAATACAGGGTCAGGTTGATGCGGTGATCGGTCACCCGGCCCTGTGGATAGTTGTAGGTACGGATACGCTCGGAGCGGTCACCCGAGCCCACCAGCAGCTTGCGCTCGCTGGCGATCGCGTTCTGCGCGGCACTGGTCTGCATGTCGTTGAGCCTGGCCGACAGCCAGGACATCGCACGGGCGCGGTTCTTGTGCTGCGAGCGCTCTTCCTGGCATTCGACCACGATGCCGGTGGGCAAGTGGGTGATGCGGATGGCCGAGTCGGTCTTGTTCACGTGCTGGCCGCCCGCGCCGGAGGAGCGGTAGGTGTCCACCCGCAGGTCGGCCGGGTTGATCTCGATGGCCACCTGCTCGTCGGGCTCGGGCAGCACCGCCACGGTGCACGCGGAGGTGTGGATGCGGCCCTGGGACTCGGTTTCCGGCACCCGCTGCACGCGGTGTGCGCCAGACTCGAACTTGAGCTTGCCGTACACGCTGTCGCCCTCGACGCGGGCGATGATTTCCTTGTAGCCGCCGTGCTCGCCCTCGTTCTCGGAGAGGATTTCCAGGCGCCAGCCGCGACGCTCGGCATAACGCGAGTACATGCGGAACAGGTCGCCGGAGAAGATCGCCGCCTCGTCGCCACCCGTGCCGGCACGGATCTCGAGGAACACGTTGCGCCCGTCGTTGGGGTCCTTGGGCAGCAGCATGCGTTGCAGTTGCCCTTCGATAGCGGCCAGTTGCTCCTTGGCCTCGCGTACTTCTTCGACCGCCATTTCGCGCAGGTCCGGGTCGCTGTCCTTGAGCAAGGCCTGGGCACCCTCCAGGTCAGCCTGCACCTTGCGCCACTGCGCGTAGGTCTGTGCCACGGGCTCGACCTCGGCATATTCGCGCGAGTAGGCACGGAAGCGCGTCTGGTCCGAAATCACTTCGGCGTCACCCAGCAGGGCGGTCAATTCCTCGAAACGGTCCTGGAGCGTGTCCAGTTTATTCAGCAGCGACGCTTTCATTGCGGGGTTTTATCCGTGGAGCCCTCGTTGAGGGCAAAGAGTTCCTGGGCCATGGCCAGCGCATCGAGGCGGCCTTCGGCAGACAGCTTTTTCAGTTGCACGCTCGGCGCGTGCAGCAACTTGTTGGTCAGGCCGCGGGCCAGCTGCGCCAGCACCTCTTCGGCGTTGCTGCCGTTGGCCAGCAGGCGCTGGGCCTTTTGCAGCTCTTCGTCGCGCAGGCGCTCGCTCTGCTGGCGGTAGGCCTTGAGCACATCCACCGCAGCCAGCTCGCGCAGGCGCAGCATGAAGTCCTCGGCGCCCACGGTGACCAGCTCTTCGGCGGCCTGGGCGGCGCCCTGCCGGCTCTTGAGGTTTTCGGCCACCACATCGTGCAGGTCGTCGACGGTGTACAGGTACACGTCGTCCAGCTCGCCCACCTGTGCCTCGATATCGCGGGGCACGGCGATGTCGACCATGAAGATCGGCTTGTGCCGGCGCTGCTTGAGCGCACTCTCGACCGCGCCCTTGCCCAGGATCGGCAACTGGCTGGCGGTGGAACTGATCACGATATCGCTGTTGACCAGCTCCTGCGGGATGTCCGACAGCAGCACCGCATGGGCACCGAACTGCTCGGCCAGGGTGCTGGCGCGCTCCAGCGTGCGGTTGGCCACCACGATGCGGCGCACGCCCTGCTCGTGCAGGTGTCGCGCCACCAGCGTGATGGTTTCGCCGGCACCGATCAGCAGGGCCTGGCTGCGGCCCAGGTCGCTGAAGATCTGCTTGGCCAGGCTCACGGCGGCAAATGCCACCGACACCGGGTTTTCACCGATGGCGGTATCGGTACGCACCTGCTTGGCGGCGCTGAAGGTCGCCTGGAACAGGCGCCCCAGCAGCGGGCCGATGGTGCCGGCCTCGCGCGCCACGGCATAGGCCGATTTCATCTGGCCGAGGATCTGCGGCTCGCCCAGCACCAGCGAGTCGAGCCCGGAGGCCACCCGCATCATGTGCCGCACGGCGCCATCATCTTCATGGATATAGGCGCAGGCGCGCAGTTCATCCAGGCTCAGCTTGTGATAATCGGCCAGCCAGCGCAGTACGCTGTCCGCCGCCAGGTGATCCTGTTCGATGTACAGTTCGCTGCGATTGCAGGTCGAAAGGATCGCAGCTTCGCGGCTGGCGGTCAGTCGACACAGCTGCTGCAAGGCTTCGACCAGCTGCTCGGGCGTAAACGCCACGCGCTCGCGTACGTCTACCGAGGCAGTCTTATGGTTGATACCGAGGGCAAGAAAGGCCATTCAAGGTCGCTGATTGTGACGAGAAGCCGATAATTGTCCTACTTCGCCGGATAGAGAACAACCACCGCTCGTTATTGTCTCTTATAGTCTGTATCCAAAAGCCCCATCGACGATGGGTTTGCCATGATCCTTGTGTCATGATGATCCGACCGCAGGTAAGCCGCCCAAATCCTCCCTATGAATAGATCTTCCGCGTTATTCCTCGCCTTTGCCTTGCTCCAGGGTTGCCAGACGCTGACCCCGGGCGCCCGGGACGCCACGGCGCCTGCCGACGATGCGGCCACGGTCGCCGAGGCCAAGAAGCCCACGGTGTACGGCTCGTTCACCCAGGACACGGTGTACAGCCTGTTGACCGCCGAGCTCGCCGGGCAGCGCAACCGCTTCGATATCGCCCTGGACAACTACGTCACCCAGGCGATCAAGACCCAGGACGCGGGCATTTCCGAGCGGGCATTTCGCATTGCCGAGTACCTGGGCGCCGATCAGGCCGCCCTCGATACCGCACTGATATGGGCCAGGAACGACCCCGAGAACCTCGACGCACAACGCGCCGCCGCCATCCAGCTGGCGCGCAGCGGACGCTATGACGATTCGATGGTGTTCATGGAGAAGGTGCTGCAGGGTCAGGGCGACACGCATTTCGACTTTCTCGCGCTGTCGGCGGCCGAAACCGACCAGGACACCCGCGACGGCCTGCAGAAAAGTTTCGACCGCCTGCTGGTCAAGTACCCCGACAACAGCCAGCTGGTGTTCGGCAAGGCCCTGCTGCTGCAGCAGGACGGCAAGTCCGAGGCCGCCCTGGCGCTGCTCGAAGCCCACCCGCCGGCGGACGGTGAAATTGCCCCGATCCTGTTGCGTGCGCGCCTGCTGCAATCGCTTGACCGTGGCCCCGAAGCCCTGCCGCTGCTGCGCAAGGCCATCGCCCGCAACCCCGACGACAAGCGCCTGCGCCTGACCTACGCGCGCACCCTGGTGGAGCAGGACCGCATCGACGACGCCAAGGTCGAGTTCGCCAACCTGCTGCAGCAATACCCCGAAGACGACGAACTGCGCTATTCGCTGGCGCTGGTGAGCATCGAGGCCAAGGCGCTCGACGAAGCCACCAGCTACCTGCAGGAACTGATCGAGCGCGACAGCCACGTGGATGCGGCGCACCTGAACCTGGGGCGCATCTTCGAAGAGCGCAACGATTCCGAAGCGGCCCTGACCGAGTACGCCCTGGTCGGCCCTGGCAACGACTACCTGCCCGCGCAACTGCGCCAGGCCGACATCCTGATTGCCAACGGGCGCACCGACGAGGCCAGCCGGCGCCTTGCCGAAGCCCGCGAGGCGCAGCCGGACTACGCGATCCAGCTGTACCTGATCGAGGCCGAAACCCTTGGCAACAATGACAAGGACGCCCAGGCCATGCAGGTGTTGCAGGCAGCGATCCGGCAGTACCCGGACGACCTGAGCCTGCTGTACAGCCGTGCCATGCTCGCCGAGAAGCGCGACGACCTGGCCCAGATGGAAAGGGACCTGCGCAGCATCCTGCAACGCGAACCGGAAAACGCCATGGCGCTCAATGCGCTGGGCTACACCCTGGCCGACCGTACCACCCGCTATGCCGAAGCCAAGGGCCTGATCGAGAAAGCCCTGCAGATCAACCCCGAAGACCCGGCCGTGCTCGACAGCCTGGGCTGGGTCAACTACCGCATGGGCAACCTGGACGAAGCCGAGCGCCTGCTGCGCCAGGCCCTGGAGCGCTTCCCCGACCACGAGGTCGCGGCGCACCTGGGCGAAGTGCTGTGGGCCAACGGCAAGCGTCGTGAAGCCCGCCAGGTTTGGGCCAAGGCCTTCGAAGGCCAGCCCGACAGCCCTATTCTGCGCAAGACCGTCTTGCGCCTGACCGGATCCGAGACTCTATAAGCTTATGTTACTGCGCCATTTCATCACCTTCAGCCTGATCGCCGTGCTTGCCGGCTGTTCCAGCTTCGGCTCCCGCGAGGCCGTGCAGGGCCAGGGCAACGCGCAACTGTGGCGTGAACACAAACAGCAGTTGAGTACCCTCGACGGCTGGCAGATCAACGGCAAGGTGGGCATCCGCGCACCGAAAGACTCCGGCAGTGGCACCCTCTTCTGGCTGCAACGCCAGGACTACTACGACATTCGCCTGTCCGGCCCGCTGGGTCGCGGCGCCGCACGGCTCACCGGCCGTCCGGGCCAGGTGGTGCTGGAAGTGGCCAACCAGGGCCGTTTCGAGGCACAAAGCCCGGAAAGCCTGCTGGCCGAGCAACTGGGCTGGGAACTGCCGGTGTCGCACCTGGTGTGGTGGGTACGCGGCCTGCCCGCCCCCGATAGCAAGAGCCAGCTGACCCTGGACGGCGACAGCCGCCTGGCCAGCCTCAAGCAGGACGGCTGGAGCGTCGAGTACCTGAGCTACACCGAACAGAACGGCTACTGGCTGCCCGAACGCCTCAAGCTGCACGGTCAGGACCTCGACGTGACCGTGGTGGTCAAGGAATGGCAACCGCGCCAGCTGGGGCATTGATGATGAGCCGATTGACCCTGCCGGCCCCGGCCAAGCTCAACCTGATGCTGCACATTCTCGGCCGCCGCGACGACGGCTACCACGAGCTGCAGACGCTGTTCCAGTTTCTGGACCATGCCGACGAACTGAGTTTCGACCTGCGCGACGACGGCCAGGTCATCCTGCACAGCGACCTCAAGGATGTGCCCCACGAGAGCAACCTGATCGTGCGCGCGGCGCGCAAGCTGCAGCAACTGACCGGCTGCCCCCTGGGCGTGGACATCTACCTGAAGAAGGTACTGCCCATGGGCGGAGGCATCGGCGGTGGCAGTTCGGATGCCGCCACCACCCTGCTCGGTCTCAACCACCTCTGGCAGCTTGGCTGCAGCGAAGACCAGCTGGCCGAGCTGGGCCTGACACTGGGCGCCGACGTGCCGGTTTTCGTGCGCGGGCACGCGGCGTTTGCCGAAGGCGTGGGCGAGAAGCTCACCCCCGTCGACCCCGAGGAACCCTGGTACGTCGTGCTGGTACCGCAAGTATTTGTAAGTACAGCAGAAATTTTTTCGCATCCGTTGTTGACACGTAATTCACCGCCCATTAAGATGCGCCCCGTTCCCAAGGGAAACAGTCGTAATGACTGCCAACCGGTAGTAGAGCAGAGTTACCCGGAAGTACGTAACTCACTGAATTTACTAGGTAAATTCACGGATGCTAGGCTAACCGGAACTGGAAGTTGTGTGTTTGGGGCCTTCCCAAGCAAAGCTGAAGCTGATAAAGTTTTGGCCCTTCTTACAGAGACCCAAACAGGGTTTGTGGCTAAAGGAAGCAACATCTCAATGTTGCATCGCACGCTGCAAGGTCTGCTCTAGGAATCGAGTATCAGGTACTCGCAGCAACAGATACAGGGGCGTCGCCAAGCGGTAAGGCAGCAGGTTTTGATCCTGCCATGCGTTGGTTCGAATCCAGCCGCCCCTGCCATTTTCCTATACTCATCCAGGTATACCCTCAGCCTTCAGGTACTGCGCGTGTCCAAGATGATGGTCTTTACGGGGAACGCTAACCCCGATCTGGCTCGGCGTGTCGTACGTCAGCTGCATATCCCTCTCGGTGACGTCTCTGTCGGTAAGTTCTCCGACGGCGAAATCAGCACTGAGATCAATGAAAATGTTCGTGGTAAAGACGTTTTCATTATTCAGCCGACTTGCGCGCCAACCAACGATAACCTGATGGAACTGGTAGTGATGGCCGATGCCTTCCGCCGCTCCTCAGCGTCTCGAATCACTGCCGTGATTCCTTACTTCGGATATGCCCGCCAGGATCGCCGTCCGCGTTCGGCGCGTGTAGCTATCAGCGCCAAAGTGGTTGCCGACATGCTCACCGTCGTCGGGATCGACCGTGTTCTCACCGTCGACCTGCACGCTGACCAGATCCAGGGTTTCTTCGATATTCCGGTAGATAACATCTACGGCTCCCCCGTTCTGGTGGATGACATCGAAGACCAGCGTTTCGAGAACCTCATGATCGTGTCCCCGGACATCGGCGGCGTCGTGCGTGCACGTGCTGTTGCCAAGTCCCTGGGCGTCGATCTGGGTATCATCGACAAACGCCGCGAGAAGGCCAATCACTCCGAAGTGATGCACATCATCGGCGACGTCGAAGGACGTACGTGTATTCTCGTCGACGACATGGTCGACACCGCCGGCACCCTGTGCCACGCGGCCAAGGCCCTGAAAGAGCACGGCGCGGCAAAGGTTTACGCCTACTGCACGCACCCTGTCCTGTCGGGTCGTGCGATCGAGAATATCGAAAACTCCGTGCTGGACGCACTGGTGGTGACCAACACCATCCCGCTGTCCGCTGCAGCACAAGCCTGTGACCGTATCCGTCAACTGGATATCGCACCGGTCGTGGCCGAAGCGGTTCGCCGCATCAGCAACGAAGAATCGATCAGCGCGATGTTCCGCTGAGGGCCTGGCCCTCGCGAGATCACGTTGACGTAAAGCGCCCCGCCCCAGCACTGGTTGTTGGGGCGGGGCTTTTTTGCCCTCCCCGGTTTGGCGCTGGTCGCAAACGCCGCCGGGGTCTGGCTATTTTGGAGAAACAACATGACTGATTTCACTCTGAACGCCCAAGCGCGTACCGACCTGGGGAAAGGTGCGAGCCGCCGCCTGCGTCGTCTCGCCGCCCAAATTCCTGCCGTTGTCTACGGTGGTGACAAAGAAGCGCAATCCCTGACCATCGTGGCCAAGGAAATCGCCAAGCTGTTCGAAAACGAAGCTGCCTTCAGCCACGTAATCGAACTGAACGTTGACGGCACCAAGCAGAACGTCATCGTCAAGGCCCTGCAGCGTCACCCAGCCAAGCAGTTCATCATGCACGCCGACTTCGTGCGCGTTGTTGCTGGCCAGAAACTGACCGCTATCGTTCCTGTGCACTTCGTCAACGAAGAAGCACCGGTCAAGAAAGGCGGCGAAATCTCCCACGTAGTGTCGGAGATCGAAGTTTCCTGCGAAGCCAAAGACCTGCCTGAGTTCATCGAAGTCGACCTGGCCAAGGCCGAAATCGGCACCATCATCCACCTGTCGGACCTCAAAGCTCCGAAAGGCGTAGAGTTCGTCGCTCTGGCCCACGGTGATGACAAGGCTGTTGCAAACGTTCACGCTCCGCGTGTTGCGCCTGAAGCAGAAGGCGCTGCCGAGTAATCCACTCGACACGCCGGCGTTGACCGGGTTGCAGCCCCGCGCTGCAACCCACAACTCCAAGGAAGAGCCCCTGACGTGACCGCCATCCAACTGATCGTCGGCCTGGGAAACCCCGGCCCCGAATACGAACAGACCCGGCATAACGCAGGGGCTCTTTTCGTGGAACGCATTGCCAGCGCCCAGCGCGTCAACCTGACCGCTGACCGCAAGTATTTCGGCCTGACGGCTAAATTCAGCCATCAGGGCCAGGACGTTCGTCTGCTGATCCCCACCACCTACATGAACCGCAGCGGCCAGGCCGTTGCTGCACTGGCGAACTTCTTCCGCATCCCGCCAGATGCCATCCTGGTGGCCCACGACGAACTCGACCTGCCCCCCGGCGTCGCCAAGCTCAAGAAAGGCGGCGGCCATGGCGGGCACAACGGCCTGCGCGACATCATCGCGCAGCTGGGCAACAACAAAGACTTTCACCGTCTGCGGCTTGGCATCGGCCACCCGGGTGACAGCACCAAGGTGTCCGGTTTTGTCCTTGGCAAGGCGCCCCGCGCCGAGCAGGAAAAACTCGATGCCAGTATCGATTTTGCCCTCGGCGTGCTGCCGGACATCCTCGCCGGCGATTGGACGCGTGCGATGAGAGAGCTGCACAGCCAAAAGGCCTGACTCCACGAAGAGGGATTCACCATGGGTTTCAATTGCGGCATCGTCGGCCTGCCCAACGTCGGCAAGTCCACCCTGTTCAACGCCTTGACCAAATCCGGCATCGCGGCAGAAAACTTCCCCTTCTGCACCATCGAGCCGAACAGCGGCATCGTGCCGATGCCCGACCCACGTCTGGATGCCCTGGCTGCGATCGTCAAGCCCAACCGCGTGCTGCCGACCACCATGGAGTTCGTCGACATCGCCGGCCTGGTGGCAGGTGCGTCCAAGGGTGAAGGCCTGGGCAACAAGTTCCTGGCCAACATCCGTGAAACCGATGCCATCGCCCACGTGGTCCGCTGCTTCGAAGACGAGAACGTGATTCACGTCTCCAACAGCGTCGACCCCAAGCGCGACATCGAGATCATCGACCTGGAACTGATCTTCGCCGACCTGGACAGCTGCGAGAAGCAACTGCAGAAGGTCGCGCGCAACGCCAAGGGCGGCGACAAGGATGCCCTGGCACAAAAGGCCATCCTCGAGAAGTTGATTGCGCACTTCACCGAAGGCAAGCCGGCGCGCAGCCTGATGAAGACCATGGCCGATGACGAGAAGGCGCTGGTACGCGGTTTCCACCTGCTGACCAGCAAGCCGGTGATGTACATCGCCAACGTTGCCGAAGACGGCTTCGAAGACAACCCGCACCTGGACGTGGTCAAGGCCATTGCCGAGGAAGAGGGCGCGATCGTGGTACCGGTCTGCAACAAGATCGAAGCCGAGATCGCCGAGCTGGAAGACGGTGAAGAGAAAGACATGTTCCTCGAAGCCCTGGGCCTCGAAGAGCCAGGCCTGAACCGCGTGATCCGTGCCGGTTACTCGCTGCTCAACCTGCAGACCTACTTCACGGCCGGCGTGCAGGAAGTGCGGGCCTGGACCGTTCGCGTGGGCGCCACCGCGCCTCAGGCGGCCGGCGTGATCCACACCGACTTCGAAAAGGGCTTCATCCGTGCCGAAGTGGTCGCCTACGACGACTTCATCCAGTACAACGGTGAAAGCGGCGCGAAGGAAGCCGGCAAATGGCGTCTGGAAGGCAAGGACTACATCGTCAAGGATGGCGACGTGATGCACTTCCGCTTCAACGTCTAAGCCCCGAGCCGGGTCGCCACGACGCCCGACGCACACCAAACCCCTTGAGCGTTTACGCCTCAGGGGGTTTTGTTTTTACCGGTGTCGGTCACGCCTTCGGGTGACATGCCAAGACTTCCGGGCAAAAAGCCGGATAATGGCGGCCAATTCGTTTCGCACTTTCAGCACGGTATTCCCGCATGGAAATCAAGGTCAATTTTCTCGACAACCTTCGACTTGAAGCCAAGTTCGATGACTTCACGGTGGTGGCCGACCAACCCATCCGCTACAAGGGCGATGGTTCGGCACCCGGCCCGTTCGACTATTTCCTGGCCTCCTCGGCCCTGTGCGCGGCCTACTTCGTCAAGCTGTACTGCGAAACGCGCAACATCCCCACCGACAACATTCGCCTGTCGCAGAACAACATCGTCGACCCGGAAAACCGCTACAACCAGATCTTCAAGATCCAGGTCGAGCTGCCGGCCGACATCTCGGCCAAGGACCGCCAGGGCATCCTGCGTTCCATCGACCGCTGCACCGTGAAGAAGGTGGTGCAGACCGGTCCCGAGTTCGTGATCGAGGAAGTCGACAACCTCGATGCCGACGCCCAGGCCCTGCTGATGCTGGACGCCCAGGCGCAGACGCGCACCGTGATCGCCGGCAAGGACCTGCCGCTGGAACAGACCATCGCCAACATGTCGGGCATCCTCGCCAGGCTTGGGATGAAGATCGAGATCGCCTCGTGGCGCAACATCGTGCCCAACGTCTGGTCGCTGCACATCCGCGATGCGCATTCACCCATGTGCTTCACCAACGGCAAGGGCGCCACCAAGGAAGGCGCACTGGCCTCGGCACTGGGCGAGTTCATCGAACGCCTGAACTGCAACTTCTTCTACAACGACCAGTTCTGGGGCGAGGACATCGCCAACGCCGACTTCGTGCACTACCCCGACGAGCGCTGGTTCAAGCCGGGCCGCAAGGACGCGCTGCCGGCCGAGATCCTCGACGCCCACTGCCGCGACATCTACAACCCCGACGGCGAACTGCGTGGCTCGCACCTGTACGACACCAACTCGGGCAACACCGAGCGTGGCATCTGCGCCCTGCCCTTCGTGCGCCAGTCCGATGGCGAGGTGGTGTACTTCCCGTCCAACCTGATCGAAAACCTGTACCTGAGCAACGGCATGAGCGCCGGCAACACGCTGGCCGAGGCGCAGGTGCAGTGCCTGTCGGAGATCTTCGAGCGCGCGGTCAAGCGCGAGATCCTCGAAGGCGAGCTGGCCCTGCCCGACGTGCCGCAGGACGTCATCGCCAAGTACCCCGGCATCCTCGCCGGCATCCAGGGCCTGGAGGCCCAGGGCTTCCCGGTGCTGGTCAAGGATGCGTCGCTGGGCGGTGAGTTCCCGGTGATGTGCGTGACCCTGATGAACCCGCGCACCGGCGGCGTGTTCGCCTCGTTCGGCGCGCACCCAAGCCTTGAAGTGGCGCTGGAACGCAGCCTCACCGAGCTGCTGCAAGGGCGCAGCTTCGAGGGTCTGAATGACCTGCCGCAGCCGACCTTCGAAAGCCAGGCGGTGACCGAGCCGAACAACTTCGTCGAGCACTTCATCGACTCCAGCGGCGTGGTGTCGTGGCGCTTCTTCAGTGCCAGGGCCGACTTCGAGTTCGTCGAGTGGGACTTCTCCGGCCAGGGTGAAAACTCCAACGCCGAAGAAGCTGCCACCCTGTTCGGCATCCTCGAAGGCATGGGCAAGGAAGTGTACATGGCGGTGTACGAGCACCTGGGTGCCACCGCCTGCCGCATCCTGGTACCAGGCTACTCGGAGATCTACCCGGTCGACGACCTGGTGTGGGACAACACCAACAAGGCGCTGCTGTTCCGTGCCGACATCCTCAACCTGCACCGCCTGGACGATGACGCCCTGCAAGCGCTGGTCGAGCGCCTCGAAGACAGCGAACTGGACGACTACACCGACATCACCACACTGATCGGCATCGAGTTCGACGACAACACGGTGTGGGGTCAGTTGACCATCCTGGAGCTCAAGCTGCTGATTCACCTGGCGCTGGAGCGTTTCGAGGAGGCCAAGGAGCTGGTGGAGACCTTCCTGCAGTACAACGACAACACCGTCGAGCGCGGGTTGTTCTACCAGGCGTTGAACGTGGTGCTGGAAGTGGTGCTGGACGACGAGATGGCGCTTGAAGACTACGCCGTCAACTTCCGGCGCATGTTCGGGGACGAGCGCATGGATGCCGTACTGGGCTCGGTGGATGGCAGCGTGCGTTTCTACGGCCTGACCCCCACCAGCATGAAGCTCGAAGGTCTGGACCGTCACCTGCGCCTGATCGACAGCTACAAGAAGCTGCACGCGGCACGTGCCCGTGCGGTAGCGGGCACACGCTGATACAACGCCGATCCTGCAGGCCATGGCCTGCAGGATCGGCGTTGCCAGGCTTGTTCGTTCGCCAACAGGTCGCGGTGGCGGAGAACAAGCCTCGAACGATCACCCCAGCTCGTTGCGCAACAAGCGGGCAGCACTCACCATGTTCGCCAGCGCCGCCTCGGTTTCCGGCCAGCCGCGGGTCTTCAGGCCGCAGTCCGGGTTGACCCACAGGCGCTCGACCGGAATGCGCCGGGCAGCCTTGCGCAGCAGCTCGGCCATTTCCGAAGCCTCCGGCACCCGGGGCGAGTGGATGTCGTAAACCCCCGGGCCGATCTCGTTCGGGTAGTGGAAGGCTTCGAATGCCCCCAGCAGTTCCATGTCCGAACGCGAGGTTTCGAGGGTGATCACGTCGGCATCCATGGCGGCAATCGATTCGATCACATCGTTGAACTCGCTGTAGCACATGTGGGTGTGGATCTGGGTTTCGTCGCGCACGCCCGAGGCGCACAGGCGAAACACTTCGGTAGCCCAGTCCAGGTACTGCTGCCACTGCGCCCGGCGCAGCGGCAGGCCCTCACGAAACGCCGCCTCGTCGATCTGCACGATCTTGATGCCGGCCGCCTCCAGGTCCACCACTTCATCGCGGATGGCCAGCGCCAGTTGCCGCGCCTGCACCTCGCGCGACACATCTTCACGCGGGAACGACCACATCAGCAGGGTCACCGGCCCTGTCAGCATGCCCTTCATCACCTTGTCGGTCAGGCCCTGTGCGTAGCGGATCCACTCCACCGTCATGGCATGCGGTCGACTCAGGTCGCCGAAGATCACCGCCGGTTTCACACAGCGCGAACCGTAGCTCTGCACCCAGCCGAAGCGGGTGAACAC
Source organism: Pseudomonas sp. 1176_21 (assembly GCF_052850635.1). Classification (NCBI taxonomy): domain Bacteria; kingdom Pseudomonadati; phylum Pseudomonadota; class Gammaproteobacteria; order Pseudomonadales; family Pseudomonadaceae; genus Pseudomonas; species Pseudomonas sp. 1176_21. The sequence goes on from NZ_VXCV01000014.1 coordinate 54,915, forward strand.
GTACCCATCGAGCTGCTCGGCAAAGTACTCGACCATGTCGTTGCGCTCGGCTTCACCGTGCACCAGCACGTCCAGGCCCAGGCGCTCCTGCACCTGCACGGCGTGGCGAATCTCGCTGTGCATCGCCTCCACGTATTGGCCCTCGCTCAGCTTGCCCTGCTTGAACGACTGGCGTGCCAGGCGAATGGAACCGGTCTGCGGGAACGAACCGATAGTGGTGGTCGGCAACAGCGGCAGGTTCAGGCGGGCACGCTGGCGGGCAATTCGCGTGGCAAAGGGCGAGTGGCGCTGGCTGTCCTTCTCGCTGATGGCTGCCACACGGGCCTGCACTGCCGGCTTGTGGATGCGCGTGGAGGCAGCGCGGCTGGCCTGCACCGCACGGCTGCGGGCCAGGGCCTGCACCACCGGGGCCGCCTCGGGCTGGTCGAGGGCATGGGCCAGGATCGCGACTTCCTCGCACTTCTGCACGGCAAAGGCCAGCCAGCTCTTGAGCTCGGCATCGAGGGCGTCTTCACGGCCCAGGTCTACCGGGCTGTGCAGCAGCGAGCACGACGGCGCCACCCACAGGCGCTCGCCCAGGCGTTCATGGGCGTGCTGCAGCACGGCCAGGGCCTTGTCCAGGTCGCAGCGCCACACGTTGCGGCCGTTGACCACACCCAGCGACAGCACCTTGTAGGCCGGCAGGCGGTCGAGAATGGTCGGGTACTGCTCGGGGGCGCGCACCAGGTCGATGTGCAATCCGTCGACCGGCAGGTTGGCCGCCAGCCCCAGGTTCTCCTCCAGGCCACCGAAGTAGGTGGCAACCAGCTTTTTCAGCGGGTCGCGCTGGATCAGGTTGTAGGCACGCTCGAAGGCGTTCTTCCACGCCTGCGGCAGGTCCAGCGCCAGGATCGGCTCGTCGATCTGCACCCACTCCACACCCTGTGCCGCCAGGCGCTGGAAAATCTCGCCGTACAGCGGCAGCAGGCGCTCGAGCAGCTCGAGCTTGTCGAAGTCGCCGCCCTTGGTCTTGCCCAGCCACAGGTAGGTCAGCGGGCCGATCACCACCGGCTTGACGTCGTGGCCCAGGGCCCTGGCCTCGGCCACTTCCTCGAACAATTGTTCCCAGCCCAGGCCGAACTGCTGGTCGGCGCTGAATTCAGGCACCAGGTAGTGGTAGTTGGTGTCGAACCACTTGGTCATCTCCTGGGCATGCGCACCACCACAACAGCTGTCGCTGACGCCACGCGCCATGCCGAACAGGGTCTGCAGGGTGGCCTTGCCGTGCTGCGGGCGAAAGCGCTCGGGCACCACGCCGAACATCAGCGAATGGGTCAGTACCTGGTCGTACCAGGCAAAATCGCCCACCGGCAGCAACTGGATGCCGGCCTGGCGCTGCAGGGCCCAGTGGGCCTTGCGCAGTTCGCTGCCCACAGCACGCAGGCCCGCCTCGTCGAGCTCGCCTTTCCAGAACGCTTCCTGCGCCTTTTTCAGTTCGCGGTCGCGACCGATACGGGGGAATCCGAGTGAGTGGGCCAATGCCATGACAATGCTCTCCTTAGGGGGTGATGGCAGCCATTGTCGGCAGGGCCGCAGAATGAGACAAACTCATTTAATTTCAGATCAAATCAAGTTCTGCTCATGTAAAGACATCGACAGCGCTGCGCCTGGAGGCGCAACCGGCTGGCCGGCCAGGGTTGCGAGGCCCCTGATCTGCGCCTAAGGTCAAACGACCCCGAAGCGAGATGACGTCATGCCCAACGCCTCGAACCCCGCCGTACTTGCCCTGATCGGCAACACCCCGATGGTGCAGGTGAGCCGCTTCGATACCGGCCCCTGCACACTGTTCCTCAAACTCGAATCACAGAACCCCGGCGGCTCGATCAAGGACCGCATCGGCCTGGCCATGATCGATGCCGCCGAGCGCGACGGGCGCCTGCGCCCCGGCGGCACCATCGTCGAGGCCACCGCCGGCAACACCGGCCTGGGCCTGGCGCTGGTCGGGCGGGCCAAGGGCTACCGGGTGGTGCTGGTGGTGCCCGACAAGATGTCCACCGAGAAGGTGCTGCACCTCAAGGCCATGGGCGCCGAGGTGCACATCACCCGCTCCGACGTCGGCAAGGGCCACCCCGACTATTACCAGGACGTGGCCGCACGGCTGGCGGCGGACATCCCCGATGCGTTCTTCGCCGACCAGTTCAACAACCCCGCCAACCCGCTGGCCCACGAGACCAGCACCGCCCCGGAAATCTGGGCGCAGACCCAGCACGATGTGGACGCCATCGTGGTCGGCGTGGGCTCGGCCGGCACCCTTACCGGGCTGACCCGTTTCTTCAAGCGCGTGCAGCCGGGCCTGGCCATGGTGCTGGCCGACCCGGTGGGCTCGGTGATGGCCGAGTACAGCCGCAGCGGCACCCTGATCACGCCTGGGGCGTGGGCAGTGGAAGGCATCGGCGAGGACTTCGTGCCCTCGATCGCCGACCTCTCCAGCGTGCGCCAGGCCTACTCGATCAGCGACGAAGAAAGCTTCGAGCATGCGCGTCAGCTGCTGCGCGCCGAAGGCATTCCGGGCGGCTCCTCCACCGGCACCCTGCTGGCCGCCGCGCTGCGCTACTGCCGCGAGCAGACCGAACCCAAGCGCGTGGTCAGCTTTGTGTGCGACACCGGCACGCGCTACCTGTCCAAGGTCTACAACGACCAGTGGATGACCGACCAGGGCCTGCTGCAGCGCACCCGCTACGGCGACCTGCGCGACCTCATCGCGCGGCGCTTCGAGGATGGCCGGGTGATCAGCGTGCGCCCCGACGACACCCTGCTCACTGCCTTCCAGCGCATGCGCCTGGCCGACGTGTCGCAATTGCCGGTGCTGGTCGACGGCCAGCGCCTGGTGGGCGTGATCGATGAATCCGACATCCTGCTGGGCATGCATGAAGACCCGTCGCACTTCTCCCTGAGCGTGGCCAGCGCCATGACCGACCAGCTGGAAACCCTGCCGCCGTCTGCCAGCCTGGCGGCGCTGCAGGCCGAACTGGACCGAGGCCTGGTGGCGATCATTGCCGACGCCACGGGCTTTCACGGCCTGATCACCCGTGTCGATATGCTTAACCACTTGCGCAGAGCACTCCCATGACCCAGCACGACAAGACCGCCTTCGCCACCCGCGTGATCCATGCAGGGCAATCGCCCGACCCGTCCACCGGCGCGCTGATGCCGCCGATCTATGCCAACTCCACCTACATCCAGCAGAGCCCCGGCGTGCACAAGGGCCTGGACTACGGGCGCTCGCACAACCCCACGCGCTGGGCACTGGAACGCTGCGTGGCCGATCTGGAGGGCGGCACCCAGGGCTTCGCCTTCGCCTCCGGGCTGGCGGCGATCTCGGCGGTGCTCGAACTGCTGGATGCCGGCTCCCACATCGTTTCGGGCAATGACCTGTACGGCGGCACCTTCCGCCTGTTCGAACGGGTGCGTCGGCGCAGCGCCGGGCACCGCTTCAGCTTCGTCGACCTGTCCGACCTTGCCGCGTTCGAGGCAGCGTTGCAGGACGACACGCGCATGGTGTGCATCGAAACCCCGAGCAACCCGCTGCTGCGCCTGAGCGACCTGGCGGCCATCGCACGCCTCTGCCGCGCACGCGGCATCCTCTGCGTGGCCGACAACACCTTTGCCAGCCCATGGATCCAGCGCCCGCTGGAACTGGGTTTCGACATCGTGGTGCACTCGAGCACCAAGTACCTCAACGGGCATTCGGACGTGATCGGCGGCATTGCCGTGGTGGGTGACAACGCCGAGCTGGCCGAGCGCCTGGGCTTCATACAGAACGCGGTGGGCGCCATCGCCGGCCCGTTCGATGCCTTCCTCACCTTGCGCGGGGTCAAGACCCTGGCCCTGCGCATGGAGCGCCACTGCAGCAATGCCCTGGCACTGGCGCAGTGGCTCGAACAGCAACCGCAGGTGGCGCGTGTGTACTACCCCGGCTTGCCCTCGCACCCGCAGCACGCCCTGGCGCGCCAGCAGATGCACGGTTTTGGCGGGATGATCTCGCTCGACCTGGCTACCGACCTGGCCGGTGCCCGACGCTTCCTGGAGCAGGTACAGATCTTTGCCCTGGCCGAAAGCCTGGGCGGTGTGGAAAGCCTGATCGAGCACCCGGCGATCATGACCCATGCCACCATCCCCGAGCAGACGCGCGCGCAACTGGGCATTGGCGACGCCCTGGTGCGCCTGTCGGTAGGCGTGGAAGACCTCGATGACCTGCGCGCAGACCTGGCCCAGGCACTCGCACGTATCTGACCCCCATCAGCGCAAGCCAGCCCCTTGCTTGCGCTGATTGCTCAATGCCCGCCGGCTGAATATACTTGATAACTATTCTCATTCGGTACGGGCGCCACACGATGACCTCCCCTCCTTGCGGCTACCGTACCAACGTGGCCAGCCTCTACAGCGACAATCACGGCTGGATCCAGCAGTGGCTGGCGCGGCGTCTGGGCAACGTGCACGATGCCGCAGAGCTGGCCCACGACGTATTCCTGCGCCTGCTCGCGCAACCGCGCGAGTTCAGTAGCGACGGGCATGCGCGGGCCTACCTGAGTACGGTGTCCAAACACCTGTATGTGGATTTCCAGCGCCGCAAGCAGGTCGAGCGTGCATGGCAGCAGACGCTGGCCAACCAGCCGCAACGCATCGCCCCCTCCGAAGAGCACCAGGCGTTGATCCTGGAGACCCTGGGCCAATTGCAGGCCATGCTCGAACGCTTGCCGGCACCTGTGGCCGAAGCCTTTTGCCTGGCGCAACTGCAGGGCCTGAACTATCGCCAGATCGCCACGCAGCTGGGTGTAAGCGAACGCACGGTCACCAAGTACATGGCCCAGGCCATGCTCCAGTGCCTGCTGCTGGAAGTGGAGCTGGACGGGGCCTTGCTGTGAGCGCGGCCCTGGACTCTGCCACCCTGGAGCAGGCCGCCGACTGGTTCGCACGCCTGCGCGCCGCGCCAGCCGATGCGGCCTTGCGGGGCCAGTGGCAACAGTGGCTGGAACAACAGGAACAGCATCGTATCGCCTGGACCTACGTGGAGCGCATCAGCCAGCGCTTCGACAGCCTGCAACCGCAAGCCGGGGCGGCGCATCAGACGCTCGCCAGCCTGCGGCGTACGCAACGCTCCCGCCGCCAGGTGCTAAGCAGCCTGTGCGTGCTCAGCGGTGGGGCAACGCTGGGCTGGCTGGGCTGGCAACGCCACTGGGTGGACGACCTGCAAGCGCTCACTGCCGGCACCACCACCGCAGTGGGCGAGGTACGTCGCCAGGTGCTGGCCGACGGCACCCTCCTGTGGCTCAACAGCGCCACCGCCCTGGATGTACAACTGGACGGGCAGCGCCGGCTGCTGACCCTGTACAGCGGTGAAGTGCTGATCGAGACCGCCGCTGAGGCGCGGCCCTTCCAGGTGCAGACCCGGGCCGGCAGCCTGGTGCCCCTGGGTACGCGCTTCAGTGTGCGCCAGCAGGGCGCCCGCACCCTGCTCAACGTGTACGACGGCGCGGTACGCGCCACCTGTGCCGCCAGCGCAATACAGCGGGTCGCCAATGCGGGGCAGGGCCTGGGCTTCGATGCCAGCACCATGGCCGCCACCACGCCGGCCTGCGCCCAACGCCAGGCCTGGAGCCAAGGCCTGCTGGTGGCGCAGGACATGCCACTGGGGGATTTCATTGCAGAGCTGGCCGACCATCGACGCGGGCACCTGGCGGTGAACCCGCTGATCGCATCGTTAAGGGTCATGGGCACCTACCCGCTCAACGATACCGACCAGGTGCTTGCCATGCTCGAAAGCGCCTTGCCGGTGCGAGTGTCGCGACGCTTCGACTGGTGGGTGACCCTGGAGCCTGCCGAAAAATAAAAAGCGTCAGGTGCTTCCGGTTTTTGCGGCTCATTCGAATTAGAGGAGAACACCCTTTCACCCCTGCGCGCCCGAAGGATTCTGCATGCCACTCGCCTCTGCCCCTGCCCTGTTGAAACGCCCCCTGGCCCTGCTCATTGCACTCGCCAGCGGCGCCGCCACCGCCGCGCCACTGGACATCCCCGCCGGCCCCCTGGCCAGCCAGTTGAACCAGCTGGCAAGCCAGGCCGGTATCTACCTGGCCAGCGACGCCGCCCTGACCGCCGGCAAACAGAGCCGGCCCGTGACCGGTGCAAGTACCCCTGAGCAGGCCCTGCAAGGCATGCTTGCCGGCACGGGCCTGAGCGTGGTGCGCACTGGCGAAAACCGCTACCAGCTGATCACCGCCCCCACCGGCAACGCCGTGGAACTGGGCGCCACCAGCATCAACGGCGCAGGCCTGGGCGAGACCACCGAGAACACCGGCGCCTACACCACCGGCCAGACCCGCACCGCAACCAAGCTCGGCCTGTCATTGCGCCAAACCCCGCAGTCGGTCACCGTGATCCCGCGCCAGGTACTGGACGACCACAAGCTTGCCTCGCTCGACGATGTGGTCAAGTTCACCCCCGGCCTGTCGAGCAACCACCGCGACAGCGACCGCTATACCTTCTACTCGCGCGGTTTCCAGATCCAGAACATACAGTACGACGGCATCCCGACCCAGGTGGCCAACGAGTCGCAGCAATTCACCAGCACCCTGTCGGACATGGCGATCTACGACCGTGTCGAAGTGGTGCGCGGTGCCACCGGCCTGCTCAGCGGTGCGGGCTCGCCCTCGGCCACCCTGAACCTGGTGCGCAAGCGGCCCACGGCCGACTTCCAGGGCTACGTCTCGGGAGAAGCCGGGGCCTGGGACCGCTACCGGGGCGAATTCGACGTCGCCGGCCCGCTGACCGACTCGGGTGCGGTGCGCGGCCGCCTGGTCAGCGCCTATGAAACCGCCAACTCGTTCGTCGACTGGTACAAGACCGACAAGCGCGTGATCTACGGCGCACTGGATTTCGACCTGAGCGAAAGCACCCTGCTGCGCGTGAGCCTGGACTACCAGAACAACAACTCCGACGGGGTCAGCTTCGGGCACATTCCGCTGTTCAACAACAATGGCAGCGCGACGAACTTTTCCCGCTCGTTCAACCCCGGAGCCCGCTGGAGCTACCTGGACAACACCCAGTACAACTTCACCAGCGTGCTGGAGCAGAAACTCGCCAACGACTGGAGCCTCAAGGCGTCCTACAGCCACCAGTACGCCTACCGCCGCGGCGTGACCGGTTCGGCCAGTGCCGGGGCGCCCGACCCGCAGACCGGCGCCGGCGTGTCGATGTACATCAACCGCCTGGACAGCTACCAGACCCAGGACAACGCCGACCTGTACGCCAGCGGCCCGTTCGAGCTGGGTGGGCGCGAGCATGAACTGGTGGTGGGTGCCAACATCGCCTACACCCACCTCAACTACCCGACCTATCAACGTGCCAACCCGGCGGTCGACGATATCAACCAGTGGGATGGCAACCCGGGCGGCAAGCCGCACCTGTCCAAGACCGAAGAAAGCCTGACCCGCCTGAGCCAGTCGGGCACCTACACGGCCCTGCGCCTCAAACCTTATGACCCGCTGTCGATCATCCTCGGCACCCGGGTCAGTTGGTGGGATCAGAAAGACGACAGCAGCGACGAACTGACCGGCGCCAGCACCAGCCGCGACCGTACCAGAAAATCCGGCGTGGTCACCCCGTATGCCGGTGTGGTGCTGGACCTGAACGACACCTTCTCGGTGTACGCCAGCTACACCAACATCTTCCAGCCGCAGACCTACTACAAGACTGCCAGCAACACCTCGCTGGAGCCGCTGCAAGGCGACAACTACGAACTGGGCATCAAGGGCGAGTTCTACGACGGTGCGCTGAATGCGAGCCTGGCACTGTTCGAAGTGCAGCAGAAGAACACCCCGCAGTACGTTGGCGAGTCGCCCCAAGGGCGCGAAATCTACCGGGCCATTGCCGGTACCACCACGCGCGGCATCGAAACCGAAGTGTCCGGCGAAGTGCTGCCGGGCTGGAACATCATCGGCGGCTATACCTACCGTGAATCCCACGACAAGGACGGCAATCGGGTCGAAACCAACCAGCCGATGAACCTGTTCAAGCTCGGCACCACCTACCGCCTGCCGGGGCAGCTGAACCGCCTGACCGTGGGCGGCAACCTGGTCTGGCAGAGCGACATCTACGCGGTCAACGGCACCTACGGCACCAAGGCACACCAGGGTGACTACGGGGTGGTCGGGTTGCTGGCCAACTATGCGGTGGATGAACACCTCACGGTCGGCCTGAACCTCAACAACCTGTTCGACACCCATTACTACGACGGCCTGGGCACCTTCAACTCAGGCTCCTACGGCGAACCGCGCAATGCCATGGTGAATGCCAAGTGGACGTTCTGAGGCTGCATCAAGTGCGAACGTAGCGCTGCGCCAGCAACTGCAGCAGCTGATCGTCGGCACCCGCCGCACCGATCACCTGCAGCCCCACCGGCATGCCCCGCACCTGCCCTGCCGGCAGGCTGATGGCCGGCAGGCCGGTGAGGTTCCAGGCACTGGTGTAACTGAGCACTGCAGCACGCACGTCGATACATTGCTCACCCACCTGTACCTCGCGTGCATCCACCGGCGTCGCGGTGATCGGCACGCTGGCCGAGACCAGGAAGTCATAACGCTCGAACAGCCGCGCCATCGCCGCCTTGAGCCGAGCCTGGCCGGCCTGCGCGCGAATGTACTGCCAGCCCCTGACCTCGCGTGACAGCTCAAGGCGTTCGCGCACCTCCTGCTCGAACAGCTGCGGCGCCGTCTGCATGCGCTCGGCATGCACGTCGTAGGCCTCGGCGCGCTGCAGGGTGAGCAAGGTGTCCTTGAGCTGCGCCACCAACGGCTCCAGCTCGCCGGTCTGCTCCAGTGCATCGCCAAACAGCTGCTGCGCAGCCTGGTACACCTGCCCCTGAACGTCGGCGTCCAATGGCCCGAAAGTGCCCGGCTCGATCCAGCCTACACGCAGCGGGCGACGCAGCGTGGCCGGCGCGCAGGTACGCGCGGCGATCACTTCGAACACTACCCGGGCATCGTCCACATGGTTGGCAATCGGGCCCACGTGGTCGAGGCTCGACGACAGCGGGAACACCCCGTCCAGCGGCACGGCAGCGAACGACGGCTTGAAGCCGACCGCGCCGCACAACGCCGCGGGAATGCGGATCGAGCCGCCGGTGTCGGTACCCAGCGCCAGCGGCACCATGCCGCTGGCCACCGCCGCTGCACTGCCGGCGCTCGAACCGCCGGTGATGCAGCGCGCATCCCACGGGTTGCGCGCCGCGCCCTGCAGCGAGCGGTCGCCGGTGGGGCCATAGGCGAACTCGTGGGTCAGGGTCTTGCCCACGATTACCGCGCCGCCCTCGCGCAGGCGCTGCACGCACAGGGCGTCCTGCGTGGGGCGAAAGCCTTCGAAGTGCGCCGAACCATAGGTGGTCACGTGGTCGAAGGTGTCGATGTTGTCCTTGATCGCTACCGGTATGCCGTGCAGCGGGCCCAGGTCCAGGCCCTGGGCAAACAGTTCGTCGGCCTTGCGCGCCTGCGCCAGCGACACTTCGGCATCCACGGCGACAAAGGCATTCAGTGCCGGGTTCAGGCGCTCGATGCTGTCGAGCGCGGCCTGGGTCAGCTCGACACTCGTCAGGCTGCCGGCGCGCAGGCGCCGCGCCAGGTCGCCGACCGACAGGCCAAAAAAGTATCCAGTGTGGGTTGGCTTGGCCAGGTTCATACAGGCAACTCCATCAAACCGTTGCAGGTGTAGGGGAAGGGACAACCTGCCGGCTGCCGGGGCGCACCATCAGCATCGCGCTCATGCCCAGGGCCGTGGCCACGGCGGCGGCCACGAACATCGACGAGTAGCCATAGCGCACGGTCAGGTAGCCGGTGAGCATCGGCGCGATGAACGAGGCGGTGTTGGCGATGAAGTGGGTCATGCCGCTGTAGGCACCGACGCGGTTGGATGGCGCGGTGTCGATCACCACGGCCCAGTAGACCGAGTTGGGCAGCGCGTTGAGGGCGTTGGCCAGGGTCATCAGGGCGATCACGCCCCATACGGTCTGGGCCTGCGACACCAGCATGAAGCACAGCGTGGTCAGCAGCAGGCAGGTTGCAGCCAGCCAGCTGCGCGCCACCTTCAGGTTGCCGGTGCGACGCAGCAGCAGGTCGGAGATCTTGCCGCCCAGCAGCACGGTGAAGCAGGCGCCGGTCCACGGGATCATGCCCATGTACCACAGCGACGACAGGTTGTAGTGGAACTCGTCCTGCAGGTACTTGGGGGTCCAGGTCAGCAGCAGGAAGGTGACGTACACGAACGAGAAGTAGCCCACCGCATTGAGCAGCAGGTCCTTGTTCTTGAAGAAGTGCCAGATCGGCGCAACGCTGGTGGTCGGGGTGCTGGCGTTGGCGGCAGCGGCACGCTCCTGGCGCAGGAACTCGCGCTCGGCCTCGGACACCCGCGGGTTTTCATCCGGGGTGTTGGTGAAGCGGGTCATGAAGAAGATCAGCAGCGCCAGGCTGACCACGCCCAGTACCACGAACATGCTGCGCCAGTCGCCGGTCAGGGTCTGCAGGCCGACCGCCACCGGGGCGGTGAGCAAGGCGCCCAGCGGTGTGCTGAGCAGGCCCACCGAGACCACGAAGCCGCGTTCCTTGGGCGTGGCCCAGTTGGCCACGCTCTTGTTGATCACCGAGTACGCCGGGCCTTCGGCAAAGCCGAACAGCACGCGGATGGTGGCAAAGCCGGCCATGGCCGAACCGCCCATGAAGGCCAGGCCCATGTCGCCGGCAAAGGCGGTGGCGATCTCGAAGATCGACCAGGTGCCGCCGGCGATCAGCCATACGCGCTTGGCGCCGAAACGGTCGGCCAGGATGCCGCCGATCAACGCACCGACGATGTAGCCGTAACCGAAATAGCCCAGCACGTTGCCCCAGTCGGCCTTGTCGAAACCGTACTCGGGGAGAATGCTGGCCGAGGCATACGAAATGGCACCACGATCGATGTAGTTGAGCAGCGCCATCAGCATGATCAGGAAGAAAATCTGGTAGCGAAAGCGCGGAACGGGTGGGTTGTTCATAGGGATCTGACTCTTCAAGTGATGGCAGAAGTCAAAAATGCGGCCGCGTCCGGCGTATTTTTATTGTGTTGCCCAAACGTTTGGGTTGAGCGAATGTATTCACACAAAAACATTTAGTCAATCGTTTGGGTAAAGGTTGTTTGCCGAGACAAGCCGTCGATTGGGTTAGAATCGCGCCCCGAAATCAGCCACGGTTGGAAGCCCCTCGAACATGCCCACTCCATCACGCCCTGCCACCTTGAAGTCCATGGCAACCGCCCTCGGGGTGCACGTTTCCACCGTGTCGCGGGTGCTCAATGGCGACCCTGCCGGGGTCGAGCGCGCGGCATCGGCCGAGGTGGTGGCGCGTATTCGCGCGTTGGCGAAAGAGCTGGATTATCGGCCGAACACGCAGGCATCCAACCTGAAGTTGCGCAAAAGCCAGGAGATCTGCGTGCTCATGCCGCGCCTTACCGACCTGGTGATGGCGACCATCTACGACAGCATCGACGCCGCCGCCGAACAGGCTGGCTACCTGACCTTCGTGTCCAATACCGACGATCAGCAACCCCGCCAGCTGGCGCGGGCCGAGCATGCCCTGCGCCGCTCGGTGGCGGGGTTGATCGTGGGCGACTCGCACGTGGGCGAGCAGCAGCCACTGCTGGAGCTGCTGGGGCGCAAGCACATCCCCTACGTGCTGGTCAGCCGGCAGATTGCCGGGCACCTCACGGCGGGCAGCGATGACGAGTTGGGCGGCTGGCTGGCGGCCGAGCACCTGTACCGCCTGGGCTGTCGCGACGTGGCGATCCTGGCGGGCGAGCGGCACGCCTCCACCGGTGCCGACCGCACGCGAGGCTTTACCCGGTACTACCGCGAACAGGGCATTACCCTGCGCCCGGAATGGACGCTCAATGGCCCGTTCGACAGCCTCACCGGGCACAAGCAGGGCGAGTACCTGCTGGGGTTGAACCCGCGCCCCCAGGCGTTTTTCGCAGTGAACGACTTTCTGGCCATCGGCCTGATGGGCGCCGCGCGGGACAAGGGCCTGGAGCCGGGCAAGGACATCGCCGTGGTGGGCTTCAACGACACACCATTGGCCAACGAACTGATCGTGCCGCTGACCAGCGTGCGCCTGCCGCTGGCCGAGATGGGTCGGCATGCAGTGGAGTTGCTGCTCAAGCGCATCAAGGGTGAAGCGGTGGAGTCGATCATTCTGGCGCCGCAGTTGCAGGTGCGGGCGAGCTCGGGATTGCGGGTGGCTGGCTGAAGAACGGCTGGCAAAGAGGCCCGCACGCCCACCAATTGCATCGCGCCCTGCTCCCCGCATAGAATGCGAACGATTCACAATCACTTCTTGCGCGCAGGCCCCGACCGACGATGCCCACCAGCGACACGCTCCCTCCGTCCGAGGTCGACCTGCTCTACCGTACCCACCACTCCTGGCTCAACACCTGGCTGCAGCGCCGCGTTGGCTGTCACGCCCACGCCGCCGACCTGGCCCAGGATACCTTCGTGCGCCTGCTCAAGGCTCGCCACGCGCACCCGCTCAAGCAGCCGCGTGCCTACCTGAGCAGCATCGCCCGCGGCCTGATGATCGACCAGTTCCGCCGCCGCGCGCTGGAACAGGCCTACCTCGAAAGCCTGGCCCACCTGCCCGCCGCGCACGCGCCCAGCGAAGAACAGCGCTGGATGATCCTCGATACCCTGCAACGCCTCGACCGCCTGCTGATGCAGCTCAAGCCACGGGTGCGCCAGGTGTTTCTGCACGCGCAACTGGACGACATGAGCTGCCCGAAAATCGCCGAACAGCTGGGTGTGTCCCGCGCCACGGTGGAGCGCGACCTGGCCAAGGCCATGGGCGTCTGCTATCGGTTGCGCCATGCCCGGGGCTGAGCCAGCACCGGGCCAGGCCCACGTCGAGCAGGCCATCGAATGGCTGGTGCAACTGCGCTACAACACGCCCACCGTACAGGCCGAACAGGCCTTTGGTCGCTGGCTCGACCAGCACCCGCACAACGCCCTGGCCTGGGCCCAGGTCCAGGCCATGAGCGAGGAGTTCAGCAGCCTGCCCCGCGAGCTCAGTCGGCGCACCCTGGAGGGCACGCAGCGACGCAGCATCAGCCGGCGCGACAGCCTCAAGCTGCTGGGCCTGCTCGGCGCCGCCGGCACCCTGGGCTGGGTCGGTCGCGAGCCGCTCGGGCTGCCCACCCTGCTGGCCGACAAGCACACCGCCACCGGTGAGCGGCGCACCTTCCACAACAACGACGGCAGCGTGATCCAGCTCAACACCGCCAGCGCCATCGACCTGCGCTTCGCGGCCGACCTGCGTGCGCTGAGCCTGATCCAGGGCGAGGTGTCCATCGATACCGGCAACGACCCACGCCCCCTGCGCGTGACCACCCGTGACGGTGTACTGCAAACGCAAGGCTCGCAATTGCTGGTACGCGAACGTACCGACGGCACCCTGCTGGCGGTGCGCCAGGGCAGTGTGACGCTGTACCCCGGCAACGGCACCGCGCCGCGCATCGCCCGCCCCGGCGAGCAACTGCTGTTCAGCGCCAGCGGCCAGGTCGGCCCGGCCGTGACTCACGCCGACCCGTGGGGCTGGCGCGAAGGCGTGCTCAGCGTGCAGCGGATGCCCCTGGGCGAGTTCATCGCCGAGCTGTCGCGCTACCGCCCCGGCGTGCTGCGCTGCGCCGAGGCGGTGGCCGGGTTGAAGGTGTTCGGCACCTATCAGCTGGCCGACACCGACCAGATCCTGGCGCTGGTGGCCGAGGCACTGCCGATTCGCATCGACTACCGCACCCGCTACTGGGTCAGTGTCAGCCCGGCTTGAATCTGTTTGAAAAATAAATGAGGTGGTTTCTCATTCAGCTTCGGCCTGTAGGGATAAAGACGAAACGTCTGTCTCTTCTCAGGAGCCCCGAATGATCCACCCCAGTGTTGCCCGCCCCGATCCCCTTCAGCGCGCCGTGCGTGGCGCCTTGCTCGGCCTGGCCCTGAGCGCCGCCGCTGCGCCGTTGCTGGGCGCTGCCGCACCTGCGGCCACCCAGCAGGTGCAACGCTGGAACATTCCCGCAGGGCCCCTGGACGCAGCGCTTGAGCAGATGGCCCGCCAGGGTGGGCTGAACCTGTCGTATGACGCCGCCAGCCTGCAGGGCAAGACCACCGCCGGCGTGTCCGGCAGCCACGACAACGCCCAGGCCCTGGCGCTGCTGTTGCAGGGCAGCGGCGTGCAGGTGCAGCAGAAGTCGGCCAACAGCTTCCTGCTGCTGCCGGCGGTGGACATCGGCGACGCCCTGGAGCTGGGTGCCACCAGCATCTCCAGCGACCGCCTGGGCGAAACCACCGAGCACAGCGGCTCGTACACCACCGGTGCGGTGACCATCGGCAAGATGCCCCAGACCCTGCGCCACACGCCGCAATCGGTGTCAGTGCTGACCCGCCAGCGCCTGGACGACCAGAACATCACCAACCTCACCACCCTGATGGAGCAGACCCCGGGTGTGGTGGTCGACTACGTCGACAGCGAGCGCGTCACCTACTACTCGCGCGGCTACCAGATCGACGCCATCCAGTATGACGGCGCCACCGTGGTGCAAGGCAGTGGCGGCGGCTCGTTCATCCAGAGTGACTCGGCGATCATCGACCGCGCCGAGATCCTGCGAGGCGCCACCGGCATGCTGCGTGGCGCGGGCAACCCCTCGGGCACCGTCAACCTGGTGCGCAAGCGCCCTACCCGGGACTTCCAGGCCTCGGCCAGCGTCACCGCCGGCTCCTGGGATGCGCAGCGCTATGTGGCCGACCTGTCAGGCGCGCTGACCGACAACGGCGCGATCCGCGGCCGCATGATCGCCGTGCACGATGACAAGGACTCGTTCCAGGACAGCCGCATGGAGCGCAAGAACGTGTTCTACGGCGTGCTGGCCGCCGACCTGGGCGAACGCACCACACTCACCGGTGGCATCGAATACACCGAGCTGGAGGCCACCGGCTCGTGGGGCGGCCTGCCGGCCAACTTCGATGGCTCGCCGCTGAAGCTCTCGCGCAGCACCTACCTGGGCGCCGACTGGAACCGCTGGAACCGCAGCAACCTGCAGACCTTCGCCGAACTCGAGCATGTGTTCGACAACGACTGGACGCTCAAGGTATCGGGCACCCGCACGCAGTTTCGCCTCGACGACCACGGCTTCAAGCAGACCTACTTCACCCGCGCCAGCACCACCAACCCCTACCTGATGAACTACCAGGTGACCGAGGGCGACGGCGGCGAAAGCGAGCAGACCAACCTCAGCGCCACCCTCAACGGCCCCTTCCAGCTGCTGGGCCGCGAGCACGAACTGATGGTGGGCGTGGAGCGCATCCGCAACGACTCCACTGCCTCGGCCACCAACTTCACGGCCTCCGGGGTGTTCGACATTCGCGAATGGGACCCCAAGACCAGCCTGCCCGAGCCGTCGATCAACATCAGCGCAAAGCCGGTGATGACCCGCACCACCCAGCAGGCGGCGCACGCCACCTGGCGCATCTCGCTGGCCGACCCGTTGACCGCGGTGATCGGCGCGCGCATCAACTGGTATGACTACGAGCAGGAAAACAACCTCAAGACCTCAGGCAAGTACAGCGTCGACCGCGAGATCGTGCCGTATGCGGCGCTGATCTACGACCTGAACAACAACCTGAGCCTGTACGGCAGCTACACCGAGATCTTCAACCCGCAAAGCGCCACCGATGCGTCCAACGCGGTGCTCGACCCGGTCACTGGCGAAGCCTACGAGCTGGGCATAAAGGGCGAGTTCTACGATGGCAGGCTCAACACCTCGCTGGCGGTGTTCCGCATCTACCAGGTGGGCAACGCCCTGGATGACCTGGGCAGCCCCGACCCGTGCCTGCCCAACTACACCAGCGGCCACTGCAAGGTGGCCGCCGGCAAGAACCGCAGCGAAGGGTTCGAACTGGAAGTGACCGGCGAAGTGCTGCCCGGCTGGCAGGTCTCGGGCGGCTACACCTACACCACCACCGAGTACCTCAAGGACACCCTCAGCAACACCGGCAACGTGCTGCGCCCCACCGACCCCAAGCGCCAGTTGAAGCTGTTCACCAGCTACCGCCTGCCGGGGGCATACGACGCCTGGACCGTGGGTGGCGGGGTCAGTGCGCAAAGCGACATCTACTCGCGCAACGGCAATGCCGTGGCCTCGCAAAGCGGCTATGCGGTGTACAGCGCGCTGCTGGGCTACCGCTTCAACCAGCACTATTCGCTGCAGCTCAACGCCAACAACCTGTTCGACAAGCACTACTACAAGAAGGTAGGCGCCACGGCCACGGGGTACTACTACGGCGACCCGCGCAACGTCTCGCTGACCCTGCGCGCAAGCTTCTGAGGCCGGCCGCTACTGCGCGGTGCGGGCCGCATAGGCCTTGCGCCGCGAGCTGCGGGCAAAGCACACGAACAGCGCGGCCATCGCCGCCAGTGCCATCGGCAGGCCATGGGGGGCGACGTCCATGGCCGCGCCACTGACCAGCGGCCCCACCAGGCTGCCCACACCCCACAACAGGCCGACGCTGGCATTGGCCGTGACCAGGTCCTGGCCCTTGAACTGCTGGCCGATCAGCACCAGCGCCAGGGTATACACCCCGCCCGCCACCGCCCCCAGCAGCACCAGCGCCGGCCACAGCAGCCACTGCACCTGGATCAGCCACGGCAGCGCCAGGCCGATCAGCATCGCCACCACGCCGCACACCAGGTGTACCGTGGTGCGCTCGCAGCGGTCGGCCAGCCAGCCCAGCGGCAACTGGAACAGCATGTCGCCGGTCAGGATCACCGTGACCATCAGCGCTGCCACGCCCACCGCATAGGCGTGGTTGGTGGCGTACACCGGCAGCAGCGAGAGAATCACCGCATCGAAGAACGAGAAGAACAGCACGCCCATGCACAGGGCCGGCGCCACACGAAAGAAGCCGCCCAGCGTAAAGCTCTTCTCGCCGTCGTCACCGTGCTCCACATAGTCGTTGGGCACTGTCCACACGATGCTCGCCAGGGCCAGGGCATAGCAGCCGCTGACCACGATGATCACCCAAGGGCTATGGGTGCCGAACAGCGCAAGCATGGTCGGGCCGAGCATCTGGCAACCGGTGAAGGCGGTGGCATACAGCGCCATGACCTTGCCGCGGTTGTGCTCTTCGCTCAGTTCGTTGACCCAGGATTCGCCCAGGATGATCGCGATCCCCATGCCCACGCCCATGCCCAGGCGCAGCAGGCCGAGCAGCCAGGTGGAGTCGAACGCCCACTCGATCAGCCCCACGCTCAGGGCGCACAGGCCGAAGCTGAGCAGGTAGATGGTGCGCCGGGTGAGGTGGCGGCAGCAGGCGTCCACCAGGAACGCCGAGAGCATCATGCCGGCAGCGGGCGCGGCCGACAGGATGCCGATGTGCAGGGTGCTGGCCCCGGCATCGAGCAGGCGCAGGGAAACCAGTGGCAGGGTGGCGCCCAGGCTCAACCCTACGATCGAAACGGCGAACAGAAGGCCCGCCAGCAAACGCGTGTTCATCTACAACTCCGAAACCCGCCGACGCGCACATGCGCGCAGGCATCAACATGACTGTGTTCTGAAAGCGACGGTCAGTTCAGGCGCGCGGAGGAGAAAAGGTGAAGGCGAACAGGACGCTGCGCCGACGCTTGAGCACCGTATCGCACGGCCAGTCGCACAGCAGGGCCTGGACTACCGGCGGCTTTGCTGCGCAAGGACGGGAGAAACGTTTCATGGGTCGACTACAGGAAAAGGAAGGCCGGCACTCTAGGTGAAACCCCGGCCAGGCGTCAATCGCATCGATGCCTGGCCGGCGCGCTGTCAGCGCTTGCGCGTGGACGGCAGCAGAATCGCCAGCAGCCCGAACAGCGGCAGGTACGAACACAACGTGTACACGTACTCGATGCCGTGAATGTCTGCCAGGTAGCCCAGCAGCGCCGCGCCGATACCGCCAAAGCCGAACATCAGGCCGAAGAAGATCCCCGCGATCATGCCCACGTTGCCCGGCACCAGCTCCTGCGCGTACACCACGATGGCCGAGAACGCCGAAGCCAGGATGAAGCCGATGATCACGCTGAGCACGCTGGTCCAGAACAGGTCGGCATACGGCAGCGCCAGGGTGAACGGCGCCACGCCCAGAATCGAGAACCAGATCACCGCCTTGCGGCCGATGCGATCGCCGATCGGCCCGCCGAAGAAGGTCCCGGCAGCCACCGCCCCCAGGAACAGGAACAGGTACAGCTGCGAACTGGCCACCGACAGGTCGAACTTCTCGATCAGGTAGAAGGTGAAGTAGCTGGTCAGGCTGGCCATGTAGAAGTACTTGGAGAACACCAGCAGGCCCAGCACCACCAGCGCGCCGATCACCCGGTTGCGGCTCAGGCCGTGGGTGGCGGCCTGGCCGGCCTTGGCCTTGAACAGCGCCAGGTGGCCGCGGTACCAGCGGCTCAGGCCGTAGGTGACGATCACTGCAAACAGCGCGAACAGGCCGAACCACACCACGTTGCCCTGGCCGAACGGGATGATGATGGCGGCGGCCAGCAGCGGCCCGAACGCCGAGCCGGCATTGCCGCCGACCTGGAAGGTCGACTGCGCCAGGCCGAAGCGCCCGCCCGAGGCCAGGCGCGCGATGCGCGAGGTTTCCGGGTGGAAGGTCGAGGAGCCGATGCCCACCAGTGCCGCAGCCAGCAGAATCATCGGGAAACTGCCGACATACGCCAGCATCACGATGCCCACCAGGGTGCACAGGGTGCCCAGGGGCAGCAGGTTGGGCATCGGCTTGCGGTCGGTATAGAAACCGACGGCCGGTTGCAGCAGCGAGGCGGTGATCTGGAAGGTCAGGGTAATCAGCCCCACCTGGGTGAAGCTCAGCCCGTAGTTGGCCTTGAGCAGCGGGTAGATCGACGGCAGCACCGCCTGGATGAGGTCGTTGATCAGGTGCGCCAGCGCACAGGCAGCGATGATTCGCATCACCAGCGGGCTGCTCTGGCTGGGCGCGGCGGTGCTGGCGGGCGTACTTGACGGGGCGGTGCTCAAGGCCATGGGAAAACGTCCATCGGGTGATCGGGATCCAATTATCCAGAATTCGTTAGCAAGCGCACTATTCTTTTCAGTGAGTGGGCTACTTGTTAATAATTCTCAGTAACGCTAGTCTGCGGCGCGACCTTTCGCCGGCAAGGCCGGCTCCTACGGGCACCACACCGCTCTGTAGGAGCCGGCCTTGCCGGCGAAGGCGCCCGCCCAGGCAACATCCACCCCGGTAAGACCATGCCCGACAATCAGGAAGACCGAAGCCTGACGCTGCTCTACCAGCGTCACCGCAACGAGCTGCTGGCCTTTCTCACCCGTCGGGTGCGCTGCCGGGAGACCGCGCGCGACCTCTTGCAGGACGCCTTCGTGCGCCTGATGCACAGCGAGCGCAGCGAGGTCGGCAACCTGCGCGCCTTCCTCTACCGCATCGCCAGCAACCTGAGCATCGACCACGCGCGCCGCAACCAGGTGCGCGGGGTCAGCGACGAGCAGGCCCTCGACCAGTTGCTCACCGACACCAGCCCCGAGCGCAGCGCCGTGGCCGGCAATACCCTCGACCATCTGGAGCGCCTGATCGACGGCCTGCCCTCGCCCACCCGCGAGGTGTTTCTGCTGGCCCGGGTCGAGCAAATGAGCTACAAGGACATCGCCGCACGCCTGGGCCTGGAGCCCCGCGCCGTGGAGCGCCACCTGAACAAAGCCCTGAGCCACTGCGCGGCCGCCGCCCTGCACGCGCGCCAGCCGAACGAAGCCGAATGACGCCCGATCACTCCCCCAGCGCTGAACGCGAACAGCAGGCCTTGCACTGGTTTACCCGGCGCCGTGCCGATGACCTCACGCCCACTGAACGCGACGCCTTCGACGCCTGGGTGCACGACGCACAGAACGCCGCCGCGCTGGCCGCCGTCGAACGGCTCTGGCAGACCCTGGAGCTGCCCGCCCACCGGGTGCGCAAGGCCGACCGGCACCGCGCCAAGAAAAGCCGTTGGCCGCTGTATGCGGCCGCCGCCAGCCTGCTGCTGGGCGCCGGCCTGAGCTGGTTGCTGGTGCCCTCGCTGCACACCCTGGGCAGCGACTACGCCACCGCCGCCGGCGAGCGCCGCGAGGTGCAACTGGCCGACGGTTCGCGCCTGCGCCTGGACAGCGCCAGCGCGGTGGACATCGACCTCGACGGCGACACCCGCACCGTGCGCCTGCGCCAGGGCCGGGTGTTCGCCGACGTGGTGCACGACGGCAGGCCCTTCGTGGTGGAGGTCGACCAGGCCCGGGTGCAGGTGCTGGGCACGCGCTTTTCGGTCAGCCGTGGCGAGCACGATGACGTAGTGCTGCTCAGCGGCAGCGTCGAGGTCAGCACCGCCAGCCAGCACCAGCGCCTGAGCCCCGGCCAGCGCCTGACCCTGCACGGCGAACGGCTCGATGCGCCGCAGACGGTGGATGCCGAACGCCTGCTGGCCTGGCGCGACGGTCAGCTGCGGGTGCGCGATGTGCCGTTGCAGCAGGTGCTCGAACAGCTGGCCACCTACAAGGGCACCCGCCTGGTGCTGCTCAACGAGGCCGCCGGCCAGCGACGGGTCAGCGGCAGCTTCAACCTGGACCAGGCCGACAGCGCCCTCGATGCCCTGCTCAGCAGCCAGAAACTGCGTGCCGATGCCGTGTTGGGGCACTGGCTGATCGTGCGCTGAAAATATTTTGCCGACGGCGCGGTAATTCCCGTTTCTGCTGCGTCACACCCCCAACATAAGAAGCATTACCATTTGCACCTTCTTGGGGGAGGAACCATGCAGTACCCACGTGACGTCGCGTTCACCCGTCGACCCTTGGCCAGCGCGATCCTGGCCGCCAGCTTGCTGGCGTTGCTGCCAGGCGCCGCCGTGCAGGCCGCCGAGGCCACTCAGGCCCAGACGCAACGCATCGATTTCCATATCTCGACGCAGTCGCTGGTCGATGCCATCGAGCTGTTCAGCGCGCAAAGCGGCTACCAGGTGATCTATGACGCCAACCAGGTAGCGGGCATCGTGTCCCCCGAGGTGCAGGGCCAGTACACCGCCGAACAGGCGCTGCGCACCCTCACCGGCAGCAGCGCACGGCTGAGCCAGCCCAACCCCAACAGCTTCCTGATCGAGCTGCCGGTGGATCTGGGCAGCGGCCTGCAACTGGATGCCGTGAGCATTTCGGGCAAGGCGCCAGGCTCGACCACCGAAGGCACCGGGCTGTACACCACCTACTCCTCCAGCAGTTCGACGCGCCTGAACCTCACGCCCAGGGAAACCCCGCAGGCGCTGACCGTGATGACCCGCCAGCGCCTGGACGACCAGCGCCTGAGCACCCTGACCGACACCCTGGAAGCCACCCCGGGCATCATCGTCACCCGTGACGGCCTGGGCGCCGAGAGCGACAGCTACTATTCGCGCGGCTTCGTGATCCAGAACTACGAAGTGGACGGCGTGCCTACCACCACGCGCATGGACAACTACACCCAGAGCATGGCGATGTACGACCGGGTGGAGATCGTGCGCGGCGCCAGCGGCCTGATCAGCGGCATGGGCAGCCCGTCGGCGACCATCAACCTGATCCGCAAGCGCCCCACCTACGAGGGCCAGGCCAGCATCACCGGCTCGGCCGGCACCTGGGACCGCTACGGCAGCGGCTTCGACGTGTCCGGCCCGCTGACCGAAAGCGGCAACGTGCGCGGCCGCCTGGTGGCCGACTACAAGACCGAAAAGGCCTGGGTCGACCGCTACAAGCAGGACACCCAGCTGCTGTACGGCATCACCGAATTCGACCTGAGCGAAGACACCCTGCTGACCCTGGGCTTGAGCTACCTGCGCACCGACGTCGACTCCCCGCTGCGCAGCGGCCTGCCCACCCGGTTCAGCAACGGTGAGCGCAGCAACCTCAGCCGCTCGATCAACAGCGCACCCACCTGGTCGTACAACGACCACGAACAGACCAGCTACTTCGCCTCGGTGGAGCAGCAACTGGGCAACGGCTGGAGCGGCAAGCTCGAGTACAGCCACTCGGAAAACAAGTTCGACGAGCTGTTCGGCTTCGTCATGGGCGATCTGAACCCGGACGGCAGCGGCATGAGCCAGCTGCCGGTACGCTTCTCGGGCACCCCGCGCCAGGACAACCTGGACCTGTACGTGACCGGCCCGTTCAGCCTGTTCGAGCGCGAGCACGAACTGATCGGCGGCGTGACCCTGTCGCAGTTCAGCCAGAGCGTGCCCGAGTGGGGCGGCTGGCGCTACGACTACAACGCCACCCCGGGTGCGTCGATCGACAACATCTTCGACTGGGACGGCAAGCAGCCCAAGCCGGCGTTTACCGAAAGCGGCAAGTCGTCACAGGAAGAAAACCAGTACGCCGCCTACCTCACCACCCGCCTGCACCTGAGCGACGACCTGAACCTGATCCTGGGCAGCCGCCTGATCGACTGGGAGCGCAAGACCGAGGACCGCCCCTATGGCGCGGCCAGCAGCAACACCGACCGCAAGGAAACCGGCGTGTTCATCCCCTATGCCGGGGTGGTGTACGACCTGAATGACACCTGGTCGCTGTATGCCAGCTACACCAAGATCTTCAACCCGCAGGGGTCGTGGGTGCAGGACGCGCAATTCAAGCCCATCGACCCGATGCAGGGCATCGGCTACGAGATGGGCATCAAGGGCAGTCACTTCGACGGCAAGCTGAACTCCAGCGTGGCGGTGTTCAAGCTCGAACAGGACAACCTGGCGATCTGGCAGCACGACAACGTGTACGAGGCCAAGCAGGACACCACCTCCAAAGGCATCGAGATGGAGATCAACGGCGAACTGGCCGAGGGTTGGCAGGCGTCGGCGGGGTATGCCTATACCCTGACCACCGACAACCAGGACGAGCGCATCAACACCGTGCTGCCGCGTCACAGCCTCAAGACCTTCACCAGCTATCGCCTGCCCGGGGTGCTGGACAAGGTGACCGTGGGCGGTGGCGTGAACTGGCAGAGCAAGGTGGGCAACGACCTGCACACCTTCACCCAGGGCAGCTATGCCATCGCCAACCTGATGGCGCGCTACGACATCAACGAGCACCTGGAAGCCTCGGTGAACCTGAACAACCTGTTCGACCGCGAGTACTACAGCATGGCCGGCCTGTACGGCACCTACGGCGCACCACGCAACGTGATGACCAACTTCACCTACAGGTTCTGAGGGGTTTTTGGCTAAGCGGTTGATCGGGCGTTAAATTTTTTGAAATTGGGTGTTGACACAACATCGTTTCGAGCGAATAATGCGCGCCACTTGGCTACATAGCTCAGTTGGTTAGAGCATAGCATTCATAATGCTGGGGTCCGGGGTTCAAGTCCCTGTGTAGCCACCAAGTACTAAAAAGGGCTTACCGAAAGGTAGGCCCTTTTTTCATGCCTGAAGAAAAGTGCCGGCCGCTTCGCCGGCAAGGCCGGCCCCTGCACGCCCGCAGGAGCCGGCCTGATCCTTTCAGAGCGACCAGCGCAACGTCAGCATCGCATTGCGGGGGTCACCGTAGAAGTTGCCGCCATACACCGTGTTGGTGGCAATGCTCTGGTAGTACCTGGTGTCGAACACGTTATTCACGTTCAGGCGCACGTCCAGGTGCTCGGAGGCCTTGTAGCTGAGCATCAGGTCGACCAAGGTGTAGGCATCCTGCTCGATGCGGTAGGTGCTGTCGGTGGCGTACCAGTTGTCACCCTTGTTGTAGATCGCATTCTGCCGGTACACCCCGCCGCCGACCTTCCAGCGCTCGAGCTCGCCCGGCAGCTGGTAGGTGGTGAACGCCTTGAATACGTGCCGCGGGATGTCGGTGTCGAACAGCCGCCCCTCGTTGGCCGGGTCGCCGTCCTTCACGTACTTGACCTGGGCGAAGGTGTAGCCCGCGCCCAGTTCCCAGCCCGGCAGTACGGTGCCGTTCACTTCCAGCTCGATACCCTCGCTGCGCAGCTTGCCCGCCGCCTCGGAGCAGCTGGGCACCAGGTCGGAGCACTGGTAGCGCTCCAGGGTCTTGGCGCGATTCTCCTGGTCGATGCGAAACACCGCGGCACTGGCATTCAATGCGCCGTCGAAGTACTCGCCCTTGATCCCCACCTCGTAGTTTTTGCCCTCGATCGGCTTGAGTTCGCTGCCGCTGGCGTCCTGCTCGGACTGCGGCTTGAAGATGTCGGTGTAGCTCACGTACACCGAATGCTGCGCATCCAGGTCGTAGATCACCCCGGCGTAGCGGGTCAGGTTGCGCGTGACGCTCACGTTGACAGGCTTGCCCAGGCGCGTGCCGTTGCGGGTCTGGGATTCGCTGTCGTACCAGTCCAGGCGCCCGCCCACGATCAGCTTCAGGTCGTCGGCCAGGTTGAAGCGCGACGTGACGTAGGTGCCGGTCTGCGAGGTTTCTCGGTCCTGGTGCCAGTAGTTCAGGTCCAGGCGACGCTTGGGCAGGCTGCCGGGGTCCCAGGCATGGATGTTCATGCCGATCAGGTCGTCGCTGTAGTTGCCCTTGCCCTCGAAGGTCAGCTCGCGGCGGCTGGCCCCGACTACCAGTTCGTGTGTACGCCCCAGCAACTGGTACGGCCCGGTGGCATAGGCGTCATAGCTGCTCTGCTCGTCGTCGTAGTGGTACTGCCCCAGGTACTGGCCGAACACCTCGCCCTCATCGCCCATGCGCTCGGTCATGCTGCCGAGCATCTTGAGCTTCGACCAAGTGCGGCTGGCCGCCAGCAGCAGCTTCCAGTCGTTGTCCAGGCGATAGTCCAGGCGGCTGAACAGGGTGGTGTTGTCCTGGTCCCAGTATTCCCAGTCGTTGCCCAGGTAGGTGGAGCGCGAAAGGTGCAGGTCGCTGCCGTCGATGCCAGTGGGCAGGCCGCCCCAGGTGGAGGTGTTGTTGACGCTCTGGTTCGACAGCCCCAGGGTGAAGGTGCTGTTGTCGCTCAGGTCGGCCTCGCCGATGGCATAGAACACCGAGCGCTCGGTATCGGCCACGTCCTGGAAGCTGTTGCGGGTCTGGTAGGCGGTGACCATCCTGCCGCGCAGGGTGCCGCTGTCGTTGAGCGCGCCGGAGCCGTCGACCTCGGTGCGGTAGTTGTCCCAGCTGCCGGCACTGCCGGTGATGCTCAGGCGCGGGTCGGCCGTGGGGCGCTTGCGCACCATGTTGATCGCCGCCGACGGCGTGCCCGAGCCTTGCATCAGGCCGGTGGCGCCGCGCACCACCTCGACGTGGTCGTAGATCGCCATGTCGGGCGTGGAGTTCATGTCCCGCGAGAGGTAATGCGACAGGTCGTTGGAGAGCCCGTCATTCATCAGGTTCTCGACGGTGAAGCCGCGGGCGTAGAAGGTCGGGCGCTGCGGGCCGTCCTTGGTCATGGACATGCCGGGGGTGTTCTTGAGCACATCTTCCAGGCTCTGCATGTCCTGGTCGTCCATGCGCTGGCGGGTGATCACACTCACCGACTGCGGGGTTTCACGGATGCTCAGGGGCAGCTTGGTGGCCGTCTGCATCGGCCCGGTGGTGTAGGAGCCGGTACCCTCGGTGGTGCTCCCCAGCACCTGCCCGTTGATACTGGTGGCGCCCAGCTCCACCGCGCCGTTGGCCGCCGGCAGCGCAACCAGCACGTAGCCGTCGCTACTGGCCTGGGCCTGCAGGCCGTGGCCGTACAGCAGCGCGGCGAAGCCGTCCTGCAGGGCATAGTTGCCCTGCAGCCCGGCGCTGGACAGGTTGGCGACCTGGCCGGCATTGAACGAAATGGCCACCCCCGACTCGCGGGCATAACGGCTCAGCACGTCGCCCAGCGCCCCGGCCGGGATGGCATAGCGCTGCACCTGCTGCTGCGCATGCGCCGGCTGCAGGGCCAGCAGCGGCAGCGTGCCGAGGGCTAGATGAACCGCCAGCGCCAGGGCGCGGCTGGGCTTGAGGGGCTTGTGTGAAGGCATGTTCCCGACTCTCCGATGTATTGGCTAATACAAGGACGCACAGGTAACGGGAACTGGAAGCGTTTGATAAGGATTTCTATTCAAGAGTGACTCGCGTGACCCACGGGGTGTAGTGCTGCACCCGGATCGGGAAGCTGCGCGCCAGCAGGCGCAACGCCCGCTCGCTGTCGTCGGCGGGCAACACGGCGGTCACGTTCAGGTGCGCCAGCGCCTTGGCATCGAACAGCAGGTAGCCGCCGTGATTGCGTGCCAGGCGCTCCAGCACCTCGCCCAGCGGCTGCTCCTTGACCATCATCTGGTGGCTGGCCCAGGCCTGCTCCAGCCCGGCGGCGTCGACCGCCTGGAGTGGCTGGATGCCAGTGGCGTCGAAGCGCACCTGCTGGCCGGCGCTGACCGTGCGGCTGCTGCCGGCGCTCTTGACCTCGGTGCTCGACTCGAGCATGGCCAGGCGTGTGCTGTGCTCGCTGCGCTCGACCATGAAGCGGGTGCCCAGGGCACGGATGCTGCCGTGTTCGGTGACCACGCGGAACGGGCGACTGGCGTCCTTGGCCACATCCAGCAGGATCTCGCCGCTGAGCAGGCGCAGGGTGCGCGATTGGGCGTCGAACTGCAGGTCGACCGCCGACCGGCCATCCAGGCTGATGCGGCTGCCGTCCGGCAATTGCTGTGTAGTCCACTGGCCGCTGCCGGTACGGATATCGGCCATCAGATAAGCCGGCGGATAGTGCTGCAGCACCAGGCCGGCCGGCAGCAGCAGGCCCAGGCTGATTGCCAGCGCCTTGAGCGCGCGCTTGCCACGGGGTTGCGGCGCAATGCGCTTGAGCGCCGCGCGGGCCGGCGCACGGGGCAGTTCACGCAGTGGCGCGAGGCTGCCCTGCAACTGGCGCACGGCCTCCAGGTGCTGCGGGTCGCTGGCCAGCCATGCCTCGAAGGCCTGCTGGTCGCCGGCACTGGCGCTGTCGTCCAGGCGCACCAGCCATTCGGCAGCCTTGCGCAGCGTGGCCGCAGGCAGGTTCACAGGGCAGGATCTGTGGCAGCGTGGCAGTGCAGCAGGGCCTGCACCAGGTGGTTCTGCACCGTCTTGGTCGAGACGTTCAGGCGTGCGGCGATCTCGGCATGGCTGAGCCCTTCGAGGTGACGCAGGATGAACACTTCGCGGGCGCGCACGCTCATCAGGTCGAGGGCACGGGCGATGTGCTCCAGGGCCTGGAGCGCGGCCAGCATCTGCTCGGGAGAAGGTGCCTGGTCGAGGTACTCGACGTGCCGGGCGAGCGCTTCGCGGTAGGCCTGTTCGAGCTTCTGCCGGCGCCCGCGGTCGATCAGCAGACGCCGCGCCACGGTAGCCAGGAACGCCCGCGGCTCGCGCGGGGCCACATAGCTGCCGGCGCTGAGCAGGCGCATGAAAGTGTCCTGGGCCGTGTCGGCAGCGTTGTGCGGGCAGTCCAGGCGTTGGCGCAGCCACACCAGCAGCCAGCCGTGGTAGCCCTTGTACAACGAAGCGAGACTGTCGGCGGGTGGGGTGGCTTTCATGTCGGCGGCACTAAATGAGAATGGTTATATCTTATGGCGCCGCTGGTGGGAGATGCAATGGCGGGATCGGTGGTGCGCCTTTCGCTGGCAAGCCAGCGCAGCGGCCAGCCGCTCAGCGCACATTCACGAACACCACCGCCACCCCCAGGCCGATCAACGCCACCCCGATCACCCGGTCCACCATGCGCTGGCGGCGCAGCATCGCCTGGCGCAACGCCTCCCGCGAAAAGAACAGCGCCACCAGGCTGAACCACACCCAATGCGCCAGCGACATGAACGCCCCATAGGCAAAGTTGAGCCCCAGCGAGGCCCCCGGCTGCACCACCTGGCTGTACGCGCTGACCACGAACAGCATGGTCTTGGGGTTCAGCGCATTGGTCAGAAAGCCCGATGCGAACGCCCCCCATGCACCGCGCCCCGTCACCCCCGCCGCGCCCTCCAGGGCCACCGGCGCACGAGTGCGCAGCGACCGATACCCCAGGTAGATCAGGTACCCTGCCCCCACCACCTTCATGGCCATGAACAGCCCCGGCGACTGGCTGATCAGCACTGCCACCCCCAGCACCGTGTACACCACATGCACCTGCACGCCGCAGGCAATCCCCAGGGCAGCGAGCAATCCGCTGCGCCTGCCAAACGCATAGCTGCTGCGTGTCACCATGGCAAAGTCCGCCCCCGGGCTGATCACCGCCAACACGGTAATCAAGGCCACCGCCAGCAATTCACCCACCGTCGATACTCCATGAAATGACGCAGATGATTCTGCGCAGCGCCATTATCGAAAGCTTCAGCACGGCAAAAAAGCGATTTATAGTGGCGCAAATCCGCTAGTTTTCCTCACACATATGAAACTGCCCGCCCTCGCCGCCTTTCGCTATTTCGACGTCGCCGCCCAGACCGAAAGCTTCGTGCGCGCCGCTCAGCAGCTCAACGTCACCCACGGTGCGGTGAGCCGCCAGGTGCGTCTGCTGGAAGAATCCCTGGGGGTGCAGTTGTTCGAGCGGCGCAACCGCGCCATTTTCCTCACGCCGGCCGGGCGCGCCCTTCACGACACCACCCTGTCGGTGTTCGAGCAGCTGCACGCCAGCGTGCAACGCCTGCAGCAGGCCCGCGACAACGTGCTGGTGCTGTCATGCGAACCGACCATCGCGATGAAGTGGCTGATCCCGCGGCTGCCGGCGTTCCATGCCGCGCACCCGGACATCCAGCTGCACCTGGTGGCCGCCGGCGGGCCGGTGGACTTTGCCCGCAGCGGCATCGACCTGGCGCTGCGCCGCGACGACTTCCACTGGGATGCCAGCCTGCACAGCCTCAAGCTCTGCAACGAGGCAGTAGGGCCGGTGTGTCGCGCCGACCTGGCACTGCCCGACAAGGGCTTTGCCGGTACCCGCCTGCTGCACAGCGCCACCCGTCCCGACGCCTGGAAGCACTGGCTGCGCCTGAGCGGCCAGTCGGCCAGGGGCAGCAGCCGCGCCGGCTACGAACACTTCTACCTGTGCATCCAGGCAGCCCTGGCCGGGCTGGGCGTGGCGCTGGCCTCGCGCATGATGGTGCAGGACGAGCTCGACAGCGGGCAGTTGGTGGCACCCTACGGGTTCACCGAGGACGGTTCGGCCTACTACCTGCTGAGCCCCGAGCCCTTCGCTGCCGGCACGGCGCAGCGGCGCTTTGCCGACTGGCTCACGGGCTCTTGAACAGGCTGCGCAAAAACGCCAGCAAGCCGCCCAGGGTGGCGATAGCCGCCAGCCAGCTGACGGCGGGCAAGCCCAGCCACACCGGCCCGGCAGCGGCGATCTGCGGGCCGAAGGCAATCACCAGCGCACTGATCAGCAACGCCAGCGACAGCCGCGTCGAGGCCAGGCGCAACGAACGCTCCAGGCGCTCCAGCCCCGGCACATCGACGCGCATCTCCAGCACACCATGCTTGAAGCGGTTCACCAGCAGCCGTGTCAGCTGCGGCAATTCGCCGAGCAGGCCGCGTCCCAGTTCCAGGCCATCGAGCCCCAGGCGCCTGGCGATCTTCCAGCTCAGCTGCGCCTTGAGCTGAGCCCTGATCGCCGGTCTGGCGGTGGCCACCAGGTCCAGTTGCGGGTCCAGCCGGGTCAGTACGCCGTCGGCGGTCACCAGGGCCTTGAACAGCACCAGCAGGTCCGGGGGCAGCAGCAGGCGGTATTCGCGCATCAGCCCCAGAAAATCCTCGATCAGCGCGCCCATCTTCAGCGCCTTGCCGCCGTGACGCGCCATGTACTCGCCGGCCGCCTGCTCGATGGCGGGCATGTTGCGCACGCCGTCGTCGTTCCAGTCCACCAGCACCGTCACCAGTGCATCGCTGTTGCCCTCTGTCAGGGCGCGCATGAACGTCATCACCTCCAGCCAACGGCGCTCGCCAAGGCGCCCGACCATGCCGAAGTCGATGAAGCCCACGCGGTTGTCGTCCATGGCCTTGAGGTTGCCCGGGTGCGGGTCGCCATGGAACAGCCCGTCCTCCAGCAGCATCTTGATGAACGCGGCGGCGCCGCGGCTGGCCAGCAGGCTCGGGTCCAGGCCCTGCTCGATCAGCGCCTCGCGCTCCAGCGGGGTATGGCTGGGCAGGTACTGCTGCACCAGCAGCCGCTCGCTGCTGTGGGCCCAGTAGATGCGCGGAATGACGATGTGCGGCTGGCTGGCGAAATTGGCCGCCACCGCGTCGCAGTGGCTGCCTTCCTGGGTGAAGTCCAGCTCTTCGAGCATGGCCCGGGCCAGTTGCCGCACCATCTTGCGCGGCTGGTAGTCGGCCAGGGCGGTGTTTTGCTCGACCAGTTGCGCAACGCTTTCGAGCAGTTGCAGGTCGGCGGTCATCTTGCGCCGCAGCCCCGGACGCTGAACCTTGACCACCACCTCCTCGCCCCCGAGCAGGCGTGCCCGATACACCTGGGCCATGGACGCCGCCGCCAGCGGGGTGGTGTCGAACTCGGCGAATACCTGGTCCAGTTCGGCGCCCAGGTCTTCGAGCACCTGGGCCTGCAGCTGCGCCCAGGGCAAGGTAGCGGCGCTGCTGTGCAGGGCCTGCAACTCGTCGATCCATGCCGCCGGCAATATGTCGCTGCGGCTGGAGAGGATCTGCCCGAGCTTGACGAAGGTCGGGCCCAGCGCCTCCAGCGCCCGCCGCACGCGTTGCGGGGTGCCTTCGTCGGCGGGCAGGCCGGCCACCGTTTCGGCCTCCCCCAGCAGCCTGCCCAGCCCCAGGCGGAACAGCACGTCCTGGGCGCCGAAGTTGGCCAGCACCACGACAATCTCGCGCACACGCTGATGATGCTTGAGCGCAGTCCAGGTCGATTCGAGCATGGGGCGGTTCCTCGGGGCGGGTTGATGTGCAGGGGGTGAACTACTTCCGTACCTTGCGGGGCCCAGGAGTTCCTTGCCCCGCCATCGCCGAGCTGTTCAGGAGCTGGGCGCCAGGCGCGGGCAAAACGACGAGTCGGCACTCAGGTCGCCGCCCCAGGTGCGGTAGCCGGCGGTGTCGATATGGATGCGCCCCGACGGGTAGCGGCCAAGCCCCATGTTCCAGGCCTGGCCCTGGGTCTGCCAGAACTCGCACAATGGTCGCGGATCGGCCCACGCCGGCAGCAGCAGGTCGACCGCGAAGGCGCGGGTATGCGCACTGTCGCGGGCACCACCGGCGCAGCGGTTGAGGGTGGGGTTGCGATAGGCCGAGACCACTTCGTAGGTTTTCAGGCGCTGCTGCTCGCCCAGGGTCTTGAGCAACTGCAGGGTCGAGCGTACCGCCGGCCACTGGTCGGGCGGCGCCACGGCGAACGGCTCGGCGTTGCACAGGCGCCAGTCGCTGGCCGAGCGCAGCAGCTGGTACAACGGCACTACCCCATACAGCCGCGCCTGCACCAGCATTTCGCGAAACGCGCGCGTATCGTGGCTGCCCGTCCACTGCGCGAACGACCACAGGTCGCGCTCGTCGGCGTGGGCCGGCAACACGCTCAACAGCCCGGCGAACAGTGCAATGCCCGGATACCCCTTCATGATCCTGCCCCCTTCCCCTCGTCCTGAGAACTACCCCAGTATGGCAAGCCTTCCGCACATCGGGAGTTCATCGACAAGGAGTTGAACATGCGTACACCTTTTGCCCTGGGCCTGATCGCCCTTGCCGCCAGCAGCGCCGTGCTGGCCGACGCCCGCGTACCGCTGGGCGATGCGCAGCGCGTGACCCGCCTATTCGCCTACCCCAACAACTGCGGGGTGATCTGCTTTCGCGACTGGTCGCTGGAGCGCACCGTGGAGCACTACCTGACCCAGAGCGTGCAGCGCGATGGCTACCCGACCGCCACGGTGACGGTGCGTCGCGAGCACGACCAGCTGCATGCCGACATCAGCGGCGTACCGACCACCTACGCGGCCCCGCTCAAGGCCCTGCTCGACAGCGGCGAACTGGCCTATGCAGGTGCCGACCGGCTCAATCGCGAGGGCAAGTGGGCGTACAACTGGGCGTTGTTCCTGCCGTTGGGCATGGCCCTGGAGAACCGGCGCAGCATCGAGCTGCTGCACTTTCCGCCGGACTACTCGCTGACCCAGGCCCAGGACTACCTGCGCTCCAACACCACCGACCGCTGGGCCCAGCTGCTGACCTTCAACGGCGTGCCGGCGCAACACACCCCGGCCTACCAGACCATCGTGGACATCGCGCCGATTGCCGCGCCAGCCAGTGCCGGCAAGGACCTAGAAGGGGTGTACGGGTATTTCACCGACTACCAGGTGCGCATGGTCAGGGACATGACCGCGGCCACTGACGGCGCCAGCCTGCCGATGGTGGCGTTCGGTGCGCCGGTGCGCAGCTGGGTGCAGCAGCAGTACGGGCCAGAGGTGAAGGTACTGGGGCTGGTGAGCATCAGCCCGGTGCCTGGGCGCAACGTGCCGGTGCTGGGCGCGAATCACCCGAGCGCGATCTGGTACGCCGCCGACCCGAAGAACAACGACAACGACCCGGACAAGGCCGATGCGGCCGGTTTGCGGATGATGGGGCAGGACTTGAGCGCGGCGTGCTGGCAGGCGGGAATGGGGCGCAACCCGAAGGCGGATGCAAGTGCCACGCTGGGGGCATGCACGCAAAAATGGCAGGTGAAGGAGAAGAAGCAGACCTGCGGGCTGTTTTTCCGCACGGTACGCCAGATGACGCCGGAGCAGGCCCATGCCAAGTGCAATACGGGGGTGATGACGCGGGCGTTACGCAACCTGTAGGAGCCGGCGTTGCCGGCGAAGGCCGCACCACGGACAGGTAGCGCGGCCTTCGCCAGCCAGGCTGGCTCCTGCAACAGCCAATGGGCGGTCAGTCCTGCGGACGCAACCGGTACTGCGGCGGCAGCTGCTCGAACCCGCTGATGGTGGTGTTCAGGCTTTTCCACAGGCCGTCCTTGATCCCGTAGATGCACCCATGGATCGACAGGCTCTGCCCGCGATGCCAGGCGTTCTGCACGATGCTGGTGTGCCCCACGTTCGCCACCTGCTGGATCACGTTCAGCTCGCACAGGCGGTCGACCTGCTCTTCCTCGGTCGCCAGCTTGGACAATTCCACACGATGCTCGTAGTACACGTCGCGAATCGCCCGAAGCCAGCCGTCGATCAGGCCCAGCTGACGGTCCTGCATCGAGGCCCGTACGCCGCCGCAACCGTAGTGCCCGGTCACCAGGATGTGCTTGACCTTGAGTACGTCCACCGCGTACTGGATCACCGACAGGCAGTTGAGGTCGGTGTGCAGCACCACGTTCGCCACGTTGCGGTGCACGAACAGGTCGCCCGGCAACATGCCGACGATCTCGTTGGCCGGCACCCGCGCATCCGAACAGCCGATCCAGAGGAATTCCGGAGTCTGCTGACGCGCCAGCTTGGCGAAGAAGTCCGGATCTTCCTGCTTGATCGCATCGGCCCAGCGCGCGTTGTTATCAATCAGTTCTTGTAGATCGTGCATGGTCAAGCCTCATGGGAATGCGCATGTGTGACTGGCGCCACCCCGTTCGGGTCACGCCTTTGAATCTTCCCGCCAGTGGCCGGTCCACCCCTTACAGGCCACCCGCAGGAGAATAGACATGACCGAATCACATCGCCCGCCGCATGCCCCGGAACCCGCACCGATCGATACCATCGAGGACCAGATGGGCTCGGTGCAGCCGCTGGACTTCGATCAAGACCCACCGGTGACCGACACGCACTACGACCCCAGCGACGATGACCTGACGCCCGAAACCCTGATCCCCGAAGACGGCGCCCGCTCAGCCGATGAAGTCGGCGGCGACCACCCGGCCGACTGGGACCTGAGCGTAGTCGACGAAGATGACATTGGCGGCGGCAACGGCCTGGACGAGGCCGAACTGGCGCGTCGCGACCCGCTGGACGGCAAGCGCGAGCGCTGAAGGGTTATTCTTCGAACAGCGTGCAGGCCATCACCAGCGCGTCTTCGCGCCCACCCGCCACCGGGTAGTAGTCGCGTCGCCGGCCGATCTCGTTGAAGCCGAAGCGCTCGTACAGGCGATACGCCGACTGGTTGCTGGCGCGCACTTCGAGGAAGCACTCGCGGCCGTTGCTGGCGTAGGCGCGCTTCATCAGCTCTTCGAGCAGGCGCAGGCCCAGGCCACGGCCCTGGCTTTCGGGCTTGACGGTGATGTTGAGCAGGTGCGCCTCGTCGATGATCACGTTGATCACGCCGTGGCCCACCTGCTGCTGGCCTTCGAACATCAGCCAGATTTCGTAGTTCTTCAGCCCGTCGAGAAAGATCCCCCGGGTCCACGGGTGGCTGAAGGCGGCGTATTCGATCTTCAGCACGGCATCCAGATCCGCCTCGGTCATGCGGCGAAAACTGATGTTGTCACTCATTGCGTGGTTTCCAGCGCGCCATCAGCCGGCGCATGGCTTGCCAGACGTGCGCCTTGCGGGCGGGCTCGTCCATCAACAGTTCAAGGCCAGGCAAGGCCCAGCAGTTGCCCAGGCCCTCCACCGGCAATTCGCGGTAGTACGCCTGCTCGTCGGCTTCACCGGCAAAGCGCACCGCCGGCAGGCCGACCAGCCACAGGCAGCTGCAGGGCGCCTCTTCAAGGCGGGCCTGGATGAAACCCTGGACAAAATCACGCGCCGCCAGCGGGCCCTGGTCGAGAGTGCCGCGCACCAGCAACGGCCAGCGTACCGGCTCGCCGATGATCTGCGGGCTGTCGGGCAGGCCGGCGGCGCGCAGCATGTCCTTGAGCAGCAGGTAGGACGGGTCGCGGCTCTGGAACGGCTGGCCGGTAACCAGCTCCACCAGCACCAGGCAATCGCCGGCACGCAGCAACTGCAAGGCAAAGCGGGGCGGCGGTACCAGCGCTGGCTTGACCACGGCGCCGGTTTCTTCGGCATCGAGCACCGGCTTGCTGGCCGGCTTGGCGCTGACCGTCGGTCGCGGAATCTCGATTTTTGGCCGCTCGGCCGGCTTGGCAGCCGGTGCAGACGCCTTGGCCACCACTGCCGGCAGCACCACCGGCGCCTCGACCAGCGGTTCGGGTACCCGCAGCAGCTCGGGGCGCGATGGCGCGGCGAACGGCAGTTCGGCGCGCGGCAGCCAGTGCACCACTTGCATGGCGTTCAGGTAGGCGCGGCGGCGGGACTCGGTAAGCAAAGGGCGGCCATCTGTGGATAAGTCGGGGCGAGCATTCTACCGCCGTTACGCCGCCGTTGCAGGTACAAAACCGCCCGACAACACCGGCAAACGATCAGGGGGTGAATCGATCCCCCCCTGATGCAGTACAATCGGCGCTTTTACTTGGCAGCGAGTCGACCCGCCAATGATCGAACCCAAGCGCGTCCTGCGCGCCCTAGCCGAACACTGGGCCCTGCTCGAGCCGTTGTGCGAGCGCTTCGACGGGGGCACCCTGAGCCTGGCCGAGCTGCGCGGGCAACTGGCCGCACAACAGCTCGACAGTACGCCCCAGGACATCACCAACCTGCTGGACGTGTGGATTCGCCTGGACATCCTGGTCCCGGTGGCCAAGAGCCCGAACCGCTTCGAGCTCAACGCCCAGATCCACGACTTCCTGGCCTACCTGCGGCGCGAGCACCGCCTGGGCCTGTGCCTGGAAATCGAAGCCTACCTGCGCCACCTCGAGCGCCTGGCCGGGCATATCCAGGACGCCTTCGACATCCGCGACGGCAACGACCTGGCGCGCCAGCTGCGTCTGCTCGACATGCGCGTGCGTGACGTGCTGAAAAAACTCGACAACGACGAGCAGGCGCTGGTGGCGGTGGCCGAGCGGGCCAAGACCAGCGACCGGCAGATCCCGCTGCGCCAGCGCTACGCCGAAGTGCTGGCCACCTGGGACGAATACGTCGAGCCGATGATCCAGCTGGTGAACGCCGACGGCGCCTTCGAACAGGGCGTGCGCAAGGTCGAGACCGTGCTGTTGCGCCTGCTGGGCGAGCAGGCGCGACTGGGCCACCTGGTCGATGACGACATGCTGCTGCGCACCCACGCGCGCATCCTCGAGATGCAGACCAGCGCCCAGCTGACCCTGCGCCACGCCCGCGAGCTGCTGCTGCCGCTGCGTGAAGAGGCGCGCCGGCACAACGCCGTGACCCGTGGCGCCGCACTGGCGCTGTCGGTGATCCGGCGCAAGGGCATCGACGCCGTGCCACAGGCGGCCATGCCGCTGTTCACCCGCCCGCAGAGCACCTTCCTCGGCAGCGCCAGCCAGGTCGAGGCCTACGTGTATGCCCTGGCCCGCTTCGAAGCCAAGCCGGCGCAGTTCCCCAAGGCGCACAAGAGCCACAAGGGCGACGCGCCGCGTGCACCGCGCACGGTCAAGGAAATGCTCGAACGCTGCGAAGACGCCCTGCCGCTGCCCGACCTGATGGTGTGGCTGCTGGAGCAGGAGCCCGAAGGCGCCACCGACGAACTGCTGTACTGGTTCTCGCGCCTGTCGCGGGAAAAACGCTTTACCCGCGCGCGCCTTGAGCGCCGCGAGTACACCACTCAGGAACACCTGGTCAGCCTGCGCTCGTTCGCCCTGACTTCAAGCCGCGAACCGTCGCCCGAGCCTACTGCGAGCCCTACCCATGCATCTTGATCTTTCCGAACTGTCCCAGCTCGCACCGATCTTCCGCGAGCTGTTCAAGGGCTTCCACATCAGCCGGCGCGACCCGGAGCTGTATGCCCAGCTGTCGAACTTCCAGGACCAGTACCGCGGCCTGTTCAAGGCCCTGGGCTTCGAACTGGTGTGCGACACCCGTGGCTTCTACTACTTCGTGCCGGAACTGGCTGCTGCCCAGGTCAACAAGACCGCCCAGCGCCTGTCGCTGTTCACCTTCATCCTGGTGGAGCACCTGGCCGACCAGGGCCGCGACCCGATGTCGGTGCTCGACGGCGGCAGCCTGGGGCGCGACGAGCTGCCCTCGCTGCTGGAAAAGTACCGCGACCTGTTCCTGCAGGCCGAGGTGCAGACCCCCGACGAGCTGGAAGAGAAGATCATGCGCCGCATGACCCAGCTCGGCTTTGCCAGCGAAGACAACGGCATCTACCGCTTCCTGCCGCCGATGCACCGCTTCCTCGACGTGTGCCTGTCGGTGCAGCAGGACCGCGACCTGGCCGCCAGCCTGCACAGTGCCCTGCCGCTGCCGACCCCGGTATTGGTGGTGGAAGAAACCCCTGAAGAGCTGAACAGGACCGACGACCCGCTCGACCTGAGCCCGTTCGAGGAAAGCGAAGAAGACGCCTTGGCCCGTGCCATTGCCCAAGAGCAACAGGAGATTGACGCATGAGCCAGGACCGCTACGGCATTCGCCGCTTTGCATTGCTCAACACCGCCGGCTACAGCCTGGGCCTGTTCCCGCTGGAGCACCCGCTGTCGGTGTACGGCGCCAACAACCTGGGCAAGAGTGCGTCGATCAACGCCCTGCAGTTCCCGATCCTGGCGCGCATGTCGGACATGAGCTTCGGCAAGTACAGCCTGGAGCAGTCACGCCGCTTCTACTTCGCCAGCGACACCAGCTACATCCTCTGCGAGGTCAACCTGCCCCACGGCCCGCACGTGATCGGCGTGGTCGGGCGCGGCCCTGGCGGCGGCTTCGGCCACCAGTTCTTCGCCTATGCCGGCGAGCTGGACCTGGGCCACTACCAGAAGAACGACACCTGCCTGCGCCAGAAGGAGCTGTTCACCAACCTGGAGCGCAACGGCCTGAAAGCCTACGAGCTCAAGCCCGACGAACTGCGCCGGCTGCTGGTGGGCGGGCACACCTCGGTGCCGCTGGACCTGACCCTGATTCCGCTGCGCTCCACCAGCGAGCAGAGCCTGAAGACCTTCCGCGCCCTGTTCATCAACCTGCTGCACATGCGCGAGATTACCGCGGCCAAGCTCAAGCAGCTGTTCCTCGATGCGTTCGAGCACAGCCTGCGCTCGGGCAGCGTCGACTACATCGCCGCCTGCGAAGAAGCCTTCCGCGACGTGCGGCGCATGGAACAGGACTACAACTCGCTGGTAGCCGCCGGCCCGCTGGTCGAGGCCCTGGCCAATGGCGTGGCCCAGCGCGACATCCTGCGCGGCAAGCTGCACCGCCTGTCACCGCTGCTCGACCAGTTGCTCGGCACCTGGCAGGACTACGCCGGCGCACGCAAGGAAGAGCTGGTGCTGCAGGCCGAGCACTACAGCCACGAGCAGGACGCGCTGCAGAACAACCAGCGCGGCGGCACCCAGGAGCTGATGCGCCTGGAACGCGAAATGACCGGTATCCAGCGCTGGCTGGGCGAACTGTCGGTGCTCAAGCACCGCTTCGCGCTGGTGGATGACGTCAAGGTGCTGGAGCAGCAGCTGCTGGCCGCCAAGGACGCCCACGACGAACTGGCCGGTGCCCTGGCGCAGTCGCGCCAGTTCAGCGCCGAGGACCTGGAAGAGCGCCTGCGCGACCTGGAGAAACGCCTGAAGTCGGTCAAGCAGCAGCTCGACCATGCCGACAACAACAGCTATGCACGCCTGCGCGAAGAGTTCTCGCAGCAGGACGTCGAGCGCCTGATGCGCCTGTTCAACGGTGCGCTGTTCAGCCTGCCGCTGGGCGAGCGCGGCATCGAGCTGGATGACAGCGACGTGTGGGTCAAGTCTCTGGAAGCGGTACTCGACGGCTTCAAGGGCGAGCGCTTCGAGGCGCCGGGGCTGTCCATCGACCTCAGCCATATCGAGCCGCCGGCCTTGCAGGCTCTGGCCGACCGCGCCGCGCTGCGCGACCAGAAGGAGCGCCTGGAAAAAGAGCTCAAGCAGCTCAAGACCCAGCAAGCCGTGGCCGCCGACCGCGCCGCGAGCAAGACCCAGACCGAAGCGCTGTACCAGCAGGTGCTGGATGCGCAAAAGGCCCTGGAAGACTACCGCCGTACCCAGACCCTGTCGGCCGAGGAAGGCGACAAGCTGGAGCAGCTGGCGCAGATGGAGGCGGCCCAGGAAGAGCTCAAGCGCTCCAGCGACGCGTTCACCGAGCGCGTGCAGCAACTGTCGGCCAAGCTGCAACTGGTCGGTCGCCAGATTGCCGACATGGAGGCCAAGCAGCGCACCCTCGACGACGCTCTGCGCCGTCGCCAGCTGCTGCCGGCCGACCTGCCGTTCGGCACGCCGTTCATGGACCCGGTCGACGACTCCATGGACAACCTGCTGCCGCTGCTCAACGACTACCAGGACAGCTGGCAGGGCCTGCTGCGGGTGGATGGCCAGATCGAGGCGCTGTACGCCCAGGTACGCCTCAAGGGCGTGGCCAAGTTCGACAGCGAAGACGACATGGAGCGCCGTCTGCAGCTGCTGATCAACGCCTATGCGCACCGTACCGACGAAGCCCTGACCCTGGGCAAGGCGCGGCGCGCGGCGGTGACCGACATCGCGCGTACCCTGCGCAACATCCGCAGCGACTACGACAGCCTCGAGCACCAGCTGGCACTGTTCAACCGCGAGATCAACAAGCGCCAGGTATCCAACCTGCAGAGCTTTCGCATCGTGCTGGCGCCGAACAAGGAAGCGCTCAAGCACATCGACCAGATCATCCACAGTGCCGGCCAGTACGAGGAAGGCGAGACCCTGTCGGTGTTCGACCTGAGCCAGAGCGCCGAGCAGGACAACAAGAACGAAGAGGCCAAGGAGTACCTGGCGCGGCTGGTGGCAGCCAACCACAACCAGCTGGGCCTGAAGGACCTGTTCGAGCTGGCGTTCGAGATCACCAAGGTAGGCGGCCAGCCGATCATCCATACCGACATCGATGGCGCGGCCTCCAACGGCACCACCATGACCATCAAGGCGCTGACCAACATGTACCTGTTGCTGCACCTGATGGACCGCGACCAGGCCGGGCGCGTGCGCCTGCCGTACTACCTGGACGAGGCGGCCGACATCGACGAACGCAACCAGGCGGCATTGCTGGAGACCAGCCTGCAGTTGGGCTTCGTGCCGATTCTGGCGAGCGTGAAGCCGCAGGTATCGGCGCACGTTGCAATCGACCTGGAGGGCGGTAGCGGGCCGAACGGGATCTACATCGACGAGGCGGACTGGAAGTACATCAGCCGTCGCGATCAGGTGAAGGTCGAGGTGCGGGAAGTGGAGGTTGAGCCGGCGTCGATCTGACGGCCTTGGGGGCCCTTTGGGCCCCATCGCGGGTCAAGCCCGCTCCCACAGAGGGCACCATTGAACCTGTGGGAACGGGCTCGACCCGCGATGGATTAAACGCGGTCTTATTCTGCCCAAGGCAGAATCGGAATCGCCGTCACCGCGTTCTGCGGGCTGCCTTCGATCAGGCGGTCGCTGTACACCAGGTACACCAGCGTGTTGCGCTTCTTGTCCAGAAAGCGCACCACCTGCATGGTCTTGAACACCAGCGAGGTGCGCTCCTTGAACACTTCATCGCCATCCTTGAGCTCGCCCTTGAAGCGAATCGGCCCCACCTGACGGCAGGCGATCGACGCCTCGGCACGGTCTTCGGCCAACCCCAGCCCACCCTTCACGCCGCCGGTCTTGGCGCGCGACAGGTAGCAGGTCACGCCCTCCACCTTGGGGTCGTCGAACGCCTCGACCACGATGCGGTCGTTGGGCCCGACGAACTTGAACACCGTCGACACCTGGCCGATTTCCTCGGCACCGGCCAGCATCGGCAAGGCCAGCAAGGCGGCTGCAAAAATCCCTTTGATCACGCTCATTTCCTCATACCAGAATCAGGTTGTCGCGGTGCACCAGTTCCGGCTCGGCGCTGTAGCCCAGCACGGCCTCGATGGCCTCGGATGACTGGCCGATGATCTTCTGCGCTTCGAGCGCGCTGTAGTTGGCCAGGCCGCGGGCCACCTCAAGGCCGTCCGGCCCTACGCACACGACCATCTCGCCACGCCGGAAACTGCCCTGCACGGTCTTGACGCCCACCGGCAGCAGGCTCTTGTTGGCCTGGCGCAAGGCCTGCACCGCACCGGCGTCCAGCACCAGGGTGCCGCGGGTCTGCAGGTGCCCGGCCAGCCATTGCTTGCGTGCCGCGAGCATGCCGCGCTCGGGCGAGAGCAAGGTGCCCAGGCGCTCGCCGGCCTTGAGGCGGTCGAGCACGCGCTCGATGCGCCCGCCGACGATGATGGTGTGCGCCCCCGACCGCGCGGCCAGGCGCGCCGCACGCAGCTTGGTCTGCATGCCGCCACGCCCCAGTGCGCCACCGGTGCCGCCGGCCACGGCGTCCAGCGCCGGGTCATCGGCGCGCGCCTCGTAGATCAGCTGGGCTTCGGGGTTGTTGCGCGGGTCGGCATCGAACATGCCGTCGCGGTCGGTGAGGATCACCAGCAGGTCGGCTTCCACCAGGTTGGCCACCAGTGCGGCCAGGGTGTCGTTGTCGCCGAAGCGGATCTCGTCGGTGACCACGGTGTCGTTCTCGTTGATCACCGGTACCACGCCCAGCTCCACCAGGGTACGCAGGGTGCTGCGGGCGTTGAGGTAACGCTTGCGGTCGGAGAGGTCGTCGTGGGTCAGCAGGATCTGCGCGGTGTGCCGGCCATGCTCGGCAAAGCTCGACTCCCAGGCCTGCACCAGGCCCATCTGGCCGATGGAGGCGGCAGCCTGCAGCTCGTTCATCGCACTCGGTCGCTTGCTCCAGCCCAGGCGGCTCATGCCGGCAGCCACGGCCCCCGAAGAGACCAGCACCAACTCGACCCCTGCCTCATGCAGGGCCACCATCTGCTCGACCCACACGCCCATCGCCGCGCGGTCCAGGCCCTTGCCATCCGCCGTCAGCAACGCGCTGCCGATTTTCACGACCCAGCGCTGCGCACCCGTCACCTTGCTCCGCATCTTCTTCCAACCTATAGAGATCTTTAGATACCAAAACGCCGCTTGAAAAAGCGGCGTTTAGTGTACTGCAACGAATCAGTCGCGCACGTAAATGATTTCCGGGCCGTCTTCGTCGTCTTCCCAGTCGTCATCGTCATCATCGTCGCCGATGTCGTGCACGCTCTTGACGCCGGTACGGCGCAGGGCGCGCGCGTCGTCCAGGGCCTGCAGCTGGGCACGGGCTTCGTCTTCGATGCGCTGGTCGAGGTCGGCCAGCTCGTCGCGGTAGGCCGGGTCGGCCGCCAGGCGGTCGGCACGGTCTTCGAGGTAGCGCATGATGTCGCGGCTGAGCTGCTCGGTGCCCTGCTTGGAGATCGCCGAGATCACGTACACCGGGCCTTCCCACTGCAGGCGCTCGACCACTTCCTTGACGCGCTCGTCGCGCTCGTCGTCCATCAGCATGTCGGTCTTGTTCAGCACCAGCCAGCGGTCACGCTCGGCCAGCGACGGGCTGAAGCGGGTCAGCTCGTTGACGATGACTTCGGCGGCGTCGGCGCTGCTGCTTTCATCCAGCGGGGCCAGGTCGACGAGGTGCAGCAGCAGGCGGGTACGCGCCAGGTGCTTGAGGAAGCGGATACCCAGGCCGGCGCCTTCCGAAGCGCCTTCGATCAGGCCGGGGATGTCGGCGATGACGAAGCTCTTCCAGCGGTCGACGCTGACCACGCCCAGGTTCGGCACCAGGGTGGTGAACGGGTAGTCGGCGACTTTCGGCTTGGCGGCCGACACCGAACGGATGAAGGTGGATTTGCCGGCATTGGGCAAGCCCAGCAGGCCGACGTCGGCCAGCACTTTCATTTCCAGTTTCAGGTCACGCTGCTCGCCGGGCTTGCCCGGGGTGGTCTGGCGTGGCGCACGGTTGGTGCTGGACTTGAAACGGGTGTTGCCCAGGCCGTGCCAGCCGCCCTGCACCACCATCAGTTTCTGCCCGGCCTTGACCAGGTCGCCGATCACTTCCTGGGTGCCCGCGTCGATCACGGTGGTGCCGACCGGCACGCGCAGGATCAGGTCGTCGCCCTTCTTGCCGGTGCAGTCGGTGCTGCCGCCATTGGAGCCGCGCTGGGCCTCGAAGTGACGGGTGTAGCGGTAGTCGACCAGGGTGTTGAGGTTTTCGTCGGCAACCATGTACACCGAGCCGCCGTCGCCACCATCGCCACCGTTGGGGCCACCGTTCTCGATGAACTTCTCGCGGCGGAAGCTCATGCAACCGTTACCGCCGTCACCGGCCTTGACCTTGATCGATACTTCGTCAACAAACTTCATAAAAACCGCCTCTCGTCAGTTGGA
Source organism: Pseudomonas sp. 1176_21 (assembly GCF_052850635.1). Lineage (NCBI taxonomy): Bacteria > Pseudomonadati > Pseudomonadota > Gammaproteobacteria > Pseudomonadales > Pseudomonadaceae > Pseudomonas > Pseudomonas sp. 1176_21. Next base: position 98,080 of record NZ_VXCV01000014.1, read on the forward strand.
CGAGCTGAGTGACACAAAGACATAAGGCTCTTGCAAAAGTGAGCGCGGCGGCCCCGATACGGCCAGAACACCAGCGCCGGCAGCCCATACAAACAGCTTTGCAAGAGACTCACCCCACAAACGAAAAAGCCCCGTCGCGAGACAGGGCTTTTCCAGCGATCGCGCGATTACTCGGCAACGACGCTCACGTAACGACGACCGAAGGCGCCTTTTACTTCGAACTTGATCTTACCCGCGATCTTGGCGAACAGGGTGTGATCCTTGCCCATGCCAACGCCGTAGCCAGCGTGGAATTGGGTGCCGCGCTGACGCACGATGATGTTGCCCGGGATGATAGCCTGGCCGCCATACATCTTCACGCCAAGGCGTTTGGCTTCTGAGTCGCGACCGTTACGGGTACTACCACCAGCTTTTTTGTGTGCCATGGTTCAATTCTCCAGAAATGGGGATTTGGGCGATTAAGCCGAAATACCGGTGATCTTGATTTCGGTGAACCACTGGCGGTGGCCCATACGCTTCATGTGGTGCTTACGGCGGCGGAACTTGATGATGCGCACTTTGTCGTGACGACCTTGCGAGATCACTTCAGCAACAACCTTGGCACCAGCAACGACTGGAGCGCCGATGTTCACGTCGTCGCCATTGGCAACCAACAGAACGCGGTCGAAAGTCACGGATTCGCCAGTGGCGACTTCCAGTTTTTCGATTTTCAGGTATTCACCTTCGGCGACTTTGTACTGCTTGCCACCGGTAACAATTACTGCGTACATGGGTATTTCTCCGATAATCCTGCTCACCCAGCTCTTTATAGGAAGAGTATTGGCTGGCATGGCTGCATAGGGCTGGAACGGCCCAGTGCAATTGCGTAAGGCAGGTGCTGCCCAGGAAGTTCAGGGTGCGCGATTGTACGCAAGCCAGCTTTGCCTTGCAAGTGTGGCCATTGACCCCACGGGCAGTGCGCCTTGACACGCCGGGACCCGCAACCTAGCATGCCGCGCAACCCTTATGGAGCACCTGTGGCCGATGCAACCCCAAGCTTTCTACCGTGCGGTAGCGGACGACTTCAGCGCCGTTGACGAGATCATCAAGAAGCAGCTGACTTCGCGTGTGCCGCTGGTATCGAAAATCGGCGACTATATTACCTCGGCCGGGGGCAAGCGTCTGCGCCCGCTGCTGGTGTTGCTGTGCGGCAAGGCACTGGGCCGCGAAGGCGACGACCTGCGCCTGCTGGCAGCCACCATCGAGTTCCTGCACACCGCCACCCTGCTGCATGACGACGTGGTCGACATGTCGGGCATGCGCCGTGGCCGCTCTACCGCCAATGCCCTGTGGGGCAACGCGCCAAGCGTGCTGGTGGGCGACTTCCTGTACTCGCGCTCGTTCGAGATGATGGTCGAGCTGGGCTCGATGCCGGTCATGCAGATCCTCTCCAAGGCCACCCGCGTGATTGCCGAGGGTGAAGTGCTGCAGCTGTCGCGCATTCGCGACGCCAGCACCACCGAGGAAGTCTACATGGACGTCATCCGCGGCAAGACCGCCATGCTGTTCGAAGCCTCCACCCACAGCGCCGCCGCACTGGCCGGCGCCAGCGATGAACAGCGCGAAGCCCTGCGTACCTTCGGCGACCACCTGGGCGTGGCCTTCCAGCTGGTCGACGACCTGCTCGACTACAAGGGCGACGCCGAGACCCTGGGCAAGAACGTCGGTGACGACCTGGCCGAAGGCAAGCCGACCCTGCCGCTGATCTACACCATGCGCGAAGGCACCCCCGAGCAGGCGGCGCTGGTGCGCCAGGCCATCCAGAAAGGTGGCCTTGAAGACCTGGAGAGCATCCGCAACGCAGTGGAGGCCGCCGGCGCGCTGGAGTACACCGCACAGATGGCGCGTGACTACGTGGCCCGTGCCATTGCCTGCCTGGACGTGCTGCCGGCCAGCGAATACCGCGATGCGCTGGTCGAACTCAGCGAATTCGCCGTCGCCCGCACGCACTGATCCCCTGCCCCGGCCCATCGCTCGATGGGCCTGCTTTTCCTCTGGCCGGCAAAACCCTATACAATGTGGGTTTTCTGCACGTAGTCCTGAGGAACCGTAGTGAGCACTTTGCCACCCTGCCCCAAATGCAACTCCGAATACACCTACGAAGACGCCAGCCAGCTGATCTGCCCCGAGTGCGCCCACGAGTGGTCGGCCAGCGGTGAAGCCGAAGCGGCCAGCGACGAAGCGGTGAAGAAGGATTCGGTGGGCAACGTCCTGCAGGACGGCGACACCATCACCGTGATCAAGGACCTCAAGGTCAAGGGCACCTCGCTGGTGGTCAAGGTCGGCACCAAGGTCAAGAACATCCGCCTGTGCGACGGCGACCACGACATCGACTGCAAGATCGACGGCATCGGCCCGATGAAGCTGAAATCGGAATTCGTGCGCAAGGTCTGACCCCTGCCTGCCCGGGGCTGCACTCGCAGCCTCGACCCTACCGCCCGGCGGTAATCGCAAGAAAAATCCAATAGTCACTTGCTATTTTGATAATAAGAATTATTCTCATTGAACGCTTTCAAGGAGAATAGCCATGACTTATCTGATAGACGCCTGGCTTGACCGCCCCCATCCGTACCTGCGCATCCTGCACCGCGAAACCGGCGAGGTATGCGCCGTGCTCGAAGAAGACGCGCTGGGCGAACTGCGCGACCAGGGCGACCTGGATCTTCACGGGTTGAATTCGAGCGAGCCTGTGGTGCTCAAGGAGCTGGTGAGGAATCTGTTCCTGTTCTGCTATGCCCGGGCGTTGCGCCCTGGGGGTGGCGCGCAGTGGAACTGAAAGCATCGCGGGTCAAGCCCGCTCCCACAAGAATCACTGCAATCATGAGACTGGCAGTGTACCTGTGGGAGCGGGCTTGACCCGCGATGAGGGCCGCAAGGTCCTGCGACGTACTTACAGTACGTCCAGCAGCTCGACGTCGAACACCAGCACGCTGTGCGGCGGGATGCTGCCAACGCCCTGGGCGCCGTAAGCCAGCTCGCTCGGTACGTACAGGCGCCATTTGCTGCCCGCGTTCATCAGTTGCAGGGCTTCGGTCCAGCCAGCGATCACGCCGCCGACCGGGAATTCTGCCGGCTGGCCACGCTCGTAGGAGCTGTCGAACACGGTGCCGTCGATCAGGGTGCCGTGGTAGTGGGTGCGCACGCTGTCTTCACGGCTTGGCTTGGCGCCTTCACCGGCAGTCAGTACTTCGAACTGCAGGCCCGAGGCCAGGGTGGTGATGCCGTCACGCTTGGCGTTCTCGGCCAGGAAGGCCTTGCCTTCGCCAGCGGCCGCTTCGGCCTTGGCAGCCGCTTCGGCCTGCATGATTTCACGGATGACCTTGAAGCTGGCCGACAGGTCTTCTTCGCTGACGCGGCTGGCCTGGCCATTGAAGGCGTCGGTCAGACCGGCCAGGATCGCGTCCAGGTTGACGCCCGGTGGCGGGTTGTCACGCAGCTGGCCACCCAGCTGACGGCCAATGCCGTAGCTGACGCGGGTTTCGTCGGTGGACAGGTTGAGTTCGGACATGTTTCTGCTCCGCTACAGGGCGCACAAAAGCCGCGCCCGCTGTGAAAAGGGCAAGCAGCCTAGCACACTGCGGCAAAGCAGTTCAGCTACCAGGCAGTACGTCGCGGCATCGGCACCTTGAGGTCTTCTTCGGGGGTGCCGTGCAGGCCGCACATCTCGTCCTGCACCGACCAGTGCACCAGGTGCAGCGGCACGGCGGGCAAGCCATTGAGCAGGCGCTGGCCATCGACCACCGAGTGCACCTTGAGACGTACACCCTTGGCATCCAGCAACGGGTGCGCCTTGCCCTTGACCCGGGCCTCGAGCACGAAGTCCCCCCCTTCGATGGCGATCAGGTTCAGTTCGTCCACCCGGCCGGCCCTGGCCTCGCTGTTCAGTTCATGCAGGTTCATTGCGATACCTCGCTACTGGAACATTCCACAGGCCGTTCATTTTTTGTACAGCATCGACCAAAGCACAAGCCAGAAACGCAACCGCCCGTCCGTTATGCAACGGACGGGCGGCTGACAAGGCGTGATACCCCGCAGGTCAGTGCTTGGTCATCTTGTCCAGGTAGCCCATGGCGAACGCCGAGACCACGAAGGTCATGTGGATGATCACGTACCACATCAGGTACTGGGTCTCGATGTTGCGCGCGTCCATGAACACCCGCAGCAGGTGGATGGAGGAGATCGCCACGATCGAGGCGGCCACCTTCATCTTCAGCGAGGAAGAGTCCATCTTGCCCAGCCAGTTGAGCTTTTCGGTGCCTTCGGCGATATCCAGCTGCGACACGAAGTTCTCGTAGCCCGAGATCATCACCATCACCAGCAGGCCGCCCACCAGGGCCATGTCGATCAGCGACAGCAGTACCAGGATGAGGTCGGACTCGGCCAGCGAGAAGACGTTGGGCAGCACATGGAAGATCTCCTGAAAGAACTTCAGCGCCAACGCCAGCAGCCCCAGGGACAGGCCAAAATAGATGGGTGCGAGCAGCCAGCGCGAGGCGTACATCGCATTTTCGATAAAGCGTTCCATTGAGCAGATCACCAGGTGGCTGGAAAAAAACGAGCGCGAGTATAGCAGCCACCTGTGACAGGAAAAGCCCGCGACACGCTGCCACAGGCCGGAGGATGAACGGTCGGCTCAGGTGTCGGGGTTGGACTGCAGGTCACCCACATGGTGAACCCGTTCGCCGTTGATGCGACGCAGCTGCGCCTGCAGGTGCACGCACCAGATCTGCGGGTCGTCGGCCACCTGGTAGCCGTGCAGGGTCAGGCTGTCGACAATCGCGCTGAGCACCGACTCGGCCACGAACGGCCCGTGAAACGGCCCCTGGGCCTTGATCGCGGAGGGTTGCTCGCCGGCCATGCCGGCGGCGAACAGCAGTGTCCACATGCCGGTGTCACCGGCCAGCGGGCGGATACGGCACTCAATGCGGGTCACCAGGCCCAGGCATTGACGGGTAAGGCTGAGGGTACGCGGCATGGCGACGGTCCTCGGTGAGGCGTTGCGTAGCCTGTGGCCAGGCTGGTTTCGATCCTTTTGCGCACGACGGTCCATGCCTTGAGGATAGAAGAAATCCGCCGGCGACAAGCGGTCGGCGCCGAGCGGTCATGTGCCATGCGCCGAACTGCCCCCTTCGCCCGTAATGCCGACTCCCACATGTAGGAGCCGGCATTGCCGGCGAAGAACCCAACGCGGTCAGGAAGGCTTCACCTGCGCCAGCGCCTCTTCGGCCTGCTCCTTCTCGGCTTCCTTGAGGTCCTCTTCGCTGATCATCTCGGCAATCACCCGCAACCGCTCGACTACCCGCGCATTGATGCTGCCTTCGGGGAACTCGCCCTCCTCGTTCGGCTGCCCGGCCGGCTCGCCCACCAGCAGGCTCAGGGCCTCGTCGGCCTGGCTGACTGCGTAGACATGGAATTGCCCGGCGCGCACCGCCTGCAGCACGCGCTCGTCGAGCATCAGCGTAGCCACGTTGGCCCGCGGGATGATCGCGCCCTGCTCACCGGTCAGGCCACGAGCCTCGCACAGGCGGAAGAAGCCCTCGATCTTCTCGTTGACCCCGCCCACCGCCTGCACTTCACCGAACTGGTTGATCGAGCCGGTGATCGCAAAGCACTGCTTGAGCGGGGTTTTCGACAGGGCCGAGATCAGCGTGCAGGCCTCGCCCAGCGATGCGCTGTCGCCATCCACATAGCCGTAGGACTGCTCCAGCGCGATGCTGGCCGAAATCGCCAGGGGGAATTCCTGGGCATAGCGGCTGCCCAGGTACCCGGTGAGGATCATCACGCCCTTGGAGTGGATCGGCTGGCCCAGGTTGACCTCACGCTCGATATCCACGATGCCGCTGCCGCCCGGGTAAACCGTGGCGGAAATCCGCGCCGGCACGCCGAACGCCGAATCGCCCACCTCCAGCACGGTCAGGCCGTTGCACTTGCCCACCGCCGCGCCTTCGGTGTCGATCAGGATGATCCCGGCCAGCATGTCGTCGAGAATCCGCGCCGATACCCGCCCGGTACGCGTGGCCTTGGCCTTGAGCGCCCGCTCGATGTGCCCGGCGTCGGTCATCTCGTCGTTGGCCAGGTGGCGAATGAAATCCGCCTCGCTGACCAGCTGGAACAGGTCGCCGATGCGCGCCGAAAGACGCCCCTGGTGCTCGGCCAGGCGGGCGCTGTAGGTGGCCAGGCGCGCCACCGCATCGGCGGTCAGCGGGGCCATGCCCTCCTCGCTGGTGCGGGTCTTGAGCAACTGGGCGAACTGCTCCAGGCTCTCCTCGACCATGGGAATGTCTTCGTCGAAGTCCACCAGCACCCGGAACATCTCCTGGAAGTCCGGATCGTGGTCCTGCAGTGCGTAGTACAGCTGGCGGGCGCCGATGATGATCACCTTGACCTGCAGCGGGATCATCTGCGGGGTGAGGGTCACGGTGGCCAGGCGACCGAACTCGCCCAGCGGCGACTCCATCTTCAGCTTGCGCGACTGCAGGGCGCGCTTGAGCGCATCCCACACGAACGGCTCGCCGAGCATCTTCTCGGCTTCCAGAATCAGGAACCCGCCATTGGCGCGGTGCAGCGCCCCCGGGCGCAACTGGCGATAGGTGGTGTACAGCGCGCCCTGGTCGTTGCCGTATTCGATGCGGCCGAACAGGTTGTCGTAGGTAGGGTGCGGCTCGAACACCACGGGCGCGCCGCCGCTGGCGTGATGGCCGACCACCAGGCTGGGGGCGTACTGCTCTTCGAGCATCTTGCGCGCCACCGCGTCGGTCTTGCTGTCGTCGACCAGTTGCTCGACCACGGTGCGCAGCAGGTTGACCTGCATGGCCTGCAGGTAGGCGCACACCGCAGCGTTCTCGGCGTATTTCTCCGACAGCGGGGCCAGCAAGGGCTGCAGGGCCAGGGTGATGGTTTCTTCGTTGAGCTGGCGCAGCTGGTTGTTCGACTCGCGCTTCCACTGCGGCAGGCTGGCGAGCTCTTCGTTGAGGCGCTCTTCCAGCGCGGCGATGTCCTCGTGGAAGCGCTCGCGCTCGGCCTCAGGCAACTGGGCGAACTCGGCCTCGTCCAGCGCCTTGCCATCGGCCATTGGGGTGAAGGCGACGTTGCTGCTGTCGCGGTACAGGGCCACGTCCTTTTCCAGCGAGGCGCGCTCGATCACATCCAGGGCACGGTCGTAGCGCTGGTTGAAGGCGCGGTCGATGGCGCTTTTCTTCTGCTGATAGGACGGGTGCTCGAACACTGCCGGAAAGGTCGCCAGCAGGTTGTCGATCAGGCCCCCGATATCGGCGATGAAGGCCCCGGCACTGCCGGCCGGCAGCTCGAACGCCTTGGGCTCGCGGGGCTCGTCGAAGTTGTTGACGTACAGCCAGTCGGACGGCGTCTGCAGGCGCTTGCCTTCTGCCTTGAGGTAGCGCTTGACGAACGAGAAGCGGCCGGTGCCCGGCTCGCCCATGACAAACACGTTGTAACCGGGGCGTGGCATGGCGACGCCGAACTGCAAGGCTTCGACTGCACGTTCCTGGCCTAGCACACCGCGAAAGGGCTCCAGATCATTGGTGGTGGAAAAATCGAACTGTTCAGCGGAAAACGGCCGGGTCAGGGCTTCGGGCGCAAGACGCAGGCTCGCAGCAACAGGATCGGGCATCGGGCTTCCTTACTTCGGCGGGGCGGATGACGGCATTCTGGCGCCGCCTGCGCCCGGCTTGCAAGGCTCTTCAACGCTTTAGCGCGCAGGGTCGAAAACCTGCTCCGCGTCAATTATTTCAAGCAATCTTTTGCAATTAATCACGGAACCCTTAGATCGTGCCTAAACTCCAAACTGCGCGGCTGGGTAAACAACCGACCCGTCCTGGCAACTAGTCCTACAGACATGCCAGATAACCCTGACCTTTGGTTTGAACATCAGAAAGAGAACAATGCTATGAAACGGATTCTTCTGGGTACTCTGTTCACCGCGGTTTCGCTCAACGCCATGGCCCAGGCGCCAGGCGGCCCGGACTGCGGCTGGGGCAACATGCTGTTCGAGGGCCAACGCGGCACGCCGGCTCACTTCCTCGCATCCACCACCAACGGTACCTCGGGCAACGCCACCTTCGGCATGACCTCGGGCACCAACGGCTGCTCCACCAATGCGTCGCTGACCTATGGCGGCAAATCCTGGTTCGCCATGAATGGCATGATGAACGAGCTGTCCGAAGACATGGCGCAAGGCCAGGGCGAAGCACTGACCACCTACGCGGTGGTACTGGGCGTCGCACCGGAAGACCGTGCGCACTTCGCGGCCGTGACCCACCAGCACTTCCAGGAAATCTTCACCACAGCCGACGCTACCGCTGAAGATGTTCACACCAACACCCTCGCCGTCCTGAAAAGCGACGCCCGTCTGGCCAAATACGCAACCCCGGCCTAAGCTCGGCACACCCGCCCCGACCACGGGGCGGGTTTGTTTGCCCGCCTCTATCGGCATCATTCAGACGTAGTTGCCCGACATGCTCAAACGCCTTGCCTACCTGGCGCTCTGTGCCTGCGCCCCGCTGCACGCTGCCACCGTGCTGGACGATGCTCGTCTGCACGCACTGGCCAACGACCGCTACTGGATCTCCCTGGGCCATTACGAAACCGCCAAGCTCGGCGGATGGCGCAGCTACGTGGACGACCCCAAATTCTTCCTGGCCAAGGACGGTGCGCACCACCCTGACCAGGAACTGCGCGCCACCTATGAGGCGCTGTACGCCCCGGCCAGCCTGGGCGACCAGCACGCGCAATGCGTATTCCCGGCGCGCACCCGCTGGCTGCGTGAGCAGTTGCAGCTCACCGACCTGCCGGCGCCGGACTGCAAGGCCTACACCCAGTGGTACTCGGACGTGTCGCCGCACAGCGCGGTGATGATCTTCCCGGCCGCCTACCTGAACAGCCCCTCGTCGATGTTCGGGCACACGCTGCTGCGTATCGACCAGGCCGACGTGCAGAGCGACAACACCGCACTGCTGAGCTACGCGATCAACTTCGGCGCCTACATCGAGGGCAACGACAACAGCATCCTGTATGCCTGGAAGGGCCTGATGGGCGGCTACCCCGGCCTGTTCGCGCTGGTGCCCTACCAGGAGAAGCTGTCCGAGTACCGCAGCCTGGAAAACCGCGACCTGTGGGAATACCGGCTGAACCTCACGCCCGAGGAAACCGGGCGCATGGTCGAGCACATCTGGGAACTCAAGCAGATCCAGTTCGACTATTTCTTCTTCGACGAAAACTGCTCGTATCGCCTGCTCGAACTGCTGCAGGTGGCACGGCCGAGCCTGGACCTGACCTCGCAGTTCCCGCTCACGGCGATCCCCACCGACACGGTCAAGGCGGTGAAACAGTCCGGGCTGGTGGCGCGTACCGACTACCGCCCATCGCGCGAGCGCGAGCTGCTGGAGCGGGCCAAACCGCTGGACCATGCCGAACAGCAGCAGGTGCTGGCCGTGAGCGCCGACACCGCGCAACTGCAGAGCCCCGCCTTCACCGAGCTGCCGCGCGAGCGCCAGGCGCTGGTGCAGGACGCCGCCTATCGCCTGGAGCGCTACCGCGCCAATGGCCTGGAGCGCGACCCGGAGCGGGCCAGGCGCAGCTTCGAGCTGCTGCGCGCGATCAACCGCAACCCGCCACCGCCGTTGCAGATCGAACGCCCCGGGCTGCCGGAGGACGGCCACGAGTCGCGCACCTGGCAGCTGGGCGTGGGTACCCGAGAAGACCGGGCCTTTGCCGAGTACGGGCTGCGCATGGCCTATCACGACCTCAACGACAACGCCTACGGCTTCCCGCTGGGGGCGCAGATCGAGATCCTGCAGCTGAAGGTGCGCCAGTACGAACACAACGACTGGCAGGTGCAGCGCCTGGACCTGGCCACGATCCGCTCGCTGACGCCGCGCAACGACCTGCTCAAGCCGTGGTCGTGGCAGGTGGCCGGCGGGTTGGAACGGGTGCTGGGCAAGCATGAGAACGAGGTGCTGGTCAGCCATGTGAATGGCGGCGCCGGGGGCACCTGGCAGTTGGGCCAGGACATGCTCGGGTTTGCCCTGGGCACGGTGCGGGTGGAGCACAACAATGACTTTGCCGGGTTCATCGCACCCGCGGCAGGGTTCAACACCGGCGTGCTGTGGCGCAACGGGCTGGGCAACCTGAGCCTGGAGGCCAAGGGCGACTACTTCACCAATGGCGAGGTCCGCCGCAGCCTGAGCCTCAACCAGCAGTGGGAACTGTCGCGCAACCTGGGCCTGCGCCTGAGTGCCAGGCGCGAGTTCAGCCAGCTGGCGACGGCGCAGAACGAGGTGATGCTCGAGGTGAAGTGGTACAACTACTGAAGTCATCGCGGGTCAAGCCCGCTCCCACAAGGGCAGTGAGAAACCTTGTGGGAGCGGGCTTGACCCGCGATGCGATCCAATTGTTTGACATCTTTTTGACCTCTCTTGCACACACCAGCACCTAGACTTCCCCTCAACAGGTGGAGAGTTCGAACATGCGCGGGCACTGGGTACTGGTGGCAATGATGCTGGGCGGTTGCGCCAGCACCCACGATCAACTGATCGAGCAAGGCTACCCTGCCCCCTACGCCGACGGCTTCCAGGCCGGCTGCAGCAGCGGCCACCAGGCCGCAGGCGTGATGATGGGCGAGTTTCGCAAGGACGTGCCGCGCTATCTGCACGACCGCCAGTACGAGACCGGCTGGGACGACGGCTTTCGCCAGTGCCAGGCCATGCAGCAGAGCCAGGACCAGGACACCTACCGCAGCCGCCACTGGGACGAGCGCGATCAGCAGTGGCAGCAGGAAAAGGACCGCGACGCCGCCCGCGCCTACCGACGCCAATAGGTCGCCCTCGAACATTCGATGCAACCGGTGACCGCGCATCATGGTCTTCCTACAAAGGAGGCCAACCATGAGCCGAGCATTCGTCAACGAAGACCAGGCCGCCGATCAGGCCAATCAACCGGTAGAGCGGCGCATCAGCGAACAACCCAACCACGTCACCGCCCAGGGCCTGACCCTGCTCAAGCAGCGGGTCAGCGAACTGGAGACCCTGCGCAGCACGCTGCTGGGCGACCCCGACAAACAACGCCTGGCCGAGGTCGAGCGCGACCTGCGCTACTTCAGCGCCCGCGTGCAGAGCGCCCAGGTGGCCGCACCCGCCACCTCGCAGAGCAAGGTGCAGATCGGTAGCCGGGTGGTGTTTGTCGATGAAGAAGGCCGCCAGCATGAAGTGCAACTGGTCGGCGAAGACCAGGCCTATGCCGCCAGTGGCCTGATCAACTGGGGGTCACCCCTTGGCCGGGCACTGCTGGGGGCAGCGCCCGGTGACGAGGTGCTGTGGCGACGACCGGCGGGTGATCAACTGATCGAGGTCATCGCCATCGAGCCGCAGGCCTAGACCACGCCCTGGGCCAGCATGGCGTCGGCAACCTTGACGAAGCCGGCGATGTTGGCGCCCTTGACGTAGTTGATGCGGCCGTTCTCTTCGCCGTAGTACACGCAGGCATGGTGGATCGACTGCATGATGTTGTGCAGCTTGCTGTCAACCTCGCCGGCCGTCCACAGCAGGCGCATGGCGTTCTGCGACATCTCCAGGCCGCTGACGGCCACGCCGCCGGCGTTGGAGGCCTTGCCCGGGGCGAACAGGATGCCGGCTTCGATGAAGAGGTCCACGGCGTCCAGGGTGGTCGGCATGTTGGCGCCTTCGGCCACGCAGATGCAGCCGTTGCGCAGCAGGGTGCGGGCGTCTTCGGCGTCCAGCTCGTTCTGGGTGGCGCACGGCAGGGCGATGTCGCAGGCCAGGCTCCATGGGCGCTGGCCGGCGCGGAACTCCAGGCCGAACTCGCCGCCCAGCTCGCTCAGGCGGCCGCGCTTGACGTTCTTGAGCTCCATCAGCGCATCCCACTGCGCATCGTTCAGGCCGGCTTCGCAGTACAGGGTACCCTCGGAGTCGGACAGCGAGATGACCTTGCCGCCCAGGTCCATGACCTTGCGCGCGGCATATTGCGCCACGTTGCCGGAGCCGGAGATGGCCACACGGCGACCGTCGATGCGCAGGCCGTCGCGCTTGAGCATTTCTTCGGCGAAGTACACGCAGCCGTAGCCGGTGGCTTCGGGGCGAATCAGGCTGCCGCCGTAGTTCATGCCCTTGCCGGTCAGCACCGAGGTGAACTGGTTGGCCAGGCGCTTGTACTGGCCGAACAGGAAGCCGATTTCGCGACCACCTACGCCGATGTCACCGGCCGGCACGTCGAGGTCGGCGCCGATGTGGCGGTACAGCTCGCTCATGAATGCCTGGCAGAAGCGCATGACTTCGGCGTCGCTCTTGCCCTTGGGGTCGAAGTCCGAGCCGCCCTTGCCGCCGCCCATGGGCAGCGAGGTGAGGGAATTCTTGAGTACCTGTTCGAAGGCCAGGAACTTCAGCACGCCGAGGTTCACCGAAGGGTGGAAACGCAGGCCGCCCTTGTATGGGCCGATGGCGCTGCTCATCTGGATGCGGTAGCCGCGGTTGACACGCACCCTGCCCTTGTCGTCGACCCACGACACACGGAACAGAATGGCCCGCTCCGGCTCGACCATGCGTTCGAGAATACCGGCCTGCAGGTAGTGCGGGTTGGCTTCGAGGAAGGGCCACAGGCTGCGCAGTACCTCTTCCACGGCCTGATGGAATTCGGGCTGGGCAGGGTCGCGTTTTTGCAGGCGTGCGAGGAAGTCTTCGACGGATTCGATCATTTAGACATTCACCAGATAGAGTTGGACTTATTAGTTTTTTCAGGACTTTACCAAGAACCGCTCGCACCGCAACAGGGCAAAATGTCGTTTTTATGGAAATAAATGGTGCATTTCTATAAATGTATACACCTTCGCCGGCAAAGCCTGCTCCTACAGCAGGCCGCACAACCCTGTAGGAGCCGGCCTTGCCGGCGAAGGATTCACCCGGATTCCAGGCAAAAAAAACGGGGCCCGAAGGCCCCGTTTCAGTGCAAGACCGTGAAGGTCATGCCAGTTTCTTGTGCCGTACCCGGTGCGGCTGGGCAGCGGCTTCACCCAGGCGCTTCTTGCGATCGGCTTCGTACTCGGTGTAGTTGCCTTCGAAGAACACCGCCTGCGAATCGTCTTCGTAGGCCAGGATGTGGGTAGCCACACGGTCAAGGAACCACCGATCGTGAGAGATCACGATAGCGGCGCCCGGGAAGTCCAGCAGGGCTTCCTCCAGCGAACGCAGGGTTTCGACGTCGAGGTCGTTGGACGGTTCGTCGAGCAGCAGCACGTTGCCGCCCTCTTTGAGCGTCAACGCCAGGTGCAGGCGGCCACGCTCACCACCGGAGAGGTCCTTGACGAACTTCTGCTGGTCGCCGCCCTTGAAGTTGAAGCGCCCCACGTAGGTACGCGCCGGGATCTCGTAGTTGCCGATGCGGATCTGGTCGGAACCGTCGGAGATCTGCTGGAACACGGTCTTGCCGCCGTCCAGGTCTTCGCGGCTCTGGTCGACGCAGGCCAGTTGCACGGTTTCACCGATCTCGATGCTGCCCGAGTCCGGTTGCTCCTTGCCCATCAGCATGCGGAACAGGGTCGATTTACCGGCGCCGTTACCGCCGATCACACCGACGATGGCGCCTTTTGGCATGCTGAACGACAGGTTGTCGATCAGAACGCGGTCGCCGTAGCCCTTGGTGACGTTCTTGAACTCGATGACCTTGTCACCCAGGCGCGGGCCGGCCGGGATGTAGATCTCGTTGGTTTCGCTGCGCTTCTGGAATTCCTGCGACTGCATTTCTTCGAAGCGTTGCAGACGCGCCTTGGATTTGGACTGGCGGGCCTTGGCGCCTTTGCGCACCCATTCCAGTTCTTCCTTCATGGCCTTTTCATGGGCCGACTGCTGCTTGGACTCCTGGGCCAGGCGGTCCGACTTGGCTTCCAGCCAACCCGAATAGTTGCCCTCGTAAGGAATACCGGCGCCGCGGTCGAGTTCCAGAATCCAGCCGGCGACGTTGTCCAGGAAGTAACGGTCGTGGGTAATAGCGACCACGGTGCCCGGGAAGTCGTGCAGGAAGTGCTCCAGCCAGGCGACCGAGTCGGCATCCAGGTGGTTGGTCGGTTCGTCGAGCAGCAGCATGTCGGGGGCCGACAGCAGCAGGCGGCACAGGGCCACGCGGCGCTTCTCGCCACCGGACAGGTGTTCGACCTTGGCGTCCCAGGCCGGCAGGCGCAGCGCGTCGGCGGCGACTTCCAGCTGGCGCTCGAGGTTGTGACCGTCGCTGGCCTGCAGGATCGCTTCCAGCTTGGCCTGTTCGGCGGCCAGCTTGTCGAAGTCGGCGTCCGGGTCGGCATAGGCGGCGTAGACCTCGTCCAGGCGGGCCTGGGCGTCCTTGATCACGCTGACGGCCTCTTCGACCACTTCACGCACGGTCTTGGTGGGGTCCAGTTGCGGCTCTTGCGGCAGGTAGCCGACGTTCAGATCGGGCATCGGACGCGCTTCGCCGTCGAACTCGGTGTCGACGCCGGCCATGATTTTCAGCAGGGTGGATTTACCCGAACCGTTGAGGCCGAGCACGCCGATCTTGGCGCCGGGGAAAAAGGACAGCGAAATGTTCTTGAGGATTTCCCGCTTCGGCGGCACAACTTTGCTCAGCCGATGCATGGTGTAGACGTATTGAGCCAAAACGTGAGCTCCAGTAAGTAGGTCAATCAAAGGAGCTGATTGTAGACACAATTGGGTACCCCGGCCATCGTCGCGACTGGCGGTGCGGCCGGGGGGGAAAGTGCACGTTGCGGGCAATGCCTAGCTGATGACTGCGCCCTTGGGGCCACTGGCGATCAGCGCGGCGCCGCAGGCGGTCTTCATGCCATCCAGCGCCACGGGCGTACCGCCGACGCTGTAGGTGCTGCTGCCCTCGGCAATGGGAAATACCCCTTTGCACAGGGGGCAACTGACGCTGTGCCCTACCCCGGCAATCGGCTTGCCATTGAGGTTGGTGTTGGAAAAGGCTTCGAGTACCACGCCACCGTGGGTGGTGGCATCGCCCAGGCGAACAATGTCTTTCATGAGGTGGGTCCGTCCTTGTGTGATGGGATGTATTACGTGTGGAGGTGCAGGCCTTTGCACTCACGTCCGATGGTGCCTGATTGGAAGAGGGCTGAACATCAACATGCCGTTGCATGTCGTGGGAACGCGGGCGTCATCGAGCGGGTATCACGCTGGGCTGCCCAGAACCTCATAGTCGCTGTCAAACATTCAAGCCATCCAGGGCTACTGATGATCGTTAAGGAGCAGGATCAACGCTACTCAGCCACTGCTCAAAGTCATCCGCAACACGGCGGGCACTGCCCGTTTCATGATCCCACAACACCACGGCAGGCTCGCCTGAGGCGCCTCGCGCGTCATAATCGAAGCAATAACAATCACCTGTTCCAAACTCTGCGAAGGGCAACAGCGGTGCAAAACGCTCAGGCGATTGCGAGAAATTTTCCAGCCACGCCTGCCACCCTGACGTGTAATTTCGGACGATCGAGTCCCAGGTCTTCCTCGGGTCTCGGCTGTCGAACACGGGGAACACCACCAGGCCACCCAGTGAACGTCCATTGTTGGCAAGCAGCCAGCGGGAAAAGGATGTGGGGAACGTTCTGTTCAGTTCCTTCTCTGCAGAAGCGATTGCAGAAAGCGTTGTGCCGATGACACGCGTTTTTGACATTCGGTTTCGAAATCCATCACTGGAGGCTACAAGAATCCCGCGTTGAGCACTGTATTGGTGGCCCTGACTCACGTCCAGAAGATCATCGTGCAGCAAGTAGTGATTCAAGCAGGTTTTCAACACGTCTGAGGACACTGCGCTGTCCTGCAAATACGCCAGATCGGTAACACCCTGAAACGGCTCCATCATGTAACAGAATTTGAGATCCAACTCCTTGGCACGCTATGGCCTGGTCGATCACGCCGCATGAGGTCGCTTGTATTTTCGTTCACATGCCAGTAACTGCTTTCGGACCTGCACACCGTTGTGCAACCGGTGGCTCAGGTTGCCCCGCTCGTCATAGGTGTAATGCGTGCCCGCATACTCACGCAGCAGGTTGTCCATCAACCGGTTACGCCTGGGCGCACGCTCCAGCGTACGGGTCGGTTCGTGGTGCTTGTCGTCCAGCAGATTGCCGGCCGGGTCGAAGGCGAAGGTCTCCACGCCCAGGCGGCTGGTGGCCTGTAACAGGCGGCCAATCGGGTCGTACTGTTAGGCCAGATGACCACGCCGGGCGTCATGGATGTCGGTCAGCTGGCCTACCGCGTCGTACTGATACTCACGCTTGAGCAGGGTCGCTTTGCCATCCTGGCTGCCCAGCAGCTGTTCCTGTAAGCGGCCCATCTGTTATAGAAGGCTGTTACCCCGCAGCGTGATTTAGCAAATCTACCGAGGTCACGGACAATAGGACGCTAGCAACTCAACAGCTTTCAACTCTGTTCTCACAGTTTCTAGTTCATGATTATCTAATGCCCACACGGTAAATTCACCTCGTGTGTCACACACGCCGAACCTCTTCATAGCCGACTCTAACGCTGTTCTTTTTTCAGGTGGAAGAGCGGAGAGCTTCCGGTCGGAAAAAATGTTTACAGGATAAACATCTCGTATAAATGAATCCGTAGTTCCAGCCCGCTGTTTTTTCCACCATATACCGACCTCATTGCGCCGAGGCCACATTAAGGGATGCTTTTCATCTGGCATATAAATTCCGCGCGCATAACCGAACCCATAAGCGTGGCTTTCCCCATACGAGTATATGTAGTCAAATGATTCACTCCATCGATCAAACTCATAGAACGATTCAACTAAAGCCTCCAATTTCATTTTTTCGGAAAATGCAGACAATAACAGCCCTGCTTCTCCTGAAAGAACTGCAGAGAAATTGCAGTTCAACATTTCACTACCACCACTTTCTTCCCAGATACGATCTGAGTACAGTTCAATCTCTCCAATAGCTCCATCATGCAGATCCTTAAGGTATTTTTTTTCACTGTATTTTATTATTTTCTTACCTCTTCCACCACACCGGCTTATTTGCTCGCCAGCCTTGTACATCCAAGCCCGAAGGTCAGCATCAAAATTAGCAACACTCAGAACTTCATGCGGCCTAGGATGAGCAACTAAAAAATTATATACATCAGCCATTCATTTTCTCCGAAGAGTTGGTGGTGTAGCCAAGTAGGTTCCCTCGCGTTCGCCTAATGCTGCCAGAGGCCGCTTGCTGCCAGAGCGGGTCCTGGTCGATGTCGTAGGGGCGGTTGCTCCAGTCCGGCTCCTTGTACAACCGTATCGGGGCCTTGCGCAGAGCCTGCGCCACCGGCACAAAGCTGCCCGGTTCGTACAGGTAGTGCACCGTGCGCTCGGTGTCACCTTCATCCTGCGCAGGCGAGCTTTCCCAGGCGAGGGTGTCGCCGTCCCAGCCCAACAGGGTGAAGCCGCAGTTCAGCTCGCGCTGGCGCTTGGCTCGCTCCAGCTGGTTCCAGCCAGTACCGGCTTCAGGTTTGTTCCAGTAATGCGCCGTCGAGTGCTTGTGCAACCGACGCCCAAGGGCGTCGTAGCTGTACTCGACCTTGAGCTTGTCGTCGCTGTAAGCCTGCAAGCGGTCGAAAAGATGTCATGTGAACCGGGCCTGCACACCGTTGTGCAACCGATGGCTCAGGTTGCCCCGCTCGTCATAGGTGTAATGCGTGTCTCCATGCCAACGCAGCACTATCGCCCATCAGACTATTTCGCTGGCGCGCGCATTTGAACAAGCAGCTCGATGTGTGCGCTTAATAATAATTCTCTAAAAGCTAGATTTCGGAGCATATCCTGGACTAGAGTTTCGAATTTTTCGAACTCCAGTACCGAGAAACAAATGCCAGTTTTTTCCAGACGCTAAAGCACCATCCGTCCAGTAATATTTATCCCATAACCCCCCTCCACTTCCCTCTGAACTCACTACTCCTCGATGCGCTTGTATTTTCAACAGCTTCGTAAGAACGCGATCAATTAATTTTTCCGCCTCCGATTTATCACCATTAAATATGGTTGCGCCAATGGCCTTATCATCATCTCGCCCATAAGTGACATTAACAAACCCTATTTTATCTTCGCGAAAAACTTTACCCTGCGGCTTACCCGTAAACAAAAAATCTTTCGCCCCACCCATCAATACACTTAACTCCAACGATAAATTTATCAGCTCGTAATCAAGCGCAGATATATGATCAATGCGCGTAAAAGGCATGTCATACCCCTCAGAAAGATAGAGCTCAAGCCCAGTCTCTTCTTTTAAGCGATTGACCAATACAACATATTCATCAAAACTTATAAAAACCGTCTTCTCCATAACTCACCTAAGTGGACACGTCTTATTATACGCCCGAAACTGGATATCATCAGGTACATCACCACCTTGAGTTTTGGTACGCAGATCTTCCATCGCCTTTTGCTCCCGCGTTACGGGTGTTGTTCCGTCAGCCCTAACCTTTCCGACATTCCCATAAATCAAAGCGCCATCCTTGTCCCTGTAAATTATGTCCGGACGTCTTTTGCCCTTGTATCCTCCTGGCGTATTCAAGGCCTTTTCTTTCTCAATACCGCCCCCCGCAATTACCACTCCACCTGAATTAACCACCTCTTGACCCCAAGCTTGAATAGTTTGGTTATGCGGCCCTTCACCATTGGTCTTAGGTCCCCGTTTAGCCAGCCCAAATGGATCTATCCAGTCAATCGGATTCGGCGCATATATGAACAGGTTCAGCCCACCAAAGTAACTGATCGGATCCTGCCCAACAAACCGCCCAACCGCCGGATCATAGTACCGATACCGGTTGTAATGCAGTCCCGTCTCATGGTCGTGATACTGGCCCTGGAAGCGGATCGGGTTGTTCAGCCCCACCTGCTTCGCCCAGGCCGAACGTTCTTGTTTTACCTCGCCCCACGCCTTGTACTGCGCCGACCACGCCACGTCGCCGTAGTGGTCAGTCAGCTCCATCGGCGTACCCAGGTGGTCACACTGGTACCACGCAATCGCATCAAAGGGTTGTGGCGAGGCCGCTTGCTGCCAGAGCGGGTCCTGGTCGATGTCGTAGGGGCGGTTGCTCCAGTCCGGCTCCTTGTACAACCGTATCGGGGCCTTGCGCAGAGCCTGCGCCACCGGCACAAAGCTGCCCGGTTCGTACAGGTAGTGCACCGTGCGCCCGGTGTCACCTTCATCCTGCGCAGGCGAGCTTTCCCAGGCGAGGGTGTCGCCGTCCCAGCCGAACAGGGTGAAGCCGCAGTTCAGCTCGCGCTGGCGCTTGGCTCGCTCCAGCTGGTTCCAGCCGGTACCGGCTTCAGGTTTGTTCCAGTAATGCGCCGTCGAGTGCTTGTGCAACCGTCGCCCAAGGGCGTCATAGCTGTACTCGACCTTGAGCTTGTCGTCGCTGTAAGCCTGCAAACGGTCGAACAGGTCCCAGGTGAACCGGGCCTGCACACCGTTGTGCAACCGATGGCTCAGGTTGCCCCGCTCGTCATAGGTGTAATGCGTGCCCGCATACTCGCGCAGCAGGTTGTCCATCAAACGGTTGCGCTTTGGCGTGCGCTCCAGCGGCCGCGTCGGCTCGTGGTGCTTGTCATCCAGCAGGTTGCCGGCCGGGTCGAAGGCGAAGGTCTCCACGCCCAGGCGGCTGGTGGCCTGTAACAGGCGGCCAATCGGGTCGTACTGGTAGGCCAGATGACCACGACGGGTGTCGTGGATGTCGCTCAGCTGGCCTACCGCGTCGTACTGATACTCACGCTTGAGCAGGGTCGATTTGCCGTTCTGGCTGCCCAGCAGCTGTTCCTGCAGGCGCCCCGCCGGGTCCCACGCCTGAGTCTGGCTCAACCTGTTGCCCTGATGCCGCACAACCTCGCGGTGCAGGTCATCGCGCTCGTAGGCCAGCAGTTCATGCTGATCGACCGTCATGCCCAGCAGATGACCGCTACCGTAGGTCAGCCAGCTGACCTTGTGCCCGTCCGGACGAGTGGTGGAGGTACGCAGGTTGAGGGCGTCGTACTCGTGCTGCCACACCGCGACCATCGGGGTGCCGGTGGCCAGGTAGTGCTGGTGTTCACGAACGAGGTTGCCGGCCTCGTCATGGAACCACTGCAGTTTGCTCGCGGCGTTGATGGCCTGGATCAGCCTGCCGTTGCCGTCGTAGGCAAAGGTTTCTTCCTCGCGCTGGTCACCCTGGCTGGCCACGCGGGAAATGAGACGGCCGACGGGATCGAAGGTGACGTCGAGGCGGCGTTGCCCGACGTGGGTGGAGGTCAGGCGCCCAGTGTTCGTGTCGTACTGGTAGCGCGTGGTGAGGCCGTCGAAGCCGCTCTCTTCCAGCAGACGGCCGACCGGGTCGTAGCGGAAACTGGCGTGGCTTTCGTTTTCGTTTTCCAGGCCCGTGAGGCGGCCCAGTTTGTCCCAGCGGTAACGCAGGGTGTTTTCGGCCGCGTCGACCCGCTCGGCGAGCAACCCGGCGACGGTGTAGGTCCAGGTGGTGCAGCGGTCGAGGGCATCGACGTGGGCCAGCAGGCGACTCTCGGCATCGCGCTCGAAGCGCTCTTCGGTCTTGTCCGGATGGATGACCAGGGCGAGCTGGCTGGCCTTGTACGTGTACTGGGTCTTGTTGCCGGCGGCATCGGTGAACTGCACCAACTGCCCGATATCGTCATAGGCCCATTTGCTGGTCTTGCCCGAGCAGTCGGTGTACTCGACCAGTTGCCCGGCGTCGTTGTACACCAGCGCCTTTTCGTTGCCGTTGGCGTCCTTGATCGCCTTGACCAGACCGGAGGGTGTGTAGGCGAACTCGGTCTTGTTGCCCAGCGGGTCGACGGTTTCGCTGAGGTTGCCCTTGAGGTCGTACTGGCGCTCCCACACACCGGCCTCGGCGTCGCGGATCCTGATCGGGCGACGGCGGTCATCGTAGGCAAAGTGAACCTGGCTGTGGTCGGCACGGATATGCCGCACCACGCTGCCTTGCTCGTCGTAGTCGTAACGGTCTTCGCTGCCATCGACGTGGACATGCCGAACGATGTGCTTGCGCTCGTCGCGAAAGATCCACTCCGAGCGCTCGTCGGGGTAACGCACACGGTACAGATGTCCAAGGATGTCGTAGTAGTACCAGGTCTCCTGGCCATGGGCGTCGGTGACGTAGGTGAGGCGAATGTTGCTGTCCCACTCCAGGTGCAACTCGTAGCTGCCGTCATCGGCCCATTCGCGGATGGCCTTGGCATCGAACGCACTGCCCTTCCACTCCAGGTTCATGCCCCGGCCGGTACGGTCGGTGTAACGGGTCACCAGGTGATTTTGATAGTGGTAGTGCCAGGTGCCTGCGTGTTCATCCTGCGCGGCGACCAGGTCGCCATGGGCATCGTAGTGATAGGCACACAGTTGGCGTAGCGGTTGGCCGTCACGCATTTCCCACAGGCCGGTGATACGGCCATGGTCATCGATCAGGGTGCCTAGGTGACGCAGCACGTCACTCATGTCGCCTTGAAAGGTGATGATGTCGGACAGTACCGGCCGGCCCTCGTGCCGATGCTCGTAATGCAGCATGCAGCCGGCATCGTTCTGCAACAGGATCTTCTGCAGGTAGTAGCGCTCGCCCACGCGCAGATAGTGTTCCTTGCGCACGAAGCCGCGGCAGATCACCAGTTCGTCTTCACGACTGCGAACCAGCAGCAGGTCTTCGATAGCGTTGTACTGCGCCTTCTCGACCTTGGGCAGGTCGAACGCATGGCTACGGCCATCGTAGTCGTGAAACAGTAGACCCGTGCCGACCACATCGATGCAGGTGGTGAACGGCGTGACCCAGCGAGCGCCCAGGTTGCCTTGGTCGTACTCGGCCAGGCGCGAGTGGTAGATACGCTGCCACTCGATGGGAAATGCACCCGGCAGGCTGAAGTCGGTATGGATGATGAATTCCGAACCCAGGGCAAAGCTGATGTGGTTGCCTGAGTGCGCCTTGGGCGCTGGGCGCGGGATCGGGCAGGTATCTGGAAGCGGGCTGGTCGAAGCCACGGCCTCATGCTGCCTGGCCGTCGCCCCCAGCTCCCCCTTGGGTTTCTCCCGTTCCACCTGGGTCACGGTGCCCGGCTTGCTCACGCCCGACTGCCCGTTCTTGTTGCGCTTGCGAAAGCCCTTCACGGCGCCGTCCAGCACATTGAGCATCGAACCGATGCTCATCGCCAGCGACGGGTCCGCCAGCCTGTTCAACTGGCGCGCCAACTCCGGCCCCAGCTTGCGCAACTGCCCGGTCTGGGCCAGTACCTGAGCCTTGATGTCATCCGACACCAGCTTGCTCACGGCGCTGTTCACCACCCCCTTGCCCGCAGCCTTGCAGGCACTGTGCATCGCACCGAAGATATTCCTGATCGCCGCCCTGGGGCTGTGCGTGAGCTGGTCGCCAGCCGCAGACAATTGCTGGCTCATCGCCGTGCGGTCGCTCCTGGCATCGAGCTGGCCGGTGGCCACGGCGTCCAGGCCGTCGGCGATTTCGCCGAGCATCTGGGTGCCCTTCGCACCCGCCGCGTCAAGAATCTCGGCCAGCCTGGGCTTGGCCTGGGTGACGAAGTCGTCGATGGTGCCGGCGATGGTGGCGTTCAAATGGCCGATCAGCACCTGGATAAGCGAGTCGCCCAGCAGCATCTTGGCGCTGTTGCGCAGCTCCTGGCGCACCAGGAACAACGTCGGGCGCAGGCTCATGCGCGCGGCCGCCATGGTCGGCGGTGCCGGCAGTACGCCGATCAGGTTGATGCCCAGGCTGACCCAGTCCAGTACCTCGCGCTGCTTGCTCTTGACCAGGGTGACCACGTCCCCCAGTGCATCCACCAGGGCCATGATGTTGCCCACCACCGGCAAGGCGCCGGCCACGGACTTGATGCGCTCCAGGGTGACGGTGCCACCACTGATCGATTGCAGCCAGGCGTCGAATTCGGCGGCGCCGCGGCCCACGTCCTTGGCGTCGATGGTGTTGAGCGGGGCGACCGCGACCTGGGGTTCGCGGGGTTTGGCGGACTCGCTCATGCCAGCACCTCGCGGCTGGCCAGAGCCTTGGCCGGGCTGCTCGGCAAGGTCGGCTGGGCCAGACCGGGCAAGGTCTTGAGCGCCCTTGCCGCTTTCAGCGACGCCGCTGCGCCGGGCACCACGCTACTGGCCAGGCCGGCCATCGCGGCGGGCTCGCCCTTGAGTGCAGCGCCCACCTGCTGTGCCTGCTGCAAGGCCGCCTGGCCACTTCTGGCCAGTTGCAGCCCGCTGCCCGCAAGCGCCTTGCCATCGTCCATCACTGCAGAGCCACCGGGGCCCATGAGGCCCTGGGCCATTGTCTTTCCTTGTGCCATAACGTCCTGTACCAGTCCTTTGCCCTTGTCCATGCCTTGCTGCACCAGTGCCTTGCCGTTCTCCAGGCCATCCCTGGCCGCGCCCAGCACCTCGCCGACCACTGATTGCTGGCCGGGTGCGATATCGTCGAGTGAGGGGCTGAGCGGCCACGTGCTGGCGCCAAAGTGGCTGGCTTCGGCCCAGGTGTCAGCCGGGTCCAGGCCGAAGTCGGCCCACAGCGGGCCGAGGGCGGCACCGCTGGCGAGGTTGAAGCCGTCGGCGTCGAGCGTACCCTTGATCGATTTGCCCAGTGCGTCGGTCACGTTGTAGTCGCCGGTTTTCACGCCTTTGCTGTTGGCGTACTGGTACAGCAACTCCAGATCGCCCTTGCCCGGTTTCGGCGGCTCGGGGAAGGTGCCGGCCAGGCTCTTGGGCCCCACATGGGCGAAGTTCGCCGCGTGCGCGGTGTACGGCCCGGTGGTCACGTGGGTGATGCCGCTGGCGTTGTAGGTGGTGGCACTGCCGCCGCCCTGCACCACCAGTTCGGTCTTGGCGGTGAGGGTGATGCGGTCGGCATTGGCGGTGATGTCGAGCTTGGCCAGCAGGTTGATGTTGTCTTTCAGCGCTTTGATATCGATGTCGCCCGACGCCGCCACCAACCGCCAGCCCATGTTCTGCACGAACAGCCGCATGCCCTGGCTGGCACTGGCCAGCAGCCGCTTGCCGATCGATAGGCTCGTATGCCCGGTGCTGCTCAACGCCAGGTGTTCACCGGTCGCGACATGCGTCGAGCGCGGCGTGGTCAGGGCGATGCCCGCCGGA